>JAIUMA010000039.1 GCA_022565795.1 Balneolia bacterium
ACATCATTTCGATTGGTATATCGGTTGTTCCGGTAAACGAAATCCAGTTCGAAAGCCCCGCAAAGGTGATTGTCGCAGCAAAACGATAACTGTGACGGGTGCCCGCCCATGCGGAGAAATAGCCACCGTATGAGGTGCCCGACATACCTACCCGATCCGGATCGATAATGCCTTCCTCTTCCAGAAAATCTATGCCGAGCAGCACATCATCAAATTCCTTCCCGCCAAGATCACGATGATTCGCCATGGTAAACCACGAGCCCCGTCCTGCGCTGCCTCTGTAGTTCGGTTTAAAAACCACGTAGCCGTTTGCTGCCAGAAACTGAGCCGGATAGAGCGCACGCGTTCCCCAGCCGTCGAGATCCACGCCTTCGGGTCCGCCGTGCGGCAGAACGGCCAGTGGGTATCTTGTGCCTTCCTCATAACCAACCGGAAGCGTTAGCACGCCTTCCATCCAAAGACCATCTGCGCCGTACCAGCGAATCGTACGCTGCTCGCCAAGCTCACGATCGGCCAGCCACTCGTTATGGTGCGTAAGTCTGGTGAAACTTCCGTTTCTGAAGCTGCCCACATAAGCCTCACCGGGATGATCTCTGCGGTTCACTGCAGCCGCAAAACGTCTGCCCTGACTGTCAGGACTGATTGCACTGAAAATCTCGCGTTCACCGCCTGCCAGTCTGCTCACGCTTCCGCCATCTGATGAAATTTCATTCAGCGTGGTAACCGTGCTCTCCACGGCCGTGAACCAAAGCGAACGATTGTTCCTCCAGCCAATCCATTCGATGGTGCCTTCATAGTCATCCGGCGTGATGTCCCTTGTGTCTGATCCGTTTCTGTTAACCACATAGATACGCTGCGCAAGCGGATCACTGAACACCTTCGCGCCCAAAAAGGCAATCTTTTGTCCGTCGGGACTATAGGTAATTGGCCCAAGTTTACCCTCGGTATCGGTTAGCAACGAGTAGTCACCGTTCTCCAGATTAACGCGATACAGCTCGCTGAACATCAGGTCGTAATCGGCAAGAGGGTCTGTGGTAATGCGCACGATGGCTTCGCGGCCGTTTGGCGAGATTGCAAAATCCTGAACCAGCCACTCATCGGAAGTGAGGGAGCGTGACTCAGGGTTATTCAAATCCTGCACATAAAGTCTGATTGCCCGAGGTGCATCACTAAATACAATCATGTCGTAGCCCAATTCCCTGCGCTCGCGTCGTTCATCCGACTCCGGATCCATTGAACGGTAAATCAGCGTCGAACCGTCGGCTGATATGGCGAACTGCATAACACCGTAAGAAGCGTCCGTCAGCTTTTCGATATTTTCGCCGGAGCTGTTAACGGCATACGCCTGAGTCTGATTACTGTGATCGGTAAGCCGTGCGGTAAATGCAAGCCTTCCGTCCGGCAGCCACCGCGGCGCCGATGCGCTCTGAGGATGCGTAACCACCGGAACGGCCTCTCCACCCTCTGCTGGGATGATGTAGAGCTCGCTTATTGTTCGGGCGCGGTTGGCATCTTCTGTCGGCGGGCGGGTTACGGTATATGCCACATACGAACCATCAGGGCTGATAGCGGTGGTTGTGACCGTTCTGGTCTCTGCCACGTCCTCAGCGGAGAGTCCGGGTGACTGCGCGTATGATGCCGACCATGCAATGGAAAGCACCATCACCAGGATTAGCATCAAACTATATTTTTGCGAATTTTTGATAATCATATTCATATACATACTCATCGAATAATTAGGTAACTGTTCTGATACCGGTGAGTGAATCCGGGCTTTAGTTTCACCAAGGTAATATCCGTAAACTTTTTGATTTCCGGAAAAAGCAGGAAACACTAAAAAGTAAGGCATGAAAACCACCCAAATTGACATCATCCTATATTGACAGAACTTTCCATTTTTATTAGGTTGTTGATTATCAGTCTTATAGGCTGCTTTGGTGCTCCGTCACTATGAATACTCGATCATCAGTTCACTGCTAACCCGAAAATCTTAGCCTCATGCCAGTACAAATTGTGATGCTCATTCTGGTCGCCATCGGCCTTGTTATATATATTTACCGTCTGGGAGTTATTTCGCAGTACTACCGGAAAAACGGTCAGCTTCCGGAGGGACGACATTCGGTATCGAACCTGGTTTTTGCGGCAATGGCCTTTGTGCTGATTGTATTCATCTGGAATAACCTCAGCTGGGCATGGTACATGCTGCCCCTTTTCGGTGCCGCATTATCGATCAAACTCTGGATTGATTTCTATTACACGCCGGCAGCTCTTTATATATCCGGCAGACATGCCGAGCCGGCGGGCTGATTCTTAACTTGATTTAATGCCTGAGTTCGAATAGGTATTTTAATTCCTTGTACAGCTTGCAGGAGGCAATATTGCTCAAAAACGTTCGGTATCAGAATACTCATAAATAGACAAATACATAGGGAACATTTATCCCGTCAGGATCAACATATGGGTAGAAATAAAATAGGTTCGCATTTTTCTGTGCCGTCAGGCCTGCCCGCCCGCCGGCTGGTACAGCATATGCCTGCGGAAACCATCTTCTTCCTCAAAATCCATCGTTTGTCATGTGGCGTACCTAAAGGCACGCTAATTTTGATTGGATCTCCATTTCTACCCATATTATGTACCTAACGGCACATGATTAAATATTAAACACCTATATTAATCTAATCTATTTTTAAGCTTATACTATTCTGCTTGTCCAAGCTTATGAATCGAACTCAGGTTTATAGCTCATATCACCCAAATTAAATTCCCGAACCATGACACCACTTCTGCTTATTCTCCTGATGATTGTGATCTTCTGTACGGTGCACTATGTTTACAAGCACTTCACCATTCCCGGATGGATTTCCTTTGCCGCACTGGGTGGATTTCTGGTAATGATACTTTTCAGCGCCTATTCCGACGGACGTCTGGGCTACGAAATAATGGGTCTTTCGGCTATAATTCTCGGTCTTGCAGGCGGACAGCTGGTAAGGAAGAGGAAAGAAGCTGCTTACAGCGCTAACACCGCATCTTCAGCTACCAAATAAACCTGATCTTCTTCCGAAGGCGAAACAACGCCCAGTCCGGTAAAGGAACCAAAGGCTGGTAGCATCAGCTGCTTGTGAGATGATTTGTGCCAGAAACAGGGCAGCTTTTCATACTGGCGCCCGGGTCCGCTCAGGCGCACGCCCGGATGCACGTGTCCGCAGAGTGATGGCCTAAGATCACCATCAACTACTTCATCAGGCACTGGATGATGATTCAGGATGAGGCCATCGTCTTCGAAGCCTTCACCCTGCACCAAAAGACCGGCATCGCGGTAATCGTTAGCGTGCAGCACGTCGTGGTTGCCCTGTATGAGCATCATACTGATACTCCCGTTCGCCTCACGCCACTTCCTAAACTCCCGCCACTCCGCATTGATATCGCTGTGGAACAGATCACCCAGAAACACGATGCATCCCGGTTCATGTAGACATATGATGGCATCAAGGCGCAGATAGTCCGCCGCGTTGTGTCCGCCGGGCAGTGGCACTCCTCCCCTCCGGAAGGTCCCGGCTTTTCCGAAATGGGTGTCGGCCAGATAAAGAGTCCGGTTTTCCGGGCGGAAGATGGCCTTATCGGAAAGCAGGTGAAGAGTAATACCGTTGAAATTTAGTTGAATCATAATGGGAGTATATCACGCAAAGGCGCAGATTCACAAAGGGTTAATTCAAAAAAATAAATCTGAGGTTTTTAACAAACTTCACGTCTTGGCTTCTCTACGTGAAACCTTTTCAATCGCCCCTCTTCTCAATCTCCCGATACGCCTGCTCCAAATTGATCATCGGGAACGGATAGTCGTTGCCTATTTCAATACCGGCTTTACGCTGCTGCTCCACGCTCATTTTGTGGGGCTCATGAATGTATTCACCCGGGACATCTTTCAGCTCCGGCAGCCAGTGTCGAATATAGTCTCCGTTGGCATCATAGCGTTTACCCTGACCAACTATATTGAAATAGCGGTCACGCGGGTCGTTGCCAACGCCGCTGTTGTAGGCCCAGTTGCCCCAGTTGCTGCACACATCGTAATCTACCAGCAGCGACTCAAAATATTCGGCACCCCAGCGCCAGTCGATGTTCAGACATTTGGCAAGAAAACTGGCCACATTCTGGCGTCCGCGGTTACTCATAAAGCCAGAGTCGTTGAGTTCTCTCATGTTGGCATCAATCATTGGAATGCCCGTTTCGGCGTTGGCCCACTTCCTGAACGCATCATTATCAGTGCTCCACTCGTATTTTTTGCCCTTGATGCCAGTTGAGTAGAATAGATTGCGGCCGTGTTTCAAAGCTATGAAACGGAAATAGTCCCGCCAAATTAATTCAAAAATCAGCCAGTAGGTTGAATTGTTTTTCTTGCGCTCTTTTTCGTACCGCTTCACCTGGAAGTAAATGTAGCGCGGCGAAATGGTTCCGTTGGCAAGCCAGGCTGAAAACTTCGAAGAGTAGTCCGCGCCCAGCATACCGTTTCGGGTCTCCTTATAGGTTTTGAGCAGATCCTGATCCCAGAAGTAAGTTTCCAATCGCTTCAGGGCCGCAGTCTCACCACCTGCAAACGGCAGCACCGAATGCTCTGAAGGTGAATCCGGCTCGAGACCGAAGAAGTCTGAATCAGGGAATCCCTCTGACTCGGGATGAGACTCCGGTAAAGGCGGCAATTTTGCAGGTGTATCAAAAAGTTCTCTGACCTCGCTGTACTTCTCGGCTTTCTTTCGAAATGCGGTAAACACATCCGGCAGCTTTTCGACCTCCATCGGAAGATCATCCAGATGATAAAGCGTGGCGCCCCAGGCCGAGTCGACATCCACACCGATTTTTTCAAGCGCATCGTCGAGAGCGTCTTCAACCTGCGTTTCCTCATGCGTGGCCTCTTCGTGATAGCTAACCAGGCCGATATCATGCTTTCTGCATAGTTCAGGAATCAACTCTTCGGGTTTTCCTGTAAGGATGATGAGATCCGAGCCTTTAGACTGCAGATTTGATTTCAAATCTCTAAGGCTATCAATAAGGAAGCGAAGTCTGAAAGGCCCCGTTTTCGGAAAGCCAATTTCGTCTGTTTTCGCAAACTGGCGGGGATCAAAAATATAGACGGGCAGCAGCTTTTCTGCTTCTTCAGTTGCTATATGAAGGGCCTCATTATCATGAAGTCGAATGTCGTTGCAAAACCAGAGCAGGGAAGTCATATTTCAGTGTATCAGGGCTACAGTGTCAACAGTGTCAACAGTGTCAACAGTGTCAACAGTTAAGATTGTGGTTATATATTGCACCGGATTCAACGCAAAAATGGATGTAGCCGTGCCCGATCTATCAATTTACCACAACTCAGCTACTGTTACTGTTGGCACTGTTAGTACTGCTGACACTGTATTACTGATTATTCCGCCGGCATTTCTCGCTGCAGTACTTCACCGATTTCCAGTTTTTCTCCCATTTCTTTCGCCAGGTGAATTCACGGCCACAAACCGGGCAGGTTTTCGAAGGTAGAAACGACTTATTTCCTTTGTGTGACATAATTGTGCTTACGGTTAAGCTCGCTATCTGCTCAGCAAATTTATTTCTGTGCTTTTAACAAAAGCATAGATTTTCTCATTCGTTTTCCTCACGGCGGGAAGTAAAGGCGTAGTGATTCGTAAAGGGCATACATACAAAAAGCCGCCCCGGAGACCGGAGCGGCTTTTCTAACCTTAACTTTTCAGACATTAAGCCTGTTTTGAAGTTTAGTTTGTTGCTCTGCGGAAAGGTGCAATCGGCTCGGAGTGTGCACGACGCATTTCACGGCATCCGCGGTCGCCCGGAATCGGATTCATACATGGATTTGGATCTACACCAAGACCAGCAACGGTAATTCGGTCGGATGAGATACCGTTCTCACGGTAGAAATCGCCTACAGCATTAGCACGACGAACGCTCAGTCTGAGGTTGTACTGGTCGGTACCAACATCATCGGTGAACGCCTCAACGCGAACGCGGTAGTTCGGGCTGTCGCGAAGCATGCGCACGTTCTCACGAAGCAGGCCGCGAGCTTCTGAATCCAGGTCGCTCTTATCGAAATCGAAATTGATTTGGTTCAGGCTGCTGATTTCCGGGTCTGGCTCAGGCTCTGGTTCCGGCTCAGGCATTGGCTCTGGCTCGGGCTCATAAAGTTCTTCTTCTACCGGCTCAGGTTGTGGCTCAGGCTCGATTTCCTGAGTTGTGCGGCAAGACATAAACACAAGAGAAATCACCAGAGCGGTAATTATAACTTTAAAATTTACATTCATTGGAAGCATAGTTTATTCAGAATTAATTGTGAAAAGTGGTTGAGGTTTAGGTGTAAGGTTTTGGTCTTGAAGTTAGGCAATAAAATAAAAATTCGGATCGATTGCTTTCAAACTGTTAAACAACGTACTGATTTTTTTGATTTATTCCCGATGTTTTTGCTTGATGTTAATTGGAAGTATCAACGCTTTCAGGATAGTAAATTTTGTCTTATGGAGATTCTTTTACTTTTTAAAGCGCCTACAGTGGTTTCTCCGGGAGGAGAACTTGAGAAGAAACCGGTTTAAACATGCATGAATTGAATCAGATTGGTCTCAACAACTACAGCCCGTAATCTTTTCATTTGAAACAATCAGATGTGGTATGAATTAATCATCATCAAATATATTACTTTTTTCAATCAAAAATAGATATCCGAACCCGATATCAACCTTTTTTTGAAAAATATTTTTGCGCCCGATTATTTGCTGGTTCAGCGCCTTCTTTCTTTACCTCAGCACTTAATACTCTGCTCGCTTTAATTTAAATCCTGTTTCAGTTCCAGGTAATCTCTCGCGCTGTAAACAGGGATAACAGAATGACGAAAATCCCGTACGTTTCTTGTGATTATACATTGAATGTCACCTGCCTCAAAAGCCGAGTAGTATTGAACCCCATCTTCAAAGTCACGAAAGTCTGCTTTTAGCGCCTGCAACACGGCCCGCTCTCCGGTATTGATGACTTCAACAAATTTGAGCATACCCTTAATAGCTTCCAGCGCTGTTCTTGCATCGCGCTCACGGCTTACTAAATACCAGCTTGTGGTTATCGATATGGCAGAGGTACACAAGCGCAGCTCACCACGTTTTCTTCTTTTAAAAAGCGCGATAGCAGCCTCAGCATGCGGTTGTCTGTTGGCAAGAACATCAACCAGAATAGTAGTATCCAAAAACAGCTTAACTGTATCATTTTGCAATACGGGTTCTGTCATCAGCGGTGTTTCTCCTGGCGAAGTTTCATTACTTCATCCTTTTCATCAAAATCGTCGGATAGCTCAATCACGCCAAAAAAAGTAACAAACTCCTCTTCGACCTTCCCTTCTGCATCCGGTTCACCACTATATGCCGAGGTTTGTTTAGCCAAGTAATCCTCTACAAGCCCGGAAACCGACGTTCCTTTCTCCTGAGCATAAGCCTTGGCTCTGCTTATAACGTCTTCCGATATATACAGCGTTAGCTTTTTGTTCATCACTATACGTATTTGTAATATTCATACGTATAAGTTAGCGAAATGCAAAACAATTCCAAAATCAGACATCGAAAATCCCCCTCTCTATCTTCTCACGTGCATCTTTACGATTCGCTCGTTTTCGCGCTTTACCTCCGGATCTGATTTTTTTGACCATAGCTGGGAAGAAGCCTCGCGGTAGCTGCGCTTCAAATCTTTTACAACCGGCCGCGGATAGTCTTCACCCAATCTGAAGCCCATCATCTGCTGCTCCATTTCGGAGATATTCCAGGGCTCATGAATCAGCTTGGCTGGTACTTTGCCCAGCTCCGGAACCCATTCCTTTATGAACACGCCATCCGGATCATGCTCCTGAGACTGCTTAACCGGGTTATAAATCCGAATCGTGTTAATACCCTGCGTACCCGCCTGCATCTGAAACTGCGTATAGTGTATGCCGGGCTCAAAATCTAAAAACTGCTTTGCCAGCCAGGGAGCGCCCGTCCGCCAGTGCTGCCAGAAATGGTGGGTAAGAACGGATGCCAGCATCGCCCGCATTCTGAAGTTGAGATAGCCAGTTTCCTGAACGCACCTCATGCACGCATCCACCAGCGGAAATCCCGTCTCGCCTTTTTTCCACGCTCCAATCAGTTTATCATCCCTTTCGGTACGGATATCATTGAAGCCACGGTTTGTATTCTCAAACTCAATCCGGGGTTCGGTCTCGAATTTCTGAATGAAGTGACAATGCCAGCGCAGTCTCGACATCATGCTGTTCAGTCCTTTTTTGTTTCCATACTGCTCTTTCCCCGCTTTCGCAGCCTGATAAACCTGACGAACGCTTAAATTCCCCCACGTGAGGAAAGGCGACAAACGACTGCACGATTCCCGGCTTTCCAAAGGCTTTGAGATGTGCTTGTTGTATGATGCCGCCCGTGTTCGGATGAAAGATTCCAGCGTCTTTTCAGCCTCGGAAACTCCACCCATCTGAATTCGTACGAGGTTCTCGTGCACTGCACCCGGCAACTCTTCACCCTGTAATTTCCTGTTTAGCTCGTCCGGCAGTTTCACCGTTCGAAGTTTTTCGAGTTCAGGCTCATCGGTCTCGTCAGACATCACAGCGTACCATGCTTTAGTCCAGCCGTCACGGTCGTTAATCGCCCGCTGCACGCCATTGGTCTGATACTCACACCATCTGATTCCGCGCTTTTTGAACCACGCGGCCATCCGAATATCCCTTTTGTAGGTGATGTCGGTACCAGTCTCCTCATAACTCCAGACTGCTCTGATAGTATAATCACCTTGCAGAAGCTCAAACGTTTCTTCAGCATTTCGGTGAAACGCGTGGATGTTTGGATAAAGGGTGATGCGCTCCGTGCCCTTATCTGAATGAGCGTAATCTCTGAGCCTGAGATTCAGATCGGTGATGCTCTGCCTTACAAAACGCCAGTGGCGGATGTCAAAATCGGATGAGTGCTGCTCAACTTCGGGTTCGAACAATCGAATCAATAGCAGCGGAAGTCCGGATTCGATGGCTTCCTTAAGCGGTCTGTGATCACTGAGCCGAAGATCACGTTTGAACCAGACGACTCCAATGTGGGGTTTAGTATCATGCATGCAGCAGTGAACATCGCCATCATCCCGGCGGTTCATTTTCCATTAATGCCGACCCAAAAATTATCGAAAAAAAGGGAACCCGATCTAAAACCGAATTCCCCTTTATTAAACCTTGAGAAGAGAGTATCAACTTTGGCACTCTGTTGAGACTGCTGATACTCACAAACTGATTTTATTTCACCAGCATCATCTTATTCGTGGCGGAAAAAGATCCCGCGGTGAGTCGATAGAGGTAAATTCCACTGGACAGACTGGCTGCATCGAAGGATACATTGTGCAATCCGGCGCCCATAGATGTGTTGAGCAACGTGGCCACACGCTGTCCCTGCATATTAAACACCTCAAGCGTAACCGGTGAAGCCTCGGGAAGAGTGAAGCTAATCGTAGTCGTTGGATTAAACGGATTCGGGTAGTTTTGCTCAAGAGTAAATTCCTGAACGATTTCACCGGGCGGTGAGCTCACAGGAGGCTCCATCACGTTGAATGTCACTTCCCAGACTTCATCTGCCTGTCGGGTGTTGCCACCGGCAGAAGCGACTACTGTCCATTCGACCGTAACGGATGTGCCCGGCTCTACGCCTGCGGCTACCAGTGCGTCATAAACAGCTCCTGTTGTTAGTGAAAGCGTTGTAGCCGTACCGGAATCATCTGCCTGAAGTTCAAGAAGAGGTTCATCGAAGCCTTCGCCCGGCACGTTAGCAACCCAGCTGTAGCTCTGCGCATTTACAGATGCTCCCCACTCGATCACAACCGGATCATTTCCGTTGATTTCCACGCTGGCTTCAGCGCCGTCGGGCGGCGATATCAGGCTGAACTCACCGAGCTCGACCGATTCGGAGAAAATCACATCAATCCACTGAATCCAGCCGAGTTCACCGGAATCGAAAATTGGCAGTCCGTCTGAGTATTCACCCGCCCAGGAGTCTGACACATTATGCCATCCGCCGTTGTCCCATTGCTCCCACTCCGTGGCAACCCGTGACTCCAGTAGCGGACTGGAAGCAAGGCCAAAGGCATCGGGCTCGAGCTCATTCGGATCCCAGCTGTAGACTATACCAAACTCGCCGCTTACAATCACGGGGGCATCGAATACGATTGAAGTTGGCTCAATTTCTTCAGGATCGGCCGGAATGTTGGCATCTTCCAGGTTAAACTCAACAGAGCCGAAGACCTGCGATAAATCAGCTCCGGTATTTTCATTCCCGGCCACTACCATTACGGTAATGGTACCCATGCCTGTCCCGCCGCCGAAATAGAGATTTAAAGATTCGATAGCGATATCATCTTCAACTTCAAAGAAGGTTCCTTTAGCCTGATCTCCGTAGATATTGGTGCCGAATACGAAACCCTCGCCCTGCTCAGGATCAACAATCTGAAGCGAGATGCCCTCATTCGGGTCATAGTTTCGCAGAATGTTTTGTTCATTCAATAAGCCTGCTGATTTGAGGGCTGCATTCAGCGATTCAACGGATCGGTTCTGGTCCGGGGCAGTCTGACCAAACAGCATAAGAGGCAGGAAAATCAGCGATACGCAGAGTAAAAGCGCTTTATTCATAGCAGAATATTTTTGTTGGGGAGTTGTTTTAGGGAGGGGAAAACGCTCTGTCCGGCAGGTAGTTAACCATATGTAGGAATATACACGCCAATCAGGCTTCATGCACATCAAACAAATTTAGTTTTCAGGAAGAAATAAAGTGGCAGGTTCTGATCAATTCAATAAAAAAGGGGAACCCGATCATAAACCGGATTCCCCTTTAAAGCGTCTTGCTACTTTAAGTCAACATTTGTACTGCTGTTGATAATGTAGCCCTGACATACTGTTTTACTTCACAAGCATCATTTTGTTGGTAGCTGTGAACGCACCGGCTGTCAGACGGTAGAGGTAGATACCGCTTGAAAGGTTAGTAGCGTCGAAAGACACGTTGTGTGAACCAGCAGACATAGTGCCGTTAGCGATAGTTGCTACGCGCTGACCCTGCATGTTGTATACTTCGAGAGAAACCTCAGAAGCTTCAGGAAGGGTGAAACTGATGTTGGTAGTCGGGTTGAACGGGTTAGGATAGTTCTGACCCAGCTCGAAACCTTCTACAGTTTCAACAGGCTCGGTGCTTACAGGCATCTCAGCAAGGTTGAAAGTAACTTCCCAAACGTTTTCAGCCTGCAGCTCAGCGTCGCCTGCTGATGCAAAAACTGACCATTCTACAGTTACAGATGTGCCGGGCTCGATACCAAGTCCTACAAGCACATCATAAACTACTCCTGTTGTAAGGGAAAGAGTAGTAGCTGTACCATCATTATCAGATGCAAGAGCAAGAAGGGGCTCGTCGAAGCCAGCGCCCGGCAGATTTGCAACCCATGTATAGTTTACAGCATTCTCAGAAGCTTCCCACTCTACTACAACTGGATCTTCGCCTTCAAATTCAACATCAACTTCTGCACCGTTTGCAGGAGAAAGAAGAGCAAAGTCGCCAAGTTCAACCGGGTCATCAGCGATTTCACGCTCAATTACAACTTGGTCGAGGTGAAATGTCTCACCTTCATGGTAGTTGTCGCTAAACAGACGAACAGATGTAATTTCGGCAGAAGAACCGAAAGTTGGCGAAGTACCAATTTGTGAGCCATTCAGGAAGTAAGTGATTTCACCGTTAGCCGGATCAAAATCAACTGAGAATGATTGGTAATCGTTAGAACCACTCCATGTGCCCATATTTACACGGTCGCCGCCGTCCAGGTCAACATAATCCACGTTGCCCAGCCAGTCAATCACAATTTGGAAGGCAAATTCTTCAGCATTATCATCAACACCGTAGAAACGAATGTCAGAACCACCGCTAGCTGTAAAACGGAACTGGCCGGTAACAATAGTTGAACCTTCACCGGCACTCACATCAAACTGAGGGCTAAAGGCCCAAAAGATTCTGTCAGGGGTCTCACTTGGAACATTGGCAGGAAAAAGACCAAAATCTCCAATCTCCGCAAAACTTGCGTCGAAAATTGGTGAACGGGCATCGGCTCCAAAAAAACCTTCTGCACCGTACTCACCGGTTTCCGCTACCCAACCATTCTGACCGCTAATAGAACCTGCCTGGTAACCTTCAGACTCAAGGAAAGAGAAGTCAACAGAGGAAACAGCATTGAAAAGGCTGGTATGTTGGTTGGTGTTTGGTGATGGAAAGAACTCATTAGAAAGTTCTGGTTTCGTTTGTTGTGCAAAGACGCTGGTAGAGAATATTAATACGAACGCCAATGCTAATGCACTGTATTTTTTCATCATAAGTAGTGTTTTAGTATGATTGATTGTGTAGACCGGTTAAAACATATGTTGTTACCAATGGTTTAACCATAGTTTACATTCATAATGCTTAGAACCGAATTTATCCTATTTCCGTTTAGAATGCCAATAAAAAGTTAAATTGCTGGGTGTTAGGTATATACCCAATGCTTTTCACACTGTTTCACTTCCGATTTCCAGCAACGGTGAAGTTATTAAATAGTCAGCAGTTAGGCGATTGCATGCAACCGGAATATTGTAATAAACCGCCAGGCGTAAAAGGGCTTTCACATCGACATCGTGCGGCTGTGCCTGAAGCGGATCCCAGAAAAAAATAAGAAAATCGATCTCGCCATCGCTTATTTTTGCGCCAATCTGCTGATCACCTCCAAGCGGACCGCTTTTGTAACAGTGGATATCCAAACCCACTTCTTTCATGATCAGGCCTCCGGTAGTACCGGTACCAAAAAGCATCTGACGGCTAAGAATGTCCTTGTTGTGCTTTGCCCACTCTACAATTTCCTTTTTGCGCGAATCATGCGCAATGAGGGCTACTTTCTTGGTTACTGCCTTATATTTTGGCTTGCTCATAGTTCACTGATTTGAAGGTTCATAAACATAGGTTTCAACATTTCAAATGTACTAAATCATGAAGTCATAAAAATGCACTTACCCTATTTTAATTGGTTTCATACTGACTTCCGCCTTTGTTATTTTAATCGAACAGAGTTCATTCCACGAAGACAGACCGTCAATTCTGCGCATATGTTTTACAGGGTACTTTTGTTCTTATTCGCTTTCAGCCTGAGTTTTAACGTCAGCCTATCCGCTCAGCAGGTTATTGTTGAGGACGATTTTTCCGACGGCGACTTCACCCAAAATCCCGAATGGATTGGCACCACCGAAAACTGGATAATTGAAGAGTTCCAGGGCACGAATGTGCTGCGCCTGAATGCATCTGAGGCCGGCGAGTCCCACCTGAGCACCGAATCGATTGCAAATTACGGGGAGTGGGAGTTTTCGGTTTATCATAATGGCTTCAATCCTTCCAACGTAAACCGCGCGCACGTGTTTATGATAGCCGACCGCGCCAACACCAGCGATGGGGTAAACGGCTATGCGGTAAGGGTTGGTCAGAACATGCCGGGCCGAACCTTCCGGGTTGTCCGCTTTAACGACGGGTCAGTTACCGAAACCATTATTAATGGCGAAACCATCATTGAACAGGATACATGGTACCGGGTTCGGGTTACACGAACAGAAGAGGGCGAATGGTCCTTATTCATTTCTGAAGGCCTTGAGGGCGAATTCCAGCAGGAAGGCTCTTCTGCCGTGGATAACACCATGGCTAACGCCGCCTGGTTCAGTATCCGGCCCAGCTATACGGTGGGTAACATCAATAACTTCATTTTTGATAACATCCGGGTGACTAAAAACCCTCTCTCTCTTGCCGGAGTTAATGTAATCGACAGTCAGACGCTTGAGGCCGTTTTTTCTGAAGCCATCGATCCGGCAACGGCCGTCACCGAAAACTTCACCCTTAGCTTTGAAGGAAGCAGCTTCAATCCCGATCAGACCAGCCTGACCGATGATAATACAGTGAGGCTGCAGTTTGATGATGAGCTTGAGGGCGGTAACTACATTCTAAGCATTCAGAATATTCAGGATTTGGCGGGCGGCACCATCGAACCGGTTGATTTCCCGTTCGAAATTCTGGACATGCCCGCTCCGGGTGACATCATTATAAATGAGTTTTTTTATGATGAGCCGGGCAACTTCCCGCAGTATGTCGAACTGTTCAACAACAGCGACAAACTCCTGAACCTCAACAGCTGGCGTATCCAGGATAATACCACAACGACCCGCTGGCTTACTACCGAAGACTTCACCCTTGGTCCGGGAGAATATGTAGTTTTAACCGGCAACGCAGCGGGGCTCGCTGAAAGATTTGGCGACCGTCCATACCTGGAGCTGGGTAATTTCCCGTCGCTGAACCGCGCCTCGGCCGATCAGATCAAAATTTTTACTGATGTTGAAGTGCTGATGGACTCCCTTCGCTATGAGCCATCGACATGGGGCGGCGATGATGCAGCCCTGGAACGCCGCTCCGCTGAAGCCGTTTCCTACGCCCGTGAAAACTGGTCAGAATCAACCGATCCGCTCTCAGGAACCCCCGGACTGCCGAATACCGCGGAGCCCGATCCCGACCCGATAATATTTACCTCGATAAGCTACAGCGACTCCCAGACGCTCATTGCGCGCTTCGACCGCCACATCGACCGGGCAACCGGAGAAGATGAAGCAAACTATTCACTCGATCCGGATATTACGGTTACCTCCGCTTTAAAAACAGATTCCCGTGAAGTTGTGTTAAGCCTGGGTGATGAGATGATTAGCAATACAGCCTACACCGTCTCGGCCTGGGATGTGGAGAGCATTTTTGGCGTACCGATGGATGAGCAATCCCTCGGCTTCACCTATTTCGAGATTGAGGCGGCTGATTCCGGCGATGTATTCATTAATGAGTTTATGTATGATGTGGCTCCCGATTTTTCACGCTACATCGAGCTGTACAACGCCAGCGACAAGGCGCTCGACCTTCAGGGCTGGACCTCCAATAACGACACCGGAAACCGCAGAACAGTTACCAGCGAATCGACCATTTTCCCGCCCAATTCATACATCATTCTGGCGCCCGACGATCAGCTGCTGGATATTTTTCCTGATTTGAACCTCATTAATATGGGTTCACGCTTTTCGGCTTTAAAAACAAGCGGAGACGATATCGTAATCCGGGATGCCGATGGCATGCTTATCGACTCCCTTAGGTACCGGCCAAGCTGGGGAGGAAGCCAGGTTGCCCTTGAGCGCCGGAGCATAGAGGCGGCGGCATTCTATCAGGAAAACTGGGGCGACTCACCAAGTCCGCAGCTCGGCACGCCGGGTGAGCCGAATCTTATTGAGCCCGATTTAACCGCACCTGAGTTCGTATCGGCCACGGCCTCTATGCCCCAAATGCTCACGCTCATATTTTCGAAATCAATGGATCCGGAGGCTGCGCAAAACCCGGGTAACTACACCATAAGCCCAAGTGTATCTATAGACAATATCACCGCTGATGGCAATGTAGTTACGGTCGAAACGAGCAGTCCGTTTGAATCCGGCACCGATTACACCATCACCATGCAAAACCTGACCGATATTTTTGGCAATGCCTTAGGTGACGTAACGGCCGGTTTCTCATTCCTTGAATTTGAGACACCGGAAAGCGGAGACGTGATAGTCAACGAATTCGTTTATCGCCCGGTAACCGGCGAAACGCCCCGCTTCATCGAGCTTTACAACCGCTCTGAGCGGAACATCAACCTGCAGGACTGGCGGATTGGGCGCTCCAATGCGGTCATACAGCTAAGCGGGCAGGGTGGGATTATCCCGCTGGCGGCCGGGGAGTACATAGTGATAACCGATCAGCCCGGACAGCTGGGACTCGGACCCGGCCAAAGCGCTCCGGTGAGCAGTATGCTGGCCCTGAGCCAGAACGGTGACTCCATTTATCTGCAGGACAGCAACGGTATGCTCGTAGACAGCCTGTGGTATTCGCCAAGCTGGGGCGGAAGCCCGGGCGGCTTTTCGCTTGAGCGTCTCGATCCTGAAGCCGCCTCAAACGATCCAACGAACTGGGCGACGCACCCGGAAGGCAACTCGGCCGGTGAAGAAAACGCGAACTTCTTGCCGAATGAAACCGAGCCACGCGTAATCTTTGCCAAACGCACTGAAGACGGAAGAATTGAGGTCCGGTTCAGCGAGTTTGTGGCTCCGGTTGCGCAGAGCGGCTTCACCCTGAACGGCTCCCCACTTCAGATTGATGAATTCAATCCGTTTGCTGGCGACCGCGTCTTTCTTACAGAAACCGGAAGCAGCGGCACGAACACATCCCAGACCGATGCGTTTGGTGATGAGGACGAAGTCATCGAGATAAACCGGCTGAATGATGTTCCCGGAAACGAGGCTGCAAACCTGAGTATCCCAATTGCACAGCCACTGCTGCCCGGTGATCTGGCCATTAATGAAATTATGTTCCAGCCGTTCAGCGACAGCAGCAACGAGTTTCCGGACCAAAGTGAATATGTAGAGTTTTTTAATCGGCGCGATTATGCCATTAATATGGAGGGCTTTTTTATCCATGAGGCGCCCGACCGCGACGGGAATATTGCGGCAATTAACCCGGTAACAACGGAGTCGGGATGGATTCCTGCCCGGGGCTACGCCGTGATGTATGCTGATCCGCAGCCCGCTTTCAGCAGCAGCCGGATAGCGCAGTTTTTCGAGCTTGATGAACCTTCAACGCTACGCTTCTTCCGCGCCGACCGAAGCACGTTATCGCTGAACGTGAGTGAAGACAGCGTCTTTCTGGCCGGTTCCGACGGCACAACCATCGACTCCGTCTTTTACTCCAGCACCTGGCACAATCCCAATCTGGTTGATACCCGCGGCATTGCTGTAGAGCGCATCGATCCGTTCGGCCCGGGTAACACAGGCGAAAACTGGGGTTCCAGCGTTGTATCAAGAGGCGGAACTCCGGGCGGACAGAATTCGCTGTTCCAAACCCCCGATATGCGTCCGGAATCGGAAGGTATTGTTCTTGAGCCAAATCCGTTTTCACCAGATGGCGACGGCAGAGACGACAATCTTTTCATCAATTACACTTTTGATCAGCCGGATTATCTGCTTCGTGTGCGTATATTCGACCGCTACGGCAGGCTTGTGAGAACGCTTGCCGACGGCAGAGCGGCCGGCCTGGAGGGAACGCTAACCTGGGACGGGCGCCGCGACAACGGCATGGAAAACCGAATTGGGATCTACATCGTATTAGTAGAAGCATACAACAGCAGCAGCGGAAGTAACCGTACGTTCAGAGAAACCGTCGTCCTTGCGCGACAGCTATAATATTATTTCACTTTTTTGACACCATCACCATTCAACCGGTTATGGTAAAAGCACATTTTGACTATTAAACTCATATATGGCCAAATCTAATAAGGCTCCGATCGGGATTTTCGATTCCGGAATTGGCGGGTTAACCGTCGTACAAGCGGTAATGGAGCATCTTCCCGACGAAAACATTATCTATTATGGTGATACGGCCCGCGTACCCTACGGCATCAAATCAATTGAAACCGTTCGCGAATACGCCATACAGATAACGGATTTCCTCCTGAGCCAAAACGTGAAGGCCGTTTTGATAGCCTGTAACACCGTTTCTGCTGCAGCAAACAAGGAAGTACGCGCACACTGTGGTGATATTCCCGTTTTGGACGTGGTGGCTGCCGGAACCAATGCAGCGCTTGAGATGCCTGCGAAAAGCAACAGTATCGGAGTAATCGGTACGCTCGCAACCGTTAACAGCGAGACCTACGAGCAGTCTATCCATGAAAAGGCGCCGGACAAAAGAATTTTCTCCCGGGCCTGCCCTCTGCTTGTACCGCTGGCCGAAGAAGGCTGGACCGATAATGAGGTCAGTCGTTTGGTGGTCGCGGAATATCTGCAGGACTTCAGAGATAAAAATCTGGACGCCCTGATCTTAGGATGTACACACTATCCGCTTTTTAAAGAGGAAATCACGCGCTACTTAAGCGGCAGCAACACGGCAGTTATCGACTCCGCTCTCTCCATCGCCAGAATGACGAAAGAGATTCTTACAGAAAAAGGAATGCTGAACACCTCCGGTAAGCAGGGTGAGTTTCACTGCTTCGTAAGCGACAAACCACAGCGTTTTCAGACTTTAGCGGAGCGTTTTCTTGGTAAAAAACTCAACCGGATTGAGATCTCTTCCCTGTTTTAAAGCAGACTCTGCGTTGCTTTACCGCCATTGCCCGACATATAGCTCAAAGCGATTCCCGCGCTGACCGCAGCATTCAGGCTTTCAACTTTATCGCTGTTGCCCGGTATATAGACAGCCTGATAAACCGAACTGAGCGCTTCCGAAATCCCGTGCGCTTCATTGCCCACAACCAGCACAACCGGCTTTTTGCTTTTTCTCTGAAGCTCAGACGCTTTTTCAAGGGTGATGGCTGTCTCGTTCAAATCGAGCAGAAGAATCAGGTAGCCCCTGCTTTCGTATTCATCCAATACCTCCGGAAGAGCACATTCGGCCGACAGCAGACTTCCTGTGGCTCCGGCCATGCTGCGCACAACTTTGGGATTATAAAGATCCACGCTACCTTCACCCAAAAGAATCCCTGCAGCACCAAACCAGGCGGCCGTTCGGTAGATTGTGCCGAGATTGCCCGGGTCGGAGAGCCCGTCGAGCGCCAATATAACCGCTCCGGATTCAGGCTTCCACAAGAGCGGGTTTTGCGGGGGCGGGATTTCAAGAACAGCAATCATCCCTTGCGTATTTTGGGTATCGGATAAGGCCTTCAGGTCGCGCTGTCCGGCTCTGTAAACTTCGGCACCGGCTGTATCGCAAAGCGACCAGAAATCCGGCGAAGCTTCGGCCTCGGCATGAATAATTACGGCCTCGGTTTTAAGCTTCGGCTGTGCCAAAAGCTGCGTCACCGTGCGCTCTCCCTCTGCAATAAACAGCCTTTCCTGAACGCGGTATTTCTTCTGTTTGAGATATACGTACTGCTTCAGTTTAGCTTTCGAAATTGGTTTGCTATAGTCCATGCTCTATTATAATGATTGAAGTGTCTGGTTTACAAGCAAATTTTCATCCGTTTTGATGCCCCTAAATTTGCTATTTTCCATGTTCATCAAACCACTTCACCTCACGATTGCTGCACGCTAAATGTCGCCAAAGCTACTCATTCTCGCCTGTTTTATCATACTGCTCCCGGCAGAAATGATAGCGCAGGATTTGGGTCTTAGCGGTACGAGTCAGTTCCGGCGCCAGCTGGATTCATTCTTCTGGAGCTATACAGCAGGCTTCGATCAGGAGACGGATGCATTCAGTATTTCAGTAGCCAACGTGTTCAATTCCCGCTTTTATCTGCTAAACGGCGACCCGCAGAATATACAGGATGAAAATGTCGCCCGGTTAGCAGGATATTTTGCCCTTACCGACCAAACCGGATTACTGCTGGAGTCGCGCTCGGTACGCTTCACCAATACCAATCTGAGGCAAGACTGGGCCATGATGGGCGTACAGTATAGTATGGACGATATGTTCAGCGTGGCGGGTCTGGCGGGTTTTATGCAGGATGAAAGGAGCGCCATTCGGGACAACGGTCTGCTTCTTGGCTTCAGGGGCAGCACGGCTCCCTTCGATTTCGGTGATTTCACCCTGCAAACAGATCTCCATGCCGATTATGGGGACATATCGCCGCGCACGTTTCAAAACTGGAGAATGAATACATACTCGGTGGTCGATGTGGAAAATTTCAGAATGGAAGCCGACCTCAACCTGGCACGAAACATTCGGGACAGCTATCAGGCGAGTAGTTTTTTCAACCGAGACCAAACCGATTTCATAGAATCGGTACGAAACGACACCACCGGGATTGCGGCCACTGCTTTTTTCCCGATAATGGATCAGATTCAGGCACGGGTAGATGTAAGCGCGCTCAATAACGTGCGAACGGTGAGCAACAGGCAGCTGGCTGAAGATCTGGAAGATGAGTTGTTCGACACGCGCATCACCCGACAGCAGTTCGACGTGCGTTTTGAAGCCGACTACCGGCCGGGCCGGGCGCAGCTTCGAGGCGGGTTTGCATGGTCTACCGGAACGCGCGAAGCCCGTCTTCTGAACGCCGATCAGCTATCGGCAGATACGGAGCGAAGGCGCACCGATATTTTGGTCAACTCCAACTTTGAGCAGCAGCGATTTGAGCTTTTTACCAACAACTTTCTGCCCATAGGTGAATCGAACACCACGCAGATTTCAGGGCGCGTAAGCATTTTTAACTACGACACGCCGGCCGTTAACCGGGATGACCGTGACGAGCTGTTTTATCAGCTGATAATCGGCAATCGCCATATTTTCAGCGACAATTTCAGAGCCGGCATAACGCTCTCCGGCGAAGCCACCCACACCGTTTATCTGTTTTCTGAGCGGAGTATAGAAAACAACTGGAGACGGTCGATTCGCCTTCGTCCGGAGCTGCAGTGGGATCCGGCGCCCTGGCTGCGCACCAGGTATCAGTTTCTGGTGAGGGCGAACTACACCGTAGATGATTTCGAGCTTGAAGGGCGCCCCCGAAACGATCAGGCTTCCCGCGAATACCAGATGCGCGTTGAGGCTGAAGCCAATATCGCACCGGAGTGGTGGGTAGATGTATCAGGTTCCAGAAGCGAACTGCGCATCGGGCGCCTGCTTTGGGACAGCTTCCGTGAGATACCGACCGATACGCTCATCACCTACGACTCAAGGATGATGCTTACCCACAGGAGGGGGCAGCTGATGACCTCCGTAGGCGTTCGGTACTTTGTAAAGCTCGACTATCTCCCCCGCGCCACCGTTTCGGCCGCTGATACCGATGCGGAGGGCAATCCTATAACAAGAACCCGAACCGCTCCCGGAAGGCAGGTTACCAGACAATGGGGCCCGATGGTAGAGATGAGCCTGCCCCTCTACGCCCGCAACGAGCTGATTGTGAACGGATGGTACCAGATGCAGAGCATTCGTCAGCGGCTATACACCGAATACCCGGAAGAATTCAGGGATATTTTTCTGCGTGCCGAAGGACAGGCACGAAGAAACAACTACCCGAATATTGAAATCATAGCGCGATTCCGGTTTTGAAGGACGCAGATTAAGACCTCAGACCTTGGACTTTCGACCTATTTTATTAGCGTAATTTTATTGACGGCTCTTTCCCCAAGCGCAGTAAGGTGTATGATGTAGATTCCGCTCGAGAGATTGGAACCATCAAAGGTAATATTATGGTGACCTTCGGAGCGCATCCCTTCGGCAAGAACAGCCACGCGCTGACCGGCGCTGTTGAAAACTTCAAGCGATACGTTTGCTGATTCAGGTAACGCAAACGAAATAATCGTTGACGGGTTGAACGGATTCGGATAAGCCGGATAGAGCTTCATCTCGCGCGGCAACTCGATAATGGGCTCGGCAGATACCGGAAAAATCTCAAAAGGGACGACCTCACTCCATTCGCTTTCACCCGCTTCGTTTTCGGCTCTGATTCTCACAAAAAGTTCAAAGCCGACATTACCGACATCAACCTCTGCTGATGTTGAGCCCGTAAGATCGGAGAATAGTATGTCATCAAACGATTCCGAATCAGAGATCTGCCAATTGTATTCATCAGCGCCAGGCACGTTTTCCCAGGCAAGCGTGAACTCAGGGGCTACCCTTTCGCCCGGCTGAGGTTGTGTGATGCTTGTAGCCTCGGGCGTGGTTACAATGGTATAAATTCTGCCCGTATTATAGGCAAGAACGTACAATTCTCCGTCGGCATCTTCTCCGAATGATGAAATATTGAAGGGAGCATTTATTAGCTCGCGGTTCTCAATGGCTTCGATCGTTTCTTCGTCAAACTCCAGCGCCCAGATTCGGCCGGAGATATAATCACCATAAATGTACTGGCCAAACAAAGATGGATTCTTTGCACCACGGTAAACATAGCCACCCGTAATGGAGCGGTCACCCTGGCTGTGATCATATTCAAAAACAGGCATCTCCAGCCCTTCTGTATCACAGCTGGATCCAGGCGGGTAGCAGTTGGAGCCCTCAAGTATTGCCCAGCCGTAGTTGAGTCCGTTTTCGATGTAGTGGATGGCCTCCCATGCGTTTTGGCCTACATCACCTGTCCAGAGGACGCCGCTCTCGCGGTCGAAGCTAAACCGCCACGGGTTACGCAGACCATAAGCGTAGATTTCGTCCGCACCAAAATCGTCGTCGGCAAACGGATTGTCTGGCGGGATGATGTATGTCGCATCATCCGTATCAACATCTATGCGCAGCATGGCGCCCAGCAGATTCTGGATGTTTTGAGCATTGCCCTGCGGATCGCCCCCGCTGCCGCCATCACCGGAAGCTATATACAAAAAGCCATCCGGACCGAATGCCATTTTACCACCATTGTGATTGTTGAACGGCTGATCAAATTCGAGCAGTATTTCTTCACTATCCGGATCGGCCGTTCCGTTTGTTGCCGTGAAGCGCGAAATGACCGTGCGGGTAGGCGACGAAGCCGTGTAGTTGACATAAAACCGGCCGGTTTGGTCATAATCGGGAGGAAAAGCCAAGCCGAGAAGCCCTCTCTCGCCGCCAGAGACAAGGCGACCGGAAATATCCATCCAGAGCTCCGCTTCTGCTCCTGGTACCGAGGTATCCAGCCGATAAATCCGCCCTGGCTGCGAAAGCAGGTAGATATTCGGGCTGTCGTCGGGTGACTCAAGCCCCAGAATGTTGGTAACGCTTAACCCCGGAAAAGGCTCGGCCAAAATCAGGTTGGGATTGTCTTGCTGAGCTTTCAACTCAAAAAAGCCGAAAAGGAGGATGATAATAAAGAGGCTGATTGATTTCATAAGGCAGGCTGGTAAAGTTAGTTAGTCGCTGTCAGTCGCTATGCCTTAATAAAATATAGAATTAGGTGGTAACCGACCAGATTAATTACAGGTATAAACTCTGCCTGAGTAACGATATTTGCCTGCTGTCCGTAAAACGCTTTCAAAAAGCAGCTACGCCTGAGCCTTTGTAAAATCGCCTTGAGACAGTTCCTCATAGCCTGGATCAGAAATGGCAACCTCAACTTCATGTTTAATTGCCCCAACAAACTGCTCGAGCGTATGGTGTTTCTCGATATGCCTGCGGGCTTCCTGACCGATACGCTCTGCTTTTTCCGGGTTACTCCAGAGGTCTTCAATGGCCTCCAGTAACGCAGCCGGATTCCCCTGAGGCACGTAAATGCCGGTTTTACCATGCTCTATTACGTCTACCTGTCCTTCAACCTCGGAACATATGACCGCTTTTCCCATCGACATGGCTTCAAGTATTACGGTAAGCCCGTTGTCTGTATCCGTTTGAAGCAACGGTACGACTACAAACCGGGATTCCGCGTAGAGTTCACGAAGCTCAACCTTATTTTTGGGTCCTATGGTGATGTTCTCCGGAATCTCATCCAGCTCATATAACGACTTCACTGTATCAAAGAGCTGCCCCCTTGATAAACCGGTTGCAATATGACACGGAATTTCGGTCTTTTTCAGAGCTTCGATAAGCGTGGAGTAATCGCGCATTTCCATACCAACTGCGCAAATTTTATTGGTCTCTCGTGACATAGGCCGCCAAAACTGCTGATCCGTACCACGCTTAATCAGGCGAATTTTTCCGGGTGATACTCCCAGTTCTTCAACTGCAAACCTATGCTGATTAGAGGACCAGGTGATGAATTTGGCTATGTGATTACGAATACGCTTTATAAACCAGATTTTTTGTTCCGAGCTAAGCCAGGTGGTCAACAGCACATGTGGTATTTCTGAGCCCGTCAGCTTTTGCAGAAGGGCAAAAGGCAAGCCTACCCGCTCATAGTAGGATAACACTGCATCGTACTGTTTGTGGATGATAAATGCCTCAAGCAGCAAGACAAAATCTGTTGGCATCCATTTATACAACCACTTTCGGGCTACAGGAATAGTTTCAAGATACCTTTCGTCCAGCAGTGTGGTGTTTAGCTCAGTTTCAAGAAGAGAATACCGTGGCTCTTTATCCTCTGCTTCAAGTCTGCGTATTTCCTCGTCGGGTTTCTTCCCTATTCCTTTAGAAACGATGAATAGTGTTTTCATGCAAAACGTTCTTCTCTCTAATTACGATAAAATTCAGATTTGTATCATCTCTTGGCAAAAAATAACATTCAATTTCCATACGACATGACGTCAAAACTTAACGAGAACATTCTGCACGGCAATAAAATTGACGACATTAGTAATAGACTTATGCCACACCATAGGCGGGCATCCCAAGCAGGTTCTCGACTTAGTTTCTGTTCAAATTTAGTACTTATAACCAACAATAGTCAGCTTCAGATCTGTTTTAATCGAATCGGAAGCAATAGTAAGTTTATGTTACTTTATAAGCAGCATTGTACGAGTTTTTGATAAATCATCAAAATGTATGCTGTAGAAATACAAGCCACTAGCCAGATTTGAAGCATCGAAGGTAACATCGTGGCGACCTTCAGACCGAACGCCGTTTGCCAGCACCGCCACCTGCTGGCCAACGCTATTGTACACCCGAAGCGATACATGGCCGCTCTCCGGAAGTGCAAAGCTTATGATGGTTGAAGGGTTAAACGGGTTTGGATAGTTCTGGTACAGGGTGATGTCCGACGGGATTTGATCCTGCTCTGGTGGTATACTGGTGCCCCCGCTCAATACGTAACAGCTGCTACCCACTCTGAAACGCAGGTCTCCGTTATGAACTATGAAATCTCCGGCTCCGGTGGTGTTTTCGAAGATTGTATCAACTGCCCAGCTTTCTCCTTTGTCTGTGCTTCTTATTAGAAACACTTCACTAGTAGCTTCTGAAGCTGCGTCCCATGCTAATGCGTAAAGTCCACCATTATAAAAGTAGACATCCCTCATGTGGGTAAATAATGAGTTTTCCTGAAGAATCCATTCAGAACTGCCCTCATGGCGTACAAAAAGGCCAGCGTCAGTTGCCGCAAGAGAGCGGTCGTCGAGATGGTAAACCCGGTGGGTAAGCAATTCCTGATAACCACCCGTTTCTTCATCCCAGAAATCCATTGGTTCAAAAACCACATACGTGTCTCGCAGCTCTAAACTGCTGTTGAACTCATACACGCTGGAAGCACTGAAGTATGGAGAGTGCAAGTTTTCACCAGCTTTTCCTGCCATGCCTTCATAGTCAGCAAATAAGATAAACCCGTTACTTGATGGATTACTGATAAACTTGCTCACCCAGAAATCTCCGTTTAAAGAGACTTCACCAGTTTCTAAATTCAGCCATCTGCTGTTCTGCCAGGAAAAAAAAGTGTCTGATGAAAACCGAAGTCCCAGGTATGGACCGGCAATGCCGAACGTAGTTGCACTCGCATATACGTCGTTGTTTTCATACCCATAGGTATTCCAACTCTCTCCATTATCAGTTGAGTAGTAAAAGGTCGCATACATTTTTTCCTCAACCCAGTCACGGACCAGGTTGGCGTACACTAAATAGCCGTTGCTGGCTCCACGGGGCACAAGCTGCTCCGGAGGATCATCCGGAAGGGGCAGAGCCGTCCAGCTATCGGCAGGTGTAGCGCGTTCATGAAAAACCTGATCTATAATTTTATACTCGATGCTTCCGGGTCCGAAACCATCTACACACTCAACAGGCTGTGGACTTAGCTGGGCCTGAGCACTGAATACAAGGCATAAAGAAACAAGAAAGGTGCATGAGATGATTGTAGAATAGCGCATAACTGAAGATGGTTACTTAACATGAATATACATATGTAATAAAACTATACTTATTCAGAATAACAATCCTGTAATCAGCTATCAAACTACTTCACTCTCCGTCATAATCCATTTCAGCTTCGAACATATTTGCGGTGAGGTACCAGCCCCGGGGATCAACCACAGGCTCCGATTCCGACTCCAGGATTTCTGCCACTCCGGAAACCATCACACTTTGCGTTCCGGAAGAGGTTTCAATCTCCATAGGCAGCGCTATATCCATATTGGTGATACGGACGGAATACTGATTCGAGCCGTCGAGAAGCAGTTCAATCTGAGGCAGCCGGGTATCATATAAATAAAGCTCAAAAAGCGGTTCAAGATCGGTAGCCGTGTAGTGCTGAAAAAACTCCATAAAAGCTTCCGTGCTTGTATATCCATACCGATTATTTATGGCGAAATTCCGGATGGCTTCCAAAAACACGGGACGCCCCATAACGTGCATCAGAGTGTGCATAAACCATGCACCTTTGTAGTACACGTCATGGTTGTAGATCTCATCTGAAGTTATATCCGTTCCCGGAATCAAAGGCTGCAGATTACTGATATTCCCCACATATTCCTGCATTTTTTCATAATAGACCTCAGGACTGAAGTAATCCCACAAAAACAGCGCATCTGTAAACGTGGTGATGCCTTCGTGAATCCAGAAATCGGTCCAATCTTCAACCGTTATAGCGTTGCCCCACCATTCGTGAATCAGCTCATGAAGCAGCAGCCAGTCGTATTTTCTGCCATCAATTTCGGTGTACTCAAAATTATTCCCGTATGCGTTTATCGTCTGATGCTCCATGCCTAGATAGGGTGTTTGAACCAGTCCGAACTTTTCTCTGGTGAATGCATATTCGCCATAATAGTGGCGCATCTGCTCGAGCTTACGAACCGTCATCTCCAGTAGTTCACCGGCAAAAATCACGTCGTCTTCAAGCACATAAAACACCACCGGCATATCATCGCCATTCATGGTGCGATACGGAGCACTGGCCTCCTGAAACATCCCAACCGTAAAGTTGATATTGTAGTTGTGAATCGGATAGCGGGTGAACCAATGATAGGTATGACGACCGTGGTTCTCTTCGGTTATCTCCTGAAGCAATCCGTTTGATGCCACCACATAAGGCTGAGGCACCGTTACCGCTATTCGAACGCTGTCGGCACGGCTGGTCGGATGATCTTTGACCGGCAGCCATATTTTTGCTCCTTCAAGCTGTTTGCTCAGACCGATCCAGTGGTTTCCGTTTCGATCTTCATCCCACGTAAAGCCCCCTTCCCAGGGCGGTCTGCGCGCTACGGGTGGCTCTCCGGAGTACCGGATTCGCAGAGGCACAATATCTTCTTCTGCCATTACTTCACCCAGCTGGATGATCAGCTTGTCATCGCTGTGGGAATAGTTGAGCTCATCTCCGTTTCTCGTAACCGAGCTGACCTCATAGTGGTTAATCAAATCCAGCTCAATATCCTGCACATTTTCCTGCAGCGGATAAACGTGCACCGTAACATCGCCTCTGATGCGCCTGTCCTCCGGCAAAACCTCAACGCTGATATCAAAAAAGGTGACATCAAATCCCTGCTGCAGTTCCGACAATGGGCCACCGCTCGACCACGGCTGTGCAATCAAACCGGGTGCAAAAATCAGAAATAACAGACACGCAGTTATCGACCTGATAATTGGATTACCGTTTTCACGGTTTTCAGACTGGGATGATAAAAGTGGTGGGCACATACGTTTCAAATTTTGTTTTGAGAATAAGAAAAGGGTGATGGCATCCGAATGGCATCACCCTGTAAAGACAAAAAATCAGTTGGCTTCCCAGACCATATTACCGCGCTGAATATCCGGGAAATGACGCTCAGGGTCAATTTCAACGCGTATGATGTCGGTGTACGGAACCTCAAGCTCTGCGTCGCGGAAACCCGATAGCCAGCGCTCCTGACCGATGCGCTCATTTAACTCCTCACCATTTTCACGGGTAATTCGCAGCAGCACCGGCATAGGTACATTTCCATGGTCACGTATTTCTATTACGCTGCTCTCATCGTTAATGACCACATCGGCCACCGCCTGATTGAGGGTCCAGGTTTCGTAATACCAGGCTCTCCAGAACCAGCTCAAGTCTTCGCCGCTCACCCGTTCGAATGTCCTGAACATATCCCAGGGATACATCTGCTTGAACGCCCATTCCTCAATGATGGTGCGATAAGCTTCCATAAAAACATCTTCTCCCAAAACGCCCCGCAGCGCTACCAGTACGGATGCCGGCTTGGGATAGGAAGCCACACCATACGCCTGCTGGCTATAATGGAAATCCGACCGCCGCATTATTTCTCCCTCCAGACCACGGCGCGCCAGAGATAAATAGCCCGACTGAGAACCAGCGTGTCGGTCAACATCCGGGAAGCGATCGTGGCGGGCCATATCGGTAGCGAAGACGGTATTTCCCTCATCAATCCAGGTGTAGAGACGCTCATTTGTGCTCACAATCATTGGAAACCACATGTGGGCCAGCTCATGCGCCGTAACGCTGTAGAGCGCCATGGCGCCTCTTTGATTGTAATCGCCCATTACGGTCATCATCGGGTACTCCATCCCGCCACCGATAATGTTCGATCCCTCAACGGAGGTCATGTGAGGCCATGGATATGGGTAACCGGTAAACTCAGATAAAAAGGTGATGGCATGTGCGTTGTATTCGGCCACTTCGGTCCAGAGCGGGGCCAATTCCCGATAAAATGCATTCATCTGGGAATAATCGGTCTGCCCGTCTCCAGTGAGGTCACCAACCGGTGTGCGCTTAGAGTCCCAAAATGATTTCCTTGTTGCACTGAAGGCAATATCGCGCACCTGTGTGGAATTGAAACGCCAGGTGTGTGTACCATTTTGGCTCTCAGCCGTTGCGTTTTTGCCGAAATCATCGCGGGTGATAACATGAATAACCTCGTCACTTTCAAGCGCCCGGTTGTAGCGCTCGAGGATGTGAGTTGCCAGCGTCTCCTCCGGATTCTGCCACTCGCCCGTTGCCATCACTACCCAATCGTCGGGCATGGTTACAGACAAATTGTAGTCGGCAAATCCGTGGTAGAACTCGGCATTCCCTCGAAACGGCTCGCTGAACCAGCCATAGACATCATCATACACGCTGAACTGCGGATACCAGTAGCCAACAAAGAAAAGGTCATCATCCCATCCGTTCCTTCCGCCGGCGCCGCGCTGCGGTATTTTCGTCTCCCAAACAATTTCGACTTCAGCCTCTTCCCCGCTTTGTAGCTGATCTCGCAGGATAATCACCAGCTGAGTGCCATCAACAAAATAGCCGGGCATCCGGTTGCGCCCTCGCTGGAGCGTCTCGCCATTCAATCGCAATATTTTGATTTCTTTTCCTCCGGTTACCCCCTGCTCCCGCGCTCTGATTGCGCCTTTTTTATGCACGTTCAGGGCAATCTCCATACGAAGCACGCTCAGCTCATCGGGGGAATTATTTTGGTATATGGCCGTCATCTCGCCTTCGAGAATCTTGCTTTTAGGATCAAGATGAGCCGAAATATCGTAGGTCGCGTACTGCTGCCAGAAGTTTTCGCCCGGCGATCCGTCGCTGTTTCGGGTACCGTTTTCGACCGCATTCAGATACTCATCAGGGATATCAATCGGGTATGGAATCGGGCGCTCAGCGTGGGGATTGGTGATGGCGACCTGCTGCTTGCCCACATCTGAACTGGATCCACATGCGGCAAAAAAAACGGAAATGAATAGTGCAGAAATAAGGTAACGTACTGATTTCATAAGAGAATTAGCTGTTCCGATTGTGTGTTATATTCTGCTAAAATAAAGGATGAAGCGCGTTTTGTTTGTAAAATGATGTGCTTTAGCCCAACGTTTTAATTCACCGAAGCGGCTGAAGCCCGTTGCGCGTCCCGCTCCTCATCCGGCACAAAAATCATTGCTGCCGAATTCATGCAGTAGCGTAACCCTGTTGGCTCGGGGCCGTCATCGAACACATGGCCGAGATGCGAATCACAGCGTGCGCAGATAACCTCGGTGCGCGTCATGAACCAGGAGTTGTCCTCCCGGTAATCGGTGCTGATTTTAGCCAATGGCTCCCAGAAACTCGGCCAGCCGGTACGCGAGTCATATTTGGCTTCAGAAGAGAATAAAGGGTGATGGCATCCCCGGCAGTAGTATACACCTTCTCGTTCTTCGGAGTTGTACGCGTTGCGCCAGGGCAGCTCGGTTCCCTCATTTCGCAGAATCCGATACTGGCTTCTGGTGACGAGTTCTCTCCATTCGGAGTCGGAACGGGTCACTTTCTCGATTTCCGAATAATCGGTCAATTTGGAAAAAGCCTCGATTTCTTCATTGGTGAGCGGTACGAGCCCGGCTTCATTTCCGCGATCGGGCGTATCTGCAGTCATCATAGCGTCTCCGGTTAAATGCAGGTGTATGCCTGCGGCTTCGGCTGCACCAGTTTGCGGCACGTCTGAGTACATGCCGGACAAAAACAGGATAAGAACAAATGCTGCCGATCCGCTGATAAAATGAGTTAGTTTTTCCATAGTCCTGAAAATGAATAGATTAAAAGAAGGTTTTAAAACCTTGAATTGTCGTTCCTAAGTTTTTGAAACGCTGAGTCATAAACACAAATTGCGGGCTGTATAGTTCGGTATTGGAAATATCAACTCACTATTGTCCGGAAAACTTGAATTGTGCCTAAGAAAGTGGCCTTGATTGAATTTTGGAGCCTTTTTTATAGTGAAAACAAAAACAAACCAATGCCACATCCCGAAGACCCTGTCTGCCGGCCAGGCAGGCCCGGGTGGATTGTATGTAGCGACTTTAGTCCGTCAGCCTGCGGAAGCGAATACAATCTACCCGGGGTAAAAAGTCCTATAAAAAACGGCCCGAAGCATTAAGCTGATCAGGTAGCACCAGTTACAGAGGGCCGAGAATCAGATATAATCTCAAAACACGTTTCTGATCTGGCAGAAGGGTCATCCATGCGGTTTCGGAACATGTTCTAAACCGACCCTCGGCATCTTCTAAGCTTTCTGCAATAACTGATGCTCAGGTCTAATTTGTGGCACTTCTTACCCCGGGTTCCTTCCCTGCGCTATCGCTTGGTTCAGTCACCCGGGGCTAC
>JAIUMA010000040.1 GCA_022565795.1 Balneolia bacterium
TGCAGTCGCACAAGTACCTGGGCATCACCAACCGTTTCTCGCTTAAAGTAAGTTTTTAGACAACCGGAACACGAATAAAATCAATCAACGACTGATTAAGAGATATAAAGCGTAACAAAAAAACAACAAACAAAATGCGGGCAACCGTAATCAACAAACCACACAAAGAGGTAACTATGAAAACCTATACAAAAATGCTGCTTATGCTGGCGTTGTTCGTCTTCGGGACGACCAACTACGCATATGCGCAAGAAGATCCCATTACGGTGACCTTCCTGGTTAATACGTCTACTGTTGCTGATACCCTCAGCGCGGACGGTGTACTCCAGATTCGGGGTGCTGTGAATGGTGAAGAATTTAATGATGAAGGCTACTTCGGCCAGAATATCAACTGGGGGTCTACCTCCATTTCTGGTGAAAATATCGATGGCGACTATTGGAAAATAGACGTACTGATGGCACCAGGCGATGAGCTTGTGTACAAGTTCTGGGTTGGTCACACCCTGGAGAACGGAGCCGGCTTCAACGATGGCTGGGAATTCAACTTCGACGGCGATGGTGACAACTATACTTTCACTGTGCCTGAAGATGCCACAGAAGACTTCGAAACCGACCTTCAATTTTTTGCCGGCTTCAACGAAGGGCGTCAGCCTCCGTTTGAGTCTGTAGAAGGGCAAACCGCTGTATTTTTCCGTGTTAATGTTGCAAACCCAATCGCACTGGGTCAGTTCGATCCGGAGGATGAGGGCAACCTTGTTGGCGTAAGAGGTCTTCCTGAGTTCTTCGGCAATCCTGCCGACTGGAGCGCAACTGCTGAAGACAGTTTCCTTGAGCAAGAGCCGCGTCCTGCTGGTAGCGCAAACGTTTTCTTCTCAGGTGCTATTTATGTTGACAACGACATCATTGCTGACCTTCCGGCTTCAATTCCATACAAGTTCGTACTTGAAGTAGGTGGTGAAGTATTCTGGGAAAGTGGCGATGACCGTTTCATCGACGCTCCTGTTGAAGGTGAGGATGAAACAATTCGTTGGGCGTTCTTCGACCGTACCCCGCCGCCGTCAGGTGATCTGGTAACTGCAAATGTTGAGTTCCAGGCTAACGTGTCTCTCCTTGAGGCCCTTGGATATTTCAACCGTGGTATTGGTGACCAGGTAGCTGTTCCAGGCGCGTTCAACGGATGGGATTCAGCAACTCCTATGACATACGATGAAGGTGCTGATGTTTGGAGAAGCACATTCGAGCTTACCCGTGAGATTGGTCAGCCGATTCCGTTCAAATATTTCATTATCTGGGATGACAGCCGCTTCGACGAAACCAGCGAAAACTACATCCCTAATCTGGAATCAGGTAACGGATGGGAAGAGCCAGGTTCTACCGGTGGTGGTGACCGTATCTTTACGTTCGGCTCAGAGACCAGCCAGATAGCTCAAGGTGATTTCGGTGGCGACATCGGATTCTTCAACAGCTTACCTGAGCAGGCACTGATTACCGTAGACGGTACCGGTTCTGAAACATACCCGGTAACTTTCACAATCGATATGACTGCTGCTCTTGAAAACGACGGTCAGCCTTTCGATCCTGAAAATGATGAAGTATTCCTTGTAGTTGAAACTCCAATCTTTGGTCTTACACAAAACCTGAGCGTTGGTGACGGGCAGCCTGGCTTAGGCAACCCTGAGGAAAGAGATCGCCTCCGTTTTGAGCCAACAGAAGAAGACAATATCTGGACCCTCACGCTTGATCTGTTGCTTCCAACAGAAAATCACTTCGGTTTCAACATTGCGTTTGAAAACGAGGCCGGCGAGCGCGTAATCTCCGGTCCGGGTGGTTTCGACGCTGGTCGTCGCTACTACCGCTACATCACACCTGAAGCCGTACTTGGTAACATTACCGTATGGCCAGCCGGTGGATATGACCTGGCTATGGCGGTTTGGAGCAGCGAAGCTCTTGACTTCCCGACTCCACCGGATTATGGTCAGGGCGTGAATATCAACGAGCCATCTTACGACACACCTCGCTCTATTGCTCTGGGTCAGAACTATCCAAATCCGTTCAACCCAACAACCAATATTAACTTCACTCTGCCTGAGAACGCCGACGTTCGTCTGGACGTTTTCAACGTACTTGGCCAGCGTGTTGCAACATTGGCAAACGGCACATTCAGCTCCGGTACACATACCGTGCAGTTCGATGCCAGCCGTCTCTCTTCTGGCGTGTACCTCTACAGACTTCAGTCTGGCGGTATGACTATCAGCAAGTCTATGATGCTCGTTAAGTAATTATTATTGCTATAAGCATCAGGAATAAAAGCGTACTTTATGTCGCAAACAGGAGGCCGCAATTGCGGTCTCCTGTATTATTCCAACATTCCATCCGTTCTGAAAAATCAGGTGCACAATAGTGTCAGTTACCATTTATGATATAGCCAAAGAGGCTGGCGTAAGTATAGCCACGGTTTCCCGCGTATTTAACAACAGCAACAGCGTTTCGGAAAAGTCCAGAACCAAAATTCTGACTATCGCAAAAAGACTGGGGTATCACCCGCAGGCGATGGCGCAGGGACTTGCACGTAAAAAGAGCAAGCTGATTTCTGTAATCGTGCCGGTTATCTCCAACTACTTCTTTATGGAAGTTCTTGAAGGTATCCAGGACGAGCTTAGCGATACCGACTACGACCTCAACATCTATAACATAAAATTGACCGACGATATCTTCGATCAGGTCGAATACAGCATCAAAAGAGGAATGGCGGAAGGTTATCTGCTCATTTCATCCCACCTGAGGGGCAACCAGTGGAAAAGCCTGAAGAACTATCAGGTGCCCATCACGCTCATCGACGACTACAGCTCGGAGTTCGACTCCGTGAGCGTAGACAGCGTGGAAGGCGCCTACAATGCGACCCAATATCTGATTGATCAGGGCTACAAGCGCATTGCCATGATCTCGGCCAAGAACATCTCCAAGCCCGTTAAAGACCGGATTACAGGTTATCGCCGTGCGCTCGAAGACGCCGGGCGCTTTGTGGATGAGTCGCTAATTGTTGAAGGTGACAATACCGACCGGGATGGCTTCACCGAGCGAAACGGATACGAAGCCATGGTGAAACTCCTCAGTATGGATGAAGTGCCCGACGCTTGTTTCTGCAACTCAGACATACAGTCAATCGGCGCCATAAAAGCGATGCAGGATATGGGGCAGACTGTCCCCCTTGTAGGATTCGACGACATACAGTTTTCTGAGTTTTTCGGACTCACAACCATGCGCCAGCCCATGCGCGAAATGGGCTCGATGGCCGTTTCTAAACTGTTGAAACGAATCGAAAACCGCGATGCTAAAGTATCGCACACAGTATTCTCACCGGAAATGGTGATACGGGCTTCCACAAACGAAGAGCTTGCCGATCAATCGTTGATTCAAAAATAGCGCTCGTCATTTGTTTTTTTAAAGGGTGATTGCGTCTGTCGTGGTGCATTCACCAGCAACCCCAAAACAGCTTACCCAAGTCTGATATGAGATCAATGTTTCAAAGTATAATTCGTAACGCAACCATTTTGCTGGTCCTGGCCGCGCTGCTCATTCCGCAGCATATTACGGCTCAGGTGGTCGTTTCCGATCCGGAGTTTCCGGTCGATAACGGTCCGGTAACCATCATTTTCGACGCCACCCAGGGTACGGGCGGACTTGCCGGCTATACCGGTGATGTCTACGCACATACGGGCGTCATCACTAACCTGAGCGACGGACCTTCCGGCTGGCGCTACGTGAAAACCAACTGGGGGCAAAACACACCGGAAACGCTGCTTGAGCGCATTGGAGATGACCTTTATCAGCTCGATATCGATCATATCCGCGACTATTACGGCGTGCCTGATGAGGAAGAAATTCTCCAGATGGCCTTCGTTTTCAGAAGTGCACAACAGGTTGGCGGATCCTGGCTCGAAGGTAAGGATGTTGGCGGGGCAGATATTTTTGTTGACCTCTCCAACGAGCCGCTGAGCGTACGCTTCACCAGCCCGTCTGATGATCCGTTTAACCCGACCTTCGCCTCTGTGGGCGATGAGATTGAAATCAGGATTACCGGCTTCAGCGCAACTGACGATATTGCCGGGCTCCGTCTGTTTATTGATGGCACAGAAGTGGCATCAACTAACGACTCATCCGAGCTGACGTTTCCGTTTGAAGTTACCGAGACCGGCCGTTTCGATCTGCTTGGTGAAATCGAAGATGGTGAAGGAAATGTAGTAAGCACCGAAACCTACTTCATCGTTAACCCGGAAGTAACCGAGCTGGCTCCACCTTCTGGTGTTGAGTATGGTATCAATTATCATGAGAACCAGACTTCGGTAACGCTGGCTGTATTTGCGCCTTACATCGACTTCATGTATACGCTCGGTGACTTCACCGAGTGGGAAATCGACACCGATTTCTACATGAACCGCCATACGGTTAACGAAGACAGCGTAATGTACTGGGTAACCGTTGAAGACCTCACTCCGGGAGTGGAGTACGGCTTTCAGTATCTGGTGAACGGCGAGCGTCGTATTGGCGAGCTTTACAGCACCAAGGTTCTCGATCCGTGGAACGACCGATTTATCAGCAGTGAGGTTTATCCAAATCTAAAAGAGTATCCGCACGGCAAAACCAGCGGGATGGTTTCCATCCTGAACACTGCCCCTGAGGAGTACGTATGGCAGAGTAATGATTATGAGCGCCCGGACCCGCGCGACATCATAAAATACGAGCTTCTCATCCGCGACTGGATGGAAGACGGCACCTACGCTAATCTGGCGGATTCACTCGATTACCTGGAGCGTCTTGGTGTAAACGTACTCGAGCTGATGCCGATTCAGAACTTTGACGGCAACATCAGCTGGGGCTACAACCCGAATTTCCACCTTGCCGTGGATAAAGCATACGGACCAGCCAACGAGCTGAAGCGACTCGTAGATGAAGCTCATCAGCGGGGAATAGCCGTTGTTCTTGATGTTGTGTATAACCACGCTACAGACCTTTCGCCGCTTATTGGTCTTTACGGGCACAGCAACAATCCATTTATAGGGCCGGGTCACGAATTCAACGTTTTTAATCACCTGAATCATGATCATCCGAAAATCAAATACTGGATGGACCGTGCAAACAGGCACTGGATGGAGGAGTTCCGGATTGATGGCTTCCGGTTTGACCTCACCAAAGGTTTTGCAACGAACTTCAATAGTCAGAACTACAATGGCTACAACGCTCAGCGTATCGCCAACCTCAAGCGTATGGCCGATGCCGCGTGGGAAGTCGATCCGGATGTATGGCTTATCCTGGAACACTTTGCGGCTAACAGCGAGGAAAAAGAACTTTCCGAATGGCGACAGGATGAAGGCCGCTACGGCATGATGCTGTGGGGCAACCACAACTTCAACTACAACGAAGCCACAATGGGCTGGCATGCCAACAATCAGTCCAATTTCTCGGGAGTGTTTCATCAGAACCGCGGCTGGAATACACCGAACCTCGTTGGCTACATGGAAAGCCATGATGAGCAGCGACTGATGTACCGCAACCTTCAGTTCGGCAACAGCTCGGGAGATTATAATGTACGCGATTTCGAAACCGCTATCGACCGCCAGAAGCTGGCCGGCGCGTTCTTCTTCACCATTCCAGGACCTAAAATGATCTGGCAGTTTGGTGAATTAGGCTACGACTTCCCGCTGGATGAAACCGGACCGAACCGCACGTCCCCAATGCCGGTACCGTGGGACGAATACCTTCAGGATCAGCCTCGTATCGATCTTTACAACACCTGGAGAGCGATTATTCATCTACGTCGCAGCAGCGAAGCCTTCCGCACGGAAGATGTGAACCTGTCGCTCAGCTCTCCGGTTAAGCGCATTTACCTGAATCATGAAGAGATGAATGTTGCCATAATCGGTAACTTCGATGTGGTTCAGCGCACCGTTGATGCCAACGTGCAGAATACCGGCGTGTGGTACGATTACTTTGGTCAGGAAACCCGAAATTTCGTCTCAACCAACGAGCAGATTGTGCTGGAGCCGGGCGAATTTGTAATCTACACCTCGCAGTTTGTGGAACTGCCGGACGGCGGACTACCGACAAACATTACGGAAGAAGGCATAGATCAGCCGACACGTTTTGCCCTCAAGCAAAACTACCCGAACCCGTTCAACCCGACCACCAACGTGGTGTACGAGCTGAGCGAACCGGCTGATGTCCGCCTTGAGGTATTTAACGTACTGGGTCAGCGCGTGTCCCTGCTGCATGATGGTGCCCAGAGCGCCGGCACGCACACCGCACAGTTCGACGGCTCCCGCCTAACGAGCGGCGTCTACATCGTCCGCATGACCGCAGGCGGCCAGACCTTCACCAACAAAATGATGCTGGTGAAGTAGATCGCTTTTAAGTGGTTTTGAACCACAAAGTTTAAAAGGCACAAAGGTTATTGTGAAAGCGTAATGTGCCTTTGGGATATTTAAATGGGAATCGGTGATTAAGTTTGCCGGTTCCTATTTTTGGTTGAACCACAATGACACGAAGGGCACTAAGGTTTAATATGGTTTTGCAATAAAATAATGCGTGTTATGATTGATTTTCGAAATTTCTACTGAGAGAACTTAGCTTTGTGCCTTCTTTACTTTGTGGTTCACCACTGCACGAATCAGAAATGAACCACAAGGGCACAAAGATTTAGTATATTTGTTTTTCTGAATATGATATCTGAACATAAAGGTTGAAATATGGAAGAGGAATACAGGGCTATACCTGAAAAACACGAAGACATTGGCAGAGAAATAGTTAATTGTGCTATAAAGGTTCACAAAGAGATGGGGCCTGGTTTTCTTGAAAATATTTATGAACTATGTTTAGCCCATGAGTTAACACAAGCAGGCCTCAAAGTAGAGCGGCAATATGTGGTTCCGGTTCAGTATAAAAACATTAGGTTCGAAGAAGGGTATCGCCTCGACCTGCTAGTCGAAGACTGTGTAATCTGTGAATTAAAAACAGTTGATAAACTATTGCCCATCCACAAAGCACAGCTTCTCAGCTATCTGAAAATGACAAATCTGCGGCTTGGATATTTGCTTAATTTTAACTCAGTATTAATGAAATTCGGAATAAAACGATGCGTCCTATGAATAATGTGCTGAAATTAACTTTATTATTATTTCTTTGTGTCATCGTGCCTTTGTGGTTCACCAATTGTACGACGCAGGAAGTCGAAACGATTCCCGATTTGGCCGATGTGCCGGAGTGGGCGCAGGAGGCGATATGGTATCAGATTTTTGTGGAGCGGTTTCGGGATGGGGATCCTTCCAACAACCCGACGCTTGAAACCATCGAAGGCTCCTGGCCGCATAACAAGCCCGACAGCTGGCAAATAACGCCCTGGGGGCACGACTGGTACGCTGAGGAAGAGTGGGCCATCGAAAGCGGTAAGCCGTTTTATGAAACCGTCCACATGCGCCGCTACGGCGGCGACTTGCAGGGTGTGCTCGACAAGCTGGACTATCTCGAAGATCTGGGCATCACCGCTATTTATTTTAACCCGCTGAACGACTCGCCCTCTCTTCACAAATACGACGCCCGCAGCTATCACCATATTGATGTAAACTTCGGTCCGGATCCGGAGGGCGATATGGAATTAATTGCGCAGGAGGATCCCGCTGACCCTTCAACCTGGGTATGGACTTCCGCCGATAAGCTTTTTCTTGAGGTGATCGAACAGGCGCATGCACGAGGTATTCGCGTGGTGATGGACTATTCCTGGAATCACACCGGCATCACACACTGGGCGTGGCAGGATATACTCGAAAATCAGGAGGCATCACCCTTTGCCGAATGGTATCAGATCGATAGCTTTGATACCGATACGAGCTCGTTTTCCTATCCCGGCTGGGCGGGCGTCCCTGAGCTGCCTCAGTTTCGCCGTTACGACTCGGTTGAGGAATTCGAACACGGCGACCTCATTCCGGGGAACTTTCATCCGGATCTTGTAGCCCACATCTATGCCGTTACAGAGCGCTGGCTGGCGCCCGATGGCGACACGAGCCGCGGCGTCGACGGCTTCCGCCTGGACGTGGCCGAGCTCATCCCCGTTGACTTCTGGAGAGAGTACCGGGCCTTTGTGCGTGGTATAAACCCGGAGGCTTATCTGGTAGGCGAGCTCTGGTGGGCCGACTGGCCGGAAAAGCTGATGGACCCCACCGAGTGGCTTCAGGGCGATATTTTTGACGCTTCTATGAACTACAGATGGTATCGGCCGACCCGGCAGTGGCTGGGCGGCGCAGCTCCCGAGCTGGAAAATCCGGGCGAGTACGTGAATCACCTTGATTCCATTTCGGCAGGTTTACGCGATGAAGTTCTTCGTGCACAGATGAACCTCACGGCCAGCCACGATACGCCAAGATTCAGCACCTCTATTTTTAATCAGGGTATCAACAAGTATCAGGTTAATCCACGCGAAAACCCGGACTACATGCTTCACCGCCCGGACGAACGCACGTGGAGGGATGTACGCCTCATTCTGGCCCAGCAGTTTACCTGGATTGGTGCCCCACATATCTGGATGGGTGATGAGCTCGGGATGTGGGGAGCCGACGATCCGGACAACCGCAAGCCGCTTATGTGGCCAGACCGTGAGTTCGCAGATGAGGCGGCTCATCCGTTTGGCCTTGATAAACCTGTTGATCAGGTCCAGCCGGATCCGGAGCTACACAGCTACTACCGCCAATTGATTCACCTCAGGCGCGACAATCCAGTGTTTGCCTTGGGCACTCTTGAGTATGTCTTAACCGATGATCAGAGAAACGTACTCGCTTACGAGCGCACGCTTGATGAGGACTACGCGCTCATCATCATAAACAACAGCAGTCAGCCCGCCGATGTGGAGCTGGATCTGCCCGGATTGGTCCGTAGCGGCCTCACCGATATGCTTGGTGAAGACGTCATAACCTGGAACATTCATCAGGGGCGATTCCGGGCGACGATATTGCCGAAATCAGCGGCTATTTTGATGAACTGAGCTGCTCAAAACAGGAAAATATTGTTTTTAAAACAGGTGAAAATATTTTCGCAAAGGTGCGGGATATTTTGATATCAAATTACGCATAGAGTTGAAATTTAGTCAGATAGGCAAAAAAAGCCCTGATAGTACCATCACCAACCTTATGCATTATGAAAAAAACAGCATCTGCCCTGAAAATCGCCATTTGGATCTCAGCCGCATTAATTATAGGAGGATTTGTCATCAGCTGTTCGGATGATGTATCCGGTCCCGAATTCGATGACCCCGATACTGCAGGCATCTCTTTTACCGTAAGCGGTGGGATGGATGCCGATTTTGAGCGCTCCGGTTCGCTTTTGGGCTACACCTTCGACGGTGAGTTTTTTTATCAGCTTTTGATTGACCGCCCTGCAAACGTAGACTGGGACCTTGTAATAAGCGGTCCTGCAGGTGAGGGGATTAGTGATGTGATAGCCGGCGAGTTCGATATCACGGATGACTTCACCCAAATCTCCGCCACCTTTGTAGACCGCTCTGTGAGTCCGCAGCGTACCTGGACATCACTATTCGAAGGCATGGGCGGGACCTTTGAAATTGCCAGCGTAAGCTCTAACGTGGCGACCGGAAGCTTCTCTTTTTCTGCCGGTAGAATTGGAGAATCCATACCCGAGGATGAACGCTTTGTAGATATTGAAGGAACCTTCCAGGTTCCCGTGAACCCGAACGACTAAAATTGATCAAATAAACTCAACCCATTAAACACTACATACACGATGAAAAAACTACTTTTTGCTATTACACTTCTGGTTACCTCAGCTATGCTTGTTGCATGTTCTGATGACAACGGCAGCAGTAATGACCCATTTGGCGATAACGTGAGCTTTACCGTTTCGGGTGAAGTCGAAGCTTCGCACAGCGGTTTCGCTGAGGTTATCGTATTCAGCTCTGCCGGATTCACAAGCTGGGGACTCGATGCCTACGATATCGAGAACGACACCTTCTTCCTTCAGATAGACGCCTGGGACGGAATCGATACCATTAACGGAACCGGAACCTACACCATTGGCGAAGCCGATGAAGCAGACTTTTTCGCTACCTACGACAGGTCAGGAGTCGATAACCTTTTTACCTCTGTTAACGGCACGCTTACTATTACAACACTAACCTCGAGCCGTGCTGCCGGAAGTTTCCAGTTTGATGCCGTAGGATTTGAAGGCGAACAGGTAAGCATTCGCAACGGGGAATTTGACGCCAGAATTTTTGAAGGAGAATTCTAGATAGTAATTAATTTTTGGCATTGCGCCAAAATGTTATTAATTTACGACAGTTGGCGTAATCTAATAGCAAAAGCGCAATGCCATGGATATTATCAAAGATACCGAAATAGAATACCTCACAGAAACAAGCCACCGAACGTTTCTGTCGATTGCCCGCAGCGGTCTTACTTCAACAGATTTTATGCGGCTGTATACTACATATCCGTTCAGTTTGGGCGACTGGGCCTTTATGGCAGGTATTTCCGAGCGAAGTCTGCAGCGATATATCAAAACAGATCATACCTTCAGCATAGCAGAGTCCGAAAAATTGCTTCGCTTGTCTCATTTACTAAACCGCGGGCTTTCCGTATTTGGGGATCAGAGTCGTTTTTTTCAGTGGCTTAAGGAACCCTCTGTTGCGTTCAGCGGAGATACTCCGTTCAGCCTTCTCGATACCATATTCGGCATCGATATAGTTTTAGACGAGCTCGGCCGCATCGAGCATGGTATTCTGGCGTAAGCTGCACTCATGGAATTATTTCGGGTAGCGACAGAAAAGTGGGCTGAAGATCTTTCCGGTGAAGGCGCGCGCCTCTATGGCGGCCGGTGGAATCATAAAGGAACGCCTGCGCTCTACTGCTCCCAAAACCGGTCGTTATGTACGCTTGAGGTTCTGGTTCATGTTAAGCTCAATAACATCCCCAAAGACCTGATGCTGGTTACTATTTATGTGCCAGATGATGCAGAAATCCGCGCGTTAGGCAGGTATGAACTACCGCAGGGTTGGGATGATTATCCGTACGACTCGTTCACGCAGGACACAGGCAGCAGCCTGCTTAAAACAGGTGAATCATTAGGAATCCGGGTGCCATCATCGGTTGTACCTCAGGAGCATAACGTGATATTGAATCCAAGGCATAAGGATTTCAGCAGGATTATGGTTACCGATATCGCTCCGTTGGGGCTGAGCCGGTTTGTTTCTGATGCGGTCTGAGTCCAACTATATTAAAAAACGTTAGATGTCTTGCATTTATCGACAGTCTGCGCTATCGTCAGATTCCGCCGAGTCGCTGACTCTGACTTCGGCCTTAATACCGACTGAACTGAACATCACCCAATAAAACCATTATGAGCCTGAATAAACTACTGCTGATATCTGCTGCTATTTTTTCACTTTCTGCCTTTTTTGCCTGCAGCAGCGAGGAAGGCGCTGATCTGATTCTTTACAACGGCGTGATAGCGACCATGGACGATTCCATGACCGAAGCAGAAGCAGTTGCCGTGCTGGGTGACCGCATTATCGCGGTTGGTACGAACGATGAAGTTATGGCTCATGCCGGCAGAAACACGGAGCGTGTAGACCTTGAAGGCCGGTTTGTAAGCCCGGGCTTTATTGAAGGCCACGCCCATTTTCCCGGCGTTGGTGAGCTTCGTATGCAGCTTGATCTTCTTGGAGTCGAAAGCTGGCAGGAAATCATCAGCATTGTGGAGCAGGCCGTTGCCGAAGCTGAAGACGGTGATTTGATTCTCGGACGCGGCTGGCATCAGAACGACTGGACGGTCGAGCCGGAGCGTACGGTGGGCGACCTTCCGCACCACGAGCAATTGAGCGCCATCTCTCCGAATAATCCGGTAATTTTGCGCCATGCAAGTGGCCACATGCGATTTGCCAACGCCTACGCCATGGAAATGGCAGGAGTGGACAATGAAACTGAGAACCCGCGGGGAGGAGAGGTTGTGCGGGATGAAAACGGCGCGGCCGCCGGTCCTTTTCGTCAGAGAGCGATGGACCTTTTGCTGCCGATCGAGGAAAACTGGCAGCCGAACGTAGCGGAGGTGATGCAAAATGCAAACGAAGAATCGCTTCGCTTTGGAATCACAACTTTTGGTGATGCCGGAACGCCGGTTTCGATTATCGAACAGATGATTGAAGTGCATCAGTCAGCGCCGCTTTCAGTTAGACTGCACTTAATGGCGCGAGACTCAAATGAGAACCTTCGCAGCGGACTCCCACGTATTGCCGGGCAAATTGAAAATGATCCATATTTCACGGTAAGCGGCATCAAAAAAGCGATCGACGGCGCGCTTGGTACGCACGGGGCATGGATGGTTGATCCGTATACCGATCGCCCGGAAACCTCAGGGTTTAACACTACCCCTCTGGATGAAATATTTGAAGCCGGTGAGCTTTCGCTTGAGCATAATCTTCAGATGGCTGTACATGCCATTGGTGACCGTGGCAACCGTGAGGCTATGGATTTATATGAAGCTATCTGGGCCGAGCATGGCGTAGACGGAACGGCATTAAGATGGCGAATTGAGCACGCGCAGAATCTTCAGCCGGATGATATACCGCGCCTGAGCGAACTTGGCCTCATCGCATCTATGCAGGGCGTACACGCGACTTCAGACGGCCCCTGGGTGCCGCAGCGCATTGGCGAAGAGCGCTCGCGCCATGGTGCATACGTCTGGAGAAGCCTGCTTGATGAAGGAACCGTTATTATAAACGGAACCGATGCGCCGGTAGAACGCCTTGATCCATTGCCAAGCTTTCACGGCTCGGTAACGCGCGAAATGAGAAATGGTGAGTTTTTCTTTCCTGAACAGTCGATGACGCGCGAAGAGGCTCTGCGCAGCTACACTATCGACGGCGCATACGGTATCTTCCGCGAGCATGAGCTTGGGTCTGTAGAAGTTGGTAAATTCGCAGACTTCACCATTTTCGACCGCAACCTGCTCACCGTTTCTGATGAAGAATTACGTGAAGCTAAGGTTACGCACACGATAGTTGGCGGAAAGATTGTATATGTAGCAGATTAATTTAAAATGGGTTTCTCCAGCGAGTTAACGCGGATTTAAAAGATTTGTATGAAGTAGAATCTGGCATTCATTGGAACAGGTGACACAGAGTCACACTGTTTATTTTCAAAGCTTTATCCAATTACCCTGCAAACTGAACTCTGTATATCGAATTTGAGAGATCTTCGACTATGGACTTTTGACGTTCGATTATTTCACATTTCACAATTTCTGGTTTATGACTATAAACGAAGCACGAAACTTACTCCACGAATGGATTGAAGCCGACAGCCTGCGGCATCACTGCGAGATGGTGTCTACGGCTATGGGCGCCTATGCCGTGAAGCTGGGAAAAAGTGATGAAGAAACCCTGAACTGGAAGCTAGCGGGGCTGCTGCACGACCTGGACTGGGAAAAACAGCCGGATGGCCATCCGAATTACGCTTTAGATCATGTTTTTCCCAAAACGGATCTGCCGGAAGAGGTTACCGAAGCCATTCGCGCCCATGCCCCGGAGCGAACCGGCAAGCAGCCCGAAACCGAGATTGAGCGCTACCTCTTCGCATGTGACGAGCTTTCCGGCTTTATGCATGCCGTTTCTTTGATGCGTCCGGATGGTTTTGGTGGTATGAAAGCCAAATCCGTAACCAAAAAGCTGAAGGACAAAAAGTTTGCTGCCAACGTGAGCAGAGAGGACATCAGCAGGGGAGCTGCGTTGATCGACACCGAGCTGAATGAACATATTTTGCTTCTCGCAAAGGTGTTTGAAACATCTCCCTGAATGCACATAGCAGCATGAGTATAGCTGTTGGCCGGCAAAGATAATTCAAGCTTCCAGGTATCTATCAAAGATCCCGAATGGAGTCCAATATGAGTAGCCCTGTGTGACTGAACCAAGCGAAAGCGCGACTTTAGCCCGCCCACTAGCGGAAAACCGGGGTAAGACCTGCCGCAAATCAGACCCAAGTATCTTAATTCAAGAAAACTTTGAAGGTGTCGAGGGTCGGTTTGAAACATGTTCCGAAGCCGCATGTATGGCTTTTGTACCAGATCAGAAGCATGTTTTTGGGATTATATCTGATTGTTGGCCCTCTGTAACCGTTGCTATCTGATCAGCCTCGTGCTTCGGGCCGTCTGTTATATGACTTTTTTACCCCGGGTGGATTGTAATCGTTTCCGCTCTCGCCAGTTGGCGAACTAATTACATAGATACAATCCACCCGGGGCTAATTTTAGTTGACCCCATTCGGGGTCTTTGAGATGTTTTGTTTTCACTATGGAAAAGGCTTCTAAGTTCAATTAAGGTCATTTCTATGAGAATAATTCAATTTCCCCAGACAACAGTGCATGAGTATAGCTGTTGACCACGGATGATGTGTCAGGCTGGCCACTCCTAAAACGTAAGGTTGAAAAACGCGGTTTGGGTTATAACCGGTACGCCCAGCTGTTGGCAGACTTTTATGGTGTGGCCGGTGCCCCCGGCCAGCGGATCAGATAGATCCACATAGAAAAAGCCTAGCACAGGCCTTGAAAAGCCGGCTTTTTCAGAACCGATAACCTTCAGCGTGTCTCTTAGCAGGTATTTAGCTTTGGCAGCTGCCCTTCCTGCGGGAGCCTTTCGCGCATAATCGAACAGCGGCTTGTTCTTTGGGTTTATACCGGAACTCAGGTAGCTGATAGCCTCATCTTCCGACTTCGCTAATTCATCATAAGAAAGTACGGAGGCTCCCGGAACGCGGTCTTTTAGCTTCATACTGGCATAGGGAACAACATATTGAATTCGGGCCTGATCTGCCTGAGCTACACCTTTGGCAAAGTACGTATCGGAACCATCAGCATTGCCGGTTCTGAAAATGACGGAAGGATATGCACGGGCGAATCTTAGCGCAAAATCAGTGAGGCGGTGAGCGTCATCCGGAAGAACTTTGCGGCGTCCCTCAAGCAGCACAACGGGAGAATAGTTGTTGGAGATGACTGAGTTAATCTCGTCTATAGTCATATCATCATTAAAAAGCGTCGCTGAGTCAGTCATAAAAGAAATTGATTCGATAGCAAACGGTTAATGGACAACGTCTTGTAATATAACAAATTGGGATAAAGCCACCTGCAGAGTCAAAATCACTAACAGGTATTCAGATGATGGATTTAAAATGGAATAAGGTGCAAACCTGATTGAATATATGGTGCTGGTATGACAGCATAGTGTCACTCCGCTCCACAATTTTATATGTTGAATTTTAAATGGATGGGAGAAACCCCAAATCCCTAACTCCAAACTCCAAACCCCAAACAGGCGCAGAGAGCGAAGCGAACCGGCTCAAACGTGAGCGATAGCGAACGAAACGGCCTTCGATTGCCTCTGAGCCCAATCATCTTAAAGGGTTGAAATAATCCATAGCCTAGCGGAGAAATTTTGCTAAATTATCCGGAATAGATCAGTCAATAATTATTACAATAAAAGATTATGAGAGTATTTTTGTCGCTTTTTGCGTTTCTGTTCATGCTTCATGCCACCGTGCTGGCTGAAGACAACCCGCAGTGGATCAGGTACCAATCCATATCACCTGATGGAAACCACATTGCTTTTACCTACATGGGCAATCTGTACCGCGTTTCCGTTGATGGGGGTGAGGCGCGTCAGCTTACGTTTCATGAAGCCCACGATTTCATGCCGGTCTGGAGTAACGACAGCTCCAAAATTGCGTTTGCATCCGACCGTTACGGCAACTTCAATATTTTTGTGATGGATGCAGACGGCGGACCCGCCGAGCGACTTACCTGGCATTCCAACGACGAGCATCCGTACAGCTTCTCTGCCGATGATGAGCACGTAGTGTTCGGCGCTTTGCGTCAGGACCGGGCGGAGCATCGCCAGTTCCCGCACGGCTCGCAGCCCGAGCTGTATCAGGTTCCGGTAAACGGTGGCCGCGTAGATCAGCTGCTTACGGTTCCGGCTGAGTTTGTGCAGTTCAGCAGCGATGGCGGCATCATGCTGTATCATGACAAGAAGGGTGGTGAAAACGAGTGGCGGAAACATCAGCGCTCGGCCATTGCCCGCGATATCTGGGAGTACAATACTAACAGCGGCGAGCACCGTCAGCTCACTTTTTTTGAGGGCGAGGATCGTCAGCCGGTGTTTAATTCCGATGAATCTGCGTTTTACTTTCTGAGCGAACGCGAGGGCAGCTTCAACATCTTCAAGATGTCGCTGACTGAGAATACCGGTGTAGAGCAGCTCACGGATTTTGAGCTTCACCCGGTTCGTTTTTTAAGCTACGGAAACGGAACGCTGGCATTTGGCTGGGATGGTGAACTCTACACCATGCGTGAAGGCGAGGAGCCGCAAAAAGTTGATGTAAGCATCCGTACCCAATCGGGATCGAACACCGACAGCATCATCACTATTAACGGTGGCGTTCGTGAAATGGCGATTTCACCAAACGGAAAAGAAATCGCGTTCATCGCCCGCGGCGAGGTTTTTGTAACCTCAGAAGATGGTTCCTACACAAAGCGCATCACCAATACCCCACAGACCGAGCGCTTCGTAACGTTTACACCCGACGGCAGCGGCATTGTTTATGCCAGCGAGCGCGACGGGCGCTGGAGTATATACAAAACCGAGCGGGTGCGTGCCGATCATGAGCCGTTTTTCTACGCTTCGACTCTGCTTGAGGAAAGCGTGCTCGTAAGTGACGATGTCGATAACTACATGCCGCAATTCTCGCCTGATGGCAGCAAACTGGCCTACATTGCCGACCGCCGTACGTTAAGGGTGATGGATCTCGATACCGAAGAAACCATCGATCTGCTCACGCCCGAGGATCTTTTCCACATGCAGGACGGCGATCAGTACTTCACCTGGAGCCCTGACAGCAACTGGATTCTGGTTGGCTGGCGCAAGCTGCTTCATAATGCTGAAGTGCTTCTGCTGGCTGCCGACGGAAGCGAGCGTCGCAACCTAACCGAATCGGGGTACATGGAAATGGCGCCGAAGTGGAAAGGCGATGGCGAGCAAATCATCTGGATGAGTAACCGTGACGGCCTGCGCAGCTATGCCACAAGCGGGCAAACCGAGCGTGACGTCTACACCATGTTCCTTACGCAGGACGCCTGGGATAAATTCAACCTCAGCGAGAACGACTACAAGCTGATGAAGCAGATCGAAGAGGCGCTGGCCGATGATAACGGCGATAACGGAGATAGCGATGAGAATGGAGAGCTGGAGTTTGAGCTCGATGAAGTGCGCGACCGAATGGCCCGACTCACCATTCACTCGAGCACGCTCAGCGACGCGGTTCTCTCCAAAGATGGCGAGACGGTGTACTACCTGGCAAGCTTCGAAAACAACTACAACCTGTGGCAGACGAACATTCGTACCCGCGAGACCAGCATGGCGATCCGTCTGAATACGGGTCCGGGCAGCCTGGTCTGGGACAAGGATATGGACAACCTCTACCTGCTCAGCCGTGGCTCTATTTCCAAGCTGAATCCTACGGCTGGTAACTCAACGGGTATCCGGATTTCTGGCGAAATGACCTATGATGAAGTGGCCGAGCGCGAGCATATGCTGGAGCACGTGTATATCCGGACGAAAAACGTATTCTATGAGCCGACCTTCCATGGTAATGACTGGAGCATGCTCTACGAAGAATACCAGAAGTATCTTCCGCACATTGGCAACTCGTACGAATTCGCCGAAATGCTTTCCGAGATGATTGGCGAGCTGAATGTCTCTCACGCCGGTGCCCGCTTCTCACGCAGCATCGATAATGCAGACGCCACCGCTTCGCTTGGTATTTTCAAGGACTGGGATTTCGAGGGTGATGGCATCCGGATTGATGAAATACTCAGAGGCGGGCCACTCGACCGCGCGTCATTCAACATAGAGCCGGGAATGATAATTACCAAAATTGACGGTAACGAACTCACCCGTGAACACGACTACGTGCGTTTCCTCAACCGCAGAGCCGGAGAGTTTACGCTGCTTGAAATCACGGATGAAAACGGTCAGAATGCGCAGCAAATCATGATGCAGCCGATTACACTGGGGCAGGAGCGTCAATTGCTCTATCGTCGTTATGTACGTATCAACGAGCGGGAAGTGGACGAGCTCAGCGACGGTCGCCTTGGTTATGTTCATATTCCGGGAATGGGCGACGGTCCATTCAGAAGCGTGATTCACGATATGCTGGGCCGATTTGCCGACCGTGAAGCGGTAATTGTCGACACCCGCTTTAACGGGGGCGGCGATCTCGTGGCTGACCTTGCCATGTTTTTTACAGGCGTTGAGTTCAACCGCTACCGCACCGAAGACCGAATTGTGGGTGGCGAGCCGACATCACGGTGGACCAAGCCAACGCTGTCGATCTTTAATGAGGCGATGTACTCTGATGGCCACTGCTATTCCGAGGCCTACACAGAGCTTGAAATCGGAATTACGGTTGGTATGCCGGTACCGGGAACGTGCAGCTTTGCAGGCTGGGAAGGGCTGCCTGACGGAACCCGCTGGGGTGTAGTACCAATTAGCGCAACCAATAAAGCCGGCGAGTGGATGGAGAACAACCAGACCGAACCACAAATCCGTGTTAAGAACATGCCGGGCATCATCGATCAGGGCATCGATCAGCAGCTGCAGCGCTCTGTAGAAGAGCTGCTTAGAAGTCTGGATGAAGAATCCTGAGAAAATCCACCCCTATTTCTGAATTAGCAGAAAACGAGATTCTTGAACAAGAGCCTCCGGAAGCAATCGGCTTTCGGAGGCTTTATTATGTGGTATGCTGGCGGATTACCGCAAATGGGATTGGTTCTTTCCAGAACTGAGAATTAAGGATGTTTTCGGTACGGCAATACCTATATTTTCATTGGTTTCATCGTTTCCCTAACATTTTGATTTAAAGGTAAATATGGTATTTTTTACTCTTAAATTTTGTGTAAGGAAATTTTGAAATTATGCTTCTCTTGGTTTTATCGTTCTGCCTAACTAACGTATATCCGTGAATTCTTCAATTACCAAGGCCCAGGCTGGTGAAATTACCGTGCAGCTTCTGCGTATCAAGGAAGGTGATGACATGGCTAAAGAGAAGCTCTACCAGATGGTCTACGATCACCTGCGGTTTATTGCTACCATGGAGCTCGGTAAAGAGAGAGCCGGACACACGCTGAGCCGTACCGAGCTGGTGCATGAATCCTTTTTTAAAATGCTCAATATGGACGGCATCGACTGGGAGGACCGGCGCCATTTTTACCGTATTTCAGCGCGGGCTATGCGTCAGATACTGGTGGAACATGCACGGAAGAAGCTGGCTCAGAAGCGTGGGGAGAAGCCCGAAAGAGTTACGCTACACGACGACAGACTCAAACTAAATGAAGAGTCTGAAGAGATCATCGTTTTGTCCGACGCGCTGGATGAGCTGCGTGTAGTAAATGAAAAACTGGCCGAGCTCGTTGATCTCCGCTTTTTTGTTGGGTTAAGCATGCAGGATATCGCAGATCTCACAGGCTCGTCCAGACGCACCGTTCAGCGCGACTGGTCGAAGGCTCAGGCGTGGCTTTATAAAAAGCTGAAAGCAGATGGCACATAACAGTTTAAAACCGCGCATCTAAATCAACACAACATTCCTGTGGACTGCTGAATGAAGGTTCTGAATAACCTTCCGGAAGCAATGTAATTTTCAACAAACCAAACATATAAAAGTGGGTAATGCATACAACTGGGACGATATCGAAAAATGGCTCGATATCATTATGGACGCCGGAGCCGGTGAAGCCGCCGAACATTTAGAAAAGCTGGAACAAACAAATGCTGAACTCTATGAAGAGGTTAGCGGACTTCTCCAGGCGATGGATAAATCCGGTGACTTCCTCGAACAGGATGCTTTCAGCTTTGCCGGTACGCTTATTCAGGACTTTGGTTCAGACGGAAATAAGCAGGATGAAAGCACTTTTCAGGATAGGGAAGTCGGGCCTTGGCGATTGAAGAAGAAGCTCGGCATGGGCGGTATGGGCATGGTTTGGCTGGCAGAAAGAACCGACGGCTCATTCACACGTGATGTGGCCCTGAAGTTCATCCGCAGCGGAATGGAGAACGAAGAGGTGATGCGCCGCTTCAAAAACGAACAGCGTATTCTGGGCTCCTTAAATCACCCTAATATAGCGGGACTGTACGATGCGGGTCAGGATGAGTTTGGCCTTCCCTACATCATCATGGAATATGTGGACGGGCTTCCGCTTCCTGAGTACTGCAGGGTGAATAAACTAAGCCTTGAGCAGCGACTCCGGCTTTTTACAAAAATCTGTGAGACGGTTCATTTCGCGCATCAGAATTTGGTGGTTCATCGGGATTTGAAGCCATCGAATATTCTGGTTACAGCAGATGGTACGGTTAAACTGCTCGACTTCGGTATAGCTAAACTGGTCGAAAGCGACGACGGTAAACCCGATGATCTGACCATCAGCCGCATGCAGTTTATGTCAGCAGCATATGCATCGCCGGAGCAGCTAAAAGGAGAACGAGTTTCAACCTCGACCGATATTTATACCCTTGGGGTCATTCTGTATGAAATCCTGAGCGGAGTGCTTCCTTACGCAACAGAATCCATGAAGCCGGGCGAGCTGATAAACGCAATTTGTGAGGGGAGTACTGAAAAGCCCAGCCGGCGTGTAAGAAGTACGGAGCTGGCAAAACGAGAGCAGCTCCCGATGGATTTGAACAAGCTGGTTCGCGAGCTGCAAGGCGACCTCGACAACATCATCCTTAAGGCTATGGCTTCGGAGCCGGCCCGCAGGTATGGCTCAGCTGAGGCGCTTCAAAATGATGTTGAGCGCTATCTTAAGGGCGAACCTGTTCATGCGCGTCCGTTAACAGCAGCTTATCTCACCTCCAGGTTCATCACCAGAAATAAAATGCCGGTTGCGCTGACAACCATTTTGATTTTTCTAACGGGAATTGCGCTTTATTACCACACGCAGCAGCTTGAGCAAGAGCGCGATACCGCCAGAATGCAGGCTGAGCGTGCTGAGCAGGTTGCAGGATTCATGAGTGGTATTTTTGAAGCTGCCAACCCGACTGCAAATCCCGGCACGGAGCTTACTGCCCGCGATTTGCTTGAGAGAGGAGATGAGTCAGCCGAAAATCTGGCAACCGGAAATCCGGAACTGTACGCTTCATTTATGCTTGAAATGGGGCGCGCATGGGAGGCCATTGGCGATTACCATAAGGCGCTTGAATCGTATGAAAAGTCACTTCACACAAGGCGGGAAGTATTGCCTGACGGACACCCGGATATTGCTACAAGCCTTTTTCACAGGGCGGATATGAACATGCGCTACGTGCTTGGAGAAATTGATCCCGAAGAGCAGTTTGAGGAGGTTCTGGTGATTCGCAGAAATCATTTTGGAGAGCGGCATCCGAGCGTGGCGGAGGTTTATGTGAACCTTGGTGATATGCATGGTTCGATGCGTCAGGATAGTCATGCGGCAAGGGATAGCTACATTCGGGCTGTTAACATAATGAATGAGACGCTGGAGCCTGGAGACCGAAAGCTGCTCAACGCCCGCTCTTCCCTTGCTTTTGCAACTGCATCAGCGGGTGATACGGAGGCAGGGATCAGGCTGATGCGGGAGGTAATCGCCATACAGGATGAAGTACTGCCCGAACATGATGAAGCGGTGGTTTTTAATCTGAATAACATGGGTATGCTGCTTGGACGAATCAATGAGCATGAAGAAGCCTATGGGTATTTAAGACGTAGTCTCGACGGCTACCGGCATCTCTACGGCGATGATCATCTCTATACGGGTATTTTGTACATGACGACATCACAGACGCTTGCCAGAATGGAGCGGCACGAAGAGGCCATTGCCTACATAGATAATGCTATCCGGAATATGGAGGAAAATCCAGCAGATACACGCGGCTATCTGCATCCGGCCTACATCCATAAGGGACACTATCTCTATGCAATGGATCAGCTTGATGAAGCTGAGGAAAACTATCTGAAAGGGCACGGGCAAATGGACCCCGCACAGCTTGGTGGTCACCCCGCTTTTGTGCAGGGGCTGAATGCGCTTGGCCGGTTATACGTGGCTCAGCAGCGCTACGAAGAGGCCGATGAAATTCTCAGCAATGCCATGAATCGGTATGAAATGCATCAGCGCGTAAATGAGTCGAACCGACTACAGACCCGCTATCATCAGGCAAGAGCATGGCATTATACGGGGCGGACAGATGATGCGCAGGCTGTCTTCACAGATATCGCGCCCATGATTCGTGAAAACTTTCCGAAAGACTCACCCGATCGCATAGAGTTTGAAACCTACCTTATTAGTGAAGAGCAGGAGTGATAGCGCGTGAAATGCAGGCCTGATTTATTCGAAAAACCGGAAGTCAGACTCTCCGACCGGGCGGTACCAGATACCGCTCTTTCGGGCGGAGATTTGAATCGGATGTCTCAGCTGCTCCGTTTGTTTTTCATCATGAATTGATTCAAGCCTGATGGTCTGGTTTCTGTGATTGGCGAGGAAAAGCACGTCATAATCTTCGTTTTTGTACCGAATCCATTCGACGCCGTTTTGATTGCCGTTTTCCATTCCGATGACTTCACCCGTTTCCAGAACATCCCGCCATTCATTGAGCTCTTCTGCAAGCTCAAGCGTAAACTGCCAAAGCCGTTCATCGTATTCACCGGGTCGGTTACCGCGATCAACGCGGACATCGGGGTAGAAAAGAATGCCCCCGGCCTCGTTTGCCAGTGCCGAAAAGACCTGCCGGCGAATAGTTGAAAAACCCTTTTCATCAGGATCGTAGCGGAAGTTCTCGGTAGAAATCCATGGATACACGGGCTTTTGGCGATTTACCGTCGGGTGATGAAGCATCCCGCTCACGGTTGCACCGGTAGCAGCAGGGTTGGAAATCTGAAGGGCATACGAATTCAGGTAGAGCAAGTCATAGCTGCCCGCATAATGGTTCATCATTCCGTCGAGCACCTCAGCAGTATTTCTGTTGGTCCGGCGAAGGATTGTAGCGTCATCGGGGCGTTCACCCTCTTCGAAACAACCGCCATCATAATTATCCAGCGACCAGAGCAGCTTATTCCCCTGCCCGTTGCCGTTTGCGAAGCCAACAGGACCTAGCCCCAGGCTCACCAGTCCGAATGGTGATGCTTCCTTGTACATCAACCTAAGCATGTCTCCGCTGAAGCTCCAGCTGTCGCCATAACCGCCGCGCTCAGGCTCATCGACCAGATTTATGATGAGCGGGCTTTCACCTGCAAACCGGCTGATTTCCTCAAGCTGACGTCGAAAGGCTGGTCGGTCGACCCGCTCATGCAGCGAAAGCTGATCTTCGCATGACAAAACGCCGCTTTCGCCCGTGCTGTAGTTTGTTCGAAGCCACCAGGGAAGATGGCCGGCGCCCATTACAAAAGCCTTGTCGTTGCCAAGGGAATCGTAGTAAGCCGGTCGGTTTACGCCTTGCTCCGGATTGATGTAGGTGAAACGCGTGTAAATGAGGTTGAAATCCCTGGTTAGCTCATCAAAGAGTTCCTTGTCGGGTATTCGGTTATGGCGGGTATCCCAGGTGTCGAAATAGCGCGGATGCAGCAAGTCTGTATAAACACCCAAAACGAAGGTTCTCCTCAGCTGCCCTTTATCATCTTTCCGGAACAGAAAATGGCTGTAGTCATGGTCTGTAATCACAAATAGCGTCGAGTCGGCGCGCTGTTCTGGCTGATAGAAATTTGACTGCCGTTCCTGTATGGATTCGAGGGAGTCCTCAGAAAAACTCATTTCGGGCAGACCGTTCTGGTTACCGCACGCTATCAACATCAAAGTGAATACAGCAGAAAACAGCAGGTAGAAAAAGTTCTTCAAAGGAGGTGTGTTTTTTTGAGGGTACATGGATGAGGTTTAAATACGGGAGCTATTTTTTGTTCCTTTAAAATCGAACCTGTAGGGGGAATGTCAAAAACACCGTTGGGGATTCCGAACTCCTGAAGAGTTTGCTGGATCGTGGCTGGTTTGCGCATTCATGAGTCGGAACTCTTCAGGAGTTTGGATAAAAGGGTGCGGCCAACATGGTAGCGAGGGGGTTCGACCCCTCGTGGGGCATTAAGCTGTATACAGGGACAGGAATCGTATCACCCATCTCATTAGGGCTAAAGCCCATTTAATTAATTCACTCATCACCGTTGGCTGAAGCCAACGGCAATGGATAAAATTGCGATTGATAAAGTTCAGAGATAAAAATCACGGAGCATCCACAAAATCCAGCAAATCATGGCCATCCTTTTTTGTACTTTTCGAACTCCTGAAGAGTTTGATGGATCGTGGCTGGTTTGCGGATTCATGAGTCGGAACCCTTCAGGAGTTTGCGCCCGTCGGGTCTGCGGTATACAGCTCCTTCATCAGATTATATAGCTCCGGGCTGCTTTTTTTTAGCGCGTCCGGAATGCCAAAGAAGGCTTCGGTTAGGACTGCGAAAAACTCGGCGGGCTGTTCGGCTCCGTAGGGATCGAGCGGGGCGGGGAAGGGCCGATTCCTATCGACCGCTGAAACGAACGCCTCAAAGTGGGCCGCAAAGGATTCTATCCACGGGTAGCCGGTGCCCTCGCCGCTAATCAGGAATGCTTCCGTACGATGGGTGATGCCGAGCTCCTGATCGATCTGATGGGCAAACTCATGGTAAATCAGGTTGTGATAAAACTCGCGGCCTGCTTCACGGCGCATGCCCGTCTGCCTTATTTCCTCCCAAGAAAGTACCAACGCGCCGCCTTCCCAGCTTTCACCGCTCCTGACCTCTTCGCCGGTGCTCATGATGCCGCCTTCATACTCCTCCTGAACCGTGGCCACATACTTCTTCGGATAGACCAGAATCGAATCCAAATGCGGATAGTAATCGCTTATGTCACCAGAGATCATCCGGGAAGCCTCCGCAGCTATGATCCAGCGATGGCGGTCCTCAATGGTGAATCCACCACAGCCTTCAAACGACTTCTCCTCCAGCAAAACCTGCATGATGCCGGAAATAGTACTCCGATGCGCATCATCCAGCCTCCGCCACCAGTCAAGTTCGTCTGATAACAGTTTAGTGCAGGCTTCAGAAAGCGGCTGTTTTTTCCAGTAAGAGCGTTTTGCTGAACGAAACAAGGAGGGAATTATGAATAGGAGTGTCGCTGCGCTCCCAATGGTGAGTGTTGGATATTAAGTGTTGGATGGTCCGAGATTGTTCAAAGACAATGTCACAATAAGAATTGAAATCATAAATCAAACGATTTTTGTCATTCGACCATCACGGGGTGATGACAACCTTTCCTTTGGTGTGGAGCTTTGCGATGTCGCGGAGGGCTTCGGCTGATTTGTCGAGCGGGTAGGTTTTGCTGACTTCAATCTTGAGCTTGCCCTTGTCGGCCATTGCGGTCATTTTTTCGAGCTGAGGGGCGTTGGGCTCAACGAATACATAGTTGAAGACAACATCATCGCGGCGCTCCGGATTGCTGTTGGTGATAGATACGAGATGTCCGCCGTTTTTGATCAGCTTGTGCGTTTTGCTGAGAACATCACCACGGGAGCAGTCAAAAATGAGGTCAAGTTTTCCTTTAGCTGCATCTTCTACGGCATCAGCAATATCACTACGGGAGTAATCGAGTGTAACATCGGCGCCGAGCTCTTTCATAAAATCATGATTTTTCTCACTGGCTATCGCTATGACTTTGGCGCCGGCGTTTTTTGCAAGCTGAATCGCCACCGAGCCTACGCCACCGGATGCGCCAATAATCAAGACCGTTTGGCCTGACTCCAGCCTGCCGGCATCAAAAAGAGACTGCCATGCGGTAAGACCTACAAGTGGAAGTCCGCCGGCCTCTTCCATACTCATTTTTTCGGGCTTATGGGCCACGTAGGCTTCGCTCAGGCTGATATATTCAGCGAACGTGCCGTGCTGCAGCTCAGGGCGCCGGGCATAGGCAAAGACGGCATCACCCTTTTTAAACCGGCTTGCGGCATGACCTGTTTCCTCAACTTCACCAGCTAAATCCCAGCCGGGAATGAGTGGAAACTTACAGGGTATGGCATCTTTAAGCATACCCATTGCGGCGTAGGCATCAACGGGATTCACTCCTGCAGCCTTAATTCGAATAAGCACTTCACCTTCGCCGGCCTTTGGCTTTTGGAGGTCACCGGTTTTGATTTGCTCGTCGGTAAGTTCACCGAAACCTTCATAAAATGCTGCTTTCATTACGTTGCTCATGGGAAGCTCCTTTTGAAGTAAATCTGGTAGTTAAATTCATTTTAAGCTATAACACCCTGCGGCTGAATGCAGTTCGGTTTAGGGTGATGGCTGAGGTGATTTAAAATCATGATGATGACGAAAACAGCATGCGCTCATTCGGTGAATTTTCGCACATACGTTTGGAGGCTTTTTGTTTAATAAAGCACTGGGCCATCATCATTTATTGAGAAATGTCAATGCAAGACAAGGGTCCGGGAGCCTAAATTACTGTGGTAACATTAAAAAAGTGAATTAACCACAAACCAATTTCTCAAATCATGGCAAAAACAATTTGGACACTCGACCCAACACACTCTGAAGTACAGTTTAAAGTAAAGCACCTTGTAATTTCCACAGTTACCGGAAGTTTTAGCAAGTTTGACGGCAAAATCGAAGCTGAAGGCGACGATTTCGCAAACGCAAGCGCTTCATTTACCGCAGACATAGCAAGCATCAATACCAATAATCCGGATCGTGATGCACACCTGCAGTCTGATGATTTCTTCAACGCAGAGCAATTTCCGCAACTTAAGTTTGAATCAACCAAGTTTGAAAAAACCGGCGGATCAGACTACAAAGTAACCGGCAATATGACCATTCGTGACATCACAAAAGAAGTTGTTCTTGACGTAGAGCACGGCGGTACAGCGGAAGATCCGTATGGCAACATCAAAGCCGGTTTCGAAATTAACGGAACCATCAACCGCAAAGAGTTCGGCCTGAAATGGAATGCTGTAACTGAGGCCGGCAGCGTGGTTGTGGCCGACAAAGTGAAGCTGATTCTTAACGTTCAGTTCACCAAAGGCTAATCTGCTTCAAAATAAAAAAGATCCGGTTTTTTCCGGAACATCAGAACGAGCGGGCTTCCAACAGGGAGTCCGCTTTTTTTATGCCCGGCTCTTGTAACAGAAAGATGAATTTGGCAAGTTGTTAGCAACATCGAACGTTGCATTATGATGATTAACTAACAAAACACCAACGTCTTCAGGAAGAAGCACACCGGGTATGTTTAAACTCCTGCATGAAACGATTTTACAGCATGTGACTCTCACGAGAGAAGAGCAGCAAAAGATGGAAAGCCACCTGCGGCTCAAATCTATTCCCAAACGCACTTTTTTATTACGGGCGAACGACTACTGTCGCCATCTGACCTTCGTTCGCAGCGGCTCACTCTATTCCTACTCGGTCGATAAAAAAGGGAATCAGCATATATTCCGATTTGCGTTTGCCGGCTGGTGGATAGCCGATCTGCAGAGTTTCTTTACCGATACTCCTTCAACATTTAACATCGAAGCCCTTGAGGATAGCGAACTCATTCTGATGGATCGTGCGGACCATGAAATGCTGATGGAAGAGATTCCGGCATATGAGCGCTATCACCGGATTATTCTTGAAAATGCTTATGTGGCCATGCAGCGGCGGGTGGAGAACGGGCTTGGACTCACCGCAGAAGAAAAATATGAGCGTCTAATCCGGGACAATCCGGAACTGCTTCAGCGCGTGCCTCAAACTCTAATAGCATCCTATCTTGGCATTACTCCGGAAACCCTAAGCCGGGTACGAGGCAAACGGGCAGAGTAGGGCATCATTGGTTAAGTGCATTACCCTTCCTGATTTTTGTCTCTTCCCACGGGATTGATTTTCTCCAATAATACTGCCGGCTGGCTGCTCAGCCCCTTAAAACTTTGTTTCGATTTTGTTCCGATTCTACTCAATAATGAAAAAAAATAATGTAGTTGTGCCGTAGGGAATTGGTGATAATTTTGGTCAGATGAAGTGATTCATGATGATAGTGAACCCCGTTTTTTCTACCCGTAAGTACTTGAAAATAAAAAGCCTCTGCGTTTCCACACAGAGGCTTTGAATTGGAATATGAAATATATGATATGCTTATGATAAAGCGTGGGCCTG
>JAIUMA010000041.1 GCA_022565795.1 Balneolia bacterium
TGAACCTGCGACCCTCTGCTCCCAAAGCAGATGCGCTACCGGGCTGCGCTACGCCTCGATTATCACACGAATATTTCGCGTCGTGCAAAGAATTCAAATATATGACATCCTGAATCTGAATGCAAGCCTAAAGAGTAAAAAACGGAACAAAATCTTCACTAAAATACCAACGTGCCGATCAAGTATATAATTTGCTTCACTTATGATTTAATCATTAAAAACGCATTCAGGAGAGTATGAAATCTGCATGATTCGTTCTGGCTCAGTTATCATAAAAACTATCTCTAAACGCATATTCTACAGGCTTTTTTTGCAGAATGAACCGGTACCATCCGGAGAGCAGGCCCAGACCGTAGCCTGTTAACTGTATGAATGACGTCGCCAGAGCCGTGAAGCTTACTATTAAGCTGTTAGTTCGGATAAATGCGTGAAGTATCAATCCCAAAGCGGCAGCCACGCAAAGGTACAGAACTCCGGGCTGATAGAAGATGAGAACGGGCAGCATCAGCAGAAAAAATATCAGTAAGGCCGGCATCAGATGCAGCAGTTTTAATGTTCCGGGATGGCGCTTATTGAGTACAATTCTTGCCATTCCGGAATTAAAAACCTGCTTGAAAAATGCTTTTATGCTGCTTCTGCGTCTATGGATGATTTCAAGGTCCGGCTCGAAAGAAGAAAGCTGACCATCGCACAGTACAAGCATGCTTAGATCCAGGTCTTCACCAAACCGAAGCGGGGCGAAGCCGCCGGCTTTTTCGAAGGAGCTTTTTCTGATGAGCATATTAAATGTGCGTGGGTAATAGGTGTCGAGCGCTTTCTTAGAGCCACGAATTCCGCCTGTGGTTAAGGGTGATGTCATTGCGTAGTTAATCGCCTTTTGGAGCGTACTGAAGTCATCACGGTCTACATCGGGGCCGCCAAGCAAAGAGATTCCTTCAGCTTCGGCCTTGTCTAATACGCCGAACGCATTTTCGATGTATGTCTCGGGAAGCTCGCAGTCGGAATCTACAAAGAGAAGCCACTCGCCGGATGCCTTAGCTGCCCCGGTATTTCTCGCCGGACCGGGACCGGCGTTTTCCTGCCTTATACAAAACAAAGGTACTTCAAGGCTGAGTTGATTCGTTACAGTGTCGGATGGAATCTTTGAGCCATCGTCAACCACGATAACTTCGTAGCCTTCACCGGTCGTTTGTTTTCCGATGCTTCTGAGCAGTGCGCTCAGTTCATCAGCTCGGTTAAAAACGGGTACAATTACTGAAAGCCTGATTTTATTCATTCCGGCGGTTATGTATTAATAAGTTTAGCAAACGACTCGGAAACCTTATTTTAAGCCATTAAACGCTTTAGCTCAGATTCTAAGTAGACCGCTAAAAACTATATACTAATTCACTTTGATGAAAACTTTTATTTTTTCACTGGCAGTTGTCAGTTTGCTGATCGCCCCGTCAAGTACCGATGCCCAGTCTGTCTCCGTTCAGCCGATTCTGCAGCAGAATCCGGCATCCTTCAACTCGTACCCCGGACCTCAGGATGGCGAAAACTGGAATATTCGTTTAGATGATGATGGCTCTTTTGTAAGCGCAAGCCCGGCGCTGGACTTCGGCTATGTTCTTGATTACGACTTTTCTCCGGACTTCCGGCACCTTGCCGTCCTGCGTGAAGACGAGAGCCGTACTGAGCGTCCGTTCATTATTGAAATTTACAACCACGATGGCGAGCTTGTAGCCCTTCACACCGATATCATCGATCTGGAAATCGGCGATCCTTCACTGAAGCTTTACCTGGCCGACAACGGAAACATCATAATTCGTGATAATATCGTGGGCTTCGCAATGTATGACTACTCGAGTTTGTATATCGGCCGTGTTTCCAACGCATCGGGAAGTGAGGAAGGTGAAACCATGTCACGCCTGATCAGCAGTCGGGATGGCAGCCAGATGTACGTGTACAATCCGCGTATAATAAGGGGTAATGGCTTTTCATCCCGTATCAGCCGTTTGAATATGACAACCAGCCTTGATAACGTTTTCGTTGATCAGGAACGTGAAATTCTGAATCTGACCGCAACTAACGATGGCGAATTTATTTTTGCTGTGATGAGCGATCAGAGTGGCAGAAAAGAGGTCCTTAAAATTAACAGTGAAGGAAATGTTGTCGCAAATCACCGAAGCGAGATGAGTGATCCTGGATTCTATGTTCAGCCGTTAGAAGGAACCGTAACATGGTTTCAGGATAATCAGGCGCAGACATACAATATTGAAACAGGTGAGCGTATCGCCAACGCTTATTTTCGCCAGCAGAATATCGTTTTTGCCAAGTATAACCCGGAAGACAATGTCGTAATTACCGTAACCGGCTCCCGAAGCAACCGTGACGGTGTTATTCAGGCCAACGGAATCAGAGTTGTCGACCTCAACGCCCGCGAGCTTATCCACAGTGACGACCTCAATCATCGCTTCAGTTTTAAGCCTGAGAATGAGCCCAGACTACACCGGACCGATCGAAACCGCTATCAGATGCTTGGCGTATCAAACGCGGTAGAAATTGTGATAAACAGATAGTTGAAACAAATGAACAGGAGCGCCTGATCGGCCTCTCAAAGTTTCATCATAAAAAGAAACCCCTCACCAGTCTTGATAACCGGTGAGGGCTTTTTAGTTTAATTCGAAGAAGAATCAGGCTTCTTTTGAGCTGGTTTCTTCCTCGTCTTTTTCATTTTTAGTGTCGGCTGATGTCTCGGCCGCTTCAGGCTCTTTCCACTCGAAGACAAGGTTGTCGCGCGAGGCGTTCATCTTGATTCGTATTGTGGCGCCCTCAGTTTTTTGAGAGGAGAGAAGCTCTTCAGCAAGCGGATCTTCAACGTACCGCTGGATAGCACGCTTCAGCGGACGCGCTCCGTACTTCGGATCGAATCCCTTCTCACTTAGGAAATCCTTAGCACCTTTGGTAATCTCTACATTGAAGTTTAGATCACGAATGCGCTTGAAGAGATGATCGGCCATGTTGTCGATAATCTTGAAGATATCGTCCTTCTCGAGCGGCTTAAATACGATTACATCATCAACACGATTCAGGAACTCCGGATTGAAAACTTTGCGGAGAGCGTCCTGAATGACCGATTTCATCTTGGCGTAATCGAAGGCCGTCTCGGTATCGCTGAATCCAATGCCGCGTCCTAAATTCTTAATATCACGCGCACCAATGTTAGATGTCATGATAATGATGGTGTTACGGAAGTCGATTTTACGACCCAGAGAGTCGGTAAGAATACCGTCATCCAGTACCTGAAGAAGCAGGTTGAAGACATCCGGGTGTGCTTTTTCAATTTCGTCGAGAAGTACAACTGAGTAAGGCTTGCGACGCACTTTCTCGGTTAGAATTCCGCCTTCCTCGTAACCAACGTAGCCCGGAGGGGCACCAACGAGCCTGGAAACGGAGAATTTCTCCATGTATTCCGACATATCGATGCGGATAAGGGCGTCATCTACATCAAAAAGATATTTTGAAAGCGTTTTGGCCAGCTCGGTTTTACCCACACCGGTAGGGCCTAGGAAGATGAACGAACCGATAGGTCTTGCCGGATCTTTCAATCCAGCGCGAGTACGCTGTATGGCTTTTGATAGTTTCACAATGGCCTCATCCTGACCAATCACGCTCTTGGTAAGCACATCACGCATCTTGAGAAGCTTCGAGCCTTCGCTCTGGGCAATCTTTGATACCGGAATGCCGGTCATCATACCGATTACTTTCGCAACATCGTCTTCGCTAACGTCGAACACTATCTTCTCGGACTCGAGCTCCCATTCCTTCTGGGCGCTTTCGAGCTCTTCTATAAGTTTTTTCTCGGAGTCTCTGAGACGTGCAGCATCCTCAAAACGCTGACGCTTAACCATGTTGTTCTTTTCCTGCGTGGTTTTCTCAATCTGCTCTTCCAGATCGATGATGTGCTGTGGAACGGTAATATTTGCAAGGTGAACACGTGCGCCGGCTTCATCGAGAGCATCGATAGCTTTGTCCGGCAGAAAGCGATCGGTCACATAACGATCGGTAAGCTTCACACAGGCGAGAATAGCTTCATCACTGTATTTCACCGAGTGATGTTTCTCGTACTTGTTCTTAATCTGATTCAGAATGATGGTTGTCTCCTCCGGTGAGGTTGGATCAACCATAATCTTCTGAAAACGACGCTCGAGTGCACCGTCTTTTTCAATAAACTGTCGGTACTCGTTCAGCGTGGTTGCGCCGATAGCCTGCACATCACCACGGGCCAAAGCCGGTTTGAGCATGTTAGAAGCGTCGAGTGAGCCAGATGCGCCGCCTGCACCAACGATGGTGTGAAGCTCATCAATAAACAGAATGACGTTACTCACTTTTTCAAGCTCGGTCATAACTGCTTTCATGCGCTCTTCAAACTGCCCGCGGTACTTGGTTCCGGCAACAAGTGCAGCCAGATCAAGTGCGACTACACGCTTGTCGTACAGCACTCTGGAAACCTTGCGCTCAATAATCCGAATGGCAAGGCCTTCAGCAATGGCCGTTTTTCCAACGCCGGGTTCACCAATAAGGACGGGGTTGTTTTTTTTGCGGCGGCTCAGAACCTGCGCTACGCGCTCAATTTCTTTTTCACGACCAACGATTGGGTCGAGTTTGGATTCTTCGGCAAGTTTGGTAAGGTCACGGCCGAAATTATCTAAAACGGGGGTCTTTGTCTTTTCCATTTTTTTACTATCGCCACTGCCTGACGAGGATTTGTAACTCTTTGAAGGTGGAATGTCTGAAGCTGAAACGGCAGAGCCTGAATCCTGATCTTCTCGAGGCTTGCCGGAGATAATCATGTCGAGTTCTTCCCGGACGCCATCATAACCGACGCTGAACTGCTGTAATATCTGTGCAGCAATGTTTTCATCATCGCGGAGTAAAGACAATAGAAGATGCTCGGTGCCTATGGTATCACTTTTATATAATTTGGCTTCCAGATAGGTAATCCGCAGAACTTTTTCTGCCTGTTTGGTAAGCGGGATGTTGCCCACTGTTACCGCTCCACCTGTACCGCGCACGGTATCTTCGATGGTTTTCTTCAGTTTGAAAAGGTCGCAGTTCAGATTTTTGAGTATCCGAACGGCAACTCCGTCTCCCAGTCTGATGATGCCAAGTATAAGATGTTCTGTACCGATGTAGTCATGCCCAAGCCGAAGAGCTTCTTCACGGCTAAATTGAATTACGTCGCGTACACGGTTGGAAAAATTTCCCTCCATAAATGATTTCAGCGTATTTAGAGGTGTTAAAAAAATAGTCTGCCATCATAACGAATGAGTGCATACATTAGTTCGTGCCGTAGCAATGTATGGCAGGCAGTACGTAAAATCAAGGCATGTTGCACTTATACAACATGCTTTTTAATTGGAGAGAAAAAACTGGACTAAAACAGAGGTTTGCCGGTCATCTCGGCAGGTTGTTTGATGTCCATAAGCTTTAGCAGTGTAGGGGCTACATCTGCAAGTTTCCCGTCGTTAAGGGTAATACCCTTTCGGGAGTCATCAACAAGAATGCAGGGTACGGGCTGGGTAGTGTGTGCCGTGTGCGGGCTTCCGTCTTCTTCAATCATGCAGTCTGCATTACCATGGTCGGCAATTACTACAGCAGAGTAACCATGCTTCAGCGCAGTTGATACTACTTTGTCGAGCTGTTTGTCTACGGCTTCGACGGCGGCTACAGCGGCTTCGAACACGCCTGTATGACCGACCATGTCAGGATTGGCGAAGTTGAGCACCACCAAGTCAAACTCTTCGGTTTCCAACGCTTTAGAAAGCTTTTCGCCAACTTCAGGCGCGCTCATCTCCGGCTGAAGATCGTAAGTTGCCACTTTTGGGCTGGGAACCATAATGCGTTCTTCGCCTTCATTAGGCTCCTCCACACCACCGTTGAAGAAGTAGGTTACGTGTGGATATTTTTCGGTCTCAGCAATGCGAAGCTGTTTTTTGCCATTTTGTGATACAACCACGCCAAGTGTGTTCACCAAATCCTGTGGTGGATAAGCAACGTGCACGTTTGTAAAGGTGATATCATACTGTGTAAAGGTCACATAGTGGAGATTCAGCTTATTAACGCCTTCAAACTCACTAAACCCATTGCGCGTGAACGCCTGAGTAATTTCTCGGGCACGGTCACCGCGGATATTGTAGAAGATTACCGGATCACCTTTTTTGATACGGCTTTCATCGGTTGCGTCCAGTATTACAGGATTGATGAACTCATCGGTTACACCGTCGGCATAGCTTTTAGTAAATGCTTCTTCGGCAGAAGCGAAGACTTCACCCTTGCCGTGAACCAAGAGGTCGTACGCACGCTGAACGCGCTCCCAGCGGTTGTCGCGATCCATGGCGTAGTAGCGTCCAACTATGCTGGCAAGCTTGCCAACACCGACTTTTTCAGCCTGCGCTTCAAATTCTGCCGCGTAGTTCTTACCAGAGTGCGGAGGCGTGTCACGTCCGTCGGTAAAAGCATGCACGTAAACCTGCGGTATGTTGTGCTTCTTGCAGAGTTTAAGTAGTGCAAAAAGGTGTTCGTTGTGGCTGTGAACACCGCCGTCGGAAAAAAGGCCCATCACATGGATGTAGCCTTTCTCTTTGGCAATTTCAATGGCTTCGAGAAACTTGGGGTTTTTGAAAAAATCACCGGTCTCGATTTCATTGTTTATTCGGGATAACTCCTGCCAGACAATCCTGCCCGCGCCAATGTTCAGGTGTCCGACTTCAGAGTTTCCGAATTGACCGTCAGGTAGGCCTACAGCTTTTCCTGAAGCAAGGAGCTGCGAATGCGGATACTCCTTATATATGTGGTCGTAAAAGGGGGTGTCGGCTTTGTCCACTGCACTAACTTCTTTGTTGCGTGCAATGCCGTAGCCGTCTAAAATTACAAGCAGGGCGCGGGACATAAAACCTGGTTTATCTTATGAAAGCGAGTTAACGTGCTTCACAAGGTTAGACTTCTTATTAGCAGCATTGTTTTTGTGAACAATACCTTTAACCGCCATTCTGTCGATGTAAGAAACAGCCTGGTTCAGAGCAGCTTCACCGTCTGCTTTGGTTTCTGTAGCAAGAACTCTTTTGTAGAGTGTGCGCATTTTTGATCTCAGTGCACGGTTATGGATTCGGCGTTTCTTGTCCTGGCGGACGCGTTTGATAGAAGATTTATGCTGTGGCATTTCAGTGTTTTTGAAATATGAAGTATATGGTTTTTATAACAGTTTGGTAAAATAACGTTTTTTTGAATCTATATCAATATATTTAGCAGCGAAACTAACTACCGTTAAACTCCGGCAAACCACTACTCAGAAAAGATGATTGTAACAATAGACGGCCCTGCAGGCTCAGGAAAAAGCTCAACAGCGAAAGCAGTAGCTAAAAAAACAAACTGGTACTATTTGGATTCGGGCTCACTATATCGCACCTGGACTCTGTTATATATAATGGGTGGAATGGATATGAAGGTGTTTCTTGAGTTTTTGGACAGTCATAACGTTACGCTTCATGCCAGCGACGGCGATATTGAGCCGCTGCTGAATGGGGAGGGTGTTGGTGATGAGATCCGAACGACCATTGTTTCGGATAATGTGAGCGCTGTGGCGGCAATGTCTGAAGTGCGTGCTAAGGTGAATGAAGAAATGAGAAGGGTTGTGAAAGAGCATGATTTTGTTGCCGACGGACGCGATTTGGGCTCGGTGGTTTTTCCTGATGCCGCGCTTAAATTTTATATGATAGCTGATCTCGATGAAAGAGCCCTCAGACGAAAAAAAGAGCTGGAAAGTAAAGGCATTGAAGCCAATTTGAAGGCCATTCGCTCCAACCTGGCAGAACGGGATCATCTCGACAGTAGTCGGGATGAGGCTCCTTTAACCAAGCCCGAAGGAGCTGTTGAAGTCGATACAACCCGTATGGACTTCGAAGAACAGGTTGCCTTCATTGTGAACGCAATTAAGGAAAAGGTTGAGTGAGCCAGCCTGAGCAGTAAAAACAGACGGTAAGGGGCTATCATTTTTGAAAAAGAAATACTATATTTAAGGCCGTCCCAAAACCGGAATGTCCGAAATCGGGGCGGAAGTATTTAAAGCATAATGCTTTAGAGCAATATTAACCCTAATCCCGACAAAGCAATTTTTTGACTGTCGCGGCACACAAATAGGAATTACCATACATGTCAGATGAGTTAAATACCACAACTCAGGAAGAAGCTGAAGTTAAGCAGGAATCTGTTGAAACCGTAGCTGAAGCCCCAAAACAGGAATCAGCTAAAGAGCTCCCTATCTTTACAGGCGAGCGCAGCAAAAAAGTATATACACTGGACGAGCTGGAGGAAGCATCAGAAGATTACTCTGATGATGAATTCCATAATCTCGTAGGTATGTACGAAACTACACTTACCTCTATCACAGAAAAAGAGATCGTTACAGGCCGCGTGGTTTCTGTAGACGAGAAGTATGTGATTGTTGATATCGGATTCAAATCCGAAGGTATTGTACCGTTAAACGAATTTAAGAGCAGCGATGAAGTTAAGCCTGGCGACGAAATCGAGGTATTCCTCGACAGAGTTGAAGACCGCGAAGGTCAGCTTGTACTTTCACGCCGCAAAGCCAACACCCTGCGTGTATGGCAAAAAATTGAAGAAGTGCACGAGAGCCAGGAAGTTATCGAAGGCCATATTAAGCGTCGTATTAAAGGCGGTATGGTTGTTGATGTATTTGGTATCGATGCATTCCTTCCGGGATCACAGATTGATGTTCGCCCGGTACGTGATTTTGATGCGTACGTTGGCCGTAACATGGAATTCCTTGTTGTTAAGCTCAACATGTCCAGCGAAAACGTGGTTGTTTCTCACCGCGCGCTTGTTGAAACCGATCTTGAAGATCAGCGTCAGGAGATTCTTGCCAGCATGCAGGCCGGCCAGATTCTCGAAGGTATCGTTAAGAACATCACCGACTTCGGTGTGTTTATCGACCTTGGCGGCGTAGATGGTCTCCTTCACATTACAGACCTCAGCTGGGGCCGCGTAGAGCATCCTTCAGAAATTTGCAAGCTGGATCAGCGTCTGAACGTTGTTGTGCTTGAGTTCGACGAAGAGCGTAAGCGTATTTCACTCGGTCTGAAGCAGCTTCAGCCGCATCCATGGGATGAAATCGATTCCAAGTATCCTGAAAATACCAAGGTACAGGGTAAAGTGGTTTCTATCGCGGATTACGGTGCATTCATCGAATTGGAAAAAGGCGTAGAAGGTCTTGTTCACATTTCTGAAATGTCATGGACACAGCACATTAAGCATCCGTCTCAGCTGGTTGAGAAAAATCAGGTTATTGAGTGCGTAATTCTTAACATCAATAAAGATGAGCGTAAAGTTTCTCTTGGTGTTAAGCAGCTTGAAAATGATCCGTGGAAAGAAATTGCTGAACGCTACCCGATCAACTCCAAGCATAAAGGTGTTGTACGCAACCTTACCAACTTTGGTGTGTTTGTTGAGCTCGAGCCCGGCATCGACGGACTTGTCCACATCTCAGATCTGAGCTGGACCGATAAGATTAATCACCCAAGTGAAATAGTTAACAAAGGTGATGAAATCGACATTACAATTCTTTCTGTAGATTTCGACAATCGCCGTATCTCTCTCGGACACAAGCAAATCTCGGATAATCCGTGGGTTAGCTTCTCTGAAGAGTTCCAGCTTGGCTCTGAAATCTCAGGTACAGTAGACCGCCACACTGAAAAAGGCGCATTCGTTAAGCTTCCACACGGTCTCGAAGGTTTCCTTCCCGCTAAAGAGGTAGACGATCAGCAGGAATTCAAAAACAACTTTAAAGTTGGAAATGAAGTTAAACTGTCGATTGTTGAATTCGATGAGCAATCCAGAAACATCACGCTTTCTGAGAAAGAGTCTACTCGTAAGAGTGCCGAAAAAGAAATGAAGAAAATCCAGAAGAAGCGTGAAGCTGGCGAGCAGCCTACCGGAGCGCTTACACTGGGTGAAATGTCAGGACTTTCTGACCTCAAGAAAAAAATGGATGACGAAGACAAGGCATCCGGTGAGGAAAGCTCTGACAAATAATTTTGTTATTTATAGCGAATAGCATCATTTTCCGAGAGGAGCCCGTTTTACGGGTTCCTCTTTTTTTGCTTAATAAATGATGAAGGCCAACGTTTATTTAACTGGTCAAAAGCCTTCTCACAAATTGTAGTTTTTTTATCAAATCGTTTTAAGACGTTATGAACAATATTCAGGAAGCAGCAAGCGTAAGCGAAACGTTTACCCTTCTTAAAGAGAGACTGCGGGACATGGTGCCCGAAGCTGAACTGTATGTCAAGGCTGAGCTCGCTTACGAAATAAATCGCCTGAAGAAAGAAAAGAACGCCGTCATTCTTGGCCATAATTACATGGAACCGGCTCTTTTTCACAGCATTCCGGATTACGTTGGTGATTCACTTGGGTTAAGCCGAATTGCAGCCGAAAGCACGGCCGACAGAATTGTATTTTGTGGCGTACGGTTTATGGCTGAAACAGCTAAGATTCTGAACCCATCGCGTATGGTCCTGCTACCTGCTAAAGTTGCGGGCTGCTCATTGGCTGCCAGTATTACTGCAGATGATGTTCGTGAGCTGAAGAGCCGCTATCCAGGTGTTCCTGTGGTCACATACATCAACACGTATGCTGATGTAAAGGCTGAAACCGACATTTGCTGTACATCCAGCAACGCTGTAGATATTGTGCGTCAACTTGACTCAGATATTGTAATCTGTCTTCCTGACGAGTTTCTGGCTAAAAACGTAGCCCGGGAAACCGGCAAAAAGGTGATTATGCCTTCAGATGCTCGCAACGGCAGGGCAGGACAAAACAGCATGATTGTCTGGGACGGTAAATGTGAAGTGCATGAGAAGTTTACCGTATCTGATATTGAGTCCGCAAGACGTCAGTTTCCCGAAACCGTAGTCCTGGCGCACCCTGAATGCCCGCCGGAGGTAGTGGAGGCATCTGACTACAGCGGATCAACCACTGCTATGGTCGATTTTGTGGCAAAGTCAGATGCTAAGAAGTTCCTTATCCTTACTGAATGTAGCATGAGTGATAATATTCAGGCAGAAAATCCGGATAAGGAGATGCTGGGTTTGTGCAGCGTTCGTTGCCCTCATATGAACGAAATCACTTTGGAAGATACGTTAACGTGCCTTCGTGAAGACAAATATCAGATCGAGCTGGATGAAGAAGTTCGTGTTAAAGCGAAGAAGTCGCTCGACCGTATGCTTGAAATGAGTAACTGATACATAACAGAACCGGATTGCATAAAAAAAGCCATTTTGAATCATCAAAATGGCTTTTTTTAATTTCGTGAACCAGATTTACTTCTTGTCTTTGTAGAAGAAAATCTTGTTGTTCATAGCGTCTTTTCCACTCTTCACTTTATTTCCCGTCTCACGGTTGAATGTGTAAACGACATTACGCATCGAGTTTAGTTCTTTCTCGTTAGAGTACGTTACTTCGATAGCGTCACCACCAGGTTGTAGATTTTGCAGTGCATCAAGTAAAGGTCTGAATTTTGAAGAGCTTTTCTTTGTGATGCGAACGTTTGATCTTGGAATTACTTTAATTTTCATAGTACCTGTATTTTAAGTCCTTATTTGACTACTAATTATAAAACTAATAAATATAATTTTCAATTAATAGTTTTATAAATTAGAAAATGTCAAAAAATATTCAAAGTTTAAGGCACATGAATCTTATTCATCAGTTTTTCGATCACGTTTTCTGTAGTAATATCTTCAGCCTCAGCTTCATAGCTAAGTATAATTCTGTGCCTTAGAACATCCATAGCTACGGAGCGAACATCATCAGGGGTTACATAACCACGGTGCTCCAGAAAGGCATGGGCACGTGCAGCTTTGTTAAGACTGATAGAGGCTCGCGGAGATGCACCAAAGCTTACCATGTTCTCGAGCTCAGGTATCTGATATTTCGATGGGTTACGACTGGCGAAAATCAGATCGATTATGTACTGTTCGACCTTTTCATCTATATATATGTCGTTTATGGTATCTCTTGCTTCTATGATGCGCTCAGGATTAATAACCGTTTCCAGCGTCTCTTTTTTCCGGGAACCGGACATACGCCTCATAATTTCCATTTCTTCCTCCTCAGTCGGATAGCCCACTTTCAGCTTCATCATAAAGCGGTCTACCTGTGCTTCAGGCAGGGGGTAGGTACCTTCCTGCTCAACGGGATTTTGTGTGGCCAGCACAAGGAAAGGATCATCCAGCTTGAAAGTCTGCTCACCAATTGTAACTTGCCGCTCCTGCATACACTCCAAAAGCGCGCTTTGAACCTTGGCCGGTGAGCGGTTGATTTCATCAGCCAGAATGATGTTGGCAAAAACCGGACCTTTCTTAACAGTGAAGTCGCTGAGCTTCTGATTGTAGATGAGCGTACCAACGAGGTCAGCCGGAAGAAGATCCGGAGTAAACTGAATTCTCTGAAACTTGGTATCAATAACTTTTGCGAGAGAGGAAACGGTTAGTGTCTTGGCAAGGCCCGGTACGCCTTCGAGCAGAACATGCCCGTCGGTTAGTAGCCCGATAAGCAGACGATCGACCATATACGACTGACCAACGACTACTTTGCCGATCTCATTTCTCACATCTTCAATAAATGAACTGCTTTGGGCTATTCTCTCATTCAGCGCGGAAATATCGGTGGAGTATTCAGACATAGAATAAAGTTAGTTGCCTTATTTAGAGTGATTGTTGTTAATAGATTCTTTAAATTTGCAGGCTGTTTATTCAGATTAATTTATTGCATGTGTGGCAGCCCGTTGTAGCGTTCGGCAATATACTATTTATAGCCAAAACAAGAACAACGGAGCCGGATTAAACGTGCGTCGCAGGACTCGAAATTTAGGAAAGTCGATTTCCGTATATCAAACTTCTATTTAACGTAATTGACTATTGATGCCCGATTGAAATTTGGGTACATTTGGGCACGAAAAATCACGGAATTAATTAATTCATGGAAACCTTCTTTTTTGTATTTGTAGCCACGTTTGCGGTTGGTACTGCTCTTGCAATGGTGCTTAGTAAAAATACAGTTAACAGTGCATTATTTCTGATTATGCATATGCTGTCTGTCTCAGGGTTTTACCTTACGCTCAATGCTCAGTTTCTGGCTGTAATTCAGATTCTTGTATATGCAGGAGCGATTATGGTACTGTTCCTCTTTGTCATAATGGTATTAAACATGGATGAAGACGAACAAATTGTGACCCGGGTCAATTTTAAACAAATTTTTGCCCTGCTTATAACTCTTGTCGTTCTGGCACAGCTTCTTTATATCGCCGGCGACTATTCCGGGATCCTTCCGGACCTGTCACAACAGGAGATGATTGCAGTCGGTACCGTGGAGGCTATTGGTGATGAGCTCTTCACCACATTCCTGCTTCCATTTGAAGCCACCGCCGTACTGCTCACAGCAGCCGTAGTGGGAGCTATGCTGCTCGCACAAAGAAATGTAAATGTTGAGGACGAAGAAGAATGATAGGTTTAGAATGGTATCTGGGCGTGAGCGCCCTGCTTTTTGTAATCGGTGTTCTTGGGGTATTAACGCGTAAAAACGCCATCGTTGTGTTTATGTGCGTAGAACTTATGCTGAGTGCTGTAAACATCAGTCTGGTTGCTTTTAGTAGCTATATGGGGGATGTTCATGGTATGATTCTTGTGTTTTTTGTGCTTTGCGTCGCTGCAGCTGAGGCCTGTGTGGGTCTGGCCATTGTAATCGCAATCTACCGGAATAATATCACCGCCGATATTAGCAAGATTAATCTGCTCAGATGGTAATGGTATACCACTACCGATTTAACAGCATTCAGAATAATTACAGACAATCACTTATTAATTGAATCCGATGGCTGAATATGTTTGGCTGATTATTGCAATTCCCCTTTTAGGGTTTTTGATAAACGGGTTGATGGGGCTCAGCTCAGAGTCGTATCGCCGCCAGAAGAGCGTAATAGGCTGGCTAGCTACCGCAGCAGTGTTTATCCCTTTCCTTATTTCACTGCAGATTTTCCTGGAGATGAATGCCGGGTCCGAAGCGACCGTAGTACGGCTCTTCACCTGGATTGAGGCCGGTAGCTTTACTTCAGAAGTAGCCTACCGCGTAGATCAGCTTTCTATTATAATGGCGCTGGTTGTAACCGGTGTTGGTGCGCTCATCCACCTCTATTCGATGGGTTACATGAAAGATGATGAAGGCTACTGGAAGTTCTTCACCTATCTGAACCTCTTCATTTTTGCCATGCTCAACCTGGTAATGGCAAACAACCTTTTATTGCTCTTCCTTGGATGGGAGGGGGTAGGCGTTTGCTCATACCTGCTCATTGGATTCTGGTATGGCGACAAGGAGAAAGCTGCTGCCGCAAACAAAGCCTTTATTTACAACCGTGTGGGCGACTTCGCCTTTCTGATTGCCATGTTCCTCGTCTTCCGCACGGTAGGAAGTCTGGATTTCGATGTTATTTTCAACAACCTGGATCTATTCACCGGCGACCTGGCATTCTGGGTAGCTGTACTGATGTTCATTGGTGCTACCGGTAAGAGTGCTCAGATTCCGCTTTTCGTCTGGCTTCCGGACGCTATGGCCGGCCCGACTCCGGTATCCGCGCTTATTCACGCGGCTACGATGGTTACTTCAGGTATTTACCTGATTACCCGTTTCTCTGCTCTTTATATGACCTCGGCCGAAGCCATGCTTCTGGTTGCAGTTGTTGGGGGACTTACAGCGATTGTAGCTGCCACCATTGCGCTTACGCAGTATGATATTAAGAAGGTACTTGCCTACTCCACGGTCTCACAGCTTGGATTTATGTTCCTCGCGCTCGGTTCCGGCGGTTATGTAGCCGCCATGTTCCACGTTGTTACGCACGCGTTCTTCAAGGCGTGTCTCTTCCTTGGTTCTGGTTCCGTAATTCACGCCATGCATCATGTGGAGCACGAACTCGAGCATGAAGGCAAGGATGTGCACTTCGATCCGCAGGATATGAGAAACATGGGTGGTCTTAAGGAGTACATGCCATCAACCTACAAGACCTTCCTTATCTCGACCTTTGCCATTGCGGGTATTCCATTCTTCTCAGGCTTCTTTTCTAAAGATGAAATTCTAGCCTACCTCTTCAATGCGGGTCTTGGCGAATTTGGTGCCGTTTACTACGCACTTTGGGGACTGGCGGTAATTACGGCTTTCCTTACCGCTTTCTACATGTTCCGCCTCACGCTTACCACCTTTCACGGTACGTTTAAGCTGCCTAAGAAGTACAAGGGTGCCGAGGACTCAGCTAAGTATCTGCACGAAAGCCCGTCTACTATGACCATTCCGCTTTGGGTACTTGCAATCCTGGCAATCTTTGGTGGTTTCATGGGCGTTCCTGAGTTCTTTGTAAGCTCATTTACCGGATCAGAGTCGAACATCAACTGGCTGTACAACTGGCTGAGTGGCGTTACCACCCGAGAAGCCATCATTCTGCCGCTTGCTGTGAAGTGGGTGCTCGTAGCATTTGCGATTCTCGTTGCCGTTGGCGCTACTGTATTTGCTTACAAGAAGTATGATAACGACAAGGGTGAAGAGACCGATGCGGCTATTAAAAAGCGTTTCGGCGGGCTCTACACTGCATGGGAAGACAAGTACAAGTTCGATGAAGCTTACGAGACATCTATTATTCGTCCGGGCTTCAAACTGTCTGACCGCGTGCTTGCCGTGTTCGACATCAAAATTGTAGACGGTTTCGTAAATGCCATTGGCAGCGTTGTTCAGTTCTTTGGCAGCCTTCTTCGGTTTGTTCAAACGGGCGTGATTCACACATATGCCATTGCGTTCGTACTCGGTGTGATACTCATCATCGGATTGTTAATATTTTAGTAAACGATTGTATTGATGGAAACTCTTTTAAACATTACCATTTATTTGCCGCTGCTGGGCGTGCTGGCAATTCTGCTTGCTAAAAGCGATGAGGCAATCAAGTGGATTGCGCTGGCATTCACATCACTCACGTTTGCTGTTTCGCTGCCGCTGATCTTCAACTTTGATGTGGCAGGATCCGATGTGGCGCAGTACGTTACCGAGTCGGGTCCGCTCGTATTCGGTCTGGACATTAAGTATATCGTTGGCCTTGACGGACTCAGCCTGCTGCTGTTCATGCTTACCACGTTCTTCGGACCGATAGTGGTGCTTTCATCGTGGACCTCAGTGAAGAAGCACGTGGCCGGATTCTTTGCGATGCTTCTGCTGCTGCAAACCGGTTCTCTCGGTGTATTTGCATCACTGGATTTGGTCGTATTCTACGTCTTCTTCGAGCTCACGCTTATTCCAATGTATTTCCTGATCGGAATATGGGGCGGAGCTGGCCGTATAGCCGCAACCATCAAGTTTTTCCTGTACACGCTCGTTGGATCGCTCATTATGCTCGTAGCCCTTGTTTATGTGGGTTACAACGCTGGAGCAGTACTAAATGACGGTGTTTTCTTAACCGACTGGAGAGTACTTTCCGGTATGGATTACCAGCTTGGTCTGGTAGAGCAGACATGGTTATTCCTTGCTTTTGCGCTAGCGTTCTTTATCAAGGTGCCTCTCTTTCCGTTTCACACCTGGCTGCCTTATGCACACACGGAAGCTCCAACAGCCGGTTCAGTTGTGCTTGCGGCTATTATGCTGAAAATGGGTACCTATGGTCTTATCCGCTTCTGTCTGCCGATGTTCCCCAACGCCATGCTCGAATTTGCTCCGGCAATTGCCTTTCTGTCGGTAATCGGTATTGTTTACGGAGCTTTGGTAGCCATGGTACAGAAAGATGTTAAGAAATTGGTTGCCTACTCCTCGGTTTCCCACCTTGGGTTTGTTGTGCTCGGCTTGTTTGCCTTAAACACCATTGGTGTTCAGGGAGCCATCATACAGATGATTAACCACGGTCTTTCCACAGGCGCGCTCTTCCTTATTGTTGGTATGATTTATGATCGCCGTCATACGCGTCAAATTGAAGATTTCGGCGGTATTACTGGAATCATGCCGATTTTCGCAGTCTTCTTTATGATTGCAACATTTGCAAGTATTGGTCTTCCGGGCTTAAACGGTTTCGTAGGTGAATTCCTCATTCTGATGGGCGCCTTCACATCCGAATCAATCGGTAACATCTGGTTTGCAATTGTAGCAACAACAGGTGTGATTCTGGCCGCTATCTATATGCTCTGGATGTTCAAGCGTGTTATGTTTGGTCCTGTTATTAAAGAAGAGAATAAGCTTCTTAAGGACCTTAACGCACGTGAAATCGGCCTGCTGATTCCTGTTATGATTTTCATCGTGTGGATCGGTATTCGTCCGACCCATTTTACGCAGTATTCAGAGCATCAGGTAGAAGTTTTGCTTGAGGAAGCCGCTCAGAAACGTGCTGCTATCTTGGAGGCTTCAAATCCGTCTGAACTACCATCATGGGCGAACCGTCTGTACGATATTACGCCAAACTACGCCGAACTATCCGGGGAGGATACCAATGAGTAACAAAGCTCTAAATCAGGACGAAATTAAAGAAGCGCTCTCAAAGCTGGAAGGCTGGCAATACGAAGATGATGCCATCACCCTGGCCCTTACGTTTGATGACTTCCGCGCCGCAATCTCTTTCATCGTGAGACTCAGTTTCGAAGCTGAAGAACTCGGCCATCACCCTGAAATCACGAATGTATACAATAACGTTGATATCCGCTTAACCACTCACGACGCAGGTGATAAGGTTACAGCCAAAGACATTGAGCTGGCGCAGCGAATCGATAATCTTGAAATGTAATTTTTAATGGAACTCATTAACGATCTGCTTTTATTCCTTCCGGCCGCTGTTGTTGCAGCAGGAGGGCTTACCGTAATGATGCTGGATGGTTATAAAGCCAAATCCAGGACCATTTATTCGACGACCATGATATTTCTGGGTATCGCGCTGGTGATATCCACCTACGACCTGCTTGTTCAGACTCCGCAGCTGATTTTCAGCGATATGGCCGGAGCAGGTGGAACCGCAGCATTCGGTACCTTCATCGTTGTTTTTGGTACGTTTTTCACGGTTATCCTCACGCATGATTATCTCATCGGGGTTAAGCACAACTTCCCGCAGGTTTATCCGCTGCTGATGTTCTGTACATTCGGTATGATTGTACTTGCCACGGCCAACGATCTGGTAACCATCTTCATCGGTCTGGAGACCATGTCGGTTTGTTTGTATGCGCTTGCAGGTATTATTCGTGATAAGCGGCTCGGGGTGGAATCAGCCCTGAAGTATTTTGTGATGGGTGCGTTTTCAACCGGTTTCTTTATTTACGGCATTACGCTTCTTTACGGTGCAACAGGCTCCACATCACTCCCTGAAATTGGTGCTTACACCGATGGCGGACTGATCTACTGGGGCGGTGTTTCCATGCTTTTGGTTGCCTTTATGTTCAAAGTATCAGCTGTGCCGTTTCACATGTGGACGCCCGATGTGTACACGGGATCTCCAACCACGATTACTGCATATATGTCTACTGCGGCCAAGACAGCTTCTTTTGTGGCGCTTGTACTCGTTCTTGATCGCGCCATGCCGTTTATCACTGCCGAGCTGACTTCCGTATTCAGCGTGATTGCACTTATGACCATGATCCTGGGTAACGCGGTAGCTCTGGTACAGGATAACGTAAAGCGGATGCTCGCCTATTCAAGTATTGCACACGTGGGTTATCTGTTTGTAGGTCTTGCAGCCGGATCAATTGCCGGATACAGCGCCGTTCTTTTTTACCTGCTCGCGTATACGTTTATGAACGTTGGTGCTTTCGGCGTAGTCGCTTACTACGAGAAAAACCACGATGTTCACTTCAACAATGTTGAAAGCTATGCCGGTCTTGGTTACCAGCGACCGATAATGGGGATCTTGCTGAGCATCTTCCTGTTCTCACTTGCCGGAATTCCAATTTCTGCAGGCTTCAATGCCAAATACCTTGTCTTTTCTGCCGGGGTGGAGTCTGGTTTGATCTCTCTTGTGATTGTTGGTGTACTCGCAAGTGCTGCCAGCGCTTATTACTACCTGCGCGTGATGGTTTACCTCTACTTCAGAGAGGCCAAAGAGAGCGTTACGCTTATGCAGCCTAAGAAGGTTTACTCCTACTCACTGGTGTTTCTGGCACTGCTTACCCTTTACTTTGGAGTGGTACCGGCCGGGGTTACGGAAATGATCTACGGCTACTTCTCAGACAGCGCGCTAACTGCCGTTTCTCCCTGATTATCAGATCCCATTTATATTCCATTTCGGTGGAATATAAATGGGATTTTATTTATATTGTAAATCTGCCTGCCACAGGAAAGTCCTGTGGCTGTTTTTTTATAAACACCCGAAGGTACATATGAAAACAAATTATTATGAACACCTTTTAGTCGTAAATGCTGTAATCGACGAAGAGGAAATTAAATCCACCGTTCAAAAGTACGTCGACTTCCTTAAGGATAACGGCTGTGAAATGGATGAAGTGAACGAGTGGGGAATTCAGCGTCTTGCCTACGAAATCGATGGTAAGAGAAGCGGTTACTATGTAAACCTGTACTTCACTGGTCCGGCCGGCGTAATTGCAACACTTGAGCGTAACGAGCAAATTGATGACAACATCATGCGTTACATGACCATCAAGTACGACAATAAAATGCTTCGCCACAGAGAGCTCCAGAAAAAAGGTGCTGTTCCTGAGGTATTCCCGGAAATCGAAGAAGACGGCGAATCTAAAGACGACGAAGATTAAGACTAATTCCGTCTTTCGCTACGAATTTTAAACACATTAATACATAGTAATTATGCTTAAGAACCCACAACACCCGAAAAAAGGGAATCTGCGCACAAAAGAGTGCAAATTCACTAAATCCGGTATCGAGTATATCGACTACAAAGATATTGATACGCTTCAGCGTTTTATCAACGATCAGGGCAAGATCCTGCCTCGTCGCGTAACCGGAACAAGCGCAAAATTTCAGCGTCAGCTTTCACGTGCCATCAAGCGTGCGCGCCACATGGCCCTGATGAGCTTCGTAACCGAAAACCTACGTTAATCTAATTTCAGTTTACCATGAAAGTACTCCTAAAAAAAGATGTAGATAAGCTTGGCGTAGCTGGTGAGATTGTTACCGTTAAGGATGGTTACGGACGTAATTTCCTCGTACCGCAAGGATTTGCAGTTTTCGCAACTCCCGGCTCTATCCGCGCTGCAGAAGAAGAACTTCGTCAGAAATCCCGTAAAGCCGATGCAACTAAAGCTCAGGCTGAAGAGATTGCTGCACAGATTAAAGAAACTTCGCTTACCATTACCGTTAAAGCCGGTGAAGACGGCAAAATTTTCGGTACAGTAACCAACCAGATGCTGGCTGACTCTCTAAACGAGAAAGGCTTCGACTTCGACAGAAGAAAAATTGAGCTGGATTCCGATGTTAAAAACCTCGGTGAGTTTACAGCTACAATCGATCTTCATCCGGAAGTTAAGGCTTCACTTAAATTCTGGGTTGTTAAAGAAGAAGAGTAATCTGCTTTATTACGATGTTTCCGCTCGGGAACATCAACACAGCTTATTAGTAAAAGGATACAGGCGTTGCTTGTATCCTTTTTTTATTTTAACCCGATGCTGAAAGCTGCTGCATCATCACACATTCTCATCCGGATCCTCCGGTCGTTATGCTGAGCAGGCAACCACTATTTCTCATTGATGGCCGACATCAGTTCCCGTACAATTTTCGAAAACACTTATCTCCGCAGGTTCGGCCCGCAGGTGGTATGTTTTCAACTGATGAGCCTTCTCTTTGTATTTTGCTTTCCTTCTGCTTCAAATGCTCAGACTTCCCGGGCTGAGAGCAATCCTCCTGTGCTGGAGCGGACATTCCAGCTGGAACCCGACGTTTCAGAATACTTCCTGGATACCTGGGTAATCACTTCATCCATCATTCTTGAAGCCAACGGCAGAATAATACCGATGGATGAAGGGTGGACGTATGATGCGCTCCGGGGTACCATCATCCTTGATATGGACAAAATTGATGATGAGAGGGGTGGAACTACCATTCGCGTACTGTATAAACGCCTGCCTGTAGGGCTCCGGCTTCAATATTATGAACGCATCTTAAGCATACCCGATGATCCTTTGATTGCTGAAGGTGATACAACGTTTACAGTCCCCGATGATGTGCTCGTGGGCAGACGTACGGCGCGTACGGATCTTTTTGGCGGCTCGCAGCTTCAGCGAAGCGGTAGTATCAGCCGTGGTATTACGGTTGGAAGTAATCAGGATGCGTCGCTGGAAAGCGGCCTCCGGTTTGAGCTGAGCGGAAATATTACCGATGATATAGAGGTTACGGCTTCGCTTACCGACCAGAGCACACCCATTCAGCCGGACGGCAGCACTCAGAATCTGCGTGAGTTCGACCAGGTATTTATTCGTCTCAGGCACGAAAGGGGAGCGCTTCAGCTCGGAGATGTGGACTTGAGTTTGCGAAACAGTGAATTTGCTCAGATTGAGCGGCGTCTGCAGGGTATTGAAGCACAGGCTGACTTTGGGATAGCGGGGGAGTATCAGGCTTCTGCTTCGGTGGTTAGAGGACGCTTCCGGTCTATGGAGTTTAACGGTCGAAACGGCGTTCAGGGGCCGTACAGGCTTACGGGCAGCAGTGGCGAAACCTTTATTATCGTGCTGGCAGGTACAGAGCGCGTTTACCTAAATGGTCAGCTGTTGACCCGGGGAGAAGAAAATGATTACATCATCGATTATGCGCTGGGTGAAGTCTCGTTCACAAACCGCCGGATGATTTCTGACAACAGCCGTATTACCGTAGATTTCCAGTATGTGACCGAACAGTACAACCGAACACTGTTAACGGCAGAGGCGGCAAATAATGAGCTCGCAGGAGGACGCCTTCGGGTTGGAGCAACATTCGTACAGGAATCAGACAGCCGTCAGCTAAATTCCGAAATCGGGCTAACTGACGATGAGCTTCGCGTGCTGCGGGAAGCCGGAGCTAATCTTGATAACGCCACTATATCCGGGGCTGACTCCGTTGGATTTCGTCAAAACGCCGACTTTGTGTTGTATGCGAAAGCCGACACAACGTTTCAGGGTCAGGTCTTCGAAATATTTAGAGCGATGCCGGAGGATTCCAGCGCGGTATGGCGGGTACGGTTCAGCAGGGTGGAGAATGGAACCGGCAGCTACAGAAGATCCGAAAGCACGCTTAATGGAATCGTGTATGAGTGGGTTGGACCCGGCCTGGGTTCCTATGAGCCGTTTCGCAGAGTTCCTGCACCGCAGCAGCAGCGAATGCTGGCGGTGCGAAGCAGCTATATGCTCACGCGTGAGCTGGAATTGTTCGGGGAAACAGCTTTCAGTGAGCAGGATATTAACCGGTTTTCCGGCGATAGTGAAACCATGCAGCAGGCTATGGCATACCATGCGGGAATGCGGGTAAACCCGACTGAAACCAGGTTTGGGGCTTTTTCGGCCATCGTTCAGCGCAGGGAAACCCAGAGCGGATTTACCTTTTTCGACCGAACAAGAGTCGTTGAGTTCGACCGACGATGGAATCTTCTGCCGACGGAAGAATCCAGAGAGATCTTAACGGATGCCGAACTGGGGCTGGATATCAGCACTTTTTCTGGTTTCCGGCTGGGTGCCGGATATCTTGAGCGGCCGGATCTGAACTCCCTCAGGAGCTTTGCCCGGATTTTTACGGCCGAACCCGGAGGGCCGGAATATAACCAGATGGCCGAATTTGTACAGAGTAGCTACGGACTTACAGGTCGCGAGAGCGACTGGTTTCGTCAGAATAACACCTTAAGCTACAGCTTCGATATGTTTGGATTGGGCTTTACTCCATCTGTAAACACCGAGGGGGAGGTTCGGTCTCAAACCGCAGCGGGCTCAGATTCTCTGGATGCCGGATCATTCCGGTTTCTGGAAGTGAGTCCGGGGCTGAACACCCTCATCACAGATAACCTTAGCATGGGACTCATCTACACCTACAGAACCGATGAAACGGTTGCAGCAGGAAGATTCACAAATGAGTCTGAAACACAGACGGGCCAGCTGCTCACCACCTATTCCCGTGATGAAAACCTGGAGCTCACAGGTAGCGTGATATACCGGGAAAAAAAATTCAGCGAAAATGCCTTCACCGAAACAGGAGAAAACCGGGCCACGTCCGTTTTGGTAAACACAACAGCTGATTACCGTACCCCGAACCGCTGGTTGGATTTGCAATGGCTCTATGAAGCCGGAACGGAAAGCAAGCCATTGCTTCAGGAAACCTACATTGAAGTTGGTCCGGAGCTTGGAAACTACGTCTGGATTGATTTGAACGGCGACGGGGTGCAGCAGATAGATGAGTTCTTTCCGGCACAAACTCCGAATGAGGGTACATTCATACGTCAGTTTGTACCAGGTGATGAGCTCATACCGGTCATTAGCGTAAATACCAGATTTCGTACCCGATTTGAGCCGGGAAACTTGTTCGAAAACCGGGCATGGCAGCACGTGAGCCTTAGTTCGGCTCTTGAAATACGCGAACAGAATCAGGGCGGAAGCATATCCGATATTCTGCTGCTAAATCTGAGCGAGTTTCTGGATGATCAGACTACGCTGGAAGGCCGCATCTTTTGGCAGCAGGAGCTTCAGCTGTTTCGCCCCAACAGAGATATAGATCTGCGTATTCGCTACGATCAATTAACCGGAAAGAACCAGAGAGCTGCCGGACTTGAGGAAATACGTAATAAAACGTTAAAGACAGATCTCAGTTACCGCTTCGGTCAGTTTACACAGGCGGGGGTAGAACTTACTTATTCGGAGCAGGATTTGCGCAATGAAAGGCTGAGCTCACGTGCCTATCGGATAAGAAGTTATGAGGCTGAGCCCTTTCTCCGGTACTCCTTCTCCCGCTCGCTCCAAACGACCACAGGCCTACGGTATGGAAGGAAGCGTGATATACTTCCTCAAACGCCCGTTTTACTTACCCAATACCGTGTCTATGGTGATGTAAGGTGGTTTTTTCAAGGTCAGTTTCAAACAAATGCCCGACTGGAATGGCGTTCAAACGAGGTTCAGGGCGAAAGCAGCAGCCTTGGATTATTTGAGCTAACAGACGGTGCGGGTCTTGGAAACACATGGCAGTGGTCGCTACAGGGAACCTACCGGATTAGCAGCTATTTGAGAGCCAATGTGAGCTACGACGGGAGAACCGTTATTGATGCGCCGGCCGTACAGATTGTTAGGTTTACGTTAAATGCGGTGTTTTAGAATGTTAACTTGTTGATATCTATCTTTGGTACCGTTATTTTAAGGTGCTATATTATTGAAAGGGGCATTTTTATTTAAAAGTGGCTTTGACATTTAGATAGATTTAATCTATAATTTCGCTTCAACTTAACGCTTAATAATCAACTTAGAATAAAACGGAGTTTTGTAATATGACCTTCTCCTTTAGTGTTATCCTCATGCAGGTTTCTGCAGATTTGCAAAGTGAGGGCGCTTTTAGCCAGTTAGTACGTTATTTCAATGAGGGTGGACTTTTCATGTGGCCCGTACTCATTTGTGTAATCCTTGGTTTGGCTATTTTCCTTGAAAGACTTGTAACCCTTAACCGTGCAGACATCGATACCAGACAGTTCATCGTAGATGTGAAGGAAGCCCTTGAAAACGGCGGAATTTCAGCTGCGCAAGATCTGTGTGCAAGTACCCGCGGCCCGGTTGCCTCCGTTTTTAACGCTGGTCTTCTTCGTGCAGACGAAGGCTTCGAAGCAGCTGAAAAAGCAATTATATCTTACGGCTCTATTGAAATGAGCTTCCTTGAAAGAGGTCTTGTTTGGCTATCTCTCTTCATCGCGCTTGCTCCGATGATTGGATTTACCGGTACTGTAATTGGTATGGTTGAAGCCTTCGATGCTATTGAAAGCGCTGGTGATATTTCACCAAGTATTGTAGCGGGCGGTATTAAAACAGCCCTTCTTACAACACTTGCCGGTCTGATTGGTGCTATTATCCTTCAGGTTGGCTACAACTATTGCGTTTCTAAAATCGACCGCCTTGTGGTTGATATGGAAGAAAGCTCAATAGTGCTTATCGACTCTATTTCAAACCTTGAAAAAGGTAAGCCGATTACTGACGTGCCACCGACACCGAGCGAATAAGTAAGTAAATTTTGATTATTAAGTTACCGGCCGGAGTTTAATCTCCGGCCGGATTTCTAATCAAACATAGCTTAACCCGCTTCATCGGGCACAACTGTCACGTAATCAATCTAATACATTACCATTATGGAAGCTTTTTCCCAATTTGCTCTCATCTTTACAATCGCTCTTCTTGTGATTGCTATCCTGGGAGTTACCATTTTTGGATTTAAAAACATCTTTCAGCAGAAGCACAAGATTGGTCAGATTGCATTCTTTTTCATTCCTGTTGCCGTATTCGCTGTTGCGTATCTGGTTACCGGCATGTTCGGAATCGCAGCTATCAACACTCTGCTGATTATGATCGGTCTGATGTTCCTAGGAATTCTTGTTTCAGGTTCCAGAAGTCTGATCTCAAACTTTTAATTAGAAGGAAACCACCAATATGCTAAAAAAGAAAAGAGGAAGGGAAGGAGCTGAAATACCATCTTCGTCTCTCGCGGATATTGCGTTTCTTTTGCTGGTGTTCTTTCTCGTTGTTACCACTATCGACGTTGATACCGGTATCGGCCTGGTGCTGCCACCTCCGCCAGATCCGGAACAGCCACCACCTGAAGTTCGTGAGCGAAACATGCTCACCATCCTGATGAATGCTCAGGGAGCTATCCTCATTAACGAGCAAAGAGCTTCCGTAGACGACGTCAGCGAAATTGTATTCCGCCACGTTACCAATAACGGCGAGGATCCGAATTTTTCGGAATCTCCGCAGCAGGCTGTAGTTTCAATCAAAACAGACCGCCAGACGGAGTACGACAGATTTGTGGAAATGCTTGATGAGGTTATCGGTGCATACAGGGAAATCTGGAGCACTGAAGCCCGACAACTCGGATATCGCGATTACGCTGCATACCGAACTGTTGAGGGTGAACCAAACCCGATCAGACGTCAGTTTCCAATGAACATCTCGCTGGCAGAACCTGATCCTGGATCTTAAACCTCTAAACTGTACTTAACTTATGGCACATTTTAAAAAGAAACAGGCAGGTACGAGCCAGGAGATCCCAACTACTTCCATGCCGGATATCATTTTTATCCTTTTGATTTTCTTCATGGTTGTAACGGTTCTTCGTGAGGTTGAGCTTCTTGTTCGTCAGGATCTTACCCGCGCCGAAAATATCGAGCGTATCGAGGAAAAGAGACTTGTGAGCTACATTTATGTAGGTCCTCTTGTACTCCCAGGGGGCGGATATGGCGAAACGCGCGTTCAGGTTGACGATGCGCTTGTTGATCCGAACGACTTTACCGCAATTCAGAACGTGATGCGTCAGAGACGTACCGATGAGCCTCGCCTTATCGTATCTCTTCGCGTTGACTCCGAGTCTGAAATGGGTATCGTTAGTGATATTAAGCAGGAGCTCAGACGAGCTGATGCCTTGCGTATTAACTACTCAACACTTCGCGCAGAAGGTGCAACCGAACTCTGATTCGTAACCAACTCTGTTTTATTCATTTTGAAAAGGCTGTCCATTTCCTGGACGGCCTTTTCTGTTATACAACACCATCAATATTAGTTAACCGTTTTCTACCGGAGACAAGGCTTTATGGAAAAACCTACTTTTACTCCAATTGAAACAATTGGCCGGAAAGGTCTAATCGACAGAATCGCATCAAGTTTTGACCGCCATGATGAAGGCCTTATTTTTGGTATAGGTGATGATGCTGCTGTACTCGATACCAACAGGCAAGGGCATCCGCTGCTAAGCTCAGAGATTTATGCAGAAGGAGTGGACTTCGATCTCACCTATACGCCTATGCAGCATCTTGGGTTTAAAGTAATCTCTATGGCAGTATCCGATATTTGCGCCATGAACGGAAAGCCAGAGTTCATTCTTCTCAACCTGTCGCTTACAAACAAAATATCCGTTGAAATGGTAGAGCTCTTTTATGAAGGCGTTAAGCGTGCATGTGAGCATTATGGCGTTCAGCTTGCAGGTGGCGACCTCGGAGCAGCTCAGGCCGCGATGAACGTTTCTGTGATGGTTTATGGAGCTGCAAAACAGCCTGTATACCGTTCCGGAGCCTCTGCCGGCGACGCAATTTGCGTTACGGGTGATCTGGGAGCAGCCAGCTGCGGACTAATGATTTTACTTCGCGAAAAGCTCCATTTCGACACCACCGAAGAAACTGTGCTTGATCCCGACCTTACGCCGTTTGAATACGTTGTTAGACGTCAGCTTGTTCCGGAGGCGCGAATCGACTGCATTAAAAGCCTGGAGTCTGCAGACATTTTGCCGACCTCTATGTCTGACATTACCAAAGGGCTTAGCGCAACGCTAAACGAAATGATGACCGCTTCAGGCACAGGGTGCAAAATATTTGAAGCAGCGCTGCCTGTAAGTCCCGAGACCAGACACACTGCCGACGAGCTCGAAAAAGACATCGATACGTTTGTGCTTTACGGAGGGGAAGACACCGAGTTGGTCTTTACGCTTCCAGAAGAAGATGTGAAAAAATTCAGTGAGCTGTTCAAAGACTTTGTGGTTATTGGGAAAGTTGAAGAAAAATCCCACGGCGTTAAAATGCAAACCGCCGAAGGCCACCTGATGACGCTAACCTAAGGGGGTTGGAGCTTAGGGTTTGGAGTGTAGAGTTAATTCATCCAGTCCTAAGGTAGTGTTCAACCAAGTGTGTCATGACATTGCTGACGGGGGCTAGCCCCCGTC
>JAIUMA010000042.1 GCA_022565795.1 Balneolia bacterium
TACACATAAAGCCCTGATAGTCAACATCAGGGCTTTTTGTGTTTATATAAGGTGACGGGAACTTTAAATGCGTTAAATTCTTTTATGTAAAAAAATTAAATCATAATTATTTAATTAATTCGCGTTGTATATATTATTGGTTTAATAACAACTTAAGCAATCCACAGTGAAAGATCAGGTCTCTACTATTATTACTACTCAAAAAGAAAAATTCAGCTCGTATGTAAGTCGTTATGAGAAAACGCTTTCCGAATTATTCTCAGAAAACCAAAACATTCTAGATACCAGCGTTAATCGGGGAGTACCTGGTTTGGTTATGCGTGATATTCTTGAGTGTAAACCTCTTTCCGTATTTATTCCGGAAGAATATGAAGGCCGAGGGACTAATACAGCAGAGTGTTTAAAAGTACTGGAAGTGTCTTCATACCACTCGTTGCCACTAAGCCTTATGGTTGGTATTAACGGAGCTTTATTTCTGCAACCCTTATCTTTGTACGGACAGGATTCAAAAAAAGAATCCGTGTATCACGATTTTATTCATAATAGAAATATGGGGGGCTTGATGATTACTGAGCCGGGTTACGGTTCAGATGCTCTTCATATGCAAACATCGTATACTGAGTCTGATAAAGGATTTAGCATTAAAGGTACAAAGCATTGGGCGGGTTTGACAGGTTGGGCAGATTACTGGCTTCTTACCGCTCGCAGGCAGGATGATAAAGGCAATCTGGCCCGGGATATAGATTTCTTTATACACAGTTCCAAGCACGATGGTGGCATCAAGGTCAAGGAGGTTTTTAATAACCTTGGCTTGTTTATGCTTCCTTATGGTCGTAATGAAATTAATACAACGGTAGATCCTGAGTCTAAACTTGTGCCCAGATCTACCGGTGTTAAAATGATGCTGGATATTTTGCACCGGAGCAGAATGCAGTTTCCGGGTATGGCTATGGGCTTCATTAAGCGTAATCTGGATGAAGCTATCAACCATTGCCGGGACCGCTTCGTTGGAGGAAAGAGTCTACTTGAGTATGATCAGGTGCAAGAGCGGATTTCCAAGATACAGGCTGCATTTACAACTTGCTCTGCCATGTGTGCATTTACTTCTAAAAACGCTACCATGCAGCATGACCTTGCACGAGCTGATTTGCAGGCGAATACAATTAAGACGCTTATTAGCGATTATATGCAGGATACAGCTCAGTCTTTACTGCAGCTTGTTGGTGCCAAAGGTTACAAACAAGAGCACATTGCCGGTAAAGGCGTAGTTGACAGTCGTCCGTTCCAAATATTTGAGGGATCAAACGATATTCTTTATCAGCAGATTACAGAGTCCGTAGTAAAGTCAATGCGTCGGGCTAAGCTTACGAATCTTTTCAGCTTTTTAAAAGATCACGAGCTGAGTAATCACTCTGCAGTTATGTTGAAGGATACGTTGAATTTCGATATTGATTACACGCTTAGCCAGCGTAAATTAGTAGATCTGGGTCAGGCATTAAGTCGGGTATTCTCAATGAACTTCGTGGTTCAGCTTGGTGAGAACGGATTCAGAAGTGATTTAATTCAAAATGCGCTGAGCCACCTCTCTCAGGAGGTTTCCCAGCACATTAACGCCTATTCAGGCAAACAGGAGCTGCTTGTGGTTACAGACTACACCGAAGACAGCGACTGGTCTTCCTACCTTAAGTAGATAGTTAGATTTGTTGAGAGAAAACCATCATAAAACGGACTAAATTCGTTTTATGATGGTCTCCATCGGGCAGCTGCGCTTCATCATTAAGTTTACAGGACATTTCTCTGCAATAAGAGAAGCCCGACCCAGGAGTTTATCATCCATATCTGATTTTATTGAGATGATCTTGGTGATTTTTCTGACTTTCCCGTTATTTGCCATTGCAAGCATCTCTTCAGACGCAGAGCTTTTATCAATAACTTCGAGTTCGCTGCTCACCTCGACTTCAATCTTTTCCCAGTCAGTTTGTTTGTGAGCGTAATATATTTTAAGAGTCATAGCCGTACAGGCACCTAAAGCCGCGAGTGACATCGAAAGCGGATCTGTGGCTTTGTCGGTTCCCCCCAGTTCTTTTGGCTCATCGCCTTCGAGTTTATGCTTTCCTGCTTGAATAGTTGTATAAAAATTATTTTTGTTTAAAAGAGTCGAAACTATCGGAATACTGGCCATATGATGCTTAATATTGATGTTTATTATTCTAATAACTACATAGTAATATAACCAATACGGCTGTGAAGAAAAAGAAAGTAGTAGTGCTTACAGGAGCAGGCATAAGTGCCGAAAGCGGATTGAAAACTTTCCGGGATACAGGTGGTCTGTGGGAAGGCGTGGATTTTATGGAAGTTGCTTCTGTCGAAGGCTGGGCAGCTAATCCCAAGCGGATGATTGAGTTCTATAACCACAGGCGAAAGCAGGCGTTTGGTGCAAAACCGAATCCGGGTCATCAGGCGCTGGTAAGGCTTGAGGAAGCATTCGAAGTTCACATTATAACGCAAAATGTGGATGATCTTCACGAGAAAGCAGGATCAACCAGTGTACTACATCTTCATGGGAAACTATCTGAAGTGAAGAGTGAAGGCGACGATTCCTATGTTATCGATTTAGGCGATAAGGAAATTCAATATGGGGACACCTGTGAAAAAGGCTATCAGCTTCGCCCGAACGTGGTGTGGTTTGGTGAAGCGGTGCCCGAGATGGAAACGGCCATGCGAATTGTTGAGGATGCGGATTATTTCTTAATCGTAGGTACGTCGCTGGTTGTTTACCCAGCGGCCTCTTTGGTAAATGATGTTCCTCATCATGCCGATATAACGCTTATTGATCCGAATACACCGGATACTTATCCATTCAGGAAAAATATCACTATCATTCAGGAAAACGCCTCAACGGGCGTTCCGAAATTTGTTAAACAACTAATGTCTGACCATGTCTGAAAAAACGAAGGAAGAATTAGAAAAGGAAGTAATTCTCGGGTATTTGGTAAACTATCTGAATATCGAGAAAAAGTATCCCCTGCTGCCCGGAGTTAGAGATACTAAAAACGTAGCCGGTTTTCTGGGACTTACTCCAAAAGAGCTAGCAGATGCCCGCACCTCTCTGGATGAGCAGGCAGAGCAGGCTGCTGAGGAACTCCTGAAAGATGAAGAGTTCCAAAAGTACACTACGCGACTACCTTTTAAGAAGGGTGATTTGATTGTAGCCGTAGGTGATTCTTCAACCGATGATCTGATGGGCTGGTTTGAAATAATGAGACACGTGCTGGAAATCTCGCGTCCGGAGCTGGAACTGAGATTCAAAAATGCAGCCGTGTATCAGGATACGAGTTTCGATGTTCTGCGCAGACTCAACCGCGCCGTTGTTGATGATAATGCGGACTGGCTTTTTGCATCAGTTGGAACGTACGATGCTATGAGGTTCGGTGCACTACCGGACCGCAATCATGTTTCTCTTACGGAGTATTGGGAGAACCTGAACTCAATCGAGCAGCTTATGGAAGATCTCACCGACAATCCAATGGTATGGATAACACCAGTTCCCGTGCAGACGCAAGAGATGCAGAAATTTGCGCTGTTTGAAGGAACTGTTCACAACACGGATCTGAATCAGTACCGTGAAATCATTGCGGGCCGCAAAGGTTTCATCGTCGATCCTAAAGGCGTTCGGTTTGGAAATCCGCCCGAACAGTGGAATTATATTAATGATGGCGTAAATGCATCAATTGCGGGCCACATGGAAACCGTTAAAGAAACGTTCAAAACGCTTTACAGCAGGAAAGCCATTAAGAGCAGTAACCTCGATTACGGGGTCGAAGACGATTTTCTTGATGAATACGGAATAGATAATGATTAAAAAAATGCCGTCAACATTACAGTTGACGGCATTTTTTTTTGAAGGCTTTGCAAAACCGTTTATTTGCACGTCTTCTTCCTTGCTACAAAAAAATCCTCGAATAGATTAGCTATGCTGCGGTTTACTTTTTGGGAGGTCGTTGAATAGGATCAAATCTATTACTTTTTCAAAGGCTTCTTAAATGAGAACTACGCTTAAAAGCGACGCGAGAAACTGAACAACTCAAGCCCGAAACTGGTATCAGCAGAGCGGAAGCCGCCACCCGGAGCTGTGAGGGAATGATTCACCACAACGGGGTTGAGGGTGCTGAAGCTGGTTGATGAATTGCTGTAGATCGATATCAGGCCCGGGGAAGTGCCGCTCTTGTTCGTGCCGGCTGAGGCGTAATCGAAGAATTCGCCTTGTGAACCAACGGCTCCGAAATAGAATGCATCGATAAGGCCGAACGCGAGTCCGCCGTAAGCACCAATGCCGATTCCATAACGAAATCCTTTCAGTACGCTGGTATCGCCTATCAACGCAATCGCCATACCGATCAGCGAGCCTGTAGCAGACCCGTAGAGCGTGTCGAGGAAGATAATGGCCCCAGAGCTTGGCGCCGAGTTAAACAGCCCGTGTACGCGCATTCCCTGCGACATAGTGAGCATGTCGTATACACCGATACTCACACCGGCCAGGGTCCCGATTCCAAGCCCGAGCGTTAGGGGGCGATAATCGGAATTATTGGTAAGTAGCATTGTTGCTCCGCCAATACCCGTGCCCGTTGCTGCACCAAACAGCGTATTACCAGCTATTACGTTAAGTGACTGAGCCTGCGACTGCTGAGGCTGAAACGAGAAGAACAGGGCAAGCAGGCAGATGCTGAAAAGATTAATTAGTTTCATACTTTTGGATTCTCGATGGTTTAAGATGGGTCGGCTAAAGATACCGGTAATACTTTTCCGTTAAAAAACTTTTGTGCTTCCAGCGCGAACCCGGCTATATAGGCTCCCATCTGCTCTGATTGTACCGGAACTTTCAAGCCCGGAAATGCAGCCTCAAGCATTTCGGTCTGCACTGCACCCAGGCAAAGGCAGTTAATGCGAATATCATCTTTTATGAACTCTCCGGCTAAACACTCGGTAAGAATCGAAAGGGTGCCTTTAGAGACAGAATAGGCCGTGAGCCCGGGAAACTTACTGCTTCCCTGAAATCCGCCCATGCTTCCTATCTGAACAATATGGCTTTCTTTACCCAGGAAAGGATGGCAGGTTCTGATCAATTTTATCGAAGACATGGTGTTAGCCTGTATCAGGTAGCTCCAGTCTTCATCAGTGGTTTCAAGAAAAGGTTTATTAATCAGAGCGCCGGCATTGTGAATCAATGCTTTCAAACGAAGCTTCTCTTTAGTGAGAAGATCAGCTAAATCCCTGTATGATTGATCTGATGTAAGATCGACGGCCAGTGTATACACCAGTTTTGGAAATTTATTCTTTAATTCCTGAAGCTTATCAGCTGTTCGGGCCAGTGCGATAACCCTGATGTTTTTCTTCAAAAGCGCAATCGCCGTCTCCCGGCCAATGCCCCGGCTTGCACCTGTTACTAATACCGCGTTATCTGTACTCATCTGAAAATGTTAAAATTAAAAGGGATGTTAAGTTTTTGGCTTAACATCCCTTGAGGTAGTATGATTCAGTTTGAAATCAAGTAAGTGATTAGAGACTAAACCAGATTCTCCATCCCGGCTGTGATTACATCCTCGTACTGATCGGAGTGGGATTTCAAAGCGTTGAGCTCAGATTCAAGCGAGGAGCGCAGGCCTTCACCCGATCCGTTGAGATTGTGGTTAACGATCTCCAGCATCTCAAGTCGCGGGAGCCATGCTTTCGGATAGGTCGCATTCAGCTCTTCATGCAGGCTGTTGAGCTTCGTGATGTCGGCCTTACCGCTGTCTCTGATATCACGGATTGTCTGGTAGATTTCAAACAGACGCTTCTGCTCGCTTGTGTACTCGTCTTTAATTGTAGTCTTGGTAGACTTAGGTGGGTACACGTTAAACTTCTCTTTATCCGCGCTCCCGCTGTATACCGAGCTGATTCGCTCACCAACAGCCATGTCATAGACTCCCCACTGAGGTTCGAAAAGTTTTTCTCCCTCAGGGCCGGTAACGGTGCAGTCAGAAAACTTCATGATCAGAAGCTTACCTTTATCGCGGGTGTTTGCGTCGAGCTTACCATCGACCGTTACGCCAGACGCGAATTCAAGTGTACAGCGAACGCCCGGGCGAATGTTGAACGTGGCCAGGTCGCCATCAGTCATTTCTTCAAGCGGTTTGTCAGAGCCATTGAGTTTCCCAACCGGAGAACTGAAGCCATCTTTATGATAGTCAATACCGTGGCCTTCAATCTCGGTATCCTCAAACGACAACTGAGTCTGGCCCGTAGTGCCAATGTAGATTTCATTACCATCTTTATCGGTAATAAGCTTGCTGAACTGCCCGGAAACCTGAAGGCCGGAACTGTAGACGCAGGTTCCTACATTCTCGCTTTCAATCACCTTTTTGATGGCTTTGCTTCCGCCGGTACGGAAACACATATTGTCGGCAAACTCTTCTAACACATCAAGCAGATGCTGAAAGTCTTTAGCTACAAAAAGCTGTGGCTGCATTTTTGTGATGTCGTAGTCGGTATTCACGCAATCGACTGACAGCTCGATTTTTTTTACTTTCGGGTCGAGGCAGGTTTTACTCTCACCTACAGAAGAGAGCAGTCCGGCTCCGTAAAGCTTGAAGTCATCGGTCGAGCCCACCAGGCCGTATTCAACGGTCCACCAATGTAGTCGTGAAAGCAAAGCCGCTTCTGATGGCACGGTGTTGGCGCGGGTCTTTTCATCAAGATCTTTTTCGGCTTCCTCAACTTGCTCTTTAGTTGCGTTCGGATATTCTTTGATGATGGACAGGTAGCGGATTGCCTCATAAATATCATAATCGAGCTTGGAGAATACGGCTTTCGCTCCGTACTCGCCGAATCGCTGCAGATATTCGGCATAGAGCTCATCGGCGATGATGGGCGCATGACCGGCAGCCTCGTGGACGATATCCGGAGCCGGCGTGTAGAGTATGTTGCCGATATTGCGGAGGTCGGCAGAGATTACAAGGATTTTGTGCTCCGAAAACTCCATGAAGGCAGCCGGTGGCACAAAGCCATCAACAACTACAGCGCGCCAGCCGATAAGGCCCAGACGCTCGTTCATGTCGTTGATGTGCGGAATCGTATCGATACTGATGCCCGTTTTTTGCAGGCCATCAAGGTACGATTCGTGCGCATGCTTCTTCAGAAAATCGACGTTTCGGCGCATAATGTAGCGCCATGTGGCGTGGTTCTCGGGCGTATATTGGTCGTAGTACTGCTTAACGACAAACTGACGTAAATAAGAAGGTATTGATTCAATAACCTGATCTTGTGTTAGCTGCATTTGTTTGATGTTAGTTCATTAATAAAAGCGCTTTTCTGATGCATATTCTCAAAAATAACACAGTTTTTCAACTATTTGAGTTATAATGTTGTTAATTTGATGAAATAAAACGGAATGAGAAAACTTCCATTGCAAAAGATTTGTAATAAACTTTTAAACTAAACCTAAACTGAACAGTCGTGATCCGTATTCCCAGTCACATCAAAGAGCTTAAGCCTTACGTAGCAGGAAAAACCATCGCAGAAGTAGTTAAAGAGTATAAGCCGGAGCGTATTTCTAAGCTGGCGTCGAATGAGAACAGGCTGGGCTGCTCCCCAAAGGCAAATGAGGCGGCACTAGAGTCACTGGGTGCCATCATGAACTATCCTGATCCGGCATGCCTGGACCTGCGGGCTAAAATCGCCGACAAAATTGGCGTCAAGCCGGAAAACGTAATAGCGGGCAGTGGGTCTGAAGGAGTGATGCAGCTCATAATCAAAACATTTTTTGAGCCCGATGAACACGCTATCACCGCATCGGCGACCTTCATTGGCTTTGTTGTTTTGATAAACAGCCGCGGTGTCGGACTTCGTCAGGTGCCGATGACGGACGATTACCGCTTCGATCTTGAAGCGATTGCAGACGCCATCAGCCCAAAAACAAAAATGGTGTACCTCGCAAATCCGAACAACCCGACGGGTACCTATTTCACGAAGGCCGAGTTTGAGCGTTTCATGAAGCGGGTTCCGGATGATGTACTCGTGATAATGGATGAAGCCTACTATGAATTCGCTGCCGGTCTCGATGATTATCCGAACTCTGTGGAGTATGGTTTTGATAATGTGATTACCCTCAGAACGTTTTCAAAAGCCTACGGACTGGCCGGATACCGGATCGGATATGGCGTGGCCCACCCGGATATAATCAGCACCCTGATGAAGGTGAAGCTTCCTTTTGAGCCCGGCCTTCCTGCCCAGCATGCAGCCATTGGTGCGCTGGATGATGACAATTTCTTGTACCTCACAGAGGTGATGGTCGAAAAGGGTAGAAATCGTTTGTATCGTTTTCTTGACGAGCACGGCGTAACCTACGTAAAGTCGGCCTCGAACTCAGTAATGACCGTTTTCGATACCGAAGAGGAAGCCGTACACTTTACCGATGAGATGCTGAAGAAAGGCGTTATTCTGCGGAGGCTTCCTGCATTTGGGCTGCCTAATTGCGTTCGCATTACGGTAGGCCTTGATGAAGAGATGGAGCATTTTGAACAGGCGTTCGAAGAGCTTTTCTCCAAAGCCTGAAGCCTGGAAATATCACTCAAAAAAAACGCGACATGCTATGAGGCGTGACCCGTTTTTTGTTTTAAAAGCCGTGTTTTTATGATGGTCTTTCATCGGAGATGTTCAGCCCTGAAAGCGAAATCCACCAGGGGTGACCATTACCAATCAGACCGCTGAGGGTCGAGCGGTATAGCGCGAAGTTTGAAATACGAACGTCGGCTATCTGCTGATGCTTCCGGGAATCCGTTTCCGAAAAGCTGTTCGACCAGAAAAGGTGAAGGTCGCGATTAGAAAAATTACTCAGGAATATAGACGGATCGTAGGCATCCAGTATATTGGCGTGCAGCCCGGCAAGGTAGGTCACATAGGCATCATCAGGAGCGCCGATTCGAAGGGTGAAGGCTTCCGGAGTAAACTCTTCGGTCTGCTCAGCTTCTTCTGTATCCATGATAAACTGAACGGAATGAGGAAGTTTGTTTATGTACTCATCGCCGGATAACGACATCAGTACAGGGCGCATCCGATCTTCAGAAATGCGGTCGAAATTTGTTGTTACAAGTGATACCGCAGCGTGTTCGGTACCGGTCGGAATGTGACGATAATCTTCGATATATCCCGGAGAAAGTCCGTCAAGATCTTCATTTAAGACAATTTTTGCCGTCTGCGGACCAATCTGAGGTATGATGTCAATCTCGCCCGTGCTTAAAGCTGTGAAGAGAGAGGACTCCGATCGGAAATATCTGAATTCCAGGCTGGTGACGCGTTCGGCTACGAGATTCTGGTCATAATGGCTGAAGTTACGCTCCAGAGTTACAAGCGTGTCAGCTGAGGTATTACTGAAGCTGAACGGTCCGGTTCCCACAGGCGAGGAGTGAAGTCCCGTCCGCGAGCGTGAACCTTCAAAGGCTTCGCGCGGATAGACAGAGGCGTAAGGCGATGCGAGTAGCTCAGCAAAACCGGAGTAGGGTGCGTTCAGAGTGAAGCGAACAGTGCGTTCGTCTACAGCTTCGATTCCGGTAATTTCCTCAAACACTAAATCCTGCTCGTAATAGCTGTTTCGCTCCTGAACCATAAAGGCTTCGAAGCCGCGAATATGGTCAGCAAAAAGGCGTCCGGCATGATCAGGAACCTCAAAAGCGGCCATTCGGTTGAAGACAAAAACAACATCCTCAGCGTTAGCCGGACGTCCGCGTCCGCTGCTGAAAGCAGCTGTGTCGTGGAAAAAAGCATCACGACGCAGGGTGAAGGTGTAGGTTAGCGAATCGGAGCTAACTTCCCAGGATGAGGCGATGGCCGGCGCGGCATTTCCGTTTTCATCGAGCCGTGTGAGGCCCTCATAAATAAACTGGGCCACCCGCTTGGACGAACTGTTATGGATGAAAAGCGGATCGAAGCTTCGCAGTTTTTCAGTTTCCCCAAAGCGGATTCGCAGAGGTTCATCCTGCGGCAAAACGGCATCTGCGGTTGGGTCGATGGAGCGGGCACGCTCTCTCACTTCAACCACTTCGGTGGAGCTGCATGCGCCAAGAAGCAATAAAAAACTGATGAATAAGGTAATGTAAGCTGAAAGTCTCATAATATAGATTGAGTTTGAATGCGGGCCGCCGGGATTATAGTCATCCTTTTCCTTTTAGACCTTTGATTCCTTTAACCGCTTTATTGCTCAACAGGTTCGTTTCATAAGAACGGATGCGTCCGTTTTTTTCGCGATGTTTCTTCACGGCAAGATCGATTAGACGTTGCATGAGTGCTGGAAAAGAAATATCGGATTTATCCCAGAGATAGAACGAAAACGAGCCGGGTATGGTGTTGATTTCGTTAAAATAAAACTGCTGTGTTTCTTTGTTCACCAAAAAGTCGAGTCGCGCTACTCCAGAGGCGTCCAGGCTTTTAAAAAGCCTGACGGAAGCATCCTGAATCGCATTTCTAAGCTCATCAGAAATCGGGGCGGGAATCAGGCGACTGGCTGAAGCCATCCCTTTGCCCTCATCCCCCATGTATTTGTCTTCGAAAGTGAGGCTTTCATCTGCACCAACGGGCTGTTCGCAAACGCTGGCTTTGGCGTCCTCATAATCGCCCAGAACCGAGCAGTTTATTTCCATTAAAGGAGAAACGGCCTGTTCAACAAGCAGGTGGGAGTCATAGCGGAAAGCTGTTTCAATGGCGAGGAGAATCTCCTCTTCGGTTGATGCCCGCTTAACGCCGATGCTGCTTCCGAGCCGCATTGGTTTCACAACAACGGCAGGCCCGAGCGTTTTGATCTGCGTCATGAGGTCATCCCGGCTGGCCGTCCATTCGTTTTCGGTGATGAACACATCTTTCACAACGGGAATACCAAGCGAGGCTGCATAGATTTTGCTTGCCCGTTTGTCCATGCCTACTGAAGAAGCCAGAGAACCACTGCCTGTGTAGGGCAGATTGTACATTTCACACAATCCCTGAAAACCGCCGTTTTCTCCGTCAGAGCCGTGGAATGCGGCAAGAATAACGTCAACCGGGTAGCGGCTGGGTTTGCTGAAAAGTCCCTTCTTTTCGCTTTCGACTAGTGTGGTTTTCCCAAAAGAGTCGGTTTGGAAACTGCATAGGGCCGATTTAGCTTCAAGCGCCTTTAAATCTTTATACTCTTCGAGATCGAGCAGATGCTCACCGGTATACATGGTTCCGGATTTTGAAACATATAGAGGGGTGATGCTGTTGCCGCTGTCTTTAAGCGAGTGAGCGGCCTGCATTCCGGTAATGACCGATACTTCGTGTTCGGGTGAAGCGCCACCAAATGCAACGAGGATGTTTTTTCCCATGAAATTTATTCGGGTGTGATAAAAAGTTGATTTTCGATTGAAGGAATTACGCCAAGCTGAAGCCAACAGCTAAATATACAGCCTGCATTCGGTTAACGGAAAGCAGGATTTGAGCTTAATCGCAGCAATACCGAGTGGAATCAGCCTACGAGCCGGAGCCTGAAGCTGATGGTCGTGCCGCTGCCGGGTTTGCTGTCGATTTGAACTTCGGAATGGTGTGCATCCAGAATTGTTTTCACAACGGCAAGACCGAGTCCCGTTCCGCCCTGATCGCGTGAGCGGGCCTTGTCGGTACGATAAAAGCGGTCGAACAGTCTGGGCACATGATCCGGATGAATGCCGATTCCGGTATCAGAAACGGCGATGGTAAGCATTTTGCCTGTTAGGTACCACTCGATAAGAATGGCGCCATCAGGCGTGTATTTTATAGCGTTACTTATCAGGTTATCGAGCACCTGTTCGATTTTGCTCGGGTCTCCAAGCACGCGGATGTCATCACCCTTTGTATGAAAATCTAAACCTTTATCGGTCGCAATCTGCTGATACGCCTGTTCAAGCGTCTCGATTACTTCAATAATCCGAAACGGTCGGGGGTGAATGAAAGAAGGATCCAGATCAGATTTCTGCAGCGTCATCAAATCCTGAAACAGACGATTCATTCGTTCGGCCTGGTTCCGGGCACTCTTCAGGAATTTGGTTTTCTTTTCAGGAGGGAGAGCGTCGAGTTCAAGCATTTCCAGCGCCCCCGAAACAGTATGGAGTGGATTACGGATTTCGTGCGCGATATCGGCATAAAACTGCTTCTGGCGCTCATTGGTTTCAATAAGTCGCTTGTTGTCTTCCTGCAGACGCTCGGCCATTCGGTTGAGGGAAAGCGCCAGCGTGCCGAACTCATCGGTTCTGTTAAGGGTGATGGTGTGGCTGGTTTCTCCATCGGCAATGCGTTGGGACGCTTTCGTTAGCGCAAGAATAGGCTTGGCCAGATAGTTACTGAAAATGAAGCTTACAAAAAGGATGATGGCAATCGATATAAACATGCCCGAATAGATAATCCAGCGAATGGTTCGGACCGGTTCATAAATTTCATCCTTCAGGCGGCTGACTTCCACAAGAAATGGAAAAGGTTCGTCGGACAGCATCAGCGAGCCGTAGATAAAAAGTCGGTCGGAGCTGGCAACGCTGCCGGGGAGTACCTGCGAGTTGCCGGCAAAGTCGATGGTATCAGAAATCTGGAACTGAAGCTCTACTTCTTCTTCCGGCCATGCATCAGACCGAAGGGCTTCATCTAAAAGTACACCCTGCGAATTGAAAACCCGGATATCGTAGATGGTGCCGGGCGAGATAGCTTCGAGCACCGGGCGAATGGCTGTGGTGTCATCACCGCCCAGCTGCATGCTCACCAGTATCTGGCGGACATCGGTGCGCATATCCTGCTCTGCCTGATCCATCAGGTAGCCGCGGATGAATACAATCGAGTAGCTGCTGATAGCGGTAACCCCAAATACCAGCAGCAGAACGAAAGTAATGGAAAGCTTATACTGGATTCTCATTATTGAAGGATATGCAGGATGATGCCTTGACTATAAATGGCTCAGCCGGCCATATCGCGGTTCATTCCGTAGCCCGTTCCGCGATAGGTTTTGATGTACTCACCGGATTTGCCAAGCTTGATACGCAGATTTTTCACGTGAACATCAACCGTGCGGTCGAACACAAACTTCTGATCGTCGGAAATGTGCTCCAGAATTTCCTGTCGGGTATAGATCTTGTTCGACTGAGAGATGAGCAGCCTCAGAATGTTGAACTCGGTATGGGTAAGCTCCACGCGCTGGTTATCGGCGATGACCTCAAAGTTGTTCGGGTCGAGATAGATATCACCAAAATGCAGCCACCCGGATGCCTTTGCAGGCTGACGCCTTAATAAGGTGCGAACGCGGGCTTCAATGAGCTTCAGACTGGCTGGCTTTGAGATGTAGTCGTCGGCTCCGGCTTCCAGGCCCTGAATCTCGTCGCTCTCCTGGTCTTTGGCAGTAAGAAATATGATAGGAATGGAGCTCAGAACCGGATGTTCACGCAGCATACCGCAGATTTCAAAACCATTGAGCTTAGGAACCATTATATCAAGAATGGCCAGGTCGATTTTCTCGGCTTTTTGTTCAATCAGCTCTTTGGCCTGAGCTCCGTCCCGTGCCAACAGCACTTCGAAATTATGCATTTCGAGATAGTTGGCGAGCATATCAGCTGCTTCGGTTTCGTCTTCGAGCAGCAGGATGGCGTTTTTTACATCCACAGCGTTAGATTTGAGAAAGTTATTTTGAGCAGAATTGTTCGAATCGCATTAGTCTGATGCAATATAACAGTCTGCGGGCTCTTTTCATTTCTGAAAGACCACGGAGACCGAAGCGCCCTTATGTACATTCAAGAGCTCTTCTGCTGAGCCCTGATTGACCGAAATTTCGAGCATGCCCGAGCTGCCGAACAGGGCTACCGGCTCTCCGGTTTGTACGTTTTGGTAGGTATGATGGATCTCGCTGAGCTTGGTAGTACCTGCGTATATTTTGAGCGCGCTGTATGATGCCTCACGTAGCAGCGATTCGGGAATATTCGTAATCAGGTTTCCGTAGCCGTCGATATGCACAACCCAGCCCTGAATGCCCTGACTGTCGTGGATCGGAGTTGCCCAGCGGTAGGTTTTAATCTCATCTACGGCCGGTCCGAACGCTTCAGGCTTCATCCCTTTAGAGAGATGAGCTGCGGCCGGTGCGAAAATGTCTCTTCCGTGGAACGTGCCCGAAATTTCAGAAACCATGAAATCGGGATTCGCAATTTCGAAGGCCTTCCACGGGCGTTCACCGGTAATGAGGGAGAAGAGGCCGTTATCCGGTCCTATGAAATAGTGCCCGTCCGTTTCAAAAAGGAGCGGCTTTCGTTCAGTGCCGACACCGGGATCAATCACACAAAGGTGAATGGTCTCTTTTGGGTAGAGAAAGGCGGAGTTTTTGATGACCCACGCTCCGGCCATAATATCCTGGGCAGGAATACTGTGTGAAACATCAAAAAGGCGAACATTCCTGTTGATACTCAGAATGTTCGCCTTTAAAGCGCTAACGTAGTAGTCCTGATATCCAAAATCGGTAGTAAGCGTGATAATCGGACTCTCAGCAGACATAATTCCTTTTAGTAGGAATTGAGCATTACAGGCATCACCAGCATAAGAATATCGTTTTCTTCATCCTGTTCGGCTGGTTTTACGATACCTGCGCGATTCGGTGTGGAGAATTCGAACAGAACCTCAGAGTGCCCGACATTGTTGAGGACATCTGCCAAATAACGGGCGTTGAAGCCGATTTCCATTGCCTCGTCGCTGTATTCAGCTTCAATAGCTTCTTTAGCCTCACTGCTCATGTCGATGTCTTCGGCACTGATGGTAAGCTGATCCTTGTCGACACGAAGGCGAATCTGGCGCGTTGTGGTGCTGGAGAAAATTGAAACACGACGAACAGTGGCTAGCATCTGCTCTTTGTTAACGATCATTTTCTTGTCGTTATCGCGCGGAATTACGGTTTCATAGTTCGGATACTGCTGATTAATCAGACGCGCAATAATACTGGTGTTGCCGCTTTGGAAACTCACGTGCTCGTCGGTTACATTAACCGTGCACTCCATCTCGTCTAGTGACTTAAGCGTGAGGTTCAGCGCCTTTTCCGGTACGATAAAGTTGATCTCTTTATCGGCGGTCAGATTGGTTGCAGTAAGGCGAACAAGACGGTGGCCGTCGGTGGCAACAATTTTGCTGCTTTCGGTACCAATCTGGAAGTAAACTCCCATCATAGCCGGGCGAAGGTCGTCGCTGGAAACGGCAAAGCTGGTCTTCTGGATGGCATCTTTAATGGTGCCGGTATCGGATTCGATGGCTACACTCTGGCTGAGATCAGGCATTTCCGGAAACTCATCCCCGTTCTCACCGGCAAGACGGTAAGTACCTTTGTCCGTTTTGAACTTCACATTGTAACGCTCATCAACATCGAAATAAACCGGGATGTCCGGAAGTTGTCGGAGTGTTTCAAGCAGTCGGCGCGCCGGCACGGCAACAGATCCTTCCACTTCGATTTCCGCGTTCACATATTCTGCAATAGTTACCTCAAGGTCGGTAGCGGTGAGCTTGAGCTTACCGTTTTCGCTTTCAAAAAGCACCATTTCGAGAATAGCTAAGGTGGCCTTGGCAGGAACAGCACCTGCTACGGCGGATAGGCTTTTCACAAGCTCGCCGCTTGAAACATTAAATTTCATGTGGATGAAGGGATAGGTTTAAATGAGATTCGAAATTAGAAATCGGTTATAGAAGCGTTTTGTGCCTGCTTTTCACGGCTGTGAATAGCAACTTAATAAAGGCTTATAGTAACAAATAATATTGCTGCTTGCAAACAATCCGAACGCAGGGCACGGCATTAGACTGCACGGTAAAATAAGGTATAAAGGCCAAAAATACAGACATCATCATAACCTTATTTATACCAAATCTCAGACCATACCCGGTATAACAATCGTAAAGCCGTTTTACAAATCAGATAATATGTATATGATATGTGATTTATGTGGATAGTTTTTGTGATGCTGAAACCTGTGTCTATGATTGCACAGAGCAATACAGACCTTAAATAAGCCCTGTAAGAAAACCGTTTTTTTAATTTGACAAATTGTAATAGATTCAGGTACTTTGTGGTAGAAAGTGGGAAGAAGTGGTAGAAAATTCCAAATTCCCGTTTAACGTTCAAAAACAGCAGGTTTCTTCAAGTGGCTAGTTTCAAAGGCGAGTATGATAATGCCGTTGATAACAAAGGACGCGTTTGCTTCCCGGCCAAGTTACGCAAGTTTCTCAGCCCTGCTGCACAAGAACGGTTTACCATTTTACGTGGTCTGGAGCGCTGTTTGTACCTGTATCCGGAAGACCAATGGAGCATAGTTGAAGATAAACTCGGGCGTGTAAACAGCTTTTCGAAAAAGGGAAGAACCGTTATACGCCACTTTCTTCGCACCGCAGAAGATGTATCACTAGATAACCAAAACCGTATTGCACTGCCGTCCAAACTCAAAGAGTGGTCGGGTATCGATGATCGCGCCATATTTATCGGGAGCGGCGAACGCATCGAAATCTGGTCGCCTGACAACCTCGCTGCTGAAGACGAGGAAATGGATTTCGAATCCTATCAGGAGCTTTTTGAGAGCGTGATGACCGAAGTGGATGAATTATGACGTCAACTTCTTATCACATTCCTGTGATGCTTCGGGAATCCCTGGAGCTTTTAATCACAGATACTGAGGGTATCTACGCCGACGGAACGCTCGGCGCAGGTGGCCACAGCGCCGGTCTGCTAGACCAGCTGGGCAGAGGTGCGCGCGTTTTTGGAATCGATCATGATGATGAAGCCCTGAAAGAAGCATCCGGAAATATCAACGACTCCCGCTTTACAGCCGTGAAGGGTAACTTTGGCTACATCAGCACGCTTCTGCCTCCCGATGTGCATGGTAAGCTTTCGGGCGTGCTTCTGGATCTTGGCGTTTCCAGCCATCAGATTGATGATCCCGCCCGCGGATTCAGCTTTAGGGAATCGGGTCCGCTCGATATGCGGATGAGCAACCTTCGCGCCCTGTCTGCCCATGATGTAGTGAACTCATATTCATACGAGAACCTTCGTAACATCCTTTTTCAGTATGGTGAAGAGCGTAAATCCGGACTGATAGCAAAAAAGATTATTGCCCGCCGCCCATTGGAGACAACGGGCGATTTGAAAGCCTGTGTGGAAGAGGTTGTAAGAGGCCCGCATACGGTAAAGAGTCTGGCCCGTGTATTCCAGGCAATCCGCATTGAGGTAAATCAGGAGCTGGAGATGCTTCGAACCGGACTTGAGTCGGCAGCTGAGATGCTCAGGCCGGGCGGTCGTCTGGTGGTTATTTCCTACCACTCGCTTGAAGACCGACTGGTGAAGAACTTCTTTAAGTCCGGCAACTTCTCAGGAAAGCAGGAGAAAGACTTTTACGGCAACCTTGAGCGTCCGCTCGAGCCGTTGTTTACCAAGCCGAGATACGCAACGGAAGAAGAAATCAGCAGCAATCCGCGCTCCAGAAGTGCACGCCTCAGAGCAGCTGAAAAAGCGGAGGATGCATCATGAATCCGTACATGAAATCATCAGCTGCGAGCTCGCTGGCTTTAAATAACAGAGTTGCCGCTCCGAATAAAAGGAAGTCCGGCTCATTTGGTGAGAGGAAAAAAAGCACTAATGGAAGCTTTGGTGTGCCTAAAGCAACTAAAAAGCAGAGCGGAAACACCATCCGTAAAGGTATCTCACAAATCAATATCGCACCGTCGAAACTGATTATGTGGTCCCTCATTCTCGGATTACTGGGTTTTATTTATATCACCCATGTTTTTACGACCCAGCAGCTGTTGCAGGAGGTAAGTCAGGTTCAGCGTGAGCTGGAGCGGGTTCAGATTATCCATGAAGACCGTTCTCTAACTCACGACAGGCTTACCGGACCGGCAGAAGTTTTTTCAAGAGCACGCGCCCTTGGCTATCAGGACAGTGGTCCGGCCGATCATATCATCATAATGGGAGACTGATATGGAAATGGCCCGAGCAAATCTGTTAGCCCGAATTTTCCTGGTGTTTGGTGTGCTGCTTATTCTTCCGTGCGCCATCATATTCCAAATACTGCGCGTGCAGTTTATGGAAGGGGAAAACCTGCGTTCGCTATGGAGTGCTCAGGCTGTGGAGACGATTAACATACAGGCGCAGCGTGGTAATATTTATGATGCTAGCGGGCGAATTCTGGTAACTAATACCACAACCTACTCCGTAGCGGTTGATCCGCTTGCGCCGGGAGCAACGGCAGAGGGCATGGCAACGGTGGCAGGCATTATCGGGCACATCACCGGAAACGGAAGCGATATGTACAACCGTCGCATCAGGCAGGCTCCGAGGGGGGCGCGCTACATTGTGCTTGGCCGCGATTTCGATCGTACCGTTTACGACAGCCTGCGGTCCCACAGATTGCGCGGCCTCATACTTGAGGAAAACTACCGTCGCAGATACAATTTCGAGTCTCTTGCTTCCCATTCTTTGGGTCATGTGAACCACGAGTTGACCGGTATGATGGGCATCGAATCTTCCTACAACCGCTATCTTGGCGGCCGGGACGGCATTCAGCAGGTTCGCAAGGACAGCCGCGGACGCGTTAAGGAGTTTGTAGGCGCGCCAAGGCGTCAGCCGGTGCAGGGCAATTCGGTTCATACTACGATCGATGCCCGCATTCAGGCGATCGTTGAAGAAGAACTTCGTGAAGGCGTCGTCCGTGCCCGCGCTCAAAAAGGGACAATTGTTGTAGTCGAGCCTGCCACTGGTCGTGTTGTGGCGTTGGCCAACTATCCGGATTTTAACCCGAATTCACCTGGTAGCACGCCCGAAGCCAACCGCCGGAATATGGCTATAGCCGATATGATTGAACCTGGCTCAACATTTAAGCTGGTTACGGCCGTTGCCGCGCTCGAGCAGCGCGTTGTGAGTCTGGATGAAGTCTTCGAGACGCCGGATAACGGCAGGCGTCTGATTCACGGCCAATGGATGCGCGACCACGATCCGCTGGGTACGCTCACGTTCCGTCAGGCGTTTGAGAAATCTTCCAACGTTGCCACAGCCGAGGTCGCCATGCGTCTCGAGCGTGATACGTTCTACCAATATGTGCGCAACTTTGGTTTTGGAACAGCAACCAGCATTGATCTTCCGGGTGAAGAAACTGGCCGTCTTCAGCAGCCTTACAACTGGAGCCTGGTAACACAGCCATGGATGTCGGTTGGTTATGAGGTTCAGGTTACGCCGCTGCAGGTCGCTATGGCCTACGCGAGTTTTGCGAACGGCGGACGACTTATGCGTCCCTACATCGTTGAGCGCGTGACCGACGAGAACGGCCGTATCATTATGGAAAACAAGCCGAAAGTTATTCGCCAAACCGTTGCACCCGCAACCATCAGAGAACTGATGCCGGTGCTTCAGGGTGTGGTATCTGAAGAGGGAACGGCTCAGTTCGCCGCTATCGAAGGGCTTTCGATAGCCGGTAAAACAGGAACAGCCCAAAAATTTATTGATGGCCGCTACCGCGCCCGTTACCGTGCCTCTTTTGTTGGCTTCTATCCGGTAGAAGAGCCAAAATACGTGGCCTACATCATGCTGGATGAGCCGCGTACCAGCATTTTTGGGGGATTCATGGCCGGCCCGATATTCAGGAATATCGCAAACCGAATGATGGGCGTGGATCAGTCGATACAGCACTATGTGCAGACTGAAATCAGCGCTCCTGAAGAGCGGATAGCTCCGTTTTTAACAGGTATGAACATCGATGCAGCGGCCAGACTTTTACAGCATCAAGACATCAGATTCAGCACGGAGGGCAGCGGTTCATTTGTCGTGGGTCAATCGCACCGGGCAGGAAATGCTCTTCAAAATGGTGATGTCATCACGCTAACTGTTTCACCATTTCCGGTTGGGTTAGCCGGATTGGTGAATGAGGCAGAAGGCAACGAAGGTGACGAATCCAATATCCTGCCCGGTCGTATCCCCGATGTTCGCGGAATGAGTATGCGTGAAGCCGTGCTCACGCTGCGGCGAGCCGGATATGAGGTCAATCGAAACGGCTCGGGAACCGTGCATGCGCAGTTTCCGGAAGCCGGCGCGGCTATGCAGCCCGGAAGGACCGTTTCCGTGAGGGGACGCGCCCGACCAATGGAACAGCTGGTTAGCGAAGGGAGGGTCGGCCGATGAGCATCAGACTTTCACAAAAACGCGTTGAAACACTCACAAAGGCTGTTCGGAAAACCGGACAGCTTCTGTCGTTCTACGAAGGTGTGACTGTGGACTCACGAAAAGTGAAGCCCGGATTCATTTTTGCAGCCATCAAAGGGTATCAGACCGACGGGCATCTGTATGTGTCTAAAGCGGTCGAAAAAGGCGCGAGTCTCATCATCACCGAGCGCAATCCAGGCGAGATTGAAGCGGGAGATGCGGCTGTGATGCAAGTCAGTGACATCCGCACGGTTGTTGCGCATCTGGCATTCGCATTCGAGGGTGATCCGCAGCAGGCAATGAAAGTTGCGGGAGTGACCGGTACAAATGGAAAAACGACGGTCAGCACATTGGTTCATCAGGTTCTCGGCACGCTTGGAATCAAGGCCGGTTTGATGGGAACCGCAGGAAAGATGATAGGAGATGAAGCGGTCGAAAGCAGCCTCACAACCGGCGATCCGGAGCAAATTGCTGCCGATATGAGCGAAATGAGAGGCAAAGGTTGTTCGCATCTGGTTATGGAAGTTTCCTCCCACGCGCTGGATCAAAAGCGCACGAAAGCCATTCGTTTTGATGTGGGCGCATTCACCAATCTCACTCACGACCATCTCGACTACCATGGTACAGCTGAAGCTTACCGTGATGCCAAAAAACGTCTGTTTGATCAGCTCGACTCTGAAGCCGTGGCAGTAATTAACACCGATGAAGCCGATGCTTCCTACCTGATGAAGCATACCGCTGCGCAGGTCTGGGGCTATGGCGAAGCTGACGACAGCATGAAAATTCTCAGCAACAATGCGGATGGACTGGTTATTGAAATCGATGAAGTCCGTATCGAATCTCCGCTCTGCGGCACGTTCAACGCATACAACCTTGCTGCAGCTTACCTGATTTGCCGCGCATTTGGCTGCTCCGCTGATAATACCGCTGCAGCGCTGGCTTCTGCCAAGGGCGCCCGCGGAAGACTTGAGCGCGTTGAGTTTGAATCCGGTGAGCTTACCGGGGCTTCATTCCCGGCTGTTTTTGTAGACTATGCGCACACACCGGATGCGCTGCGCAACGTGCTTGATACCCTCCGGAATATGGAGCCGGAAAAAGAACTTACCGTTGTATTTGGCTGCGGCGGCGATCGCGATAAAACAAAGCGTCCGCTCATGGGGCAAATTGCATCGGAGCGCGCGGATCTTGTAATGGTTACATCAGACAATCCGAGAACCGAGAACCCGGAAGCCATCATCCATGATATAATGCAGGGAACAAGCGGCGAAGGAATCGACTCGCTGGCTGATCGCCCCGGCGCCATTCGTGCGGCCATCCTTCGGGCAGACACCAACGGAATGGTGCTGATTGCAGGAAAAGGTCATGAGACCTATCAGGAAGTGATGGGACAGCGACATCATATGGACGATTTCGAGCTTGCGCAAAAAGCGCTGGCTGATCGCGCGTCCGTAATGCAGGGGAGGAACTGATATGCTATATTGGCTTCTCGATTACCTGCGTCAGGAGTTTATGATACCCGGATTGGGCGCATTCAGCTATATCACCGTACGTGCGGCCATGGCTGCGGGGCTCGCGCTGGTGATCAGCATCATATTCGGAAAACGAATTATTCGTCTGCTGCAGAAGCTTCAGCTGGGTGAAACCATTCGCGAGGGAATCGGTCTGGAAGGCCACAAGGCCAAAGCAGGAACACCGAGCATGGGCGGCCTCATCATTATTCTGGCCATTGTGGTTCCTTCAATTCTGTGGATGAACCCAACGAATGTGTACGGCTGGATGATTCTTTTTGTAGTAATTGCTCTGGGCGCCGTTGGCTTCCTGGATGACTACATCAAAATTATCAAAAAGGATAAGGATGGTCTGATGGGCCGGTTTAAGCTGGTTGGTCAGGTTTCTGTTGGCATCATTCTGGGCGTATTTCTCTATTTCTATCCGGATTTCAGCGAGTACAACACCATCACCACCATACCATTTGTAAAAGACGCGAATCTGAACTACGCGTTTCTCGGCGAGGAGCTCGGCTGGCTGATTTACATTCCGGTGGTTGTTTTTATCATTACGGGTGTAAGTAACGCGGTTAACCTAACCGACGGGCTGGACGGGCTGGCGGCCGGAACCACGGCTATTGCCGGAATGGCGCTCGGGCTCTTGGCCTACGTATCCGGAAGGGTGGATTATTCCGGTTATCTGGATCTGATTTTCCTGCCGGGCGTTGGCGAGCTGGCTATTTTTGCCGCTGCATTAGTGGGCGCCTGCTTTGGGTTTTTGTGGTATAACACCTATCCGGCCCAGGTTTTTATGGGCGACACGGGTTCGCTCGCGCTGGGCGGCACCATCGGTGCATTCGCCCTGATGGTCCATAAGGAGCTGTTATTACCTATTCTCTGCGGTGTTTTTGTGATGGAGACCCTATCGGTAATCATCCAGACGACCTGGTTCAAGTATACAAAGCGAAAGTACGGTGAAGGCCGCCGTGTATTCCTGATGGCTCCGTTGCATCATCATTTTGAAAAGCAGGGCTGGGCCGAGCCCAAAATCGTAGTGCGCTTTTGGATTATTGCCGTAATGCTTGCGGTGATAACTGTAGTAACCCTCAAACTAAGATGAAAGAAGTTAAAGACCGAAATATCGTAATCGTTGGCGGTGCCCGTAGCGGCGCTGCGGCTGCAGTTCTGCTTGCCTCAAAGGGTGCAACAACCTTTGTGACGGACAGCGGTGCGATTGCTCCTCAGCAGAAACAAATGCTTGAGGCAGCTGGGGTTCCGTTTGAGGAAAATGGCCATACAGAGCGTGCAAAAAAGGCAGATTTCGTAGTTGTAAGCCCGGGCGTGCCCAACGAGGCGCCGTTGATAAGCTATTTCGACTACAACGATATCCCGGTTTACAGTGAACTCGAGGTGGCGTGCTGGTACAGTAAGAGCCGGATTACAGCGGTAACTGGAAGCAACGGTAAGACGACCTCAACATCCTGGCTTAACCATATGTGGAAGCAGGGTGGCCGCGCCGCGCTCATGGGCGGGAACATAGGCACTGCAGTTTCGGAACTGGTTGATAAGACCTCGAAAGAGGCGGATCTCATTCTGGAGGTCAGCAGCTTTCAGCTCGACCGAATTGCCGGCTTTCGTCCGTTTGTCTCCATGATTCTGAATATCACGCCTGACCATCTGAACCGGTACCAGAACAAGTTTGAAAATTACGTTGCCTCAAAAATGCGAATTACAAAAAATCAGCAGCCCGGAGACTACATGATTTATAACTATGATGATCCGGTGCTGAAGGAGCAGGTATCCGGAATCGGCATTCGTCCTGACGGGCCTCAGCTTCTTTCATTTTCAATGCTGGATGAAGTATCCAGAGGCGCATTCATTCGCGGGCAGGAGATCGTGCTTCGTCTGGATGGTACCGACGAGCCGCTTATGGGCGTAGAAGAAGTTGGTCTGAAGGGTAAGCATAACCTCAGCAATTCACTGGCGGTTGCATTGGCAGGACGCGTCAATGAAATCTCAAAGGAAACTATACGTGAGAGCCTGATGACCTTCGAAGGCGTAGAGCACCGTCTGGAGCAGGTTCGGGTTCTGAACGGCGTGCGTTATATCAACGACAGCAAGGCGACAAACGTAAATGCGGTCTGGTATGCGCTTCAAAGCATCAAGACGCCGGTTGTGCTCATTATTGGCGGACAGGATAAAGGAAATAACTACCGCGAGCTGTCCGATCAGATTAAGAAAAAGGTTCACACGGTTATAGCAATTGGTCAGGCTAAAGACGCTATTCGCGCCCAGATTTCACGCGACGCGCTTTACTATACCGAAGCAGAAACGCTTGAAGAAGCCGTGAAGCTGAGCTACAAAAAAGCCAAAAAAGGTGAAACTGTGCTATTAAGTCCGGCCTGCGCCTCTTTTGATATGTTTGAAAGTTATGAGCATCGCGGCAAGGTGTTCAAACAAGCCGTAAACGCACTGTAAGTTGCATTAAGAACCAGATGAAATTCACCACACCACATAGCAAATCGTTTATCGTAGACCAGACCTCTGATGAAATCAGAGGCTCGGGATCAGCGAGCGACCGCATTCTGCTGGCCAGCGTAATCATGCTGATGATTTTCGGCGTACTGGCGGTGTATTCATCGATCGCATACTTCGCTGAGGCCCATAACACCACGGCAACCCGACTGGTAACCGGACACGTAGTAAAACTGGCTATCGCCTTCAGCGTGATGATTATTGTCTCCAAAATCGACTATCATATTATTGCGCGCTTCAGCAAAGCGGCTCTGATTCTGAGCTGGATCTTTCTGGTGATTGTTACGCTGTACGGGACTGAAGTTTTTGGTGCCCGCCGCTCGCTTACCGTTGCGGGATTCTCATTCCAGCCGTCATCGCTGGCAACGGTGGCCCTGCTGGTGTATCTCTGCTCGTTTATGATTCGCAAGCGCGAAGTAATTACCGATTTCAAAAAGACGTTTATTCCCGCTATGTTTTGGATCGGTACTACGGCTTTTCTAATTGGAATTGAGGACTTCTCCAGCGCCGCCGTGCTGCTTGGGTTGTGCTTCATTATGATGTTTGTTGGGCGAATGAGCGTGGTTCAGCTCGGCTCGCTGGTTATTATCGGCGCTTTAGGTGCGCTCTTCCTGCTTTCGCAGTCGCTGGAAAGGCAGTCGCGTATAAGCAATTATGTCGATCAGGTTATAAAGATTGAAAGCAGTGAGTTTGTTCTTGGCGCGGGTTATCAGGCGCAGCAGGCGCACATTGCGCTGGCCAAAGGCGGCTTGTTTGGTGTTGGCATCGGCAAGAGTACACAGCGTGACTTCCTGCCGGCGCCATACAACGATTTCATTTTTGCCATAATCGCTGAGGAGTACGGACTGGTCGGCGCCGGAATCCTGCTGCTCATTTTCGTGCTGATTCTTATCAGGGGCGTGGTTTTCATTGCGCGACAGGCTCTTGACGAGCTCGGTACGCTCATCGCGATGGCGTGTACGCTTACGCTTGTTCTTTACGGACTGGTTAATGCGGCCGTTGCCTGCGGTCTTTTCCCGGTAACCGGTCTGCCGATGCCGTTTATTTCCTATGGCGGAACGAGCATGCTCTTCTCTGCCGGAATGGTTGGAATATTGCTGAACATCTCCAAGCAGAAACGCACGGAGGCTGAATATGAGTAAGCCGGTGCACACATATACCTACCTGATTACGGGCGGCGGAACGGGCGGACATATCTATCCGGCCATCGCTATTGCGGATGCTCTCCGTGCGGTTCAGGGTGATGCCCGCATTGCTTTTGCCGGTTCACGCGATCGTATCGAATGGAAGGCGGTGCCTAAAGCGGGTTATGAAATCTATCCGATCTGGATTAGCGGACTGCAGCGCAGACTTACGCTATCAAACCTATTGGTTCCGGTGAAGCTTCTTGTGAGCCTGATTCAAAGCTTCTTCATTATTCAGAAGATGAAGCCCGATGCCGTGATTTGCACCGGTGGTTACGTTTCCGGTCCGGTAGGATGGATGGCCGCCAAGCGTAGTATTCCGGTTTTCCTGCAGGAGCAGAACAGCTTCCCCGGCGTAACAACACGAATGCTATCCGGATTTGCGGCACGCGTATTCACGGCGTTTGAGCAGGCAGCGGAGTTTCTTCCAAAAGCCAAAGGGCGTATTTCGCTGCTCGGAAATCCGGCCCGAAAAGAAATTACAACGCGCGGTAGCCGTGCCGCTCACGAGTCATTCGGACTTTCAGCTGATAAGCCAGTCGTGCTTATTTTGGGCGGAAGCGGCGGCGCTGGTGCGGTAAATGATGCCATCCTGAAAAACATGGATGAGCTGCATAACCGAATGGATCTCCAGCTGATCTGGCAGTGCGGTCCGCGCTACCTGCAGAGTCTGGAAACAAAGGTGGATACAACAAAGTATCCGGGGCTTCACCTCACCAGCTTTATCGACGATATGGCAACCGCCTATGCGACGGCAGATGTGATAATTACACGCGCCGGTGCCGGAATTTGTACCGAGCTTATGATTGCCGGAAAGCCATCCATACTGATGCCATCGCCTAACGTTGCCGGTGATCATCAGCGACAGAACGCATCCGCGATGGCCGAAAACGGCGCGGCGCGTATTCTCGAGGACACGGATGCCGGAGACCAGTTGCCAAGGGTGCTTCAGGATCTGATGGCTTCACCCGAAACCATGAAAAAAATGAGTGAAGCAGCGCGATCGCTGGCTAAGCCTGATGCCGCGACAAACATTGCAGCAGAGATAATTGAAATTCTTGATAACCGTCGTAAACCGAACTCATGAGCAGCAAAAAAGATCATATCGCTAAAACTACGAGTGAAAACATCATGCCGCAGCCGGTATTTGGCAATACGCGCCATATCCACATGGTGGGCATCGGTGGTATTGGTATGAGTGGTATGGCTGAGATTCTGTTGCGTAAAGGCTACGTGGTTAGCGGCTCTGACGGCGCGCGTTCGGAAACAACGGACCGCCTTGAGGAGCTGGGCGCAACAATTTTTATCGGTCATGAAGCGGGCCAGATTGAAGGCGCCGATGTGGTTGTCTATACCAGCGCGGT
>JAIUMA010000043.1 GCA_022565795.1 Balneolia bacterium
TGGAAAGGCGCCGTGGCCGACATCGTGCCCCGTACTATCGCAGAAATGGTGAAGCTGGGCGCCAAAGCCGAACGGTTAGAAGCGTTTATCAGTCCGTGCATTTCGCAGGCGCGGTTTGAGGTTGGTTTGGAAGTGGCCGAACAGTTCCCCGCCCGCTTTGTAGATAACTCCCGCGAAAAGCCTCACGTGGATTTAAAAGGATTTGTGAATCAGCAGCTACTGGATGCCGGCCTGGCCGGTAGCAGCATCACCCTTTCGGAAGGCTGCACCATGAGCAAACCGGATGCCTACTACTCTTTCCGCAGGGAAAAGCAGCAAAGCGGCCGGATGATGGCCCTCATCACCATTAAGAAAATATGAGAGTAAGCTACGCTCCGGGCTATTACGCGCCCATAACCGAAGGACATATTTTCCCCATGGGGAAGTTCGCGCAGCTGCACCGCTATCTGCTGGACATGGAAATTGTTCGGGATATGGACGTAATTACTCCCCGTGAAATCGACGTGCCGGATCTTAAGCTGGTCCACACCGATTATTATCTGGACGGCATCCTAAACGGAAAGCTGACCCGGAAGGAAGAGCGAAGATTGGGTTTGCCATGGAGCCCTGGACTGGCTATTCGCTCCAAGCTGGCGGTTCAGGGCACCACCAACGCCGCGCTGATGGCCCTTCAGGATGGCGTGGCGGGAAATCTGGCCGGAGGGACGCATCACGCCATGCCCAACCACGGCGAGGGATTCTGCGTGTTTAACGACGTGGCGGTGGCCATCAAGACGCTGCAGCGAAGCATGTGGATCAGGAAGGCGCTAATCATCGATCTGGATGTGCATCAGGGTAACGGAAATGCCGCCATTTTCGAAAACGATCCGAACGTCTTCACCTTTTCCATGCACGGCGAGAAAAACTACCCATTCCGTAAGCCGCCTTCCACGCTCGATATCGGCCTGGCTGACAAAACCGGCGACAGGGACTATCACCGGATTTTGGGTGATGCGCTGGATACCATTTTCGGACAGTTTCAGCCGGATATTGTTTTTTATCTGGGCGGGATTGATCCTTTAGAAACTGATCATTTCGGTAGATTGTCGCTTACATTGAAGGGTCTGCGCGAACGGGAAGAAATGGTGATTCGCTATGTGAAGCAAAAGGCCGTTCCCCTGGTGCTGTTGCTTTCGGGCGGCTATGCGCCCAGCGTGCGGGAAACGGCCGAAGCCCACGCCCAGATGTTTGAGGTTGCCCGGAATCTGTACGGGTGATGGCATTGCGGCTGGAATTCCTGCCCGTTTTGTTCTATTATCCGGCTGATTCGAACTGACTTCAGAAAACCAATTTTTATCAACAAACTTTTGCGCATGAGTTTCCAATACATCCTGACCGATATTCAGAACCGGGTAGGCATCATCAGCCTGAACCGTCCCGAAAAGCGAAATGCCCTGAATCCCGAGCTGGTGGGCGAGCTGAAAACGGCCTTCCCGTCTTTTTTTAAGAATGATGATGTGAAGGTCATCAAGCTGCGCGGGGAGGGTGATGCGTTCTGTGCAGGAGCAGATCTGGCGGTCATAAAAAAGCTAAAGAGCGCCACCTACGAAGAAAATCTGGACGATTCGCGCCACCTAGCCGAACTGTTTGAAATCATCCGGAACGGCAGCAAGCCGGTGGTGGCTGCGGTGCACGGACACGCCATAGCGGGCGGCTGCGGACTCGCCTCCATCTGCGATATTGTGATTGCCTCCGAGCCCGCCAAGTTCGGCTACACCGAAACCCGCATCGGATTTGTACCGGCCATCGTAGCCCGTTTCCTCATCAAAAAAGTGGGCGAAACCCACGCCCGAAACCTGCTTCTCTGCGGACACCTCATTTCCGCACACGAAGCGGCCCGAATCGGCCTGGTAACCGAAACAGTAGCCGTGGAACAGTTCCATGAAACCGTAAACAAAGTATTAACCGATCTGGTCGAAAAATGCAGCGGTCAGGCGTTACAAACCACCAAAGCCCTGATTAACGCTGCCGGCGATCAGACCTTCCAGGAGGCCGTAGATTACGCCGTTGAGGTAAATGCAAGGGCCCGGGGATCCGAAGACTGCCAGAAAGGAATCAGCGCGTTTCTGAACAAAGAAAAGGTGGTGTGGTGAAGTCCGGTGGTAAGTCTGATATCTGATATGCGATTTGGTGGGGGTGAGTCTGGCTTCTGGGTTGTGGATATTTATCGATCTGTTAAAATCGACTGCTTAAAAACTTTTACGGCTCTACGACTTTGCGTGAAATCCAAGCTTTCAGCTATTCAAAATTCACCCAATATCATACGATAATGTGATATACTGCTTCTGTAAACTCAAAGCCATCAATACTTCACCTAAAATCACATTATAATATGGAATTGCTTATATTTGCGTTTAGCTAAGCAATAAATACCCTTAAAATCACACTATAATGTTGGTTTCTGAGATTGGTCAGATGATTAAAGCACGCAGGAATACCCTTGGCATTACGCAGCCTGATCTCGCGGAGATGGCGGGCATCAGCGTGAATACGCTGTATAAGATTGAGACCGGTCAGGCGAATCCAACGGTAGAGGTGCTTAACAAAATTGCCAAGATTCTGGGGATGGAGCTAAGCCTGGACGTCAAAAAACCTGAGCTGTAGCCATGAAAACGAAGGCAGCCAAAGTGTATAGAAACGGAGAGCTTGCCGGCGTGCTTACCCGTTATGGCAGAAACTCGTATGCGTTCGAATATGACGATCTATGGTACCAAAATCCCGAAAAACCGGCGATTAGCTTAACTATGCCCAAATCGAAGAAGAGGTATGAAGCCGATCATCTGTTTCCCTGTTTCTTCAATCTGTTGTCGGAAGGGGTGAACCGAAAACTTCAGTCGAGGCAGCTGAAAATCGATGAGGAAAACTATTTCGACCTGCTCCTGGCAACGGCACAGAACGACACCATTGGCGCCATCACCGTAAAACCAAAAGAATAAATCTCCCATAATTGAGCCTGCCCGAAATCAAATATTGTCCCGGAAGGCTTGCTGAAGGATTCAACACCTACAGCCCGACCTGCTTAAAGCGCGTTTTCAACGGCAGGAAGGTGAGCCACATCCTCCCGTACTATCCGCCGGATGTGAGTGAAGAGGATGCCGAAAAGTTCAGGCAAAACAGAAAGCGGCTTTCCATTTCCGGCGTACAGGAAAAAGTTTCTGTGATGCTGGAGAAAAATAATCTCAGGCTGACCGAAGAAGGGGAGCAGGGAACCTACATTCTGAAACCAGTCCCGGCAGATTTGAGGAAAGCGGATCAGGTTCCAGCCAATGAGCACCTCACCATGCAGATAGCCCGGCAGGTATTTGACATACCGACGGCAGAAAATGCGCTCATTTTTTTTAAAAACGGAGAGCCGGCCTATATCACAAAACGGTTCGACGTTGCGGAAGATGGAACAAAAATTGGCAAAGAGGATTTTGCAACGCTTGCCGGGAAAACAGCCGAAACGGCCGGAGCCAACTACAAATACGAATACAGCTATGAAGAGATGGCGGAGCTGGTTCAGCACTATATTCCGGCAGCCATGGTGGAGCTGGAAAAGCTGTATGCGCTGATTTTATTCAACTATCTGTTCAGCAACGGGGATGCTCACCTGAAAAACTACGGCGTAATTGAAACCAGGCAGGGCGATTATATGCTGAGTCCCGCCTACGACTTAATCAACACTAGCCTGCACGTTGATGATGCCGCAATGGCATTGCACGACGGTCTGTTTAAAGATGATTATTACACCGAAAGTTTTGAAGCCAACGGATTTTACGCTTACGACGACTTCTACGAATTCGGCCGGAAAATCGGACTGGTAGAGTCCCGAATGATAAAAATCCTGAACAAATTCAAAACCCGCCACGATGATGTCGAATCACTTATCAAACGCAGCTTCCTCAGCACAGAAATGAAAAAAGCCTATATGGAATCCTATTTAAGCAGACTCAAAGCCATCAACTACTCGACGAGCGGGAAGGTTTGAAAGGAGGATCAAACGGATTTACAACTTCAGTACTCATTGAGTTTTTCATATCGCTCGCAGAAACAGCCTGAAGCATTGCTCAGGAAGAATTGACTTATCACGCTTCCGTATCTGAAGAAGGTTGAGTGGTGAAGCGGTTTAAAAAATAACTCATCAAGGTTTCTAAAACCTTGATGAGTTTGTTCGTATTTAAAACGAATTACTGATTATTTCCCAAGCCTGGTAAGCCCGACGGCTCCGGCTGCTGGAACCAGAGTCGGCCTGTAGGCTGAACCCGTGGCCACTCTTCGTGGAGGGTGTTGCCATTGTAAAGGCGCCCGTTTTTCATAACCAGTTCGATTGTATTTGTGTTACGCAGATTGTCCAGGGGATCACCACTAAGAATCAGCAGGTCTGCCATCTTACCCGGTTCAAGCGTACCAATATCGCCATCGAGACCCAAAGCCCTCGCTCCGTGGATGGTAGCGGTTCGGAGCGCTTTGTGCGGATCCATATCATCATAGGCCATGGCCCAGAGCTCCCAGTGAAAGCCGAGCCCCTGAAGCTGACCGTGACTTCCCACGCCAAGAATTCCGCCCGCATCATAAATTTGCTGAACTATTTCGGACTGACGATCCATCACATATTCCTCCTCGTGGAACCAGCCTGCTCCGCGTCGCCGTGTTTTGCGCTCAAGATCTTCTTGTGGTGTGAAATAGCGCAGTTTTGGGTCGTTTGCAGCATCTTCCTTCATAAAGAAGTAGTTTTCTGCCCAGGGTCCTCCATACGTAACCAGCAGCGTAGGCGTGTAGGCCATCTGTGATTCAGCGGTGGTTTGAACTACATCAGAGAAAATTGGAGATATCGGATAGTTATGTTCCTGACCCGGATATCCATCAATCAGCATGGTCATGTTCAGCTTCATGTCGAGAGAACCCTCAGTAGTTGGCATCAGCTCCTGCTCTTTTGCCGCCTGTAAAATCCACTGACGCTGCTCACGGTTTCCAGCCACATACATTTTGATTGTCTTTGTATCGAAATAGGCGCTGTAGCGTTTCATGACGTCGCGCGTGTGATCCAGATCACGCAGCTGTTCCGACCAAAATACACCCGGACCGGTTTGGTAGATCCTCGGACCAATAATGTTGCCGGATTCCACCTGATCAGCGTAGGTCAGCAGATCGGTGGTACCCGTTTGAGGGTCGCGAAGTGTAGTTACTCCATACGCCAAATTGGCCATAAAAGACCAGATTTGCGGCTGATGCAGATTCCTGAACGGGCGAACGTGCGCATGGGTGTCTACAAACCCGGGAATAATGGTGTGTCCGCTTACATCGCGAATTTCAGCGTTCCCGGGAATGGATACCGATCCTTGCTCCCCGATTGCTTCAATACGGTTGTTTCGAATCACGATATCGGCATTTTCGATAACCTCGTAGCCGTTCATGGTAATTGCCTTGCCGCCACGGAGCACATAAACACCTTCGGGAATATCGCGATTCACGTTAATCTCAATACGGAGTTCCTCTGGTTTGTAGTCTTCCGGACGATCGGTGTCATCACTTTTCTCGTCCGGTTCGTCTCCGTTTTCATGGTTTTCATCACCGTTCTCTTCATCATGATCCTCTCCATCCTCATCTTCACGCTCCCCTTTTTCGCGATCGTATCGCTCCTGCTCGCGCTTTCGTTCTGCGGCATCATCGAGATCATAAGAGACAAATGCATTACCGAGCGACCAGTGTACCGTTCGCCCATCCCAGCTCCATGACGGAAACTGACCGCCGATATCAGTCAGTTTTGCGGCGGGAAATGCAGCCCTGCCGGGGTTGGCCACGCTTATGCTTTGCGCCTGACCGGCCCGTGGAAGGGTGATCGTATAGATGTCGCTGCCCACTTGTGCCAGCACCTGATCTCCCTCGGGTGCTTTCAGGATGATGGATGCCCGATCCGGTGAGGTAGAACCCGGCGCGGTAGAACCGGTTACGGTAAGATGCTGCCGCTCATCTGTACCATCATACCGGATTGAGATGAGTCCGCGCTGTGAGTGATTCAGGTAAATCCGGTCGTCGTTTTTGACAAAGTGCGGCGTGTTTCGTCCATCGGCACTCGTAATAAAATTTACCGCGCCTCCGTCAGACGGAATCCAGATCAGGTCATTAGCCGAAAGCGGCACACCCGGTCCCGGAGATTCAAGATAAACTCTTCGATCGCCGCGAATGGCAACAATACGGTTCTGTGTTTTAGACCAGGCAATCTGCTGATAGAGTCCGGGCTCTTCTGTGAGACGCTGCGCACTACGGCGTCCATCACTCCTCATTCTGTAAATATGGCCGCCTTCTTCAGAATCCCAGGTGGCAAATGCAATCCAGTTTCCGTCGGGTGACCAGGCCGGAAAAGCTTTAACCTTGCCGAGATCTGTGATCATTTGCGGTTCACCGTCGGGCAGACTCATCACGTATAAATTGTTTAAAGCCGTGAAGGCCAGTCTTGTGCCATCCGGCGAGGGAGCTCCGTCCCGTATCTGGCGGGCGATAAACTCAGCATCATCGGACATTGGATATTTGAAGTCCAGAAGGGGACCGAGCTCTATTTCGGTATCAATGCTGAACGGAATCGGTGTTGCCTGAGCTCCTTCTTCTATGGGGAGGCGCCAAATTTTTCCGCCCCATGTTGTGATTACAGCCTCGTTATCAGGCGTGAATACCATGGTAGGCAGTACGTCACGCGTTGCCCGCGACTCCATATCATCCCTTTGAACAGGAAAGGCAAGCCAGCGCTCATCGCCGGTGCTTAGGTCGCGGATACGCAGCCCTGTTTCCGTTTCATGCCGCGTTCCGTAAACGAGCCATTTTCCATCGGAAGAAAGTGTCGGGCGAAATGCAGAACCCAGACGCGCCGTTTGAAGATGACGCTCGCCAGTATCCAGATCAAATTTTGAAATCTGATACTGTGGAAAGATGGCATTGTAGTTCCAGTCACCGGTACGGTGCGAGAACCAGAGGTAGCGGTCGTCAGCGCCAAATGCCGGCTCAATAGTTTTGAAATTGTTTGGCGTATCCATGAACTCGGTTCCGCTGCCGCCATCCACATGGTACATGCGCAGTTTATGAACGCCGCCTCTCAGGTTTGCACGTGCCGCGATGATGTAGTTCCCGTCTGGGGTGAAAACAGGGGATTGCCAGCGGTGGTTATTTCCGGTGGTTCGCTGCTCGGTTTCCATCGTTTCGAGGTCCAGAAGCCAGATGTTTTCGCCCCCGCTGCGGTCAGAGATAAACACCACTTTATCTCCATCTGGGCTGTATCGCGGATGGTGATCGAACGCCATACCTTGGGTCAGCTGTACGGCCTCGCCTCCGTTTATCGGGAGCTCGTAAAGATCTCCCATAAAATCAAATATCAGCTTTTCACCGGAGGGGTGCACATCTACAGAAATCCAGGTTCCTTCATCGGTCTGCAGGTGAACAGTGCGATCGGGCTCGAGGGGCAGATCGGCATGACTTGGCTCAATACCGTTGGAGTTGCTATTGCTATCCTGCGCTGTTGTATTTAAGGGAAGCAGCAGCAGGGTTAGTAAACTGAGAAATAAAACATAACGTAGCTGAATGGGCATGGGAATCACTTGAATTAGTTGATATGATTAGTCGGGATCAGCAAAGAATTAAAAATAAATAAACTTTGAGATACTGCAACCCTAATCGTTGGCTGGTTTTGTACGTTTAAAACCAGATCAACCTTTTCCCTACAGCAACCAATATCCTAACGTTTTTAAATTTAGGGTAGCGCTAAAACAACAAACTCATCAGGATATCAAAACCCTGATGAGTTATACGTAGTCGTTTTAATCCTGATGAGCTGGGGTAACTTACCTCAGGCTGTGCGCATGGATGCGGCCATCGTTGTCTATGGTGATTACTCTGCTGCCATCACCTTTGAATACAACGGTTCCGTCGAGATTGCCGAAATAACGATTTGGTGGCCCGCTGAGCAGTCCGACTGAGCCGTGGCGAATATGTGGCCCCACCTTGCCATCACGAAGATCCACCGAAACCGCCCTGAGGCTCCCGTTATGGAGCCCGGCTACTGAGCCGTTAATCGTATAGCCATTCATGCTTTCGGTTTTTGCGGTATAGATATTCGACAGGTCATTCTTACTGAAAGCCGTAACGCCGTTTCTGGAAATCAAAACAATGTTATCATCTATCTCATAAAGTCCCATCATACGTCCGGTTTCAAGCGCGGAATGGTCAACTTTAGCCAGCGTTTCGCCTGAAGAAGCATCAATCTTGTAAAGGGTGCCGATGTCGGAGACGAATATCACATCATCGGAAACCACAGCCTGTGATACGCTGGGTTCGCCGGAGTAGTTGTTGCCGGCGGTGCTGAACTCCTCGCTGATCCAGATCTCTTCACCAGTCTGAGGATCAAGCGCCATAATCGCGCCGGAGCTGTTGCGACCGTGGATAGCGTTTCCGTGTCCCGAAACCAGCAGCATGCCGTTATGAACCTGCATATCCGTGAAATAGGTGTTTCGGGTGGTCTCCAGGAAATCAGTAATCTCACCGGTTGGGATATGATGACGAATCAGTCTGCTTTCCGATACGCGGCCAACCTGACCATACATATCTGCCGCTACGTACAGATTATCGTTATGATACACAATGTGATGGAGGGTATTGCTGAACATGCTCCTGCGGCGAATGTCGTTTTCGCTGATTTTATCGCCGGTTTCAAGATCAAATACTTCCGTTGGCTGACCATCAACCACTACATAGTTATCAAAAATCATGAGGTCGGATGTATGGCGACCGCTGTGCTCGCTCATCCAGACAAGCGATCCTTCGGAATCGATTCGTGCAAGGCTGTAGGATGATGAAAGCTCCAGGTTTGAAACATCACGCCCTGCGCTGAGCACCAGATAGCCGCCATCATCAAGCAGTTGCAAGCCCGCGATGCCCGGTCCGTTAAATCCTTCTATCTCTGAAATAGAAGAGCCGTCCGAAAGATCCATCAACACCAGCTTGTTGGAAGCTTTGAAAAACATCTTGTTCTCGCCCGGGATTTCCATCGCCAGGTTCGACATGAAGCGGACTTCCCGCTCACGAACTTCTTCGGCACTTTCGGCCTCATGGCTGGCACCAAGCGCTCCCGCAAGCGCGCGTCCAACCCGTGCACCCGCCTCCTGGATGAGTCCGGAATATTTCGCCATGCTGAAATTCAGCTGGTCGTTTGTCCAGAGAACGCCACCGCTGGAGGGATCAAGCGCTGTGATTGTTTCAAGGTCGAAACGATGATCGTACAGCAGGATGATGCCGCTGTCGTGTAGCGGATTCATGTTGTAGGTAGATGACATCGCGCGGGCCGATTCGAAGGTGAAGCTGCCGATCTGTGTGGCTGAGTTACGAATGATGTTGTTCCAAAAGCTCTCGTTCATGCGGTTATCTACTTCACCGGTGTTCCCGTCTATGGAAAGAACCGAAAGCCCGTCAATCACGTAAATTCGGTCGGTGTCATTCATTACGTATACGGAGCTGAGCTCATCTACTGCTGGAGAGCGCCAGTCCGGCTCAACGTCGGAAACTACGGAACTGCTTCCGCATGCTGCAAAAAGCAGGGCAGATGCGGCGAGAAGAACGCATTTTTTGAAAGAATTTTTAAGCATCATGTTCAGGTAAGTACTAAGGTTATGTGTTGATGAATTATTTCCCGGACGTCAGTCAGGCGGGAAGCTGTATGGGCGCAGGTTGATGCCACGCCGCTCTGACGCCTAATGCGCAGAAAAAAGCAAATTGGTGCAAAGTTTTGGAAATAATTTCGGGATGTAGTCCGGTTGCTTCATAGAGGGCAGAGCCGAAGGAATGCAATGAAGTGATCTCGTGATCCGGGTCAGGTGAAGGCCCTTCAGGTGGCATCACCCTTACCATCAAAAAAAACGAATACTCAGAACGGGAAAAGCGCTGCAGGCGTTAGGTGTGGCATGAGTAAACAAACACATTTTAGTACAGAATTTATCGTAATCGGGTCCGGAATGGGCGGCATGAGCGCAGCTTGTATGCTTGCTAAAAACGGACGCAAGGTTACGGTCCTTGAGGCGGCTCACGTTCCCGGCGGATGCTCATCATCCTACAAAAGAAAAGGCTACGTTTTTGAATCGGGCGCCACAACCCTGATTGGCTTCGATGAAAATCAGCCGCTTCGTACGCTTGAAGAGGAGCTGGGCATCACCCTTACGAAAAAGGAAATCAACCCTTCGATGACCGTTTATCTGAACGGTGAACGTGTTGTCCGGTATAAAAGCAGGCAGGCGTGGATCGATGAGGCCGTTCGGGTTTTCAGTGACGGAGCATCCGACCGAAAAGCGCACCATGACTTTTGGAATGAAGCTTTCATGGTTGCCGATACGGTCTGGAAAGTCTCCAAGAGAAACGTCTTTTTCCCGCCTAAGAAAGCTGCTGACTGGCTGCAATTGGCTATCAACAACAATCCGGCCGATGCGCCCGTGCTTCGCTATGCCTTTCAGAGCGTGGCTGCGGTAATGCAAAAATACGGGGTTGACACTCCGGCTTTTCGTCGGTTTGTAGATGAGCAGCTCATGATTACCGCACAGGCCAAGGCCGACCAGACGCCATTTATTTTCGGCGCAGCAGGTATCACCTACACAAGCTACTCTAATTATTATGTGCCCGGCGGACTTCTCACCATGATTCGCGAGCTGGAAGATTCCCTCAATGAAAACGGCGGAGAGCTTAAAACCCGCCGTAAAGTCATCTCGGTCGAGGAAGGACCACGCGGTGGATATCTTGTGAAGACAGATAACGGCGAGACCTACGAGGCACAAAACGTAGTGTCGAACATACCGATCTGGAACATGGCCGAAATCTGCAGTGGCGAGCTGGGACGGTGGTATCAAAAAGAGTCTGTGAGATATGATGAGGCCTGGGGCGCATTCACCATGGGCGTGGTTACGGGCGATGCGTATGAAGACGATATGTCGCTTCATCACCAGCTGCATATGCCCGAAGGCGAGCACATGCCGTTAACCGAGGCAGGATCGGTGTTTGTATCCATGTCTCAGCGAGGCGACACTGAACGTGCACCGGAAGGCAAGCGGGCACTGAATATTTCATGCCACACCCCGGCTAAAAAATGGTTCGAAATGAACGGCGACTATGAACCCAATAAAGAGGCTGTACAGAAATTTATACTGGAGTTTCTGGAGGAAAATCTGCCCGGGTTCAAAGAGTCAGGCGTGGAGCTTGCGTTTCCTGCAACTCCGGTGACCTGGCAAAATTGGGTCTATCGAAAAGAGGGGCGCGTAGGGGGAATTCCGCAAAGCATGGCTCGATCGCTGGTGGACTGGCCGCAAACCGAGCCGCCATTTCCGGGTATATATCAGTGCGGAGACACGTCCTATCCGGGTCAGGGAATTCCGGGAGTAACTTTAGGCGGAATAAACGTATATTACCGAATTAGAAAAAACGACAGTTGATCACAGAATAAAACGAGAGATTGAGTACCTATCAACCATCCGCATTTACGCCTGCAGTTAAACACCTGCTCATTATAAACGGCCTCTGTTTCGTGGCGCTCGGAATTCCGGGCTTTGACGAATTTCTGCTCCAGAACTTTGCCCTTTTCCCACCGAATTCGCAGTTTTTTGATCTGTTTCGCCCATGGCAGTTCGTGAGTTATATGTTCCTGCACGGAGGGCTGGGCCATATTTTCTTCAATATGTTCGCTCTTTGGATTTTTGGAACCGCCATTGAAAGCACCTGGGGAACAAAAACCTTCACCCTCTACTATTTCGGAACCGGAATCGGAGCAGCCGTACTCCACATGATCCTCACGCCAAGCATTGTAATCGGCGCATCCGGCGGTGTATTCGGGATTCTGCTGGCTTTCGGTATGATGTTCCCCGAGAGGAGAATCTATATGCTGCTGTTTCCCGTAGGTATAAAAGCCAAGTATTTTGTGATGCTCTACGGGGCTTTCGAACTTATGATGGGAATTTCCAGTCTTCAGACAGGGATTGCACACTTCGCTCACCTTGGCGGTATGATTGTGGGAATAGCCCTCATCAAAATCTGGAAACTGCCGACCAATCTGGAGTAGCGCATGTATCAGCAGGAGACATTCGGACAAGCTTTTAAACGCGGCTGGATGATGATGCCACCGGGTATCAGGTGGATTATTACGCTCAACATCGGGATTTTCTTCGCCATGATTATTGGAGGGAGTACCTTTTCCAATTTTCTGGTAAACAGCTTCGGTTTTTTCTCAGACCCGCTCACCACAATTACGCAGCCATGGCGACTGGTCACCTATATGTTTCTGCACGGCGGTGTATTCCACGTGCTGTTCAACATGCTCTGGTTATGGTTCCTGGGCCGCATTGTTGAGGATCATCTTGGCACGCGCAATTTTCTGGCCATCTATTTTGGTTCAGGAATAGGCGGAGCAATGGTGAACACCGTTTTTACCACGATATTTGGTGGAGCAGCAATTCCAACGATTGGAGCTTCAGGGGCGGTTTTCGGGATAATGGTAGCTTTTGCGGTGCTTTTCCCGACCTACAAGCTGATGCTTATCTTTTTCCCTCCGATTGAAGCCCGTTTCATTGTAGCCGGACTTATCGCAATCGACCTTCTTTTCATCTCTGCACAGGATGGCATCGCCCGTGTTGTTCACCTCGGTGGCGCATTTTGGGGCTATGCATTGCTCAAGCTCTACTATCGCGGATATAATTACGACGCCTGGATTGGCGCCATTACGGAGCGTTTCAAGCGGAAGGAGAGTCCGCCGCCTCCTAAGGCTGCTCAGGCTAAAGGGAAGTCGAAAACCCATCTTTATTCAGTTTCAGACGCAGAAATTCTGGATGAGGTGGAGCAGGATGAACTCGACCGCATTCTTGAGAAAATTTCAAAAAGTGGATACGACGGGCTTAGTGCCGAAGAAAAACGGACTTTGTTTGAACTCAGTAAGCGAAACTGAGGTTTCCCATATCAGTGCAATTACCTTTAACGCAATAAGTTCTAACGATTTTGAGTACAGATAAGCTGAACAGCAACAAAAGAGAATCTCTTCAGGTAATGGTTGGTGATGTAGCTATTGGCGGAAGTGCGCCCGTAGTTGTGCAGTCGATGACCAATACCGATACGGCCGACATAGATGATACCGTGAAGCAGGTCGCCGAGCTTGCCGACGCAGGCTCTGAGATTGTCCGCATCACCGTGAACAACAAAGAAGCTGCTGCTGCTGTACCATATATCAAGGAGAAGCTACTCAAGAAAAACGTAGATGTGCCTTTGGTTGGTGACTTTCACTACAACGGGCACGTGCTCCTCACCGAGTTTCCGGAAGCCGCAAAAGCGTTATCAAAATTCAGAATAAATCCCGGAAATACGGGAACACGCGGGCGCGACAAGAACTTCAGCACTATCGTTGAGCAGGCCATCAAGTATGATAAGCCGGTGCGTATTGGTGTGAACTGGGGCTCACTCGATCAGCAGCTGCTCGCCGTGAAAATGGATGAAAACAACGCGCTGAAAACGCCAAAGTCTTCAAAAGAAGTAATGATGGATACCATCATCGAAAGCGCCACCAGATCATCGGCACTGGCTCAGGAGGTTGGTCTGGCTAAAGATAAGATCATCATCAGCTGCAAGATGAGCGGCGTTCAGGATCTGGTCACCATTTACAAGCGTATGGCAGTAGCTACCGATCATCCGCTTCACCTTGGGTTAACCGAGGCGGGAATGGGGATGAAGGGCATTGTGGCGAGCTCAGCCGCCCTGGCCATTCTGCTGAATGAAGGAATTGGTGATACCATTCGCATTTCTCTTACGCCCCAGCCCGGTGGTGACAGAGCTGAGGAAGTTCGCGTGGGTCAGCAAATTCTGCAGTCGCTTGGTATCCGGAATTTCATCCCACAAGTGACCGCCTGCCCGGGCTGCGGCCGCACGAAAAGCACCTATTTCCAGGAATTGGCCGATGAAATTCAGGGCTACATCCGCGAGATGATGCCTATCTGGCGTGAAGTGTATCCTGGTGTGGAAGACATGCACGTTGCGGTGATGGGCTGCGTGGTAAACGGACCTGGAGAATCAAAATTCGCAGACATTGGTATTTCACTTCCGGGCACGTTCGAAGAGCCAAAAGCCCCGGTTTATGTTGATGGCGAGCATCGTGTAACGCTAACCGGCGATCACATCGGTCGCGAATTCCGCGGCATGCTGGATGACTACATCGTACGTCGTTTCGGTCGTAAAGAAGAAGCCTCGGTTTAGAGCAGATTAAATTAAACGTATTGTAAAAGGTGCTTCAAGCCTGTGGAGCACCAGTAAACCTCTTTCTCCAAAAAGCCCGAACAGGGGCTGATTATATGTATAGCCCGGGGTGACTGACGCAGCGGTAGCGCAGGAAGAAATCCGGGGTAACAGAGGTCCCGAAATTAGGCCCAGGCGTAATTGATTTTAAACATCATGATATCCCCGAGGGTCAGAATACAGGATGTGTCAAAGCTCATTAATCGAGTTCGAATGGTAAGGCAATTTCAGCGAATCACCCAAATGAGGCCTGATAAACAAAATAGCACGTTCCCGCCTTCACGGTCTAAACTTTTGATGTTTGTACAAGACGATTTGAGCTCCTAACCGTTTGGTGCTTGATGCCGGAATGATGCAATTGCTGTTTTCTTATTCTGTATCTGTATCTCCGCCCGCCGATACACATCAGCGCCTGTTCGAGCTTCTTTTTTGAAGCCAAATGTAAAATGTGCATTAGATCTTGGAGCGATATTGGTTTAACCGATTAATTAATTAAGGTTTTTGAATCGTTCTCCTACTTAATTTAAAGCAAAAAATGCGCTCTCCTCAAAATATAAGTTAAAGGTTAGAATTGGGATAAGTTTGGTGGCCGGCTGAAGACTGTGCAAGATTTTGTTTGAAAATGTAAGCGCTTTCACTATTTTTCATTTGTGCTGCTTAACCGTCTGCCTGCCGATCAATCAACCAGCTTGCCGGGCTTCGTAATTATGCACAAAAAACCTTTTTGATTTTTAATCGTGTTAAAAACAGTATGGCCTTTTTAAGCAATCTTAAGGCAAATTTATCTCTCCCATGTATCCTTCTTGCCGGCCTCGTTTTGTTTGCTGCCGGTATTACGGCCTGCTCATCCAACGATGCGTCTGCCGATGAAGAGGTGCTGGCTGTTGTTGGTGATTTTGAAATATCCAAAACCCATTATCTCAACGAGCTTCAGCGGGTTAATGCCCGTGCGGGATATGCGCTGAATCTGAGCCCGGACATGATGGAGAGCGTGCTCAATTCCCGCCTCAACCGCTATGTGGTTGTGGAGTATGCGCGCGAAAGCGGCTGGGATCAGGAGCCGGATGCCGTTTATGAAAAGGCCCTCATCGAGCGTAAGAGCATCATGGAAGAGTTCGAGCGCAGGTTTATTACAGATTACGTTCAGGTTTCCGAACAGGATCTTCGTGAGCTGTTCTATCGCGTAAACACCAGCGTGCGCGCATCTCACCTTTTTGCCCGCAATCGCCATGAGGCCGACTCGCTTCACGCTTTGCTGCAGCAGGGCGGAAGCTGGGATGAGCTCGCCTCCTCAATCTTCCGCAATCCTGACCTCGCCCGAAACGGCGGTGATCTCGGGTTCTTCACGGTAGATGATATGGACATCTCTTTCGAAGACATGGCCTACAGAATGGAAATTGGTGATGTTTCCGCGCCGGTACAAACCAGCCGCGGTTTTTCCATTATTAAGGTTACCGATATTGTAACAACTCCGGTTATCACGGAGACGCAGTTTGCCGAAAAGCGTGAAGAGCTTGGCATGATTGCACGTGAGCAGCAGACTGAACTTGCTGTTCGCCGTCATCTGAGAGAAACCATTGACTCGTTTGATTTCGACAATGACCTCATCGAGCAGCTGTGGGAAGATATACAAAACGATCCGGATGGCTACCTGGAGCACAACCCGGAGCTTAATCGCCTTCAGGTGAACTTGTCTCCTCAGGTTGCCGGAGGAACCGTTGCGCAGCTCGGCAACTTTGTGTTCACCACCGACGACTTTCTGAGGGAAGCTTTCTACACACCTTTCAGCCAGCGGCTAAATACATCATCCTATCACGATTTCCGTCGTCAGGTTGAGGGAATGGCCTACCGGGCACACGCGCTTTCCGCTGCCCGCGAGCATCCGAATTACAACAGCCATTATGTACAGCGCACCATTGAAGAAACCTTCTACAACTACTTAAATGAGCGCTTTAACGATTATGTGGAGCAGCAGGTCGTTGTGGATGAAGAGGATATACGCAGAGAGTTCGAGAAGAATGCTGAATTTTACGCAGAGCCGCTTCAGCTCGACATGGCCGAAATCGTAGTGACCTCACAACAGGCCGCCGACCATGTCTGGAATGAACTACAGGGTGGCGCTGACTTCAATGAAACGCTTCGGCGCTATACCGCAGATCCGGCCGCACGTGAAACCAACGGTCGTCTGGGTTTCATCCCGATCGATCGATTCGGCATGATGGCACCAGCTTTGGGGCAGGTGCAGCCGGGTGAGTACGCCGGGCCGTTCCAGATAACCGGAGCGCGTTTCCACATCTTTAAATGCATGGGGCGTATCGAACCCCGTCCGCTTTCCTACGAAGAGGCTATTCCTAAAGTCCGGGAAGTGCTGGCTACAGAAGCCGCAGATGATTTGAAAATGAGAATAATCGGTGATGCAAGAGATCGCTTTAACGCGACCGTGTTTACCGATCGCTTGCAATCCATACCAAAACAATTATAAATAGATGATATGAAACAAGTTACGAAGCTACTGTTTGCCATTTTCGTAGTGTTGTTTGCAGCGGATGCGCTCTATGCGCAGGCCGGCCGGATTACCGGTACTGTAACCGATGCCCGCGATGGTGAGCCTATTATCGGGGCCCAGGTGATAATCGCCGGAACCACGCAGGGTACAACTACAGACTTCGATGGTAACTATCGTATTCTGAACGTACGCCCCGGAACATACACACTGGAATTCCGCTACATAGGTTATGCCACTCAGATTGTGGAAGATGTGCTTGTAAGAACCGACCTCAACACCGAAGTGAACATGCAGATGTCTGAAGCGGTGATTGAAGGTGAGGAAGTTGTGGTTCGTGCAACGAGAGACGTGGTGATACGCGACTTAACAAGCTCTGAGTCCCGGGTAAGCCGTCAGGATATCGAGCGCCTTCCGGTACAGGAAGTGGGCGACATCGTGCAGCTTCAGGCCGGGGTAACCGTTGGTCCGGGTGGCAGTATTCACATTCGCGGCGGCCGCGCCTCTGAAGTTGCCTACATCGTAGACGGCGTTCGCGTTTCTGATGATTACGACAGAGGGCAGGGGCTCCGTGTCGACAATCAGGCTATTGAGGAGCTTCAGGTTGTTTCGGGCGCGTTTAATGCCGAATACGGACAGGCAACATCAGGTATCATTAACATTGCAACCCGTTCGGGTACAAACGATTTACGGGGAACCGTACGCATCTGGGGTGGTGAGTATGCCACGGGCCGCACCGGTCTCTACCTGGGGGCTCCAAATGCTGCCGGAGACGTGAATCCGTTTCATCAGTATAATATTGAGGCCAGTTTCTCAGGTCCTATCGTTCGCGATAAGCTTACCTTCTTTGCAACAGGACGCCGTTTTCAGAATGAAGGATGGCTTTACGGTTTTAACGCGTTTTCTCCTCAGGGGCCGATCGGCCCGGTAATCAGCGATGAAGGCACCATTACCTGGGAAAGAGGATACAGCGAGGTGCCCATCAACAATCCGGTTAATATTTTTGGTCAGCGCATCGATGAAAACGATCCGTGGATTGATATTGTGGAAAACGATGGTGAGTTCATCCGCTACACCGACAGCGGTCGCCGCGACAGCACCCTTGCTTCCATGCACCCGTTCGAAACACTCAGTTTCCAGGGTAACCTCCAGTGGAACGCAACCAATACGCTGCGTTTTAACCTGATTGGTAACATCAGTCAGGAGTTTAGCCAGGGTTATAACCACGGCGGGAGTCTGAATATCCAGAATAATCCGCAGACCGAGCGTAACAATCATTTTTTGAATCTCCGTACAACGGTAACGCCATCAGCGGATCGATTTATTACGGCAAACCTTGCCATGCGCTACAACTCGTTCGAGACGAATCTTTACGGCGACCCGTACGACCCGCGCTACCTGAATCCGGAGCGAATCGGAGATTTCCCGAATGATTTCCAGTCGCAGGACGGACGCTTTGCCAGATTTGGTACAAGCAACAACTTCTTTAATCGCGACACCCGTACCTTCATTGGTAAGATTGAGTACAATCATCAGCTTGATGACCGCCATTTCATAAAAGCCGGTATCGATCTGCAGGCCGATATTCTCAACTTCCGCAGCTTCAACCTGGCTCCCGTAGCCGGCGGCGGAGAGCTTGAGCCGTTCCCAAGCGATGTGCTTGAGCGTGAGTACCTTCCTGAGCTTGGAATACCACGCGAAAATACGCCCGGTCACGAAGTCTGGACCCGTAAGCCGGTTACTATCGCTGCATACATACAGGATCGTATCGAGTACGAAAACCTGATTATTAATGCGGGTATCCGTTTCGACTACTTCCAGCCTAATGGCCGTATTCCGGCCAGCGATCGTCCTGCGCTTACTACCCGATTTGTTGACCGGGGACCTGATTTCTGGACTTCGGCAAGCCCGAAGTATGCTATCAGCCCGCGTCTTGGTATTGCATACCCGATTTCTGCCAATGGTGTAATTCACTTCTCTTACGGATACTTCTTCCAGATTCCTGATTACAACCGTCTTTACAATGGAGATGAGCTCCTTTTGAGCTCTACATCAGGCACACAGGGTATTTTTGGAAATCCTGATCTCAAGCCTGAGCGTAGCGTGAAGTACGAGCTCGGTCTGCAGCAGGAGATTTTTCCCGGCACTGCGCTGGACGTAAGCATTTTCTACGAAGATAAGCGAGATTACGTTTCTTCCGGCCCGATTCAACCAACAGCGATACCATCAGTACGCTACGGTACATGGGTAAACCGCGATTATGCCAACATTCGTGGTATTACAGCGGCTATTAATCAACGCGTAAGCCGCAGAGTGACATTTGGCTTGGACTACACCTTCTCAATTGCTGAAGATTCCAACTCTGATCCGGCCGCTGAATTCTTCGCTGCCGTTTCTGCAGGTGACACCACCGGGGCAACAAACCTCGCCCGTTTCCTCACCAATGCCAACTGGGATCGTACGCACGTGCTGAACTCATCGCTGTTTTACACTCAGGATACCTGGGGATTTAACATCGTACAGCGATTCAGCAGTGGTCTTCCCTACACGCCGTCGGCTTCAGTACCAAGGAATATTGGTATTACCGCTACCCGCGACGTAATCACCAACAGCCTTCGTATGCCGGCCAGCTTCACGCTCGACCTCAATGTGTACAAAAACTTTGATCTCGGTGGTTACACGCTGGGAATGTTCTTCAACGTGTATAATCTCCTTGATGCGCGAAACCCAAGCTCGGTATTTACCGATACGGGCAGCCCCGACTTACCATTAAATCCGCTGGCTGGTGCAGATCAGAGATTTTATGCAGATCCGACACGCTTTGCTGAGCCTCGCAGAGTTCAACTAGGCTTTCAGATGCAATTCTAATGAATATTCTTTCAAATAACCGACGGAACATGCAATACAGATACCTATTTATTGTGCTGGCAGGTCTGCTTCTCAGCACTACCGCATATGAAGGCGCCCGGGCACAAACGCCCACAGATAACGTGCCAAGCGATGAACGGTCTTCTTTTGAAGAGCGCCGTAAGTCGATTCTGGATGCCAATACGCTGCGCGCCACCTATCACAACTTTGGATTTGCCGGTCGCCCTACCGACTCTGATGTAGATGATCTCTACTTTGAGTTCCCGAAAAACACGCAGAGACGTTATCTCTACTTCGTGTCGATTTTTACGGGTGCAGAAGTGGTGGATCAAAATACCGGTGAGCAAATTGAACTAGTAGTTGCTCCTAACTATCGCGAGAATCCGCAAACAGGAGAAAGCTGGGCCCAAAACCCGGTGGAAGGCTATTATAATCCAAATTCTCAGGAGCTGGCACGTAGCGATCGTGGTCCGGGTTCAGCCCAGGGCAACACATGGCCATCTTTCTGGCCCGACAAAATGGATGATGCCAACGATCCCGGATGGCCGGATCAGTGGAACGGTTTTTTTGGTAAAGACATCTTCAACGCCGATCAGGAGTTTTTCTACCGCTCTGGTGATGACCTCTACACCCGTCTTTCCAACGACGGTCGCTGGCTGCCGGATCCAGAAGATCCGTCACGCGGTGGTCTGGGCCTTCTGATGGACTCACGTATACTTTCGTGGACTCAGAACCTGATTTCAAGCGTGCATTTCAATATTTATGAAATTCGTAACGACAGCCGTTTCGACTACGACAAAGTATCATTTATGCTTTGGACGGCCGACTGGGTGGGAACTCCGGAAAACGATTTCCCTTATTTCGATCAGGAGCGCGCCATTGCGTTCTACACCGATACGCAGCCAACGCAGGCTCCGCCTGAATTCGACGGTACGGCTATTGGTGTTGCCGCTATTCGTTTTCTTGAGACACCGGGTAACGATATAGATGGTATCGACAACGATGGAGACAGCGATTTTTACTTTGGCGGAGGCAATCTTTACGACCCTGCCAACGCGGATCTCTATTCGCTTCTTACAACAAATGGCGGCGGGTTTATTTCCAATACCAATGTGCTTTCAAATGAAGTAGTACCGCTTTTCAGCGAAGCGCAGTTTGCAGAGCGTACATTATCCCCGGGCGATCCTATCGTTCTGATGGACTCAGAAGGCAATCGTCGCCTGTTCCGCTATCCGCCGGCTGCAGCTGGCGATGTAACGGTTACCACTTTTGACGGTCGTGATTTTCCGCGTGAAGTCGTGCTCCCAGCGGGAGGTATGACGGTTCGTGAAGATACACTGAACGCACGCCATCGCAACCTTATCGATGATGACCTTAACGGTCTGATTGATGAAAATCAGCCGAATCATCTTACGCTTACCCGATTCCTTCCAGGGCAAACCGTTCCTATTACGCGCCCTGTACGCTTTATTAACTACCTGTGGGATGGTTATTTTCAGGGCCATAATGGCTATGCAGGAATCGACGGTGCAGGATGGGCTGAAATAGACGGACAGTGGGTGCCAACCGACAGTCTGAATATTCAGCGCGGTATGATTGTGCCTGATCAGTGGGTTGAGCAGCGCATAGCTTCAGACACCGACTTTGCAGAAATCATCGAAACGTATCAGGAGGCACTTAAAGAGCTTTACAGCCGCAGACCATCATCACCAATTTTCCCTGAAGAGTTCTTTGATAACTTCTATCTGAACGAGTTCACAGCAGCTCCGATGATTGATGAATCCCGTGAGGATTTCTTCGACAATAATCAGGACTGGACCATGCGCGACGACGTAGGTATTGATGGCGTTGAGGGGAGCGGTGCACGCGGTGAAGGCGACGGCGTTCCGAGCTCGGGTGCGTTCACAGCATTTCCGGGGGAGCCTAATATTGATGGAACCGACGTTCGCGAAACCGATGCTATTGGTATTACAACAGCGACATCTATTCCAGCAGGTTCGCTTGTCTTTAACGACAGTCAGATCTGGAGACGCTATATGGTTCCGGGTCTGTTCCCTGAAGCACCACCTGCGACTCAGGATACGGATCAGCTTATTACCTCAAGCTTCTTCCCGCTACGTGCCGGATCGGTGCAGCGATTTGCAATCGCGGTTTCAGTCGCACAAACCGGAACCAATACCAATACGGCCGATATCGAGCTGGTAACCGAGCAGCTGAATAACGCTTTCCGCGCGTTCGATGCCAACTACCAGTTTGCCACAGCGCCGCCTCCACCAAACGTGAGAGCAGTTCCGGGCGACGGCCATGTTGTGCTTTACTGGGATGATGAAGCTGAAGATGTTTTCGACCGCTTCCTCGATCGTCTTGGTGAAAACCCAAGAAACTTTGAGGGTTATCGTATTTACCGCTCAACCGACCCGGCTCTTGTAGATGCCAGAAGAATTACCGACGGCCGCGGTAACGTACAGTTCCTTGCGCCGATCGCGCAGTTTGACCTGGATAACGGCATCACCGGAAATCATCCGATTGACATCAATGGATTAGAGTTTTTCCTCGGTGATGATACCGGACTACAGCGACACTTTGTGGATACCGACGTAATTAACGGCCGCGAGTACTACTACGTGGTTACCGCCTATAACAGCGGTGCTCCGGGCGCAAACATTGCCCCTTCAGAATCTCCGGTTAGTTTAAGTATCAATCCGGATGGTTCCCTTACTGCTGGTCAGAACGTGAAGCTCGTAATGCCGGGACAACGCTCAAGCGGCTATGTAGGGCCTGCGGAAGTGGTTGTTAACAAGGTCGACGGAGCTGGAAGCGCAACCGGATCGGTTATCGCAGACATCATTGATACCAGAGAGCTGCGCGTGAATACCACATACCGCATCGTTTTTGAAGACGAAGAAGTAACCGTTGGCGGCGAGACCTGGAGACAGACCAGCGGATTCTCGGTAATTGACGTGACCAACGACCGCGTGATTTATGAAGACCGCGAAGAATTTGACGGTGGCGACATTCCGGTATTCGACGGCGTGAAGCTGATTGTTGTGAATGATGCTTATGCTCCGGAAAACGGTGAGGAAGCGGCCCGCTCCAACACCCGCCTGAGACAAAGCAGCTGGACTTCAAGCTCGCACAGCCGCGTTCCGGCAACGGTACGCGCACAGCGGGTGAACGGAAGCCGTGCGAACTACCGCATCGAGTTTATGGATGCCCGCCGCAGAGCTGTTGTTGGTGAAAGCCGCACTGAGCCTATGCAGGTTCAGCGCGGATCACTAACAATGCAGGTTCCGTCGAAAAATGTGAACTTCCGCATCGTAAACAACGATACCGGAGAGCCGGTGCAGTTTGGATACATGCCGCATCAGTCCATTTCCGATGCGCAGCGTGGTGAATCGGGCTTTGCCTCAGTTTACAACAGGGATCAGCGCCGCACGAGCAGCGACCGCATATTTATTAAAGAGCCGAATCCTGAAACAGGGGAGCTCGAAACAGCGTGGGAGCTCACGCTCGAGCCGTTTGAATCTGGCCAGGTGTTTGCTGCCGGAGCCGGTGATGTCATCACCCTCTCCCAGAGCAGCGAGTTTACAAGCGACGATGTTTTTGAATTCACGATTGATCAGTCACACGTCCCGACGGAGGACACCGAGCTGGCCAAATCGAGAATGGATGAAATCAGAGTTGTTCCAAACCCGTATATCGGTTCGCACGTGGCAGAAAGACGCCCGAGCGGTGCCGATCAGTCGATCAACCGTCAGCTGCACTTCATTAATCTGCCGCAGCGGGCAACGATTCGCATCTTCTCAGTGTCGGGCCGACTGGTTCAGACGCTGGATGTGAACAACTCCATCGACAACGGGCGCTTCATCTGGAACATGTTAACTAAAGACAATCTCGATCTCTCCTACGGGGTGTACATCTACCATGTGGATGCACCTGGCGTGGGCGAGAAAGTGGGCAAATTCGCGGTAATTAAATAGAGGCATTGACTATGAA
>JAIUMA010000044.1 GCA_022565795.1 Balneolia bacterium
TAGAGTATCGGTCTCCAAAACCGGCGGTTGGGGGTTCGAGTCCCTCCGCCCGTGCTAAAGCCAGCTAACAGAATTCAATGAGTAAAATACAATCGTTTACTGATGGCGTTAAAAAGGAGTGGAACAAGATCTCCTGGCCAACAGCTAAAGAACTTCAGGACAACACTACAGTCGTAGTGTTGTTTTCTATTATTCTGTCTCTGTTCATCTTTTTTATCGATCAGATATACACTAAGGCTCTGGAATTTATATTCGGATGATTGAGCATAGTGATATAAAATGGTACGTAATCAGATGCTTCTCGGGTCATGAGAAGAAAGTGAAGGAGCATCTGCTTGAAATTTTTCGTGAACACGATGTCATGGAAAAAGTCGAGCAGGTTCTGATTCCTACTGAGACGGTCATTGAAATCAAAGGTGGCAAAAAGAAAACCAAGGAGAAGAACTTCTTCCCCGGCTATATCCTTTTTGAGGGTATTTATGACGAGGCTATTAACGATCTTGTTTCCGGTGCTCCTTCTGTAATCGGTTTTCTCAAAGCTGGCAAAAATGATAAAAAGCCGACTCCTTTACATGAGGAGGAGGTAAACAGGATTCTCGGGAAAGTTACCCACGACAAAGAAGTCGTTGCCGGTGGCGGTCTCGTAGAAATTCCATTTAAAAAAGGTGATCTCGTTAAGGTAATCGATGGTCCGTTCAAGGACTTCGATGGATCTGTTGAAGAGGTTTATCCAGAAAAGCTCAAACTTATTGTACACGTTAGCATCTTCGGAAGAAAAACACCCGTAGAGGTGGATGTTAATCAGGTAGAGCCAGAATAATCGAATCTGCCGACGAACGGTGAAAGCTGTTCTAGCTTCTGTCGGCCGCATTCAGCTTGTACACATTTAACACGTATTATATATACTCATGGCTAAGAAAATTGACAAAGTAATAAAGCTCCAAATTAAAGGCGGTCAGGCCAATCCTGCACCTCCTGTTGGTCCTGCCCTAGGTCAGGCCGGCGTGAATATTATGGAGTTTTGCAAGGCTTTCAATGCGAAGACGCAGGACAAAGCCGGCACAATCATTCCTGTTGAAATCACCGTTTTCAACGATAAGTCATTCACATTTGTAACCAAGACTCCTCCTGCTCCAGTTCTTCTTAAGAAAGCAGCAAATATACAGTCTGGTTCGGGTGAACCAAACCGTGTGAAAGTGGCCACGGTTACACTATCACAGTGTAGAGAGATCGCAGAAGTTAAGCTTGAAGACCTCAATGCTTATGATGTTGATTCTGCTGCTGAAATGATAGCCGGTACTGCCAGAAGCATGGGCATCCGGGTTGACCGAAGCAAATAATTAGTAATTCATAAGCACTATAAGAGCATGTCTAAAAGAGGTAAAAAATACGTCAATGCCGCTTCGCACATCGAAGCAGGCAAGGAATACAGTCTCGAAGAAGCCGCCGAGCTTATTGGTAAAACGTCTGTAGCCAATTTCGACGCATCAGTAGATATTGATGTTCGTCTTGGTGTTGACCCGCGCCAGGCTGACCAGATGGTGAGAGGTAACGTATCTCTCCCCCACGGTATTGGTAAAAGCGTCCGTGTACTAGCGCTCGTAAACCCTGCTAAGCAGGACGAAGCGCGTGAAGCCGGAGCTGATCACGTAGGTCTTGACGATTATATTGAAAAGATTGAAGGTGGTTGGACCGATATCGATGTAATTGTTGCCACCCCTGATGTGATGGGTAAACTCGGTAAGCTGGGTCGTGTACTCGGTCCACGAGGCCTGATGCCAAACCCGAAGAGTGGTACTGTTACCATGGAAGTTGCAAATGCCGTAACAGAAGTGAAAGCCGGTAAGATTGATTTCAGGGTTGATAAGTATGGAATCCTGCATACCTCAATTGGTAAAGCCAGCTTTGATGCTGAGAAAATCAAGGAAAATGCAGAAGCATTCCTGAGTACAGTTGTTAAACTTCGCCCTGCATCTGCTAAAGGTACTTATGTTAAAAGCATCTACCTGAGCACTACAATGGGCCCAAGCATTACTATCAGCCGCTCGGTTGCACAAAAATAATCTAATCGAAACTGATTGACATCATGGCAACACTTGCACAAAAAAAAGAAACTACCCAGGAAATCGTAGAGGTGCTAAAGACATCTGATGCGGTTTACCTCACAGAATATAATGGAATGACGGTTGCTCAGGTTAACAACCTGCGCCGTGAATTCAAAAAGGACGGTATCACGTACAGGGTTTTCAAAAACACGTTAGTAAAACGTGCTATGGACGAAGTAGGCGGCTATGAAGAAATTTATAGTCATTTGGAAAATCAAACTGCTTATGCTTTCGTAAGCGGTGATCCTGCCAAGCCTGCCAAAATCCTGAAAAACTTCCTCAAAGATAATAAGAAGCCTTACTTCAAGGCGGCATTTATCGAGGGCGTGGTCTACAAGGAAAACGACCTCGAAGCACTTTCGGCTATGAAGTCGAAAGAAGAAGTTATTGGAGATATTATAGGATTGCTTATGGCGCCTATCACCAATGTCGTTGGAGCTCTTCAGGCTCAGGGATCAAATATTGTCGGTGCGGTTAAAACCATTGCTGACAAAGAAGAAAATTAATAACAGATACAATAAACAAATCCATACAACAATCGGAGTATAACAATGGCTGACGTTAAATCATTAGCAGAACAATTAGTTAACCTCACCATCAAAGAAGCCAACGATCTCGCCCAGGTTCTTGAAGAAGAATATGGCATTAAGCCAGCTGCTGCTGCAGTTGCTGTTGCTGGACCGGCAGCAGGTGGTGAAGCAGGTGGTGCTGAAGAGCAAACCGAATTCACTGTAGTGCTTAAGGAAGCTGGTGCTAAGAAAATTGGTGTGATTAAAGAGGTTCGCGCCGTTACCGGCCTCGGTCTCAAAGAAGCTAAAGAACTTGTTGACGGTGCCCCAAGCACAGTTAAAGAAGGTCTTGGCAAAGAGGAAGCCGAAGAACTCAAGTCTAAACTTGAAGAAGCTGGTGCTACTGTAGAATTAAAATAATAATTCGACATAGCGTTCTAATTAAACCAATAGCCAAGCCTGATAAGGTTTTGGCTATTGGTGTCTGATTAATACATGCTCGTTGTGGTCAGAAAATGATCCACAGCGGGGATGTATTTTTACGTTTAATTTATACCCATCATTTAACCGTGAGGTATCCTTGAGTAAAGAGACCAACACACTTCCTTTCACGAATCGAATTTCATTCGCGAGTACTAAAAAGGTCCTCGATTATCCCGATTTTCTCGATATTCAGAATGCATCATTCTACCGTTTTACACAGTGGGATATCGCTCCGGAAGACCGTGAGGAAATGGGCCTTCAGCGGATTTTCAACGAGCATTTCCCCATCACTAATTCCAGAGAACAAAACATTCTGGAATTCCTGTACTACACGATTGATACCCCTAAATACAACATCGACGAGTGTGTAGACAGAGGCCTTACGTATTCAGTTCCCCTTAAAGCTAAACTCAGACTTTCTTCTATTGACCAGTCTGATGAAGCTTCTGAAACCATCGAGCAGGAAGTTTTCCTTGGCGAACTACCCTGGATGACCGAGAGAGGAACATTTGTAATTAACGGTGCTGAGCGTGTAATCGTTAGTCAGCTACACCGTTCACCGGGCGTTTTCTTCGGAATGTCTATGCACCCGAATGGCACACAGCTATATTCAGCCCGTATCATTCCTTTCAAAGGTTCATGGATTGAGTTCACAACCGATATCCGTGATGTACTTTGGGCCTATATCGACAGAAAGAAAAAGCTTCCGCTTACAACGCTTCTTCGGGCATTGGGTTTTTCTACCGACTTTGATATTCTAAGCATCTTCGACCTTTCTGAAGAAGTAAGCGTGAAGAGTCGTAAAGCATACACTGAAATTGTAGGACGCCGCCTGGCAACCGACCTTGTGAAAGAGGAAATTGAGGAAGTAGTTGATGAAGAAACCGGCGAAGTTATCGAAGCTCAGAATCGTGTGGTGGTATTGGCACGTGAGCACGAACTTTCCGATGAAGACTACGAGGTAATTAAAGACCTTGGAGTTAAGAGCCTTTATGTTCTTAAAATTAGTCAGGAAGATGCCGATCGCTCGGTAATCATTAATACGCTTCGCAAGGACACTACTCATAATCAGGAAACAGCCCTCGCAGAAGTTTATCGCCAGATTCGAACGGGCGAAATGCCGGATATTGAAACCGGTAAAGCTGTAATTGAGCGTCTCTTCTTCAGCGATAAAAAATATGATCTTGGTGAAGTTGGCCGATACCGTCTAAACAAGCGTCTTCGCATTGAAGAGTCTCTTGATATTCGTGTTCTCACTATCAACGATCTTGTATCAATTATAAAGGAACTCATCCGACTCAAAAACATGAAGTCGGTAGTTGATGATATTGATCACCTGAGTAACCGTCGCGTTCGCACCGTTGGTGAGCAGCTAGCTCAGCAGTTTGGTCTCGGTCTTGCCCGTATGGCGAGAACCATCCGCGAACGTATGAACTCACGTGATGCTGAGCAGTTTACACCTCAGGATCTGGTAAATGCACGCACTATTTCAAGTGTAATCAATACGTTCTTTGGTACGAACCAGCTGTCTCAGTTTATGGATCAGACCAATCCGCTTGCTGAACTTACGCACAAGCGCCGTATGTCTGCGCTGGGCCCTGGTGGTCTTACGCGAGAGCGTGCCGGTTTCGAGGTTCGTGACGTTCACTATACTCACTATGGCCGTCTTTGCCCGATTGAAACTCCTGAAGGTCCGAACATTGGTCTTATTTCATCACTTTGTGTTCACGCCAAGGTAAATGACTTCGGGTTTATTGAAACACCATACCGACTTGTGAAAGACGGAAAAGTGACCGATAAAGTTGAATATCTTGCAGCAGAGCAGGAAGATGAAACCGTTATCGCCCAGGCTAACGCAGAATTGACCGATAAGTCTCTGTTTGCTAACGAGCTTATTTTCTCTCGCTTCAGAGACAGTAATGTGGGTCTTGCACGTCCGGATGAAGTGGAATTCATGGACGTTGCACCGAACCAGATTACTTCTGTTGCCGCATCGATGATTCCTTTTATTGAGCATGATGATGCCAACCGTGCACTCATGGGATCGAACATGCAGCGTCAGGGGGTGCCTCTGCTCAGACCGGAGAAACCGATTGTAGGAACCGGTATGGAGTATCGTGCAGCCAAAGATTCACGCGCTATTGTCTGCGCTGATGGCGATGGTGAAGTAGTTTACGTATCGGCTACTGAAATACGTGTTAAGTATGATCGCTCTGAACAGGAGCATCAGGCGTATTTCGATGATGGTGTCGTTTCATATCCGCTTCGTAAGTTTGAGCGGACGAATCAGGACACCTGTGCTAACCAGCGCCCAATCGTAAAAGTAGGTGATAAAGTCGAAGACGGCATGCCTATCGCCGACGGTTGCGCTACAAACGACGGTGAGCTTGCTCTTGGTCGTAACCTTCTTGTGGCTTTCATGCCATGGAGAGGATACAACTTTGAGGATGCTATCGTAGTAAGTGAACGCGTTGTATCTGATGATATCTACACCTCAATTCACATCTCAGAATTCGAGCAGCAGGTTCGTGACACCAAGCGTGGTGAAGAAGAGCTTACTCGAGAAATTCCAAACGTGAGTGATGAAGCTACCCGTAATCTTGACGAAAACGGTGTGATTCGCGAAGGTGCTAAAATTCAGCATGGCGACATAATTGTAGGTAAAATTACTCCAAAGGGAGAAAGCGACCCTACTCCGGAAGAAAAACTTCTCCGTGCTATTTTCGGTGACAAAGCTGGTGACGTAAAAGATGCTTCACTAAAAACACCTCCGGGCGTTTCTGGTGTGGTAATAAACACCAAACTTTTCAGCAGAAAGAAAGACGAGCAGCTCTCACGTAAAGAAGAGAAAGAACTCGTAGAAAAAGAAAATGTGAAGCTTGCCGAAAAAGTTGAAAAACTCAACGGTGAGTGGGCAACAAGAATGTACCGTCTGCTTAAAGATAAAACTTCACCGGGCATTGTTGATGGTCTCGGAATCGAGATTATCCCTAAAGGTGAGAAGTACCGCAAGCAGATGTTCGACGATATGCCTGAGCCACTTAAAATCAAGGCTCGCCAGCAGTGGTGCCAGGACGATGATGTGAATAAACTGGTTGAAGTTCTGTTCAGAAACTATACTATAATCAGACGTCAGTATGAGTCCGAATCCAAGCGAGACAAATACCAGATTCAGGTAGGAGACGAGTTGCCACCGGGTATCGTTAAGAAGGCTAAGGTTTATGTAGCCAAAAAACGTAAGCTTCAGGTGGGTGATAAAATGGCGGGTCGCCACGGTAACAAAGGTGTTGTTGCCAAGGTTGTACCAGCCGAAGACATGCCGTTCCTCGAAGATGGAACTCCTGTTGATATCGTACTTAACCCACTCGGTGTTCCATCACGTATGAACCTTGGTCAGATTTACGAGACCATTCTCGCATGGGCTGGTAAAAAGCTGGGTGTTACTTTTGCAACCCCGATTTTCGACGGTGCGAAATACGACGATGTACAACACTGGCTAAGAGAAGCCGGTCTTCCTGAAGACGGCCGAACCTATCTTTACGATGGTCGCTCCGGTGAACGCTTCGCGCAGAAAACCACTGTAGGTTTGATGTACATGATGAAGCTAAACCACTTAGTTCAGGACAAGATGCACTCCCGTTCAATAGGTCCTTACTCTCTTATTACGCAGCAACCTCTCGGTGGTAAAGCACAGTTTGGTGGTCAGCGTCTGGGTGAGATGGAGGTTTGGGCACTGTATGCATACGGTGCGGCAAACATCCTTAAGGAGATGCTAACGGTGAAAAGTGATGACGTAAAAGGCCGTTCCAAAGTGTATGAAGCCATTGTGAAAGGTGAAAACCTCCCTGATGGAAATACCCCGGAATCGTTCAACGTACTGCTCAAGGAACTTCAGGGTCTTGGACTCGAAGTTACAATCGAGCAATAAAGACGATGGCCAATAAACTGAACTACCGAGTTTTAACGATCAATTTAAATACGGAGGTGGAACTTTGTCACTAACAGTAAGCGACACCGTATCCAAAGACTTTAAAGGTTTAAAAATTTCACTCGCATCAGCCGAAGCAATTCTTTCGCGCTCAAGAGGTGAGGTTTTAACTCCTGAAACAATTAACTATCGTACGTTTAAGCCGGAAATGAATGGCTTGTTCTGCGAGAAAATCTTCGGTCCTGTAAAGGACTGGGAGTGCCATTGCGGTAAGTACAAGCGTATCCGTTATAAAGGTATTATTTGCGACCGTTGTGGTGTTGAAGTTACCCGTAAGGCTGTACGACGTGAGCGTATGGGGCACCTTAGCCTCTGCGTTCCTGTGGTACACATCTGGTACTTCAAATCTCTACCAAACAAGGTAGCTTACCTGCTAGGCTTATCGTCCAAAAACCTGGATAAGATTGTTTACTACGAAAACTTTGTAGTAATCAACCCGGGTATGGCTCGCGATCTTGGCTACAAGTATGGTGATATGCTTACCGAAGAGGAATACTACGATATTCTGGGACAGCTGCCTGAGGAACACCGTGAACTTGACGACGATGATTCAGATAAGTTCATCGTTAAGATGGGTGCTGAAGCCGTTGAAGCCATGCTCGCCAAAATCGATCTGGACAAAGACGTCTATAAGTACCGCGAGCAGGTTAAGAATGAAACTTCCATGCTTCGTAAGAAGAAAACGCTGAAGCGTCTTCAGGTACTTGAAGCATTCCGTACGGCCAACAGATCAATCGAAAACCGTCCCGAGTGGATGGTTATGCGAGTTGTTCCAGTAATACCGCCGGAACTTCGTCCGCTAGTACCTCTCGAGGGTGGCCGTTTTGCGACTTCAGATCTTAACGATTTGTACCGCAGAGTAATCATTCGTAATAACCGTCTTAAGAGACTGATTGATATCAAAGCCCCTGATGTAATTCTGCGTAACGAAAAGCGCATGCTTCAGGAAGCCGTTGATTCACTCTTCGACAACTCACGTAAAACCAACGCGGTTCGCAACAACAACCGTCCTCTGAAGTCACTCAGCGATATGCTGAAGGGCAAGAGCGGTCGTTTCCGTCAGAACCTTCTAGGTAAGCGCGTTGACTACTCCGGTCGTTCTGTAATTGTTGTAGGACCTGAGCTGAAAATGCATCAGTGCGGTCTTCCAAAGGAAATGGCTATCGAGCTTTATAAGCCGTTCGTAATTCGCCGTCTTATCGAGCGTGGTTACGTGAAAACGGTTAAGAGCGCTAAGAAGATGGTCGATCGCCGTGACGAAGTCGTATGGGACGTTCTCGAGAACGTGATCGACGGACACCCGGTGATGCTGAACCGTGCTCCAACGCTGCACAGACTCGGTATCCAGGCGTTCCAGCCAATTCTTATTGAGCACAAAGCTATCCAGCTTCACCCGCTCGCGTGTACGGCATTCAACGCTGACTTTGACGGTGACCAGATGGCTGTTCACCTTCCGCTTAGCAACGATGCAATTCTCGAGGCATCCATCCTGATGCTTGGAGCCCACAATATTCTTAACCCTGCAAGTGGTGGCCCGATTACGGTACCATCACAGGATATGATTTTGGGTCTTTACTACATGACCAAAGTCGGACCTGCAGGCGAAGAGGGTGAAGGCAAGCTATTCAGCTCTGCGGATGAAGTAATTGTTGCCTACGATCAGGGTGCGGTTAAACTGCACTCAAGAATCAGCCTTCGTATTTATAAAGAAGTTGATGGCGAAAGAAAGAGTGAAATCGTTAAGACCACTCCGGGCCGCGTAATCTTCAATGAGATTATCCCCGAAGAACTTGGTTTCATTAACCTCACTTTTGGTAAGAAAGAGCTTCGTAACCTCATTGGCGAAGTATTCGCGAGAGTAGGAACAGCACGTACTGCACAGTTCCTCGATGACATGAAGTATCTTGGTTTCGAAAACGCTACCGTTGGTGGTCTTTCATTCAGCCTTGAAGACATCGTAATTCCTGATGCAAAAGCCGAGCTCATCCAGAAAGCACAGGATGAGGTTCAGCTTATCCTGGAGCGCTACGAAAACGGTTTCATTACCGATAACGAGCGTTATAACCAGGTAATCGATAAGTGGACGAGCACTACAAACCGTGTATCCGAAACTCTGTTCAACGCGCTAAGCGAAGACAAGGGCGGTTTCAACCCGGTATTTATGATGGCGGACTCCGGAGCCCGTGGTTCCAAGGAGCAGATTCGTCAGCTAGGTGGTATGCGTGGTCTTATGGCCAAACCGCAAAAAAGCTCGCTCGACTCATCAGGCAGTGAAGTAATTGAAACACCGATTCTGTCGAGTTTCAAGGAAGGTCTTACAGTACTTGAGTACTTTATTTCTACTCACGGTGCTCGTAAAGGTCTTGCCGATACGGCTCTTAAAACTGCCGATGCGGGTTACCTTACCCGTCGTCTGGTAGACGTTTCTCAGGATGTTGTTGTAACCGAGCACGATTGCGGCACCCTTCGTGGTATTCGTATTAAAGCGCTCAAGGACAACGAAGACATCGTGGAAAGCCTTGAAGACCGTATTATCGGTCGCGTGTCAATGCACGATGTGTACGATCCGCTAACCGATGAGCTCATTGTTCGTTCAAACCAGCTGATTAAAGAAGAGATCGCCCGTAAGATTTCTGAAACTTCAATCGAAGAAGTCGAAATCCGTTCGGTACTTACATGTGAAACTGGTCGTGGCGTGTGCTCCATGTGCTACGGTCGCGATCTTACCCGCGGTAAACTGGTTCAGTCCGGTGAGGCCGTAGGTGTTATCGCAGCTCAGTCCATTGGTGAGCCGGGAACACAGCTTACGCTTCGTACCTTCCACGTTGGTGGTACTGCGGCACGTCTTGAGGCGGAATCGCAGCACAAAGCCAAGTTCAACGGTAAGGTTGAGTTCGAGAACATGCGCGTTGTAACATACAACGACGGTGAAGAAGAATTCAACGTTGTGCTAAGCCGTGCCGGTGAAATCAAAATTGTAGATGATACTGGCAAGGTTCTGAACACGCACAACGTACCTTATGGTTCTGAGATCATGATCGAAGAAGGCGACATGGTAATGAAAGGGCAGCCGCTGTGTAAGTGGGATCCTTACAATGCCAGAATCTACTCCGAAATGAACGGTAAGGTCGAGTTTAAAGACATTATCGACGATGTAACCTGCGCTGATGAAACTGATGCGCAAACCGGTTACAAAGAGAAAGTAATTATAGATTCCAAAGACCGTACGCTTGTTCCAACCCTTATCATTAAGGATGGTGAGCGTGTGAAGGAGATCACCCTGCCTGTTCGTACGCACATTGTTGTGGAAAGCGGACAATCGGTATCTGCCGGTCAGGTTATGGCCAAGATCCCTCGCAAGGCCTCCAAGTCTAAGGATATTACCGCTGGTCTGCCGCGTGTAACTGAACTGTTTGAGGCACGTCCTCCTTCGGATCCGGCTACAGTATCGGAAATCGACGGTGTTGTTAAATTCGGAAATCGTAAGCGTGGTTCGCAGGAAATCATCGTCGAAAGTAAAGACGGTGTAGACAAGCGTACCTACCTTATTCCGCTTTCGAAGCACATTCTCGTTCAGGAGAACGATCTTGTAACTGCTGGTCAGGCCATGTCTGAAGGCGCAATTCTGCCGCAGGACATCCTCAACATTCTTGGTCCGTTCGCTGTACAGTCGTACATCGTAAACGAGATTCAGGAGGTTTACCGACTGCAGGGTGTGAAAATCAACGATAAGCACATCGAAGTAATCGTGCGTACGATGATGCAGAAAGTTGAAATCACCGAGCCGGGAGATACCATGTATCTCGAAGGCGACAAGGTAGATCGTTTTGAAGTGAACCGTACCAACGACAGTCTTCTTGGCAAGTTTGTTGTAACTGAACCAGGTGGGTCTGATCTCACCCCGGGTACACAGCTTACACGTCGTGAAGTTCGTGAAATTAATTCACAGCTTATCAAAGACGACAAAGAAGAGCTTCAGGTACGTGAAGCTGAAGCAGCTATTTCACGTCCGATCCTTCTTGGGATTACCAGAGCGGCCTTGTCTACCGACAGCTGGCTGTCTGCGGCATCATTCCAGGAAACAACTAAAGTTCTTACATCCGCAGCAGTTGAAGGTAAATCTGACAACCTGCTCGGCCTCAAGGAAAACGTTGTTGTTGGACACCGCGTACCGGCTGGTACAGGTATGAGATCTTATCAAAATCTCATCGTCAGCGGTATGCAGCAGGAGCAGCGTGAAGAAGATACAGAAGAACGCAGCAAGTCTATTGCTGATATTCTGAAGTCTGAGAGCTAAACTTCCCTGAAAGAAGTTTCATACTCTTGAAATAGTTAAAGCCCTCCGCAAATCGCGGAGGGCTTTTTTTATGGCTGAAAATCTGTTTATAATTAGTAGCTTTTCAGTAAAATGACTAAATAATAAAGACCTCCACAAGATGCGCGACGCCCTTCTAAACCTTTATGGTGAAATCATTGAAACCAGAAAAGAGCTTGTATGCAAGTTTCTGAGAGACAGCACTCTGCTGGTAGTTAATGATGAGTACGCCAGAACATTTGAAATGTCGAAGGAGGAGCTTGTTGGCGTAAAATTCCTAACTCTAGTTCCGGAGTCGGAGCATGCTGCCATCCACAGCCATCTGGACGGACTCACGCAGAAAAAGCCGGAAATCATTTATGAGCACCCGGTATATCTGCCTAATGGAGAACAGGTATGGTTGGAGTGGTACGACCGTGCAATCTTTGATAATGAAGGCAAAATCGAGTATTTCATATCTATCGGCAGGGATATTACCAGTAAAAAAATGATGGAGTTTGACCTGAAAAATCAGCAGAAGCTGCAGGCTCTTCTGATGGATGTCGCTATTCGTATGGTAAACATTCCGGTTCATGCTCTCGACGCCGCCATTTACAATACGCTCAGAGAGATTGGTTCTTATGCTCAAGTCGACCGCGCGTACGTGTTTTTGTACGATTTTAAAGAAAACCTGCTGAGCAATACGCACGAATGGTGTAACGAAGGGACCAGCAGCCAAATCGAGAAGCTGCAAAAACTCCCAATTGATATGTTTCCCGATTGGCTGATGCGTCATGAAAAGGGTGAAATATACCATATCCCCGATGTGACCAACCTGCCTCAGAACAGCAATACACGTGCTGCACTCGAAGAGCAGGACATTAAAACACTCATTTCGGCACCACTGATGAACGGGGAGGAGTGTCTCGGCTTTGTGGGTTTCGATGCCGTGAAAAAGAAAAAAGTATGGTCAGAAACCGAAACAAGACTGCTTAATGTACTGGCTGAACTTATTTCTAACTCGGAAATAAGGAGAAGGTTTGAGTCTGAAATAATCGAGGCCCGTTATGAAGCGGAAGCTTCGAACGAGGCGAAAACTCAGTTTCTGGCTAACATAAGTCATGAAATCCGAACGCCGTTAAATGGGATCATTGGTATGGTCGAGCTGCTTCAGAAAACACGCCTTTCAGAAGAGCAGCGCAACTACTTAAAAATCATTGATTCGAGCGGAGAGACGCTGCAACATATTATCGAAGATATTCTGGATCTTCATAAAATTGAAACCAGTGAGGTAGAGCTCAATGAGGAAGCGTTCAACCTTGCTGAGCTTCTGAAGGAAGTGACGGATTTATTTATTGGTAAAGCTACAGATAAGCAAATTAACCTTGAAATTGAAAATACACCTTTGCCAAATGAGTACTTCGATGGCGCACGACTCAGGATAAAGCAGGTATTAATGAATCTGCTGAGTAACTCAATTAAGTTTACGAATAAAGGTTTTGTAAAGGTGAAGGCGTCACTAACTCAGAGAGACTCAGAGACAGACAGGGTGTTTATACGCTTTGAAGTCACCGATACGGGCATCGGAATTGCAAAGGAGGACATGGGGCGGTTGTTCAAGCCTTTCTCGCAGCTTGATTCATCAAGTACCAGGAAGTATACGGGCAGTGGTTTAGGCCTGCTCATTAGCAAAAGCCTTATAGACAGGATGCAAGGCACTATTGGTCTGGATAGCGTACCTGGTAAAGGAACAACAGTGTGGTTCAGCATTCCACTGAGACCCTCATCCAGGGCACCTGTAAATGACGCTGTGCTTGCGGGTTCGGAAAAGCTGAGCGCACTAATAATTGGCGGGGAAGGTATGAGTACGGTTTTTCTGAAAAAACAGCTGAGTGCCCATTCCTATGCTTATGACTATGCCAATAGCATTAAAGAAGCAGCGGAACTTAACAGTAAAAAAGTTGAAGCCGAAACTCCATATCGTCTGGTCCTTATTTATGTATCGGGCAAAATTAGTAAGGTGCTGGAATTTGTAGACCAGTTGAAAAACGACCCGGAAAACTTCAATCTCAGGGTTGTTCTTTTGACAGACAAAAAAACGAAGGTAAGCCGCACGCTTCTGGAGGAACACGACATTAGCGATATTCTGATACACCCCATTCGAACCTTTGAAATTGAGCGGATTCTCAGAAGTCCGAATGAAGATCTTAACATGCCGAGAGTTTCCCGGCTAAAGGAGTCTGAAAGCAGCACGCAAATAGATGATTTGATTACGCATCTGTATACCGGTAATGTGCTGGTTGCAGAGGATAACAGGGTAAACCAAATGCTCATTGACCTAATACTTGGAAAGCTTGGTGTAAACTATAAAATTGTTGAAAACGGCGAGGAGGCGGCGAAAGAAATAGAAGAGAAGAGTTACGATGTCGTTTTCATGGATTGCCAGATGCCGGTTTTAGATGGGTTTAAGGCCACTGAAAAAATAAGAGGCATGAAAGACCGAAAAAAAGCAAAAACTCATATTGTGGCCGTTACGGCACATGTTATCAAAGGATACAGGGAGCGCTGCATTACGGCAGGGATGAATGATTACATCTCAAAGCCGTATAAAATCAAAGATATCATCAAGGTTTTTGACGAACGCCTAAAATTTCAGGAGAAGAAAACAGCACAAAACGTTTCTGGTATGATTGTGGATGTAGACCGAATTCGTGAGCGCTTTGGAGGCAGCGATGAGTTCATTCACAGTCTGATTACACGTTTCATAGAAGATACGGAAAACTTACTTGTAGAGCTGTCGGAAGCCTGCCGGAATGAAGAGCAAGATCTGGCGAGAGATATCAATCACAACTTAAAAGGCGCGGCGGTCAACATCGAGGCCGATCATATCTATGAGCTTACTATCAAAATGGAAAAGGCGATAGATGCAAGGAATAAGCGTGGGGCCCAGCAGACAATTATTGAACTTCACAGGGCCTTAAAGAACCTTCAGGATTGGTTTAATAAAAGTCCGGTTCTGTAAAACAAAGAAGCCCGGATTAGTTGACCCGGGCTTCCTGATAATGTCTTTGTTCAAACGGTTAAGCGGGTTGAGTTACTCTTCTTTGCTGATGTTTGAAAGAAGGTCTTCAGCCTCACGAAGTAAATCTTCAGCTTTTTGCTTGGCATCCTGTACAACGTCATCACCCTGCTGCTTGGCCGTGTTGATGCTGAAATTTTCATCTTTGAGCTCATCAATCAGACTTCTGAGTTCATCAGCATAGGTTTGAATGCGATAGCTAACACGACTGCGGGTATTGCTCCCTTTATCGGGTGCAAGCAGGATTGCAGTAATTGAGCCGGCGATAGCTCCGGTAAGCAATCCGAAAGTAAAACCTTTTGAGAAATTAGCCATAGTGTCGAAATTTGTAGTGAATATGTTATACTTAATATATAAGCAAAATATAAGTAATTGTCATCTTTTGCTGCCCATCAATTTAAATAACCGGGTTCTTCTTTACTTCGCGGAAAAGACGCCGCTTTTTAGATGAAATTCCTGCATGCATCACAGGAACAATAAACAGCGTGAATATCGAAGCAAAGAAAAGACCTCCGATAACGGCACGTGCCAGCGGGCTCCATGTCTCAGAACCTTCACCGATAGCCAAAGCCAAAGGCACCATAGAGAAGATGGTTGTCAGCATCGTGAGCAGGACCGGACGCAGTCTTCTTCTGGAAGACTTTGTGAAGCGCTCGAAGTACTCACGTGCATTCATATTGTACGACGTATTCTGATTGATGTAATCCACCAGCACGATTCCGTTATTCACTACAATACCAACGAGTATAAGCATTCCTATTCCGGCTGGAACGCTAAAAGAGGTATTTGTAATAAATAGCATAAACCAGGCGCCAAAGAAAGCGAGCGGTATGGTAAAAAGAATCACAAACGGATCCCTTAAATTCTCAAATTTGGCACTCATCACCATAAATGTGAGTATGATGGCGGCCAGAAGAGCAATCATAAGCTCACGCTGGCTTTGTTGCTGGTCCTGTGCCGCTCCGGTAAATTCATACCGGTAGCCGTCGGGAAGGACTACCTCTGATTCAAATAGGTCAATAATTCGCTCCCGCTGTAGCGCAGCATTTCCTTCAACGCGAATACTAACGTCGAGCTGGGTCTCGCGGTCTACCCGGCGAATGGTATTAAACCCTTCCACCTGTTCAAAAAAGCCAACGGAGTAAGCCGGAATGCTTTGTTCATCTACACGCCCTACCTGAATCCGGTTAAGGTTATCCAGCCCTCGCCTGTGTCGATCTTCCAGTCGGACCTCAATGGGGAACTCTCGCCCGTCAACCCGGTAAAACCCAACCTGAGTCCCGCGAGTTTGTGTTTTAAAGCTGTTTGCCGCTTCATTAAATGATGACCCCATCCGACCCAAAGCCACACGGTCGAGATGATAAACGATTTCCGGGAGAGAACCTACGCGCTGGTTGTCAACAGCGGTAACCATGCTGTCCTGGAGCATTACGTTTTCGATTCGGTCTGAGATACCCTGCAGGAAAGCAACATCAGGTCCAATTATTGAAACGGTAATATTTCCCATTCCGCTTCCAAAGCCTCCTCCGCCGCGACCGCCGGGGCCAAAACCGCCGCCCGACCCGAAAACACGTATATTGGTCTCATCATAAACGAGCTCTCGGCGTAAATCAGCGGAAATCTGATCCGTTGATTGTGACCGCTGATTTGTTGGAACCAAGGTGACCGAAACCCGGCCGGCATTGCTTTCGCGTCTCCAGCCGCTGCGCCCTATTGATGTCACCGTGGTTTGGACGCGCTCGTCTTCGAGAAGCCTGTTGGTGATATCCCGCAGGGTATTTGCTGTATCCGTTAGCTGAGCGCCGGGCGGAAGCGTTACATCAACAATGAGTTCTCCGGTATCATTGTCCGGAAAGAACTCGCCAGGTACAGCTCTGAAAAGGAGCACGATTCCAATAAGAACGCCAACGATAGCAAGAAGCGTGTAGCGTTTGTTGAGCAGCTGCCAGCGAAGAATTTTTTCGTACCTGTCTTCAAGCCGCTGTATAAAGCGGAACATAAATCCGTCAGTTTTTACGCTGTCTTTACGCAGAATACGTGAGGAAAAGACGGGAATGAGGATAATTGAAGCAAGAAAAGAAAGCGATATGGCATAGGAAATCGTAAGAGCCAGGTCCTTTGCTATCTGTCCTGTAAACCCGCTGATAAAGAAAATAGGCACAAATACGGCAAGGGTGGTCATAGTCGATCCGAGCAGGGCACCTTTCATTTCATTGGTTCCGTTCAGCACGGCCGTGAAGATCTCTTCGCCTTTTTCCATTTTTGATATAATGTTATCAAGAACCACAATGGAGTTGTCGACTAGCAGTCCTACGGCAAGAGCGAGCCCTGTTATCGAGATGATGTTGAGGGTAACCCCACTGAAGTACATAGCCGCGAATGTCGCGGTCATGGAGATCGGTATGCTGAATGCCACCACTGATGCTGCACGATAGCTCCCCATAAAAATGAACAGGATGATGGCTACCAGAATTAGCGCAACAATGGCCGATTGAGTAAGGTTGTTAATCGAGTTTTCAATGAACTGTCCTTCATTATTCAAAACCTGCAGGGTGATGCCCGGCGGAAGAATTTCCTCAAGATCGCTCATAGCAGCAATTACAGCCTGGGCTACGTCAAGAGTGTTGGCATCAGACTGTTTTTGAATGTCAACCGTAACGCTGTTGAGACCGTTAACCTCCACGATAGTAGTGATATCTACAAAAGTATCGAGCGCTTGCCCTACATCGCTTACCCGTATGGGTACTCCACTGTCGGATATACGAATAATAGTATCGTTTACTTCGTCGATGTTACGGTAAATTGCCTCTGCCCGAATGCTGTAGCTCCGCCGATCACTAACAAGATTCCCAATAGGAACCTGAACATTGTTAGACTGAAGCGCTTGTTCAACGTCGGCCGGGATAACGCGGTGTTGAGCCATTTTGTCGGGCTCAAGGTTCACATAGATCGCCCGCTGAAGCCCGCCCTGTGTTTCAGCAGAGGCAACGCCTTCAATTCGCTCGAACGTGGGCTCAATCATCTCAATGCTGATTTGCCGCAACTCGTCAAGGCCACGGTTGGCGGCAGCAACGCTCAGGCTCATTATTGGCCTCCGCTCGGGATCAAACTGGAAGATGAGCGGCTGAGAAGCCTCGCGTGGGATATTAGCCCGAATCCTGTCGATGGCCTCACGGGCATCGTTTTCAACGCGTTGTGCGTTGGTACCCGGCTTTAGGCGCATAATGATAAATGCACCGCCTTTTCGGGCCGTAGTCTCGATCCGGTCTACACCGTCTATAGAGGCAACTGCGTTTTCAATCGGAATGGCCAGGATTTGTTTGATGTCTTCTGGCGCTACATCCCGATAATTGGTTGATATGGCAACTACCGGAATATTAATCTCCGGCATGAGCGTAATTTTAAGATTATTGAGCGAAAAAAGCCCGAATCCCAAAATCAGAATGGTTGCCATCGCAACCGTAATCGGGCGGCGCAGCAGTCGGTAAATAATTCCTTTTGTATCCATAGTTCAGGTGTTTCAGATAGTTATGCTTCAGCGAGCGGATCTACTTTATTTACGGTGCTAAAGCCGAATCGTTCGAGTAGTTTGCTGAACAGATAGTATAGACAAGGCACGAAGAAAAGCATCAAAATTGTTGATGCAGTTAATCCGCCAATTACGGTTCGAGCCATAGGACTCCAGGTTTCCGCACCTTCGCCAAGCTCAAATGCGAGTGGAATCATACAGAGAATGGTCGTGGCGGCCGTCATTATAATAGGGCGGAGTCTGCGGCCAGCACCGGTAACAATCGCCATCTCTTTCTTTATGCCACGTGCCTGAAGTATTTTGATGTAGTCAATCATTACGATACCGTTGTTCACCACAATACCGGAAAGCAGAATAAGACCAATTAAGGCCGTAACGCTTATGGGCGTGCCGGTGAGGGCAAGTACAAAAATTACGCCCGACAAAGCCAAAGGTATAGTAAAGATAATGATGAATGGCTCGAGCAGACTCTCGAACTGGGATGCCATCACCATATAAGCAAGCGTTGCGGCTACCATAAAGGCGATGAGCAGGTAGATGTATGATGTGCGCTGCTCTTCAGCTGTTCCGCCAATTTCATAGCGGTAGCCATCCGGAAACTGAATTTGAGAGAGGCGCTCATCAACCAGGTTGGAGGCCGTGCGCAGGTCAAGCCCGGCCAGGTCGGCCTGAATCTCGGTTACGCGCTCCTGATTAATGCGGAGAATGTTTGAAGGTCCGGTGTAGCGCTCAATGCGGACAAGGTTTGCCAGCGGCATCCAGGTTCCGGCATCGGTTCTGATTTGAATCCGCTCCAAATCCTCAGTCGTTGCTTTTTGATCGGCGGCAAGCTGAATGTTGACCTCAAACTGAAGCCCTTCATCGATGAAGTTTGTTGCTGCATTTCCGCGAACCGCGTCGCTCAGAGCATTCGCCACCTGAGCGGTTGAAAGTCCGTTTCGGCTGATGCGCTCCCTGTCCATCACCACGCGGATTTCCGGCCTTCCTTCATCTGCCGAAGAGGAGGCCGATACAATTCCATCGATGCTGGTCATGGCGTCGATTACGCCGGCCCTAAGCTCCTGCTTTGCCGAAAGGTCGAAGCCGTAAAGATTAACGATAAGGCCATCATCACCATCCGGATTTAGCGGGTTTTCGCGCAGTTCACGCGTGGTTGCCCCCGGAACGGACTGGAGGTCTTCAAGAAGAGCTGCAACAATCTCTGACTGACCCCGAGAACGCTCACGTGAAGAAATAAGCTCTACTCGGATAACGCCACGGAATCCACCGGGAAACTCCGCACCTTCCACACCGCGTTTATCACCGTAATCAGAAACAATAAGCCGTGCCTCGGGCACCGTTTCCATTATGATGTTTTCTGCCTGCTTGAAGGACTCTTCAAGTTCAAAAAGGTTCACGCCGGCTTCACGCGTTAGCTCTATTACGAATGCGTTTTCATCTACCTGGGGGAAAAACTCACCTCCGAGTCGGAAGAGCAGGGGAGTCGTTAAAATCAGGAACAGGACCGCTATCCCGACTACCAGCCCGCTTTTGGGCAGCAGCTTTTCTAATGTGCCGGAATACCAGTCTATGAGGCGATTGAAAAAGTTGCCTTTACTTGAATTGAAGTCCGGTTCATTGTTGCCGCTATCTGAGGATAAAGAGTCTTCCGAATCAACCTGTAGGTCTAAGTTTTCTTGTTTCGGTTTGAAAAGCCGCGATGTCATCAAAGGGATGAGGGTAAGCGCGACGACCGTGGAAACACCAAGTGCGAACGAAATGGTAAGTGCGAGATCACGGAACAGGAATCCGGCAATACCCGGTACAAAAAGTATTGGAAGGAATACAACTACGGTAGTAAGCGTGGAAACGATAATCGGGCCGGCCACCTCCTGAGCCCCTTTAATCGATGCATCATCACCGTTGTATTTATCTTCCCTGAAACGGAAGATGTTTTCAAGAACAACTACGGCGTTGTCAACTACGAGACCAACGGCAAGCGTTAATCCGGATAGTGAAATCACGTTTAGCGTCACATTGCCGAAATCCATTATGCTGAACGTAGCGATAATGGAAACCGGAATAGAGATGGCCACAATGAGTGCCGTTCTGAAGCTTCGTAAAAAGAGCAAAAGTATCAGTACAACAAGGCCTATGGCAATAAGCGCTGTGATGTAAATGTTTCTGATGGAGAGCTCAATAAACTCGGATCGGTCGGTCAAAACGTCAAGATGGACACCGGCTGGGAGCGTTCTTCGGATGTTTTCCAGTTCGGCTCTGATGTTCGCTGCCGTGTTTACAATGTTGACATCACTCTGTCTGTAGATATTCAGGATGACGCCTTCCTCACCCTGCACCCGCACGTTCCCGATGGGCTGGCGGACACCGTCCTCGATATCGGCTATGTTCCTCAGCCTGACCGGCTCGCCGTCTCGAACGGCAACAATTGCATCGCGGATTTCCTCAATATTCTGAAATTCGCCGGTAGTACGAAGCGAATAGACCATGCGGCCCTCGATTAGCTCACCAGCCGGAACCTGAACGTTTTCCTGTCTGAGGCGCTGAGCTACGGATCCAATATCCAGATTGTTGGCTAAAATTGCATCGGTATTCATCCATACGTTTATCTGCCGCTCCAGGCCACCTGAGGTCTCAGCAGAAGCTACACCGGGGATGCGCTCAAAGCGTTGTTCGAGCTGCTGTGTTGCAAAGGTCCGGAGCTCGACTGAACTGCGTGTATTGGAACGCAGCGTGAGTAGCATAACGGGCTCCTGATTAGGGTCATACGCAAAAATGATAGGCTGATCGGCATCATTAGGTATAATCCGTCTGGCAAAGTCGACCTGTTTTCGGACATCGTTTTGGGCCTGGAATAAATCCGTACCCCAGTTAAAATAAAGCTTGATAACCGAAGAGCCCTGGCTCGAAAGCGAGCGTACGCGGCGAAGGCCGCTAATGCCGCCAACCTGCTCCTCAAGAGGGCGGCTGATAAGGGTTTCGATGTCCTCTGGGGCTACTCCATCGTAGGTTGTATACACGGTGATGGTCGGGAAGGAAACATCGGGGTAAAGATTGAGGCTGAGACGTGAAAGGCCGAAAAGTCCGAAACCAATTACCACAAGGGCGAGCATCAGAAAGGTGACGGGGCGGTCAACGGCTATTTTGGGAAGTTGCTTCATGGTCAGTTCAGGTGAATTTATTCAGTTTAATTGGCTTATTCGCCTGAATCGTTTGATGAAGTGTCGGAGACTGCAGTGGCGTTAGCAGATTCTGACTGCTGCTGGCCTTGCTGACGTTCACCCTCACCATTCTCTGAAATAGGGATATCACCTTGCGTAGGTCTTTGGCGCGTGCCAGCCACGTTTATTCGTGAGTTGTTCTCAAGACCACCCTGACCTGTAATAATGAGTCTGTCGCCTTCAGATAGTCCGGAAAGCACCTCAATACGATCGCCCTGCTGCAGGCCAAGTTCCAGTTCACGGAGTACTGCAACTGAGTCTCCCTGTGCAACAAAGGCATTGTATCCACGGTTGATGCGAATGGTATTAGTTTCCGGGTCGAGAACAGTCTGTACATTTTCAACCAAAGCATTTCGGGGCACTACAATCGACTCCGGGTTAGTCTGCACGATAACCGAGGCTTCACCTAAACTGCCTGGGAGGATTAAGGAATCAGTATCAGTCAGGCTCACAACAACTTCAGCCAAACCTGTAACCGGGTCAACGCCCGGACTGATTCTTGTAACCATACCCCGCGCCGAGTGGTGCTGCTCGCCTGTGAGTCGAATGTTAACTTCATGATTAGGACGTACCTTGCGGCGGTCGGCCAGGGGAAGGAAAAGACGCATTTCATAACCCATGAGATTAGATATCTCAAACATAATGTTTCCGGTGCTGGCCAGATCACCAGGACTAATGTTTCGGCTGGTAATTACACCATCTACCGGAGAACGCACCAGGGTGAACTGGAGGTTTTCACGGCTTTGAGTAAGGGCTGCGCGGGCAGATTCATACTGCGATACACTGGTCTGATAGCCGACGCGGGCGTTCTCCAGCTCAGAGCTGCTGGCAAGGTTGCGTTCGAAAAGTGATTGAGCGCGGGAGAACTCCAGGCTGTCACGCACAACTGCTGAGCGCGCCTGCTGTACCTGAGATTCATCGCGGCGAACCTGGTCTACAAAGTTTACATCGCGGAGCTCTGCAAGCAGCGTGCCTACACGTACAGTATCACCAAGGTCGGCATGTATACGGCTCACACGCTCTGAAATTTGCGGGGAAATACGAACCTGATCCTGAGACTGAATATTGCCATAAGCACGAACAACATCAGAGATAGAGCTGCGCTGAATATCCATAACCTGAACGCTGGTTCCGCGCTGGAACTGGCTTCTGTCGAATCCGCCGCCCTGTTGGTTTGAACTCTCACGGGAGCAGGCAATTAGAATAAAAATCAGGAATAGAGGAAGTAGTAATCGGTACACGTGTCGAAGAAAAAGAGATGAATGTGAAAAGTGAGTTATGCATTATGAATTAGACGTAAATCTATCACTTCTGTTCGGTGCATAATAGATGCTTTATAACATTTTACACCGGGTAATTAACGGGCTAAAATGATATATTTGAAGCAAAACCAAAGTTTGGCTATTATAGTTGCATATGCTCCCAAAGTCGACAACCTATAACCAAAAGAAACAAGACTCTGATATGAAATTTTTTATTGACAGCGCAGATCTGAATGAAATTAAAGAAGCCGAAGCAATGGGCGTACTTGATGGTGTAACAACGAATCCATCGCTGTGTGCAAAGGTTGGCGTGCGGGATTTTGAAGGACACGTTGCCAAAATCTGTGAAATGGTAGAGGGTGATGTATCCGCCGAGGTAGTTTCAACCACATACGACGAAATGGTTGAAGAAGGCCGTCGTCTAGCCGGAATTGCCGACAACGTCGTTGTAAAAATTCCTCTTATTAAAGACGGTATCAAGGCCATCAAGACATTTTCTGAAGAAGGCATCCGCACGAATTGTACACTCTGTTTCTCTTCCACTCAGGCGCTTATTGCTGCAAAAGCCGGTGCGTCATACATCTCGCCTTTCCTTGGCCGCCTCGACGATATTTCGACCGACGGGCTGCAGCTTATTGAAGACATCGTTACTATCTACACGAACTACAGCTTCCAGACCGAAGTGCTCGCAGCCAGTATTCGCCACCCGATGCACGTTGTGGAGTGCGCGCGTCTGGGCGCTGATGTTGCAACCATGCCGCTAAGCGTGATGGAAGGCCTGCTCAAGC
>JAIUMA010000045.1 GCA_022565795.1 Balneolia bacterium
CCCCATTCGGGGTCTTTGAAAGTTACATGGAAGCTTGAATTGTCTTTCCCCGGACGACAGTGCATGAGACTGATTTAACAGCATCAACAAAAATCAGTGGCACAAACCAGCTGGTTTTTACGCTTATTCCTGTATGTGACTTTTACTCTCAACTTTTGCCTGTTTACTTTATATGAACTCAAGATCTGCTTCGGGAATCGGTGTTTCCTATGACATGAGCAACAACATGATGCTCAGAACCATCAATATAGTAGTCGTTCTGGCGTGCCTGGCCGGAGCGTACTATTTCTGGACTGACACGAATGAGTTTCTCGAGACTTCGGAAATTACAGACGGGGAAATCATACGGTTTAACGAATCCGTCCGGGACGGCACCACCCACTACACGGCTGTTGTCCGCTTTTCTACGGCTTCCGGCCGGGAGGTTGAGTTTTGGAGCAACACCTCATCATCGAATCCCTCTCAGATTGTTGGTGATCGCGTAGAGGTTATCTATCACCCTGACTCACCAGAGAACGCTAGACTCAACACCTTTTTCGGGCTGTACGGGTTTACGACTATACTCGGACTACTCGGAGTTTTTGGAATTGCATTTTTTGCGGGAAATCAGATTCAGCTGAATAAAAAGAAGGCTCATGCTGAACATTTGGCGATGTTTGGCAAGGCAATCGAGACGGAATTCACCGGCGTAAAAAGCAGGCGCAGGGGCAATAGCAAAACCACGAGCTACATCATCACCTCAAAAGTAGTTACCGACGGCATCACCCGGCAGTTCAAGTCGGAAGAGCTGAGACGCGACCCAAGCCTTTACACCGACATTCCGAATACAATCACCGTGGTCGTCGATCCCAACAGCCCATCACAATACGCTATGGACATCAGCTTTTTACCAGATGATGTCTTCAAACCCTTATTCCGGATCAGCAGCGGAAACAGCAGGCTCAGCGTTTAATCTGATATTTCCACAGACGAAAAAAGCCCGCCCTGAAATTGCGTCAGGGCGGGCTTTTTAATTTAATTCCGGTGAACTGCCTGCGTTCTAAACCGTCTTCAGATCTTCCATATTGGCAGCCACAAACGAGCCTTTGAACTCTCCGTCTGACTCTGCATTGGCTTTGGAGTAGTCCATTACGCGCTTCACTTCACCATCTTTTGTGGTGATGCGGAAGGTGTGGGTTGCCGACACGCCGCTTTTCACTTTCGCATAGTGATCTTTCACCTTGGCGATATCGTCCGCGTGGATGATTTTGGCAAAGGCGCCATCACCCTTGCACTCTTCGGGATCATAACCGGTGAGAGCGGTGAAGCCGTCAGATATCCAGCGAACGTTCGGGAGGTTGTCCTCACCAAGGTTAAAACCGTAGGTGAAGTCGTTTTTGCGGTCAAAAATCTTATCAAAACCGGTGTTGCGCTTCTTAAGAATCTCAAGCACGTTTTTTCTCATGCCTGCATTGGAAACGGTCGCACGAATCACTTTCTGCCCGTCGGCTGAAATCTTTTTGAGCTTGATTTCTGCCTGTACCGGCATGCCATTTTTGCGGCGGAACATCACCTTAAAGGATTTGTCCTGATCTATATGATCCTGCAGCCCCTCGCTGAAAACAGCCTTTACATTCGCTACAGAATTAGAAGGGGTGAATTCCCAGATTTTGCTGTTAACCAGCTCTTCGTTTTCGTAGCCGATCATTTGGCGGAAGGCCTTGTTACTATCCTTAACAGTACCGTCTTCCAGAAGGTCAACGTATGATTTCTTGGACTCTTCGAACAGATCATCGAAATCAGCATTGCTGTCCATGATCTTCTTCTCGGAACGCTTGCGCTCGGTGATGTCGTGCTGGTAAGAAACCCAGTGGGTAATCTTGCCGTTTTTATCAGTTAGCGGATGGATATCCCACTGGTTGATGTATTCTGAGCCGTCTTTGCGGTAGTTTACAGTCTGACCAAAAAAGGAATTGCCCTTGGTTAAATTGTCGCGGAGACGGTCGAGCGTTTTACGATCTGTTTTTTCGCCCTGTAGCATCCGGGGCGTTTTGCCTACGACTTCTTCCCGGGAATAGCCGGTCATTTTTTCAAACCCATCGTTTACGTATGCGATACGCGGGCCGGGATTATCGAGCTCCATATCGGTTACGATGATAGAATCGTAGTCGTTACGTACGGCCGACTCGAGCAAATCGAGATATTTTTTGTAGGTCTCTGCCTCTTCAGCTTTTGCCTCAAACAATGCCTTGAGTTCGCTAAATGCGGAATCATCTTTTGCAAGTGCCTTAAGCTTTGATGTTAAGTCTGTGTCAAGCATATCAATAAACTATGGGTAATTTAAAAATCTGGGTGAATATAATTGTTTGGCCGATAAAACCGAACCCTCAAATTCAATTTTGCAACGCTCCCTAAAGCGAAGCCGGGTAATCGCAACCGTCACAATTAAGTATTCTAACTATGTAGCAACAGCCAGCCTATTACCATCATTCCCTTAATTCACATTTTCTTCAAAATTCCCAAAATGAGTAATCATGAGCAATAACCAATAAGCAATAACCAATGTGTTGGTGCCCAGATACGGTTGTAGTTGTTTAGTTCAAGTGTAGAATTTTGGTTGAGGTTAGTACAGTGGCAATTGATGCATCCCTTTCTTAGAGGCACAGTGGTATTCGCATTTCTGGCGGGGTCTTCTGCTCAGGTATATATTCATCCTTACACACTCCAGGTTTAATCTGCGAAGCAATCAAAACGCCTCTGCACCTGCCTTATGCAGGCGTTTCCTTTCATATATGTCTCTGCTTAGAAAATGCCGAATCTCTCGACTACGGTTCGGATGGAAATGACTTTTCAGATCAATCTGAATTATATCTGTAAGGATTTCTGTTGTGGCGACTCTCACGAAGAAAACGTACTTTCGCAATCATGAAAACACAGACTCCAGAATCCGTACTTAAACAGTACTTCGGCTACGACGCTTTCCGGCCGAACCAGAAAAAAGCAATCGACTCCATTCTTGAAGGCAAGGATGTCTTCACCCTGATGCCAACCGGCGGGGGAAAATCACTCTGTTATCAAATTCCGGCACTGCTGCTGCCCGGCCTCACTGTAGTCGTATCACCTCTTATCGCGCTAATGAAGGATCAGGTCGATGCGCTTCGGGCCAACGGTATCTCAGCGGACTACCTCAACTCCTCTATGAGCCCGGCTGAGCAGTGGAAGGTTACCGAAAAGCTGAAGAGAGGCGAAACCAAGATTCTCTACATGGCTCCCGAACGCTTTAAAGGGCGAGACTCATTTTTCAAAAGTCCGTACGGGAAGGGTGATATCAGCCTTTTTGCAATCGATGAGGCGCACTGTGTTTCACACTGGGGGCACGACTTCAGGCCCGACTACCTTCAGCTTTCACAGCTCAAGAAAAAATATCCCAAGGTTCCGGTGATTGCGCTTACGGCCAGTGCGGATAACACAACCCGCGCCGATATTGTAGATAAGCTTCAGCTTAATAAGCCTGAAACGTTGGTGTCGAGCTTCAACCGAAGCAATATTCGCTATGAAGTGCGTCAGGCCAAAGACGATTTTGACGAGTTGATTGAATTTTTGAATACCTTCAAAAAAGAATCCGGCATCATCTATACGCTGAAGCGCAGCAGCACCGAAGATTTGGCCGCAAAGCTGAAGGAAGAGGGCTTCAACGCGCTTCCGTATCATGCCGGACTAGCACCGGACAAGCGTGCCAGAACCCAGGAATTGTTCCTTAAGGATGAAGTGCCCATCATCGTGGCGACCATTGCGTTCGGTATGGGAATCGATAAATCCAACGTGCGTTTCGTGGTGCATATGAACATGCCAAAGAATATTGAAAGCTACTACCAGGAAACGGGTCGTGCCGGACGTGACGGTCTACCGAGTACCGCGCTGCTCTTCCTGAACCACGGGGATATGAGCACCCTGCGCTATTTTGCGACCATCGACGGTAATGAGGCCCAAACCGAAATCATGCTCAAAAAGCTTGAGCAAATGCTGGAATTTTGTGAAATCAAAACCTGCCGTCGTCAGTACCTGATGAACTATTTCGGCGAGTCGCATCCGGATACGTGCGGGAACTGTGATGTATGCCTCGATGAATACGACGCCTTCGATTACACGGTTGAGGCTCAGAAGGTTCTTTCGGCCGTTGCGCGCCTTCGTCAGCAGTATGGGGCGGAGATCATAACGCTTCTGCTGAAAGGCTCGAAGTCCAAGAAAGTACAGTTCTGGATGCAGGATTTGCCGACTTACGGAGCGGGCAGTGATCAGACGGCTGATTTCTGGAAAGACCTGATCAATGAGCTCACGGCTCAGAACTATCTGCGCCGCGATGGTAACCCGCATCAGGTTTACAAGCTTACCGAAAAAAGCCGCAGTCTGATTTCCGGTAATACCACCTTCAAAGTCCTGAAGCCCCGCACGGAGCGTAAGGTTACGGCCGAGTCGGACGAGAAAGTAGATCGCAGTCTGTTCGAGCTTCTTCGCGCCGAAAGGAAGCGCATTGCCGATAATAACGGCGTGGCTCCTTTCATTGTGCTCAGTGACTCTACCCTGAATGAGCTGGCGACCTATTATCCGCAGGATTTGGAGTCGCTTCAGCATATTTCCGGATTTGGCGTTCAGAAGATCCGCTCGTATGGTCAGGCTATGATTGATGTGATTCGAAGCTACTGCACGGAAAATCACATCAAGCCGAAAAGGATACCGAAGAGCAGGGGGAAATCATCATCATCGTCGAAAAAAACATCATCACGGAAGGGCTCGGGCGTGAACAGCAGCAACAATATCACGCTGCAGATGTACCGGTCAGGCAAGTCGATTGAAGCAATCGCTCACGAGCGGGAAATTAAGCCTTCTACAGTGGAATCTCACCTAGCTGTATACGTTGAGCGCGGCATGCTCGAGCTTGAGGACATGGTCGCCCCAGATAAGATACCCGCCATCAGACAAGCTATTTCAGAGGATGACAGCGGCTTCCTCCGCGAAATTAAGGAGAAGCTGGGTCCCGACATTACCTATGGGGATATTCGTTTTGTTATGGCCGACATGAAAGCGAATTAGATCCTTCGTTTGGACTTTTCTTTTAAGCGAAAAAAACTCCGTACCCTTATAAGGCACGGAGTTTTTTTTGAATATGAAAATCAGCTGCGGTAAAACAGACTGATTAGCTGCGTTCGATGGCTTCTACACGCAGCAGCTTGCCATCGCTGTGGTCTGTGAGAATATAAACATGGCCTTCAGGGCTCAGGCGCACATCACGGATTCTGCCAAAGTCCTGGGTGAATAACTCTTCCATGTGAAGAACTTCATCATCGCTGGTGAGTATACGGAGAATGCGCTGGGAGCGGAGTCCACCGGCCAGCAAGTTGCCCTGCCAGTTACCAAAATTAGCATGAGTAATCAAAGCCAGCCCTGATGGAGCAAGCGTAGGCAGAAACTCATGGAAATGACGCGCGACTCCTTCCATTTCGCGGGCTTCGAAACCATCATACGGGCCTTCCGTGCGATAATCCAGGCCCTGGGTTACGATTGGCCAGCCGTAGTTGTTCCCGGCTTCCACGCGCTGCAGCAGGTCGCCGCCTCTCGGTCCATGGTCGGTAGCCCAGATTTCGTTTGTCTCAGGATCTACTACAAGTCCCTGGATATTGCGGTGGCCGTATGAAAAGATCTCAGGGTGGAAATCATCATTGCCAACGAACGGATTGTCATCCGGCACGCTTCCGTCGTAGTTAAGGCGAAGCAGGGTTCCGGCATGGTCACGCGTGTCCTGCGCTCTCGGCGGATTGGAGCCACGGTCACCGATTGATACAAGCATGTAGCCATCATTCGTCCACGCAATTCGCGAACCATAATGACGTCCCGGATCAGAGTATCTGTCCTGAACGAAAATTTCTTCCATATCGGTAAGCTCACCATCGCTGATTCGCGCGCGGGCTACGGCCGTTGCGGTCTCGTCGCTTCCGTTTGGCTTGGAATAGGTGAAGTAAATCCATCCGTTATCCTCATAATCAGGATGAAGCACTACATCCAGAAGTCCGCCCTGACGAAATGCCTGGATTTCCGGCAGTCCGCCAATTTCACGACGATCTTCGCCATCAATATGAAGCAATCTGCCCGGCTTTTCAGTTACCAGATAGGTGCCATCGGGCATAAACGCCACGGCCCACGGATTTTCAAGCCCTTCGGCTACGGCCGATACCCGAACCCGTTGGTATTGAGTATTGGTTTCTGTGGTGCTAAAGCTGGAATTGTTGTTGTCGCTATTTGAAGAGCTGTTTTCCTGTTCACAGGCTGTAAACAGCAGCATTGAGCCGGCAAGGCCGAGTGTCAATAAATGCTTAATCATAATTGTTCAGTTAGTTGGTTATCAATTGGTTGAAGGTTGTTATCCCTCAAAACAGGCTGATTCGCAAGGCCTGCATTCACATATTTATTTATGAAGTATTCGGTAAGTATAACCCTGCCAGTGAATTGACCGTGCCATCATTTATCTTTTATAACATTTTTCCATTCATTCTGAAATCAAAACAGCTCTATCGCTGTTATTTTAGCTGATAACGCCTTTTTGAATTTTACAAAACTACCTCTTCCATGAATTTTCTTTTTGAAAAAAGCTCCCCATCTCACTTTGGCATGTTTTGCATTCTGATGTTTTCCTCCCTGCTCTTCATCACTTCATGCGCTTCAGAATCAGACCAAATTGATGCGGCGGAGATACAGCTTACTTTTGAAGCCTCCGATTTTGAAGGTGAATGGATGACATCATCGACCTACAGCGAATACGAAAATGCGGTGATGCGAATCAACGCAAGCGAGGGTGATGAAATCAGCGGACGTCTTCATTATCAGCAGCGAACCGGGCCGGGTGATGAAACAAATCCGGCATCACGTTACTTTTTCAACGGAGCCTTTGTGGCCAACGCGATGGAAATACGGATTCTGACCGAGGGCGGAGATGAAGTCGGGAATGCCCGCCTAACGCTCCGAAACGGCGAACTACACGTTCAGATGCTGAACCGGCAGGACAGGCTTCCCGAAATCTTTGTACTTGAGCCTTCCGAAGAGTAGGTGAATCCTACCGGCCGAACTTCTCCAGATACTCCTTCAGCTTTACTTTTTTGCGCGTGCTGTCGCTGGTCATGTAGCGGACCTTGCCATAGATTTTTCGCTCCGGGCCCCAGGCGCGGTCGAAACGGCCGAAAATCCAGAATATGCCGGAATAGCTGTTGGGGTCGCGCCCGTCGATGGCGTAGGTGTTGTTGAGATCGATGAGATACTGAAGGGCCGTGCGGACATCCGGCGTCCACTGAAGCACTTTTTTACCCCAAAGCATCCTCAGGTAGTTATGAATTCGCCCCTCACGGACCAGCTGACGCTGAGCCGCATTCCAGATGTCGTCCTCGGTTTCGGAGTTGGCTAATTGCTCATAGCTGTAAATGTAAGGCCTTTCGTCAGCCTCATGCTCTTCGAGCGTTTCCTGCGCCCAGTCGGGCAGGGATTCAAATTTGTCGTAATCCGGGGTGTGATGGGCAAAGTGAAAACCGACTTCGCGCCAGGTAATGACCTCATCCAGATAGGCTTCGATTCCCGTTTCCCCGCCGAAAAATCCGTCACGTTTTCCTGCCTGAGGTGCGAGCTCATCACGGCTCCAGTCGCGCGGCTGACGTCTCAGGCAGTGGTCAACCACCTCGTGCTCGCTTATTTTCCCGAAATGCAGCCACGGACTCAATCGGCTTGTCCCCTCCTTGTCAGGATCATTCCGGTCATTGTCGTACGCTTTGAGATCGAACTCCAGAAACTGATTCATACGCTCGAGTCCGGCAGCACGGGTTCCTTCCATCTGTATCGGTTTCACGTCGTGATTTACATCTATGGTCGACAACCACTCTTTGGTGAAACGGCCGGCTTTTTGGGCGTCCGGATATTTTTGGATGATGGCTTCCGGAATGGAAATCCGGCTTCTGTTTTCGAGCTCATCCAGCGGATTTTCTTTGGGGGGCAACTCGAAGCACTCACGAAATTTTTTCTGCATGGTCTTGCGGAAAATATAAGCCGAATAGGGTGCCTTATCACTCACACCAAGTGGGATGATGCCGTTGGAGTCTACGGTGATGTACGGGATCTCCAGCTTTTGCGGGATGCTTTCGTTTCGCTCACGCATGATGAAAACGGGATACTCATCGGTCACGACCAGACAGGCTTTTTCAGCCAGTTTGCTGAACAGCTCCGGGTACTCGCCCGCCTTCTCCTCGAGAAATCCGTAATAGTTGATCTCCTGCTTGTCGGCAAACTCTCGGTGCTCCTCCATCCCCTGCATGATAAACCAGTGCGAGCGATCGGTACGCCAGGGGTAATCACACGAAAGCCCCTCATAAACCAACAGCGGCTTTCCGAGCTTGTTCGCCCACGCCACGGCATATTCCAAAGCAAAATTGTAGTGAAACCGCCGGTTTATCTGCATCCAGTACAGGACGTACTCGCCCTCCGGATTTGGATCGTTACTGTTGCGTTTAAAGACTCGTTTACTGTTGATGTTTTTCATGGTTAGGACGCAAAGGAACGCGGATTATACCGCAGATTCCCGCAAATAAGTGTAAGGTTTTAGTTTATTCCGACTCTTCCAACAAATACAACTGAAAAAACAATCATTATACAGTAATGACCGAAAATCAGATTTCATATAAAATTATAGGAGCCTGTTATGAAGTTCACGGTAAACTCGGGCCTGGAATGCTGGAATCTACATACCAAAAATGCCTGACTTATGAGCTTCTTAAACATGATTTAGAAGTCGACGTAGAGGTACTTATGCCAATAAAATACAAAGACCTGATTGTCGAAAATGCGTATAAAGCTGATATCATCGTTAACAAAAAAATAGTTCTTGAATTAAAGTCAGTTGAAGATTTTACTGACGCCCATTTTGCTCAACTACTTACGTATCTGAAACTTGGCAATTTTAAACTTGGACTGCTTTTAAACTTCAATGTTAAAAATATGAGACATGGTATCAAACGTATCGTAAACAACATTTAAATCTGCGTTAATCTGCGGTATAATCTGCGCTAATCTGCGTCCTCCCCATCCTAGCGGGCGAGCGCATCGATGTATTTTTCCGAGCTTTCACGGATTTCGGTGAGTTCTTCATTACTTTTTTTGTTAAGCATGTTGATCATAAAGGAAACGCGGCCGTTTTCTTCGAAGGCTTCGCGGTGTTTGTCCACGAAGTTCCAGTACAGGTAGTTGAAGGGACATGCTTTTTCTCCCGTCTTTTTGCTTACCGAGTAGTGGCAGTTTTTGCAGTAGTCACTCATCTTGTTGATGTAGTTGCCACTCGATACATACGGCTTTGAAGCCAGCACACCGCCATCCGCGAAGGTGCTCATGCCCAGCACGTTTGGCAGCACCACCCACTCCCATGCATCGAGATACCCGTAGTGAAACCACTTCAACAGCTCGCGCGGATCGGTTTCAGTCAGGTTAGAGTAGTTGCTCAGCACCATCAATCTCGGGATGTGGTGCGAGTAGCCCGTTTCCTGCACCGGCTTCACGCACTCGCTGATGCACTTCATTTTGGTATCGCCCGTCCAGTAGGCTTCGGGAATGGCGTTTTTGAAGCCAAACGTGTTCGCCTCCCGGACGTCCGGCATCATCGCCTCATAATAATTGCGGATATACTCCCGCCAGCCGATAATCTGCCGCACATAGCCTTCAACCGAGTTAATAGGCGCCTCTCCCGCTTCCCAGGCCTCAATCGCCCTTTCGCATAATTCCTCGGCCGTAATCAGGCCGTTGTTCATGTAAATCGAAAGCGTGGAGTGGTAAATCGTGTACTCACCGACGGCCATCGCGTCTTCATACGGACCAAAATCACGGAAACGCTTATCGAAGAAATCGCGGGTTGCCCTCAGCGCCTCTTCCCTCGTGACCGCATAGTTAAAACCATCGGTCTCTCCCCAGTTCTCTTTGAAGTCGCGGATGACCTCCTCCATCACCTCTTTCGTAATATCATCGGGGCGAAAGCTGACCGGCGCCGGCGGCTGATTATTTTTCGGCAGCTTCTTCCGGTTTTCCTTGTCGTAATTCCAATCACCACCCTCCGGCTTTCCATCCTTCATCAGATAGCCGGTTCGCTTTCGCATCTCTCTGTAGAAATACTCCATCAGGTAACCGCCGGCGATTTTCTTTTTCCACTCTTCAGGATCCGACAAAAAAAAGGTGTTCGGATACTCCTTCATACGGTTTTTGAGACTTTCGGGAAAGTCGCGCAGCTCGTGGCGCAGATCCCACTCGGCAGGCTTCATGTAGGAAAGGGTGATGTCATCGCGGCCTTCGCTCAGTAAACTCTTGATTTGGGCTGATGCCGTCTCATCACCCTTCAGGTAAACAATATGAAATCCCGCTTCTTCACACTCTTTCGCAAAATGACGCTGAGCACTCCAGGTGTAAACAACCTTCTTCTGGTGAAACGGAAGCCGCTTCATATCAATAGCTGACTCGCAGAAAACAAGGCTGGTTTCACCCGCTTTCACTTCATCAGGAAAGTGACCTCGGTTGAGCTGATCAGCGTTTACAAAATGACAATGAGTGCTGGTTTTGCGCCGGTCGCCGTCCAGCGACTCAAGTATGGGTTTCGACATGAATTAACCGATTACGATACGTGTATGATGTCCGTTCTAAACCCGACTCCCCACCAAAATCATTCATGAAATGATCTAAACCATCGTCTTATCTGAGAGTGAAAAATTCTGTTTGACTACTTTTCGATAATCGAGAACAGCAACTCAGCAGCCAGCTTGTAGCGATTACTTTCAGTCATGCAGAAGCATTACCAATTGCCCCCAATTTGGGGTCGGGGAAACCGGAATCGGATCTATCAAAAAACGCTCTCTGCACGACATTGGAATTGAACAAACAACTATGCTTTTGACATGCTATATTTCAGCCCACTTTTTTTGATTTAGATTTTTTGGGATGAAAAACGTCCTGTTTAGCCTCATCGCTTTTTTGCTGTCCGTTTTTCTTGCTTTTTTAGTTGCCGAGGGCTATTTGCGATTTACTAACCAGGCTCCTGTAAAAAGCACCTGGCTGGAGATGCACGAGCGCGGTTTTATGATGAACCGTGCCTCAGCCAATGCTCTCTACACCCTCGACTACCGGCGCACGCACAAACGCATTTCTGAATACCGAACGAGGGGCGATGCTCCGAACTCTGATAGAAGCTCCATTTTTGTTCTGGGTGATTCCTTCACATTCGGACTCCTGCTGGAGGAAGAGTACACCATCACCAGCAGACTAAATGAGCTGGCTGCCGAACAGCTTCCCGCTGCCGGCGTGGAGTTCATCAATGCTGGTGTAGGCGGCACCGGCTTTGCCGACTGGGTGGCTCAGCTTGAAGAGCTTGGCGATGAATGGCCTGTTGAAGGTATCATCATACTGCATAACTACGACGACTTCCTGCGAATGCTGGCAAAAAACCTTTATGTAGCCGAATCAGACTCATCACTCAGCGCCTCACTTCGCTGGACCGAACATCCGGTAAAGGCACGATTCGACAACAGCCGGACCTGGAAATTTCTTCAGGAACGAAGCAGGCTGTTCAGTTTTTTCCAGAATCTGCTTTGGAGCCGCGTCTTTTTTGATGATGTCATCTATGGCGACAATGCCGACCCTGCCCTCCCGCGGCTGCCTGAATATGAATTCGAGGAAGAATACAACGAATACGCCATCACCCTGGCAAACAAGCTTTACGGCAAGCTTTCCGAAATAGCCGATGGGATGGATGTACCCCTCTGGGTTGGAACAACTGGCTACTTGTTCGATGAGAACCTGCAGGGCGTGAACAGAGCCGTTTTTAACGAGCTGCCCGGTATCTTGTCATCCTACGAAATTCCGTATGCCGATATTACTCCTTCACTTTCCTCTTTTGTTGATGGCGATTTCGACCGCATCACCATTACGAGAGATACGCACCCGAACGAAGAGGGCGCTGAGCTGATTGCAAACTTCCTTTGGGAAGAGTTGCTCCGGGATCTGATTTCTGAGCGGAGCCCGTAAAACAAACAAGCCGAAGCCCGGAATACCTGTGTATCCGGACTCCGGCTCTATCTGTCTCATAGCAACTCAAAAAAAACAGTATTCAGTTACTTCACCAGGGTCATTTTACGCGTGAGCACCTGACCATTCGTGTTCAGGCGGTACATGTAAACGCCGCTGGCAAGACGGCTGGCATCAAACGAAATGGTGTGCGTTCCTGGCTGTATCGCCTCGTTGACCAACACCGCGACGCGCTGGCCCAGCACATTGTAGACCTCGAGCGTAACCTGACCCGCTTCGGGCACGGCGTAGCGAATGTTGGTTACCGGGTTAAACGGATTCGGGTAATTCTGACTGAGCGTCACCCGGGCCGGCAGCTCAGAGCTTTCATTACCGATGCTTACCACATCGCTAAGCCCGAACCACTCCGTATGGAAAGGTCCGCCATCAACGGCTCCGAAATCCACTCCGAAGCCAAAGTTTCCAAAATCGTCTGCATCACCCACGGCGTCACCCGGAAGAAGCACGTTCGAAAAGTACGCCGTGCCCGAAACGATAAAGGCGAACGCCCTGAAGCTGCCCTGACCAACGCCAAGATCCGAAAGCGAAAGAGCCATCTCAATTCCGTGCCTGTCACTCCCGTCGTTTCTCATGGCGTAGCGAATGCTGTTTTGTGGAAAGATTCCTGACTCGGCCGGACCGATACCGGTTTGACCGTTAGGCGATGGGCTGCTTCCTGCCGGAAGAACTACGAAGCCATCCTTTTCCTCACCAGTGTAATCAGCAACGGACATAAGCACCCGGTTTTGAGCACCGATCCAGACGAAACCGTAATCGACTTCAAAGTCCATAGCGAAATCCTGGCTTCCCGGCTCGGTCGAGTTCAGGAAGGAGGTCGCACCCGGCACACCACCCAATGGCGACCCTGCCGGATGTCCGTCAAGCTCGTCGAAGTCGAGGAACAGGCCGATGCCGTCGTTATCACCAATAACCATTTCTCCCTCAATTCCGATGTAGAGCGAATCTGCGTCGGCGAAATAGTAGATAGCGCGCACATCTTTGTTCGGACCAAAGCCCGAGTTATCGTTGGCCTTATTGGCCATCAGAACGTACTGTGGTTCATTTATGACGCCGTCGATACGGAAAGCGGTTGCCTCATCCGGATCAACTACGGTGAATTCTGTTTCTATGATATCGTCGCCCGGATTTTGATCGGCATCAAAGTCTATTTCTGCCCGTGCTGTGTAGGTTCCCGGGACGGCAAATTCCAGGCTTGAGAACGTGAGATTCCGGATGCTTCCAGCCGAAATAGACTCCAACATAACTTCATCTTCATACACCGTATCGCCGCCAAGCGTGATGGTGAATGTAACGGCTACTCCCTGCTGACTAAATAAAGATTCATTTTCGATAATGACTTCCGGCGTTACCGACTCACCTATGAAACGGGTTCCGGCAGGTTCAGATATTTCAAGCAGGGCCAGATTCACGGGCGGCTGCTCAAGCTCGAACTCTACGGGAACAAACACATGATAACTTGAAGGCTCGGTGCGGATGAGGGCACGTCCGTCTGCAAAAACCTCAATGGTTCCATCAAAATTTCCGGTCAGATCATACAGCTCGCGCTCCGGCCACTGTGTATCCACCCAGACATCGATATTGAACTCGGAGTGCTTGTTGATTGCTACAATCAGACCGGTATCACCGCCTGTGCCGCCCCTTTCTGCTACATAAACATGACGCGGATCATCTTCGGCATTTCCGGGCCAGAACGGATTCCCACCGCCTTCACCCGGTCGGGTCAGTGCCTTGTAGGTTCCGCTTCCAAACTGATTTCTGATTTGAAGCAGCAGGTTGATCTCGTCAGTCAGGCCGTAGCTGAAGTAATCGCGGTACCAAACCTGTGCATAGCCGGGATGTGTGAGCATGTGCGCATAGGCGAGCATCTTGTTGTTTACCACCGGACTGTGGCCGGGCTGATTTACTTCCCCATTGAAGTCTGTGCGGTCGAAGTCGTGGTTATCCACGAATGTAACAATCTGCTCGAACGGAATCCCGAAACGGTTGTGCAGCCCGCTGTTATGCCACTCGCGAATATCGTAGCTGTTACCACCGTCGCTCATGGCTTTGTAGGCAAACCTCATATTGAAGTCAAAGATGGCGGCCTCCGACGGAGCAGGCTGCGACGGGCTGAACGGTGAGTCTGTCGTATTGAGCATCGTGAGATAATCTACCTTACGGTCGATGCTGCCGTCGAACAGCTCATGCACATGAAACTTGCCCTGCATGTTTCCATAACTCATAAATGCCTTGAAGTACTCCGGATGAATACCCTTAACAAAATCGAAGCGATAGCCGTCGAGATCGAGTGTTTCGGTGAGCCAGTCGGCCCAAACCATTAGGCTGTCCCCCACCGGAAGCACATCACCAGCACCGGTGTGCAGCGCGTTTGTGTACCCGAATTCATTCACATACATCTGATGAAACCCGGCAAGCTGACTCCCGCTCAGAAAATCGGATGTGTTGTTTTGATTGTGAACGGCATTCGGAAAGAAGAACTCATTGCCGTCGCCGATGTCCCAGCCGATGCGGCCAGAACCATGCGTAAGCGGAAAAGCAGTGAAGGTGTTTTCACCATCGGGGCTGAACAGTGACCCGCCGCCCGGATTCGTGTAGAACTCCGCATAAATATTGGGCTCCAGGTTTCCGCCTGAACGATGATTTAGCACGATATCGGCGTAGATTTCGAGTCCGTTCGCCTTCAGCCTTTCAATGGCAAATAGCAGTCCGTCTTTTGTTCCGTACCGGGTCGGGATGAATGCGCCCGTGCCTGAAGTCTGATCTCCTGCGCGGCTGTCGAAATTACCCAGATCGTAGTAGTCATACGGGGTGTAGCCCACATCGAAGCCACCGGCTGCCGACTTACTTGGCGGCGGAAGCCAGATACCATTGAAGCCGGCACGGCCAAGGATATCAGCATTTACGGCGAGGGTGTCGTACCAAACGCCGCCGGGAGTGACATCCCAATAAAAACCCTGCATCATGGTACGGTCTTGCTGTGCGGAAGCGCTAACAGAGATAAGGAAAAGTGTAATAAACAGAAGTATCGTTTTTTTCATCTGACGTGGCTTTTTCTCATTCAAACCTGATCCTGCACACAAATTAAGCAGGCATTTACAGCGTCTTATCCAAAATGTAAGCGCTTTCATTATGATACACTTTTCGGTTTTAACCTGCAACTCAAATACGATCAGTCCGAGTCAATAATCCGCTAAGCAAGTCTTCAAATTGCAGTAGCGTCTGTAAGCGCTTTTTTGTTTTGTAGCAGCTACAAATCGGTCACAAACGAACGAATCACATTCTTAAACTCATTGTTTAATTGACTTACCGTTTTTTTATCGCTTTGTTATGATACTGACCTAATCTCACTTTGAAGCATTTCTTTACTACCTATGTTTGATTCTATCCTCACTCCTGACGAAAAGTCGGCCTGTGGCGTAGGCTTTGTTGCCAGCCTGAAACAAGACGCATCACACCAAAATCTTCAGCGGTCACTCCATGCCCTTCGCTGCGTTGAACACCGCGGCGCATGTGCTGCTGATCAGGTTACCGGAGACGGAGCAGGAATCATGACCGATATACCGTTTGAGCTGTTAGGCTATGAACGCGATTCCGTTGCCGTCGCAATGCTTTTCACGCCTACGAATAAAGAGCGCCGGCGTATTGCTCTGCGCGTTTTCGAACAGACATTCGCATTTCACGGACTTGAGGTCATTCACTACAGAAGCGTGCCGGTCGACGAGTCCGTTTTGGGCAATGATGCAAAAGAAGTTCGTCCGGGAATCATTCAGGCTATTATCAAGCGGCCGGAGCACTGCCGTACCGACGCCTCATTCGATAAGCTGTTGTACAATGCGCGCCAGCTTACACGAACCAAAGAGAAAGAGGCCGGGATTTATAAAGAGTTTTTCTTCACCTCCCTCTCGTCCAGAACAATTATCTATAAAGCGCTGACCCGGGCACAAGATCTCGACCGCTTTTATCCGGACCTCCGTAACCCGGCGTTCAAAACCCGCTTTGCGCTATTTCACAGACGCTTTTCGACCAACACCAAAACATCATGGGATAAAGTGCAGCCGTTTCGGATTATCGGCCATAATGGCGAAATCAACACCATCGCGGGCAACCGCTCCTGGGCTTATTCCCGCGAGCAATATCTTGGACTGCGTGTGGATGAGCTCCTTACCGCCAAAGGAATCAGTGATTCGGGAAGTGTGAATGAAATGGTTGAGGCGCTTCAGTACCGCAGCTCGATTCCGCACGTGGAAGACATCCTCGCGCTGATGATGCCTCCTGCTAATGCCAACAACGAATTTTACCGCTTCTGGAGCCGCGCTATGGAGCCATGGGACGGTCCGGCTTTTGTGAGCTACTCAAACGGACAAACTATAGGCGCCCGCCTGGACAGAAATGGGTTTAGACCATGCCGCTGGATGCTCACAGACGATCACTTTTACCTTTCCTCGGAAGCAGGTTCTTTTGAGGTTCAGCCGGCTGATGTACGTAAGAAAGGCGCCCTTTATGCCGGAAATGGTGTTAATGTAGATCTGGAAAACGGACGCATTCATTTCCGTGACCCAAGCCTTTCAAGGGAGAATCACGATGCAGGATTCGACGCCCGACTGATTGAAATGCCCGAACCTGACACGGCTGATTTCGAGCTAGAAAGCCATCACCCTTACGTTTTCACCTATACCAACGAAGAGCAGGACAAAGTGCTCGCGCCTATGATAAATGACGGCAAGGAGCCTATCGGATCGATGGGTGATACCGCAAGGCCGGCCATTCTATCTGATGAACCCCGCTCGTTCTTCGATTACTTTTACCAGAACTTTGCGCAGGTCACCAATCCGCCTCTGGATTATATCCGGGAGAAAATGGTGACCGATCTCACGGTCTATCTGGGAAAGAAACCGAATATTTTTGAGCCGAAAGAGTTGTTGCCGCCTGCGCTGGCACTCAGGCTGAAGAGCCCCGTACTGAGTCTCAGCCAGATGGAGCACATCATCAGTATTGATTCCAGGGGGAAGAGCAAATCGCGGGTGAGCAGCCACGAAATCGACATCACCTATTACCGCACTGAAGCTGCCGTGGGTATCCGATCTCAGCTCAGAAACATTGCAGAACAAGCCTGCGCCGCCGTTGAGCGAGGCAACAGCATTATTATTCTCACTGATAAACGCGCCTCGTTCGAGCGTCCGCCACTTCCATCGCTATTGGCGCTCAGAGCGGTGGTTAACGCCCTGAACAGCTCCGGCCTCAGACTTAACGCCAGCATTGTGGTTCACAGCGGCGAGGTAAAAAACACGCATCAGCTGGCCGCCCTGGTGAGCTTCGGAGCATCGGCCGTCTGCCCATTCGTGGCCCTTGGTATGGCCCGCAGCGGATCAATCAGAAGAGTGAAGGTCGACGATGCCAACGAACGCGAGCAAAATCTGATTAAAGCGCTTGAGGGCGGACTGCTTAAAATCATGGCGAAAATGGGTATCTCGGTTGCACAAAGCTACATGAGCTCAAAGCTGTTTACGCCTGTTGGCGTGGGTAACGATATCATTAAAGAATATTTCCCGGGACTCAGCACTCCGGTTGCCGGCATCGAAATCGAGCATCTGGCCGCTGATATCGACAAGCGCATGGAACTGGCCATGGAGCATGCCGAAAGCGAAAAAGTAATCAAGAGTTACTTTTATAAGGAGCATAACCGCGGAAAAGTCGGCGAGAAGCATGCCATGACCAACACCCGTTCAAAAATCATCCATGACCTTGTCCGTTCAGAAGGCGCCGGACTCGAATCCATGGAGCTTTATGACGCCTACCTGAAAGCCGGCGAGGACGACAGCCCTTTAGCCATTCGCCATCTGCTTTCAGTTCGCGAAAGCGCCGCTGAAAACGAAGAGACTGCAGGAGAGTTACAGACCGTCGAGGATATTCTCACAACGTTTGGATCCGGAGCTATGTCATTCGGAGCCATCAGCGCGGAGGCACAGCGCGATATTTTTGAGGCGATGCGCGAAATTGGCGGCCGCAGCAACAGCGGTGAGGGTGGCGAAAATCCCTACTACTTTTCGAACGGCATTACCGCAACGGCCAAACAGGTGGCCAGCGCCCGGTTTGGCGTAACGGCTGAGTATCTGGCCTCTGGCGAGGAGTTTCAGATTAAAATTGCGCAGGGTGCAAAACCCGGTGAAGGCGGTCAGCTAATGGGCGTTAAGGTAAATGAAGACATCGCCCGTGCGCGTCATGCCAATCCCGGCGTAGACCTTATCTCCCCGCCTCCGCTCCACGACATATACAGTATTGAGGACCTCAAAGAACTTATTTACGAGCTCCGCCAGTTTAAGCCCGATGCCAAAGTAAATGTTAAGCTGGTTTCCGGAGCGAATATCGGAACCATTGCGGTGGGCGTTGCCAAAGCCGGCGCCGACATTATCCATATTTCGGGTGGCGACGGCGGAACCGGAGCGGCATCACTCAGCTCCATGAAAAATGCCGGGCTTCCCTGGGAGTTTGGCCTTGCTGAAGTGCATCGCCTCCTCATCGCAAATAATCTGCGAAAAAGCGTACTGCTGAGAGTAGACGGCGGTATCCACACGGGTAAAGATATTGTGATAGCGTCCGTGCTTGGAGCCGACCAGTTTGAGTTCGGAAAGCTTCTGCTCGTCGCTGAAGGATGCGTGATGGCGCGTATTTGCGAGAAAAATACCTGTCCGGTCGGTATCGCCACGCACGATCCCAAGTTTAAGGCCAAGTATAAAGGCACGAAGGACCAGGTTGTACGAATGATGAAATTTCTCGCCGAAGACGTGCAGCGCAATCTGAAGAAAACCGGCGTTAAAGACTTGGCATCCCTCCGCGGGCGCACAGATCTGCTTGAACTCGATAACCGGCATGTAGACAGAGTTGAAAACCGCGGACTCGACCTCAGCTATTTCCTTGGAGAGCCGCACACAAACCTGGGCGAGTTTACGCCGGAATTTGATCGCGAGATAAGTGTATTTAATCAGATGCTGCTCGATGAAGCTGCACCGGCCGTCGAAAAAGGCGAAACGGTTTCCGTGGAATCTGATATCATCAGTACCGACAGAGCCGCTGCCGCTACGCTGGCCGGAAAAATTGCCAGATCGCTTCATAAGGAACGCCTTGGGCATATCAAAAACGGGAAGCCTGAGCAGGATGTCCGCTTTTCGGGTAAGGTAAACATCACCCTTAAAGGCAGCGCGGGACAGGGTTTCGGCGTGTTTATGACCGAGGGCATCGACATCACCCTTTACGGAGAGGCCAACGACTCGGTCTGCAAGTCTATGTCAGGCGGCAGAGTTACGATTCGTCCTCATCAGGAGTCGGTCTATCCGCCTGAGGAAAATTCCATCATCGGAAACTGTGCGCTTTACGGGGCTACCGGAGGCACGCTCTACATCAACGGACTTGCCGGCGACCGGTTTGCTGTCCGAAACAGCGGAGCAACGGCCGTGGTGGAGGGAACCGGGCTTCATGCGTGCGAATACATGACCAACGGTACCGTTCTGATTCTCGGCAAAGTGCAGCAGAACGTAGGCGCGGGAATGACCGGCGGTGAGGTTTACCTGTTCGGAAATCAGGATGATCTGATCAATAAGGAATACATCTGCCCTGTACCGCTGGCTGATTCAGATTATGAGAAGCTCAAAAACCTTCTCGCAGGTTACGCTGTAGCAACGGGCAGCAGTCGTGCGAAGCGTATTCTCGACAGCTGGGCCGATTCCAAAACCGGATTCATGAAGTATATTCCCCTGAAAGAAGCCGACGCCCTTCTGAAAGGTGAGGAGACCGAAGCCGCCTAATTCATTGGCTCGCGGGATATGTACGGATTCTCAGGCGTGAGTTCCCGAACGCTGAGGCCTTCAATCCTGCTGAGATCCTCGAAGGTGAATCGTCCGGTAAGCAGTCGGCTGTCCGGCAGGAGAATGATGCCATCTATCAGTAGTTCCGAATCGGGCTGCATGTAGATGTTGATGCCATCGGCAAGGTGAAGTTCGGCCCCGTCGGGTATCACAGCATCGCCCTTGAAAAAGATATCCTGCTCCACCTGAAGCGCTCTGCCCAGATCACGGAAAAATGGGTCGGTTGAGAACGAAACGGTTAGCTCGCCATCGGTCCCTTCAGCCTCATGAATGTAAAAGCTGATTCCGCTGTAGTTGCCCTCCTCATCCAGGCTGGCCGGATTCGTGAAGGAGTTAAAAAGCCGCTTTCCGCTGTTTGAGCCGGGCCCGAACGCGACATCGAAGTACTGACCACGGGTGTAGGTATGGCAGCGGTCAAACTCGAGGTCATCGTTGATGAACATCGGAAACGGGTTGTTGCCCTGTAGGCCGTGCGCCTCGAGGTCCAGCACAAGTACATCGCGGAAAGACTGCCCCCACGGATTCTGACCTGCATTTCTGAAAGCGGGTTGAGGGAAACGTGAGCCGCAGCTGTCGCTCAGACGCCTCACTTCCCAGATGTGATGTCCGTCGGCGGGGAATGTCCTCAGATTATGCTCGCGGGTGCTGTATGGCGGGTTCACCCGGTAGACAAACAAGCCTTTGTCGGTTTCGTTAATTGTAGCCAGATCATAGGTTGGTGCCGCCCCGCGGGTTTGAATCAGCTTCTGCCTGTTCTCGAAAATAAAGGCCGTGCCGTCATCAAACTGAAACCGGAGCGCGTCTCCCGTGGTGTAGTAATCCCTCATTCTCACCGTTTGAATCTCGCTGCTGTTTTCCAAATCCTGAAGCGGATTCCAGCCTAGCAGGTCCCTCTCATACGCGTTGATGCTCTGGTTCGACAGAAACGTATCGAATATTCCCCAATAGGCCGGATGAGCGCCTGCTGATCCGCGATACGGATGCGGAGAACCAATGAGATGATGCCCGATTTCATGAACCATAAAGCCAAAGGCGCTTGCCCGGTCGGGAAGCGTTCCCGTTGCACCGCTCACGTTATTACCGGACGGTCGTACACGCATGCCTTCATCGACATCAAAATCGCCGAAGCCAAGTCCGGCAATTCCGCTCCAGGCCGCACCAAAGGGATGCGGCATTCCGCGCGGTCTGCGGTAGATAACGATGATGTAATCGACAACGCCGTCAGCTTCCTGAATATGCACGTTCTGCCGTGGGTTCGCCCAGTTATCAAGCTCCTGAAGCGGGCGACTCACGCGGGAAGTCTGACCATCACCATCACCGAAAAGCGACTGAATGACATATCTATTGGCATCTCCGTATCTGCGACCGATGAAGGAATCCGGGACCGCAACATGATAGGTGTCGCCGTAAATACGAAGGTTGCCAAACGACGACTGATTGAAATAGTTGGTGATGTTCTCATAGTGATTCTCTCCTGTGCGGTCGTCCGGACCGGAGCTTAGGAAAAGATTCATCCACACCGGAATATCCTCCGGATCATTCGGATTCGGGCGCTCAGACCACTCGGGAAGGCTTCTGTTATCGCCCTCGAACCGGGCGAAAATCAATGAAACGCGCATCTCACCCACTGATGGAAACCGCTCTCCGGTTCGTATGGTGTCCTCAGGGCCCGGGAGGAATCGGCCGAATTCCGGCGCGTCTGCATCGCCCTTAAAACCAAGCTCACCGACCTCAGTCACCGCCTCGGTTAGCAGTTCGGTCTCATCAGCTTCAGTGCCTTCGAAGAGTGCACCGCAGGCCGGGATGACGGCAATGAATAGAATCAATAAACAAAATCGCAGGTCTTTCATAAAATCAGGTGTTTATAGGGTTTTAAAACCCTTCTTTATCTGAAATAAATGATGGCGGCCATACCTGAAAGCAGTACAACCCAAAGCACTACAGCATAGGGACTAAACCGGGTTTCATCCCTCTTCTCCTGCCAGCTTTTCGGCGTTACGCCCTGAACCAGCAGCGTTATCACACCCGCAAGATTGAAGCAGATAACGTAGGTGATGGTCAGAATTGCCGCATCAAGTGCGAGCTCGGTTTCTCCCGCGCCAAGATATAGGCCGGTTGCAACCAGCGGAGGCAGAAGAGCCACGGCTACCATCACCCCGATTACAGCCGCAGAAATACC
>JAIUMA010000046.1 GCA_022565795.1 Balneolia bacterium
CCTACGCAAGGAGACTTTTTTTTGCTACCCCAGACACACTTTTTGGGAAACTATCCAGTACAATCGTAATAGCATACGGAGCTGTGGAAAAAAGTAGCGAAAGTCCGGGCCCGTTATAAATCCAAATTGTCAATCCTAAAGCCACTACAATATGTCCCGCCTGATCTGTGAAAAATGCCCTGGCCGACTGTGGGTTTGTCCACGCGTTTTTTGCAGCATCTATTAGCAGGTGCGAAAGTGCTGTAATCCAGAAAACCGGGTGTAATGCCAAGTCCCCAAACAGCGCGAAAGGTATAAATCCTGCTATAATTGCGTGTACGTATGACCAGCCGGACTTCAGGTTATGCCTGGCTTTCTCCTCAACCATCGTGCTGCTCTGAAAAAAGAAATCCGCAAGCAGATGACCAAGAAGCAAAACAGTCAGTATGATGATTAACTCAATCATAAGCCTTTTTGCTAATTCGTGCACAGCGTTTAATCAACCGATCGAGTCCGTTCCAGCATGCTGCCCTGCTTCGTTGGTTTACCGCAGACTGACTTATTCCGAGCTCCGCTGCTATTTCTTTTTCGGTTAGGCCTTTCAGCTTATAGAAGACAATTTCAGCAGATGAAAGGCTCCACTGCTTCATTATCCATTCGAACATGAAGAAGAGCGTATCAGACTCCAGATCGGTTTCTTCATCTCCTGTAAAAACTCCAGCCGTTTTGGACTGCTGCTTAAGATTTTCAAGCCCCCGACCGGAAAGCACAAATGGTTTGTCGTTCTGTAGGTCAAGGTCGGTGTAGTTTTTAATCGGTCCGTAGCCTACAGAAACCGCAATATCAAACAAAATACGGTCTCCTCTGCCCGACTCCTGCGTCCCCGCAGTATTCACTGCAGTTTTCAGCCGCATAGCTATGCTGAAAGCATCTTCATCCGAGGTAATTACAGCCTGTACACTGTCTCCCCTGAAAAAACGGTAATCCGAAACAGTTTCATCAGCTTTAAGCTTTTCCAGCTCTGACTTTATTACGCCGATGACCTGTTCCACCTCATCGGCAGACATACTCGTAGATTGTTCTATATCGGCCGTTACAACTGCGGGCATAATACAGCTAATTAGTTGCTGAAAAGGTTTTGCACTACGCCTTATTATAAGGCATATACCTTATAATAGCAATATATAAGGCATTTGCCTTATAATGATTAAATATAAGCTATATGCCTTATATTTATGCGTATCTGTTCATGTACCACTTCACTGTTTCAGCGAGCTGTCCTTTGAAATCATCCGTGTTTTTCCAGCCTAACTCCTCTTCTATTTTCGAGGCATCAATGGCGTACCGCTGATCATGACCGGGGCGATCTGTTACGAACCGAATTTGCTTTTTGTAATCTCCATCGGGTGCATTTCCGGAAATATCGTTCAGAATATCACAAATAGACTTTACCAGATTAATGTTCGTCCACTCATTACGTCCGCCGATATTGTAGGTTTCTCCGCTCCTGCCACTGTGAAAAGCCAGATCAAGCGCTTTACAGTGATCGCCGACGAATAGCCAGTCCCGAACGTTTGTACCTGAACCATAAACCGGGATGCTCTGCCCTTTCAACGCTGTGCGAATCACGGTTGGGATAAGCTTTTCATCATGCTGATGCGGTCCGTAGTTGTTGGAACAATTCGTTGTGACCACGTCCATGCCGTATGTATGATGATAAGACCTAACCAGGAAATCGCTCGAAGCTTTTGTTGCCGAATAGGGTGAGTTCGGCGCATAAGGAGTCGTCTCGCTGAATAGGCCTGTTTCACCGAGGCTGCCGTAAACTTCATCAGTGGAGACGTGATGAAACCGGTAATCAGCTGGTGAGCGACCTTCCTCAGACCAAAACTGTCTGCACTCTTCCAAAAGATTGAAAGTGCCAATAACATTAGTCAACACAAACGGTTCCGGACCTGCTATGGAGTTGTCTACGTGTGATTCAGCCGCAAGATGAATGATTCCATCCGGCTGGAATTCCCGTATCAGTTTACGGACCGCAGGCCTGTCGGTTATGTCTGTTTTTGAAAAAGCGTAACGATCACTTTTGGCGATTGGCTCCAGAAACCTTATATCGGAAGCGTAAGTAAGCTTGTCGACGTTCAGAAATGAATATTCAGGATACTTTTCATGCAGATGGAGCAAAAGATTTGATCCGATAAATCCGGCGCCACCAGTAATCATTAATTTCATAATCAGGTAACCAACTTAAGGTTAGGATTTTGGGTATAGCGGTAAATCGGCTTCAGGAATATCCGAAAGCACAGGAGCCTCGTTATCCTTGGCGGAAACAACGGGATTCTCAATATCCCAGTTGATGTCAAGCGCCGGATCATTCCAAAAAAGCGCGCGCTCACCGCTTGGGTCGTAATAATTCGAGCATTTGTACCGGAAATCAGCTACATCACTTTTCACAAGAAAACCATGGGCTAAACCTTCAGGGATGAACACCATCCGCTTATTCTCCTCGCTCAGAGTGATTGCTTCGTGCTTGCCGTAAGTGGGCGATCCTTTACGAATATCAACTGCCACGTCGAGCACCTCACCACGGCTAACCATTACAAGCTTAGCCTGCGGATTGGATATCTGATAGTGCAAACCCCGAAGGATTCCGCTACCCGAACGAGACCAATTGTCCTGTACGAACTCATAATCAAGCCCTAACTCAGTAAGCCAGCTTTTTCTGAAAGTCTCTGTGAAGAAACCTCGTTCATCACCATAAATCTTTGGTTCGATAATGAAAAGACCCGGGATTTCCGTTTCGATAATTTTCATAGTTGGTTTTAGTTCAATATGCCCGGTTCATTAAGAACCCGCCGAATTCCGTCTTTCACAGGAATTTCACTTATTCCTGTCTCATGTTTTAGCTTTGTTGTATCGAGCTTAGAAAAAGCTGGGCGCTTCGCCTTCACAGGCCATTCATTGCTCATTACAGGAGCCAGATCTGCGTCGATGCCTGCCTCACGAAAAATCATCTCCGCAAATTCGTACCACGATATCGTTTCATCGCACTGAATATGAAATGTACCGGTCTTTTTTAGGGTGATGAGCTTACGGGTCAGATCAACCACGTCGAAAGTAAAAGCAGGCGATCCAATCTGATCAGATACCACTTTCAGCTGCTTTCCGGAGTTTGAGGCACGCAGCATAGTTTTCAAGAAGTTGTTGCCATGGGCGCTGCAGAGCCATGAAACGCGAAGTATCAAATAGCAGATACCGGACTCCCTAATGGCTTCTTCACCCTTCATCTTGCTTCTCCCGTATGAATTCACAGGACGTAGCGGTGCGTCTTCCGGGTAACCATTCGGGAAGCTTTTTTGGTCAGATAAGTTTCCGCTGAAAACATAGTCAGTCGAATAGTGAACCAGCAGCGTTCCGGTTTCGGCGCAGGCATCAGCAAGGTTTTTGACGCCAAGATAATTGACGGCATCGTTAGCTGATTCCGGATTCTCAGCCTCATCTACGTTCGTGTATGCCGCGCAGTTAATAAGAACGTCAGGCTTTTGTGTACGCAGGAATTCATAAACAGCCGTTTTGTCTGTGATGTCCAGTCGGTCGGAATCAACCGCAGTAAAGTCTACGTCGGATGCTTTAAGCACATGCTGCCACTCCGTGCCGAGCTGACCGGAAGCGCCTGTTATCAAGTAAGAGTTTTGATGCATCATCTGTAAAAAAAATCAGGTTCTGCTTAAGGTAAAGCAGAACCTGATAATAAGAAAATGAATATGGACTTCTGCGATTAGAGAAGCATACTCATTGGATTTTCCAGAAGCTGACGTAACGTATTCAGGAACTCAGCTGCTGAAGCACCGTCGACTACACGATGGTCGCTCGACAGCGTAACCTTCATGCGCTTACCAGGCACGACTTCACCGTTCTCTACAACCGGTACGTCGCGAATGCCGCCAACGGCAAGAATACACGCGTTTGGCGGGTTGATAATTGCGGTAAACTCGTCAATACCGAACATGCCAAGATTACTGATGGTAAAAGTGCTGCCTTCCATTTCATCCGGCTGAAGCTTCTTGTCTCTGGCTTTAGCAGCAAGCTCCTTTACTTCAGCACCAATAGCGGCATAGCCTTTTGTATCGGTATTGCGAACAACCGGCGTCAGCAGGCCGTCTTCTACAGCCACAGCAACGGCAACATGCACATCGTGGTGTACACGAATCACATCACCAAGCCATGAGCTGTTGATTTTTGGATGACGCTTAAGCGCTACAGCACAGGCTTTTACCACCATATCATTAAAACTTACTTTAACATTATCCATGGCATTGAGGCTCTTGCGAACGTCAATAGCTTTCTTCATGTCAATGTCAATCGTTTCGTAGAAATGCGGGTTGGTGAATTTGCTTTCACCAAGACGACGAGCAATTGCTTTGCGCATCTGGCTGACCGGCACATCTTCGTAATTTTGAGATGGCGCGCCTGCAGCTGCTTTCTGCTCTTTAACAGGAGCAGACTTTTCAGCAGCTTTGCCATCGAATGATTCAACGTCTGCTTTTACGATACGGCCGTTCGGTCCGCTTCCTTTGATGTCTGAAAGCTTGTATCCCTGCTCTTTAGCCATTTTACGCGCCAGCGGCGATGCTTTTAAACGACTGTCGTCATCATCTTCCGCTTTTTCTGAAGCAGATTCTGATTTTGATTCATCTTCGTCGAGATCACCAAAAAGAGGGTCAAACTCTTCATCCTTCTCTTCCTTCTTCTCAGATTTGTCGTCTGAAGAGGATTCCTTTTTGTCTTCTTTTGGCTTCTCTTCCTTAGCCGATGAGTCAGATCCACCTTCAAGCAGGTCGCTGATGTCTTCACCCTCATCACCAATTATTGCCATTTGCCCGCCGAGGGGAACAGCATCGCCTTCCTGAGCGACAATCTTAAGAACGGTTCCGCCATCAAAAACCTCCACATCCATTGTGGCTTTATCGGTTTCCACCTCCGCGATAATATCACCGGAGCTTACCGTATCACCTTCTTTAACGTTCCATTTCGCAATAACACCTTCTTCCATGGTGTCACTGAGTTTGGGCATATCAATCACTATAGCCATAAGTCTGATCCTTTAGCTTTTATTAATTTCTGTAGGTAACGGTTTTTACTGCATCGATAACCTGTTTTGCATCAGGCAGCCAGAGATCAAAAAGATTCTTGGCAAACGGCGCAGGAGCATCCGGAATAGTAACACGCTGTACAGGAGCATCCAGATAATCGAAAGCATCACGTTGAATGATGAAGCCAATTTCTGAAGCCATTCCTGCGAACGGATGGGATTCATCCACAATAACGCAACGGTTTGTTTTCTTAATCGACTCAATAACCATTTTGAAATCAAATGGTTTCATACTTCTCGGGTCGATAATTTCCGCCTCAATACCGTCTTTTGCTAGTTCTTTAGCAGCCTGCTGCGCGATGTGGTACATCTTGCCGTGAGCTACAATCGTAACATCAGAACCTTCACGCTTGATTTTACCAACACCGAGTGGAATAGTGTACTCTTCATCCGGCACTTCCTGCTTCATTCCATACATCTGCTCTGACTCGAGGAAAATTACCGGGTCGTTATCACGAATCGCTGTTTTGAGCATTCCTTTTGCATCATAAGGCTCGGAAGGATACATCACTTTCAAGCCGGGAAGGTGTGCATACATGCTTTCAAATGCTACAGAGTGGGTTGCACCAAGCTGCCCTGCTGAGGCATTCGGGCCCCGGAAAACGATTGGAATCGAAATCTGACCGCCACTCATATAGCGAATCTTAGCAGCGTTGTTGATAATCTGATCGAGTCCTACAACTGCAAAGTTGAAGGTCATAAATTCGATAATCGGGCGAAGACCGTTCATCGCTGCACCAACACCGATACCGGCAAAGCCAAGCTCTGAAATAGGTGTATCGATCACGCGCTTCCCTCCGAACTCGTCGTACATTCCCTGGGTAACTTTGTAGGCACCATTATACTCGGCAACCTCTTCTCCCATAATGATGATACTATCATCTTTACGCATTTCTTCTACCATCGCTTCGCGGATGGCATCTCTAAACTGTTTTTCAGCCATGGATTAAGTTCTCCTTTGGTGTATTAAAAATCGGTTGGGAAATCACTTATGGAACGGGAAGTCTTCCTGTGTGTAAACATGCTCGAACAGTTCGGACTCTTCCGGGAAATCACTGTTTTCGGCGAAATCAATCGCGTCTAGCACTTCCTGTTCAACTTCCTCAACGATTTCATCCAGCTGCTCTTTAGTAGCAACTTTTTCTTTGATGATATAATCTTTCATTCTTTCGATCGGATCGAAAGATCTAAACTCCTCTAACTCCTCTTTTGTACGATAGTTGCCTGGATCACTCATGGAGTGGCCACGATAGCGATAGGTTTTAACCTCAAGGAAGTACGGCTCGTTGGTTTCCCGAACTTCTTTAACTACATCGTTAAGTGTTTCCACCATCGACAGGAAGTCCATTCCGTTTGCTACGCCGTTTTTCATATCGTAGGCTTCACCGCGTTTGTGCAGCTGGCCGGCAGAGTGGCGCTCAACAGCGGTACCCATCGAATAGCCGTTATTTTCTACCACGAAAATAACCGGAAGCTTCCAAAGCTGGGCCATGTTGAACGTCTCGTTCAGAGATCCCTGATCTACAGCGCCGTCACCGAAGAAACAGATGGCAACGCGGCCGTTTTTCTGGTACTTGTTCGCCATGGCAAGACCTGCCCCGAGCGGAATGTGCGCACCAACAATGGCGTGCCCACCCCAGAAATGGCGCTCCACGTCGAAGAAGTGCATGGATCCGCCTTTACCTTTCGAACATCCTGTAGCTTTACCAAAAAGCTCCGCCATACATGCTCCGGGGCTCGTGCCTCTTGCAAGCGCCATTCCGTGAACACGATAAGCGCTTATGATGTCATCATCGTCATTTAACACGGTTACGGTTGCAGCAGATACGGCTTCCTGTCCAATGTAAAGGTGAAGGAATCCACCGAATTTCCCTTTCTGATACATTTGTGCGGCCCGCTCTTCAAAGCGACGCTGCAGATACATATTTCTGAAAATTTCCGGTAGTTGTTCGTCTTTTAGCCCCAGCGTTTTATGCTTCTTGCGGGTTGGTTTAGGCAATGATGTGCTCTTGTAAACCATCCCCGTAGGGGTGAATGCTTCATCGGCTTTTTTTGCCATAATTGATGCTGTTTAATTTAAAGAGTTAACTTAAATGTAATTAATAATCTGTTACGAATTTTCCAAACCAGGATCACCCAAGTGATTCAACCACTTCAGCTGCTCCTGATAACGCTTCGTTTAACTTCTCCGGCTGTTTACCACCGGCGGTTGCGAGATTTGGCTGACCGCCTCCTCCGCCTCCAACTAATTTTGCCAGTGCGCCAACTATGGCTCCGGCTTTATAACCTTTTTTAATCAAATCTTCTGTCACTGATACCATCAGGAACACCTTCCCCTGCTCTTCATCCTTGGTTCCCAATACCGTAACGGTATTTTCCGGTCGTTTGTTCAGAATATCATAACCGAGTTGCTTTAGCTGGTTCATATCCGAACCAGGCAGCTCTCCCGTTATAAGATGAATTCCACCGCCAATCTCCCTGCCCGAAGCCAGGATAGAGTCCAGACCGGAAGCAGCTTCCTTCATCTTAATCTCTTTGATCTCCTTTTCAAGCTGCTTCTTCTCCTTGAGAATTGATGTGATAAACTCTACAGGATTAGCAGATGCACCTATGGCTTCTCTGATTTTCAGAAGTTCATGCTTTTCATTTCGTAGAAGCTCATCTGCACCGTATCCGGTTACAGCTTCTACCCTTCTGATTCCGGACGCTACGCTGGATTCAGACGTAAAACGAAAATAGCCGATTTCACCGGTGGCCTTAACGTGAGTTCCTCCGCAAAGCTCCATGGAGTAATTCGGGTCGAAGGTTACCACACGCACATAATCGCCGTATTTCTCACCGAATAGCATAGTAGCACCGCGCTCGCGAGCCTCATCGATCGGAACCTCTCGCTCTTCCTGAAGCGCTATATTCTCACGTATCTTTTGGTTGACTTCTTTCTCGATTTCATCAAGCTGTTCAGCCGTAACGGAGTCATAATGAGAAAAGTCGAAACGCAGCTTCTTGTCGTTTACAAGCGATCCTTTCTGGGCTACATGGTCGCCTAAAACTCGTCTGAGCGCAGCGTGCATCAGGTGAGTAGCCGAGTGATTCTTTTCGGTTTCTGAGCGGACTCCAGCATCAACCTTTGCGATGCAGTTTGCTTCCGGATTAGATGGAATACCGTCAACGGTGTGAATGCGTTTGCCATCGCGGTTTTCTACAGCGGTTACGTTGAGGGACTGGTCACCGCAAACGATTTCACCGCTGTCGGATACCTGCCCTCCGCTTTCTGCATAAAATGGCGTCTTGTTGAGGATAACCTGGGCGCTCTTTCCGTCACCAAGCGATCTCCAGGCCAGAATACGAACTGATGTTTCTGTTTCATCGTATCCGGTGAAGACAGTTGCGGCCTCTTCACCAATCCAGTTCCATTCACCGGCATCTGAGGTCTCCGCTGAAAACTTACCTGCGGATCGAGCTCGCTCTTTCTGCTCATTCATCAGCGTTTCGAAACGAGCTTCATCAACCTGAAGACCACGTTCACGCGCCATCAGACGTGTAAGGTCGATCGGGAAACCGAATGTGTCGTGTAGTTTGAAGGCGTCATCGCCGGAGATAACTTTCGTGCCTTCAGCAATATCGTTAAAGAGGGTGATGCCCTGACCAAGCGTTTTGAGGAAACTTTCTTCCTCCGATTTAATGACTGAACTCACGTAGCCAAGCTGGGCGTGGAGTTCTGGGAATACATCTTTGAACTGCTCAGCAAGTACTTTACACAGCTCATGCATAAATGGTTTACGCAGTCCGAGTACATCCCATCCGTACCGTACTGCACGGCGAAGAATTCTGCGGATCACATATCCTCTGCCGTCGTTAGACGGAGAAGCTCCGTCTGCAATACCGAAAGAAACAGCGCGTATGTGGTCTGCTATTACCCGCATCGCCACATCAGTTTTATAATCCTTGCCGTATGTTACGCCGCCAAGACGCCCGATTTCATCGAGCAGCGGCTTGAAAACATCGGTGTCGTAATTAGATTTTTTGCCCTGCATTACGGCACAGATACGCTCAAAGCCCATTCCGGTATCAACGTGTTGGGCAGGCAGCGGGTTAAGCTTTCCTGATGCTTCTCTGTTGAACTGTATGAATACAAGATTCCAGATTTCCATCACTCTGGGATCATCTGCGTTCACCAGCGTAGCACCGTCAACTTCTGCGCGTTCTTCATCAGTGCGAAGATCTACATGAACTTCCGAGCAGGGACCGCACGGTCCGGTATCACCCATTTCCCAGAAATTATCTTTCTTGCCAAATTTGAGGATATGCTCAGGCTTGATGGATGTTTCGGATTTCCAAAGCTTGATTGCCTCTTCATCAACAGGCAGTCCATCTTCCTCATCACCGCCAAATACAGTAGCGTACAACCGGTCTTTATCCAGGCCCCATTCATTAACCAGAAGTTCCCACGCCCATTTGATGGCTTCCTTTTTGAAATAGTCGCCAAAAGACCAGTTTCCGAGCATTTCGAAAAGCGTATGATGGTAGGTATCGATTCCTACTTCTTCAAGGTCGTTATGCTTTCCGCTAACGCGAATGCATTTTTGGGTATTTGCAGCTCTTGTCCACTCTTTACCATCCTGCTGCCAGAATTTCTGCTCGCCTAAAAAGAGAGGCTTAAACTGATTCATACCCGCATTTGTAAACAAAAGGGTCGGATCGTCCTTAGGAACCACTGGAGCGCTCTGTGTGATAGCGTGAGACTTACGCTCGAAGAAATCCATAAATTCCTTCCTGATTTGCCCGGAGGACTTAAAACTCATAGAATTAGTTAATATCAATTACGGTTTTTGGCAAGTCGGTAAAATACTAAAATATCTCTTTATTCGCTTGCTGACGAAGAAGTTTAAAAACTGTCCTTTTACTCCATTCACAATATTAAAAAAGCGTGCCGGCAACCCTGGCTGCCAACACGCTTTATAAAAGTCGCGCAGTAAATTAAGCTTCGTTTATTTCAATCTTTTTGATGCTGTCACCCTGCTTGATTTTATCAACGATATCTACGTTATCAACTACCTTACCAAAAACGGTATGTTTACGGTCGAGGTGTGCGGTATTTTTACGGTTATGGCAGATGAAGAACTGCGAGCCACCGGTATCGCGACCGGCATGCGCCATAGAAAGCACGCCGCGATCATGATGCTGATTGTCGCCATCCAGCTCGCATTTAATTGAGTAGCCCGGTCCGCCTGCTCCGGTTCCGTCTGGACAGCCGCCCTGTACCACGAAATCAGGAATTACACGATGAAATGTAAGGCCGTCGTAAAAACCATCCTCGGCAAGATTGATGAAGTTTTCTACCGTTCCGGGAGCATCATCTCCGAAGAATTCAACTTTCATTACACCGTAATCGGTGTGGATATTTGCAGTTTTCATGTTGTTACTTTTTGATTTTAATTGAGAGTTCTTTTCTGAAATAATTTAGTTTGATCAGGCCGCCTGATCTTTATACTGAAGCTCATACAGCTTGCGGTAAATACCGCCCTTTTTCCTTAGAAGCTGTTGATGCGTACCTACCTCGCGGATTTCGCCTTTGTGCATCACAATTATCTTATCGGCATGCTGAATGGTAGCCAGCCTGTGCGCAATAACGATAGATGTCCGGTCTTTCATGAGCTGATCAATGGCTTTGTTTACCATGGATTCAGTTTCAGAATCCACGTTCGAAGTAGCTTCATCCAGAATCAGGATGCTGGGATTATATACCATAGCACGCACGAAACAAAGCAACTGACGCTGCCCCATCGATAAAGACGCGCCGCGTTCATGAAGAACATAGTTGTATCCGCCTGGAAGTCTTTCTATGAAGTGGTGCGCTTCAACAGCCTGAGCAGCTTCTTTAATCTGCTCAAGGGTGATGGCTTCATTTCCAAGCGAAATATTTTCTGCGATACTGCCTGAGAAAAGCGCGTTGTCCTGCAACACAAGTCCGAATGACTTCCGGAGCGTCTTCAGGCTGTACTCTTTAATATTTTTGCCGCCCAAAAGGATTTCACCCTCCTTAATATCGTAGAATCGGGTGAGCAGATTAATAAGCGTTGATTTCCCGGCACCAGTAGCTCCCACAACGGCAACCGTCTGTCCTTGTATTACATCAAAACTGACGTTCTTCAGAATCTGATCACCATCCGGAATGTATCTGAACGACACATTTTTGAACTCGATATCGTAAGTCGATGGATTTACTGTGATGGCATTTTCCTTTTCGATGATGTGGTTCGGGGTATCCATCACGTCAAAAATTCGTTCGGATGAAGCCAGAGCGCTCTGAAGCGTATTAAACTTATCCGACAAGTCTCTGATTGGAAGGAAAAATAGTCTCACGTATTGAATAAATGCGAGCAAAATACCAAATGTAAGTGTACCTGATAGTACACTGGCACCACCATACCAGATAACAAGTGCCATAGCCAGACTCGAAAGCACTTCAACTGCCGGCCAGAAAACTGCAAAATAGAAGATAGTTCTTATGTGAGATCCAGTATGCTCCTGATTGATTTTTTTGAACTTTTCAGCTTCCTTCACTTCACGGCCGAAAAGCTGTACAATGCTCATCCCATTTATATGCTCCTGCACGAATGAGTTTAGTCGTGCAATCCAGTCTCTGACCTCAAGAAAAGCCACGCGTACTTTGGCTTTGAACCAAAAAGTAGCGTAAAACAAAATTGGCAGCGTACTGATGGCTACAAGCGTAAGCTCCCAGCTCATCATAAACATGAAAAGCAGGATGAAAAAGATTCTGAACAGGTCTCCTATTATATTCACTACACCGGATGACAGCAGGTCGCTAAGCGCCTCGATGTCATTCGTGGTACGCGTGATAAGCCTTCCGATTGGGTTTTTATCGAAAAACTGAACATGAAGCGACTGTATTTTTTTGAATACAGCGTTACGAAGCGAGAGCAAAGCTCCCTGCCCTATCCATCTTGTGATGTAGGTCATGCCAATCATGATTACGCTTTCCGCAATCAGAACTGCAAAGATGAGAAGGGTAATTCGGGTAAGACCCGGAATATCTCCCGGAGCGATAAAATCATCTACCGCTACTTGGATAAGGTATGGTCGTAGCGGCCCCAAAAATGATACCACCAGCGTTAAGCCCAAGGCAAGCAAAATAAACTTGTTGTAGGGCTTAAGAAACTGATAAAGCCGTCGAATCAGGGTAGAATCGACGGCTTTAGATATCGTTTTATTCTGTTTAGAAGCGGTCAAAGTCGTCGAACGGTGCTCTTGGTTTTATCGGTAGATTCGACTGATCGTTGTCTTTGTCGCTGTTGGAATTGCGGTCGCGATCGCGGTTCTGCTGTTCGCGGTTGCGATTATCGTACCTGTCGTCGCGGCTGTCACGGTTGTCGTAGCGGCGATTTCGGTTGTCATTATCTCTGCCCCCGCCACGGTTGTCGTAATCACGTCCGCCGCTGCCACGATTATCATAGCTGCGACCACTTCCACCACGGTTGTCGTAGTCACGACCTCCACTTCCGCGATTGTCGTAATCTCTTCCGCCTCCACGATTATCGTAACTACGGCCTCCGCCTGCACGATTATCATAGCTGCGACCGCTTCCACGGTTGTCGTAGCTACGTCCACCGCCTCTGTTGTCTCCACCACGGTTGTCATAGCTGCGTCCACCGCCTCTGTTGTCTCCACCACGGTTATCATAGCTGCGACCGCCGCCTCCGCGATTGTCGTAATTACGACCTCCACCTCCGCGGTTGTCATAGCTGCGTCCACCGCCGCCACGGTTGTCGTAGCTACGGCCTCCGCCACCGCGTCCGCCGCGATCATCATAACGTTTTCTCGGACGGAAATACTTGCCTTTGCCGCCGCCGCCACTTCTTGGCCTGCCACCACCCGAACGACCGCCGCCAGGCTTCTGGATAGGCTCAATAGGGATTTTAGCTTTAATGATACCTCGCTCGTGCTCAGGATCTGTCATAATTGGTCTGAGCTCGGTAGCAACCCAGGTATCTGGGAATATCTTGCGGGCTTCTTTTAGAAGGACAAACTGATTGGTGTACCGCGCTGAAAAGTGTGTAATTACCAGGCGCTGTACTTCTGCTTTTTGGGCGATAGTAGCCGCATCTTCAGCAGTTGAATGATATGTCTCTTCAGCTTTGTCTTTGAGGTTTTGATCAAAAGTGGCCTCATGGTAAAGCACGGAAGCTTTATAGGCAAGCTTCAATGAGTTTACAGAAAACAGCGTATCAGTTACGTATGCAAAACTGTCGCCTTTTTTAGGTTCACCAACAATATCAGCGGAGTGGACGACAGTGCCATCCTCAAGCGTAACATCTTCACCTGCTTTCAGCGCCTTGAACTGTGCATCTTCAGAAATGCCCATTTCTTCTGCCTTCTTGGCATCAACCTTTCCGGGCTTATCCTTTTCCTGAAAGCGATAACCTATACACAGGCTTTTGTGCTCAAGCGGACGGGCTTCTACATAGTATTCAGGATCATCAAGAATGATTTCGTGTTCAAAACCATCTTTCAATTCCTTAAAAACAATTTCAAAAGTCAGCTCTATTCCGGCTGCTTTCAGCGAAGCCGCGATAAACTCCTTCAGGCCTTCCGGACCATATATATAGAGATTGTTTTCACGACGCTGAAGCTGCATGGTAGAAATCAGGCCCGGCAAGCCGAAGAAATGATCTCCATCCATATGTGATATAAAAATATGGTCTATTTTTGAGCGCTTGAGTCCGGCCTGAAGCGCTCTCATTTGAGCGTTTTCCCCACAGTCAAACAAATACACGCTGCCATCTCTCCACAGGGCAGTTGATGAAAGATGTCGTTTTGCAGTCGGGGTTGCCGACGCAACGCCTAATGGCACAATTATCATGGTTTTTCTCCTTTAAGTAGACACATTACTCATAGCAGTCAAGCTATCAGTCCGTAAGTAATGTTTTTATCTCTGTTGGTTTATTGGTTTGATGTTTACAGCTGTTTGCTGCTTTAAAGCTCGGCAAGTTCCTGCTCAAGCAATTGTTTTTTGTTCATATTCGAATAGAATCCGGCTGTGTTCAGCAATTCCTCGTGTGTGCCTTTTTCAATTATTTTACCATCACGGAGCACAAATATAATGTCTGCATCTTTAACACTGGATATTCTATGGCTGATTATTATCGAAGTCTGTTGGCTAAGTTCTTTTCTCAGATGCTGTAATATAGCATATTCTGTTTTTGTATCAACTGCACTAAGTGAATCATCCAGAATAACAATCGGCGCTTTCCTTATGAGAGCACGCGCAATACTTGTCCGTTGTTTTTGTCCGCCGGAAAGCGTAATACCACGTTCACCAAGTACGGTATCAAACTTTTTATCAAATTCATTTATGTTATCGAGCACCTGAGCCTGTTCGGCAGCTTCATCTATTTGTTCCTGGGTAACCTCTTCTACACCGAACGAAATATTTTCTCTTATCGTATCCGAAAATAGGAAAGTATCCTGAGGAACAAAACCAATACTTTTTCTAAGAAGCCCTAAAGGAATTTGCTTAATGTTCGTTCCATCAATGCGAATGGTGCCCGCCGAAGGATCAAAAAGTCTGGGTATGAGATTAACTAACGTTGTTTTTCCACTTCCTGTTTTTCCTACAATGGCTGCCGTCTGCCCTGCTTTGATTCTAAAGGAAACACGATCAATTGCGGGTGTATCAGACCCCGGATATAAGAAACTTACGTTATCAAATTCAATTTCACCCTTTAAATTTGTGATGTCGAAGTTTGTGCCATCATCATCGTTAATTTCATCCGGGGTACGCATCATTTTTGCTATCCGCTCCTGTGAAGCAGCCGAACGCTGTATAAGGTTGATGGTATAACCCAGCGAAGCTACAGGCCAGGTCAAGTACGTAACATAGATGATGAATTCCGCGATGTTTCCTACGGTGATGATGCCATCAATCACCATAATTCCGCCCTGCCAAATTACCAGTACAATAGATACGCCAATTAGAAGACTCAGCATAGGATGAAACAGCGACTCCACAATATCAAGACGAAGCTTCTTCTTCCGATACACTTCACTTTCCTTCATGAATCGGTCTGCCTCGTAATCTTCCCTCGAATACGCTTTTATTAGCCTGATTGAGGAAAAGGCTTCGTTAGCCCTTCCGGCAAGCTCCGCATACTGCTCCTGAATCTCATTCGAACGTCTGTGGATAAATCCGCTTACCCAATACGCAAAAACTGAGAGTACGGGCAGTGGCAAGAGCGCCCAAAGCGTTAAGGTCGGACTCACCATTACCATAATGGTGATAATGATGGCAGATCTTGAAATCGTCTGTATGGTGTACATGAAAGCCGGACCAAAATACTCCCGAACCCGCTGGATATCCTCTGTTGCCCTTACATATACATCGCCGGTTTTATTCGCAGCATAAAAACTCTGAGGAAGGCGCTGAATCTTGTCGAAAATTTCGTTACGAAGATCGAACTCAATCTTGCGTGAGGTAACAATGAGGGTTTGGCGGGTGGCATAGAGCAGCACTCCGTAAATCACCACCGCAAGCATCAGGTATGCAGAGTTGGTAAGGAGCATAGCCCCTGCTTCTGGTGAAAGCAGTATTTCCCACACAGATTGAGAAAGCTCTCCCGTATCTTCGTAGTACTCCTCTACCGAATCGATGGTCTCCCTTATGAGAATGGGAATCCAAACGAGAAATGCATTTGCCGCTACAAGAAAAAGGACACCAAGTATTATGGTGCCCTTATATTTGTAAAAATAACGGTTGAGTTTGAGGAGTTCTTTCACTGCTTACTTTTGGGAAAGTTTTTTCACCCAGTAGTGGCCCAATTCATAGCCGGATATAAACGCATGTTCGATGGTTTGTCCCTTCATGAAATCGCCTATTAATGCTACCGGGGCTCTGTCTGCACCCACCTCAACAAAGTCTGTTTCAAAATGATTTCCAGGCTGAGAATAACGCCATAGCTTCAGATCGGCTTCATCATATTTGCCGGCCCAGTCGCCAAGTAATCCTCTCAGAGCAGTAATCATCTCGGAGAGAACCTGATCTTCAGGAACTTCATCGAAAATGTGCTTGCGGGAAAAATCTCCGTTGGCCTGTACAACCAAAGAGAGTTTATTACCAGTATCACGTTTCGAACTTTCGTTGCTTATAAAATGCAGCACCGGATTATTGGTACAAATCAGACCTTTGAAATTCAGTGCATCTGCGTTTTCATAGGAAAGCATAAGTGTATGCTTCGGTCTGTAATGAACCGTATCGATATCCTTAATTATCGATTTGAACATGGTTTCATCAGTGCTGTTTTCGATAAGCCCGTAGGTTTGAACCGCTGGTGTCGCAACGATAATAGCGTCTACTTCAACGGCTTCACTGTTCTGCAGATTTATCATCCACGGCTTCTTTGTTCTGAGATTTTCACCAAAATAGGTGAACCCTATTACTTTGGTATTACGACGCACGTCCACCCAGCGGCTGAGGTAACGACCAATCGAATTCATGCCTTCAGGCGCACAATACATTCTTTGTTTCGGACGATTCGGATGTTTGTCGTAGATATTTTCGCCATCATGAAAATGGAATTCTTCCGTCCAAAGCTTCAGAATGCCCTTGCCTTCAAGCTCGTTCATAAACTGAACCAGTCGCTCATCATTTCCAGAGATATACGGGGCACCATGGTCGTACCGTACATCCTCGTATTTTTTTGAGTATCGGGTACTCAAGCGCCCGCCGAGTCCTCGGCTTTTTTCAAATACAATAACTTCATGTCCCGCCTGTGCGAGAATTCTGCCTGCTGTAAGACCGGAGATTCCGGCACCAATAATACCTATAAGCATAATTTTGAGTAATCAGCTAAACGTTAATTCTTAATTCGGTTAAAATACTAAACTAGGTGGAGTAAATTGTCATTCTTGGCTTTACCGCCGTTTTTTTAATCAGAGCAGGCCAGTAAGCGACTACTTCGCCCGCTTTCGGACGCCCGCCGGCAAATCCCGTCACAGCGCTTGGGCCGGTAAGAATTAGGGGCGCCAGCTCCATGCCAAAGCGATTCAAATCATTTTTGTCCGGACCGCTCAGGGCAACCCTAAGCTGTACTTCATCCGGCGTATCTCTGTCGTACTCCGGCCCTGCAGGTTCTTCGGTACAGCCGTTATAACCTACGTACTCCGTATTGAAAGCATCAATTTTCAGGCCGAGGTCTTCCGCCCTGGTTTTTAGAATCTCACCTGCCCGCACTGCTTTTTTAAGAGCATCGGGCCATGCGTAAACCAGCGTACCGGACACTTTATATCCGTCAAGGTAGCTGGCTGAAACTTTATAAAAAGGAGTCTTCGGCTTTCCTGTAATTCCCCAAACGCGGACACGGTTATCCCCCTCCTGCTCCAGGTTGATGGAGGTAAAGTCAGCTACACAGTCAGGCGTGATGTACTCAGCCGGATCTCCGATTTCATAGAGGAGCTGCTCTTTTACCGTCATTGCGCTTACCAAACCGCCGGCTTTCTCATGCTTTGTAACCACGAATGTGCCGTCGGGATAGGCCTCAACAATCGGAAAGCCGATATGCTCCATATCGGGCACGGTTTCCCAGTCGGTAAAATTCCCACCAGAGCTTTGTGCCCCACACTCGAGTATGTGCCCGGCAACAGTACCGGAAGCCATTTTATCTGCGTCGTCGAAGGTCCAGCCAAACTCGTGAACCATAGGCGCAAGGCAAAGACCGGTATCCGTAACGCGGCCTGTAACCACAATCTGTGCACCAGCGTTGAGCGCATCTACCATAGGCTCTGCACCGTAATAGATGTTTGCGCTGAGCAAGTGCTCTTTAACGACTGAGATAGCTTCACCCGTTTCCATATTTTCAAGCAGATGGCCATCAGCTATGAGCTGATCGAGATCGTCGAGAATGTTATCACCATCTACAACAGCTACTTTAAGGTCCTTATACCCTGCTTTTGCAGCTATTTCGAGAATGGCGTCTTTGCAGGCTACGGGATTAACGCCGCCTGCATTGGACATCACTCTTACTTTTCCTGCTGCGATTTCAGGAAGAATAGCCTCAATTACGCCAACAAAATCTCTGGCGTAACCGTGGTCCGGGTTTCTGAGTTTTTGTTTTTGCATGATGGACATTGTTACCTCTGCGAGGTAGTCCATCATTAAATAATCTATTTCACCCTGCTTTACCTGGTTGATTGGGGCTATGGGCAAATCACCCCAAAATCCCTGCCCTGATGCTATCCGAATCGAATCTTTCAAAATAAGTTATGTTTTTGTCCGGCAGGGTTTCATCCGTGCCGTGCCACATTTAAATTAAAATTAGACCATTTATAGTGGGCACAAATTTAACAAACTGAGCTACAATAAACGAATACTGATTTTGGATAACGAGCCTGCCGTAAAGCTGGTTTCAGGACTCAGCTTCACCCTTTTGTTCGGCGTAAATGCGGTGCTTCACGGCTTCTGCCATGAATGATATACCCGCGTTAATTGAGATAATTCCAAACAAACCAATCCAGAACCATAGCGCCATATGCCCAAGGTCGAATTCATCTGGGCTGTTTGACTTGATGATAGTTGCTTCCGCAACCAGATTTATACCCAGACCAACGAGCGTTACTGCAATAATTGAAAAGTACTTCCACTTCTTGAGTGCGTTCATCAGAAATCCCCTTTTTATATTTTCTGTAACTGTTTAGTTAAGGACATCATACACCGATGCAGTGCTTTACGTTCCAATCACATAGCGATTTCAGAACAGGCTTTAATACATCTTTAGTATTTATCGAACAGAGGGAATCTCCTTTTGCGTTATTAATGAATGAATCGCGTAATTTTAGTGAGTTATCACTATATTTAAGGCTGTCTGAATACTTCTTGCAGATATTGAACATCGGCAGCTTCGGACACAAACACTACTTTTCAGAATTTACTATACAAAGCGACTCAATTAATTAATGTCTCAAGAAAAATCAGCTCAGTCCTCCGTTACCATTACTTTTCCAGATAAGCACACGCGCACTTTTCCAAGCGGGGTAACCGGATTCGAAGTCGCATCAGATATCTCACCAAGACTGGCTAAGGATGCCTACAGTGTAACTTTCAACGAAACGGTACTTGACCTTGACAGACCGCTAACTACCGACGGTGAAATTAAAATTAATACCTGGGACACCAACGACGGCAAAATGACCTTCTGGCATAGCTCTGCTCACCTGCTGGCAGAAGCCGTTGAAGCGCTTTATCCGGGCGTAAGGCTTGGTATCGGTCCAGCTATTGAACAAGGCTTTTACTACGACATTGATTTTGGTGATATAACCGTTTCCGTTGAGGATCTTCCCAAAATAGAAAAGAAGATGCTGGAGCTCGCACGTACAAAATCAGATTTTGTGCGCAAGGAAATCCCTAAGGATGAAGCCGTATCATATTATAAAGAGAAGCAGGATCCGTATAAACTGGAATTACTTGAGGACCTCGAAGACGGTACCATTTCATTTTACACACAGGGTAACTTCACCGATTTATGCCGTGGTCCGCACATTCCCAATACGCAGAACGTAAAAGCGATAAAGCTTCTGAACGTAGCCGGAGCCTACTGGAGAGGTGATTCCGACAATAAGCAGCTCACCCGTATTTATGGCATTACCTTCCCCAAGCAGAAAATGCTGGATGAATACCTGCACATGCTCGAAGAAGCCAAGAAGCGTGATCACAAAAAGCTTGGTAAAGAGCTCGGTATCTATATGATTGACAGCATGGTTGGCAGCGGTCTGCCGATCTGGCTTCCGAACGGAACCGTCCTGCGCCGCTCACTCGAGGCTTTTTTGCGCGATGAGCAGATAAAGCGTGGTTACCAGGAGGTAATTACGCCTCATATTGCCAACCTGAAACTTTACGAAACGTCCGGGCACTACCCGTACTACTCCGATTCGCAGTATGACCCTATTAATGTGGATGACGAGCAGTACATGATGAAACCGATGAACTGTCCGCATCACCATAGAATTTATGCGCGCCAGATGCACAGCTATCGCGACCTGCCCGTGCGACTTTCGGAATTTGGCACGGTCTACCGCTACGAGCAATCGGGCGAACTTAACGGTCTATCCCGGGTTCGCGGGTTTACACAGGATGATGCGCACATCTACTGCACAGAAGATCAGCTAAAGGACGAAATCAAAAACTGTATTGATCTCACGCAGTTCGTCTTCGGCACGTTTGATATGCCGGTTGATATTCGCCTCTCTTTCCGCGACGACAACGAGAAAAAGTACGGCGGAAAATCTGAGAACTGGGAGCGTGCACAGCGTGAGATCCGCGAAGTGGCCGACGAGCTTGGCCTTGACTACACTATAGCCGAAGGTGAAGCCAGCTTTTACGGTCCAAAGATTGACTTCATTATCCGCGATGCCATCGGAAGAAAATGGCAGCTCGGAACGGTGCAGCTGGACTACGTAATGCCCGAGCGCTTCGACCTCACCTACATGGGTTCGGACAATAAAAAACACCGTCCGGTAATTATACACCGGGCGCCTTTCGGGTCTATGGAGCGCTTCACTTCAATACTCATTGAGCATTTCGCAGGTGACTTCCCGTTATGGCTTGCGCCTAAGCAAGTTGCCCTCATCCCGGTGTCTGATCAGTTCAACGATTTGGCATACGACTATGCGGAAAAGCTGCGTGAAGCAGGTCTGAGAGTACATATTGACGACAGAAGCGAACAAATTGGACTTAAGATCAGAGAATCTGAGACGTCTAAAATACCATATATGATGATCCTCGGTGAACGGGAAAAAGAGAACAAAACCGTGGCCGTGAGAAAACATAAAATTGGTAATATTGGAACGTTTGCTTTTGATGATTACCTTAATAAATTATCAGACGAAGTGCGCAACCGTACTTTACCATCTGACGCAGACAAAAAAACAACAAGCAATTAGGAGATACAACCATCGCAAAGAGATATAAGCAATACAAGAATTACAACACCGAACGCATCAACGAAGATATAGATGCTTTAAAAGTGCGCGTTATCAAGCCTGACGGCGAGCATGATATCCTTAGCTCCGAGCGTGCGCTTGCTCTTGCCCAGAACATGAACCTTGATCTAGTTGAGGTAGCCCCCGACGCCGATCCTCCGGTTTGCCGTATCCTGGATTACAAAAAGTTCTTGTACGAAAAGCGGAAAAAAGAGAAAGAAGCGAAGAAAAAGCAGCACACCGTAACTCTTAAAGAACTTCGTTTTCGTCCGCATACAGACGACCACGACTACAACTTCAAAATCAAGCACGCCCGCGAGTTCCTCAGTGAAGGAAATAAGGTTAAAGCAACCGTACAGTTCCGTGGCCGCGACATTATATACAGCGACAAAGGCAGGGAACTACTCGAGCGTTTTGCCACCGACCTGAAAGATCTTGGCAAAATAGAGTCGAAACCTACGCTTGAAGGCAAGCGCATGTCGCTAATCGTAGCACCCGCAAAGTAAACAACTATTTTCATACTAAAGGGCCGGATACAGCATCATATATGTTGTATCCGGCTTCTTTTATGTTTATATTTGCGTTTCTGTATCCAAATCGAATAAATCAGATACAAAATAATGCCAAAACAAAAGACAAACAGTGGTGCCAAGAAACGCTTCAGAGTAACCGGTTCCGGTAAAATTAAGCGCAAGAAGGCCTTTACAAGCCACATTCTTACCAAGAAGTCACCAAAGCGGAAGCGCAACCTGCGCCAGTCTACTTTGGTGCATCCGGCAGACAAGAGCAACATTATGCGCTTGTTACCGAATATCAATAAGTAATTATTAACATTTTAACCTAAGAGCTAAGCAAATGCCACGTTCAACGAACAAAGTGGCTTCCAGTCGCCGTCGCAAGAAGATTTT
>JAIUMA010000047.1 GCA_022565795.1 Balneolia bacterium
TATCCGTTAGGTTAGCACGACTAAAAGTCTAAATCAAACATATAAGGAACGCAGAGGATTTTTATTATTAATTTTGCGCAAATCTGCGTCGTAATCTGCGTTCCTCTGCGTCCTCAAAGACCGAAATTCACCATTGCCCCCATTGCCGATTTACGATACATTGGTTTAAAATCCAAAACACTTAACTAACTACCGATTCAAATGACAATTACCAGGCTACTGATTTTCCTGAGCGGGCTTATTTTTCTGATTACCGCCTCCGCCGCTGCAGCAGTGCAGAATACCAATAACGATGCACCCGAGCGCATCCTTATCCACGCCGGAACGCTGATCGACGGCTCGTCCAACGATACGCGGTCTGCCGTTACGATTGTAATCGAGGGTGATGAAATCACCGCAATCGAAAACGGTTTCCGCGAGGCAGCAGATGGCGAAAAACTGATCGATCTTTCCAGTCATACCGTGATGCCCGGCTTTATTGATCTTCACGTTCACTTTGAGTCAACCACGGGGCCAACGGCATATATGGATCGCTTCACCATGAATGAGGCAGATTATGCCTTCCGGGCAGCTCATTTTGCCCAAATTACGCTTGAAGCCGGCTTTACAACCGTCCGTGATCTGGGTGGCAATCATGTGAACACCTCGTTGCGCAATGCGATAAACCAGGGGATTGCGACCGGACCGCGTATGTTATCCGTAGGAAAATCGCTGGCTACAACCGGCGGACACGCAGATCCGACCAACGGCTGGAGACGCGGTGTGCTGGAGGATCCAGGCCCGGATATGGGGGTGCTCAATGGCGTAAGCGAGGCCAGACAAGCCGTTCGGAATGCATACAAAAACGGCGCTGATCACATCAAAATTACGGCTACAGGAGGGGTGTTAAGCCTTGCTGCTTCAGGCCAAAACGCACAGTTTTTTATGGATGAGCTGGAAGCGATTGTGCAAACCGCAGAGGATTACGGAATGCACGTTGCAGCGCACGCTCACGGTCGTGATGGCATGCTCAGAGCTGTTGAAGCAGGCGTACACACCATCGAGCACGGAACCTACATGGATGAAGCGGTGATGCGCGCCATGGTTGAACGCGGCACCTTTTATGTGCCGACCATCACCGCGGGCAAGTGGGTTGCCGAAATGGCTGAAATCGATGGCTACTATCCGGAGGTTGTGCGTCCCAAGGCCCTTGAGATTGGTCCGCTAATTCAGAACACCTTTGCAGAAGCCTATAGCTTCGGTGTGCCCATCGCCTTCGGAACCGATGCAGGCGTGTTCCCGCACGGACTAAACGCGCGCGAATTCGAATACATGGTAGAAGCCGGAATGCCGGAAATGGAAGCCATCAAAAGCGCAACAACCGTGGCTGCCGGCGTGCTGGGTCTGGAAGATCAGATCGGAGCCATCCGCCCCGGCATGCAGGCCGACATCATCGCCGTAAGCGGCAACCCGCTGGAAGACATCACCATCCTGCAGGAAATGGACTTTGTGATGAAGGGCGGGGTTGTGTATAAGGGTGATTAAAAGCAGTTTACACCAGCTAAAAATATGAATTAAGGGAAGGGGTTTTACTCCTTAAGATCTTTTCCCTTCTTTCCTTTGTGTCTTCAAAACTTTGTGGTTCAATCATTAAAAAGAGATCGATCTTAACCGCGACGGACGCGAAGTGCCTCACGAAGTGCGCAAAGGAATCGGGGCTTAAGAATATTAATTTAGTGGTTTTCCCTTTTTCTTTTTTAGTGTTTAACCCCCACTGTTGGCACTGGCATATTGGCAACCTGTTCCGTGCCTCTCTGGAGCAGAAGCTTTTTTGATATTTTTCAGAGCCTGCCTGACTTACCCGCGTCAGACAGGTTGCGCCGTTGTTTAGTGGCGTTTAAGCTCCCGCGTCCCTCTGACGAACTGCAGCCCTGAAATACTCCCCCCTTAAATTCTTTGTGCCTTTGAGACTTTGTGGTTCAATCATTTAAAAAAGATCGATCATAACCGCAACGGACGCGAAGTGCATCACGAAGTACGCGAAGGAATCGGAGCTAAAGAATATTCATTTAGTGGTTTTTCCTTTTTTCTTTTTAGTGTTTCCCCTTTCTGTATGCTGCGCCAAATCCGTTATATTATGGGCCTGTTACATCATTAATGCTATAAGACTGAGATTGCTATGAGTTCGCTTGATAAGCTGCGCGCGCAGCTTGATGATATTGATGCTTCCATTCTGGAGCTGCTATCGAAACGGCAGCAGACCGTAAAGGCGGTTGTGGATGCCAAGAAAGCCGATAAAGTGCCCGTTTACGTGGCTGGTCGGGAAGATGAGAAAACCGTCCGCTTCAGAAAGCAGGCCGAAGCCAACGGGCTGGACCCCGACTGGGCTGAGGATTTTCTGCGCATGATGATGAGCGCCTCCCGGGCAAATCAGTCGGAGGCGACGTTCCCGAGCTCCACGCCGGAGCCTAAAACCTGGCTTGTTGTTGGTGGTGAAGGCGGCATGGGACGGCTTTATGCCGGCCTGGCACGTAAATCTGGTCACCTCGTCCGAACCTTGGATAAGAATGACTGGAATCGGGCCGAAGAGCTCGTAAAAGGCGCGGATGTCATCATTCTGAGCGTGCCCATCAACCGGACGCATCAGGTAATTGAGGAGCTTTCCCCGCTATTAAGTGAGGAACAAATTCTGTGTGATTTCACCTCGCTGAAGGCTCCTTATGTTGAAGCTATGAAAAGGGCGCACAAGGGGCCGGTAATCGGGCTTCACCCTATGCACGGTCCGGATATGCGGCAGGTTTCGCGTCAGCTGATGGTGGTGTGTGAAGGCCGCGATCCCGATGCAGGCAGCTGGCTGATTGAGCAGTTTGAGCTCTGGGGCATGCGCATCAAACACGCTGATGCTGAACTGCACGACCGGGCGATGCATCTGGTACAGGGCTTGCGACACTTTGTGGCGCTGCTTCATGCTTCATTTATGAACCGTCATGACCTGAAGCCCGAAGATATGCTTGATTTCAGCAGTCCGATATACCGGGCCGAGCTGATGATGACCGGACGAATCTTTGCGCAGGATGCCTCGCTGTATGCCGACATTGTGTTTTCAGACGAGGAGCGCATCACCCTGCTAAAAGACTTTCTGGAGCACCACGGTCAGCTTTCGGAGATGGTGAAGTCCGGCGATAAACAGGCATTCATCAAAGAATTTGAGACTGCAACGGACTTCTTTGGAGACTTCGCTGATCAGGCCCTGAAGGAAAGCGGCTATCTGATTAATCGGCTCGCCGATCGGTTCGGGTGAATCTTGGTCGAAAGTCCAAGGTCCAAGGTCCCTCAAATTTGGGCAAAGAGGTTGAATAGAAAATGACAAAAAATCTGAGAAATAGTGTGTGAGGGGATGGCTGGGTAATTGTGAGAAACTCCTAACACCAAACCCCAAACAGTGCGAAACACTCAAACGCTGATCAAGTGCTTCTAAGCCAATTCAACCTTTTGGAATGCGGAACTCCCCGCTCAGGCCGCCAACCCTAACGGTGTAGCCGGTTCGTTCGAGCACGGCCTCTCCATTGTCATTTGGGTAGGAGAGCAGCTCCGGGCTGATTTCGAAATGGAGCGTTTGGGATTCTCCGGGCTTTAGCGTGATTTTCTCCGCTTTTTTGAGCTCCTTAACAGGGCGGGTGATCTTTCCGAAATGGCACGAGGTGAACCAAAGCACCGATTCCATTCCTTCACGCTTTCCCTCATTGGTGATGGTTACCGAGGCAGAAACCTGCCCGTCGAGCTTCAATTCAGAAGCACTAAGCTTCAAATTTGAGTAGACAAAACGGGTGTAGCTCAGGCCGTCGCCAAACTGAAACAGGGAAGGCGATTCATCATTCTGCATGATGTAGTTGGCCTGCTCCGGGTCAAAGTAATAGAGCTGACTTTTCTTGTGATTGTACGGCAGGAAATGATTCGGATTTTTGGGGTAGGAAAACGGCAGTTTGCCGCTTGGATTCACCCGGCCGCTGATGATATTTGCTATCGCCTCAGCGCCTTCAACGCCCGGAAGTCCGGCAAAGATGATGGCATCAGCGGCTTCGGAAGCTTCGGTAATCAGGCGCGGTCGGCCTTCGATAAGCACGAGCGACAATGGCGCTTTGGAACGGCTGAGGAAGAGGATTTCATCAGTTTGCTGGTGTGGCAGCCGCAGATCGGTGATATTGCCAACGAACTCTGTATAGGGCTCTTCGCCTCCCGCATAAACAAGCAGGTCGTACGAGTCCAGCGCCGAAATAAACTCCTTTTGGCGGTCTTCATCAGAGGCCGCAATCAACTGCGTCTCTTCCTGTGTGAAGTGCTTCACATGTGCGCCTGGAAATTCTTTCTTCAGAGCGGAAAAAAGCGTGTGCATGATATCGGGATACTGATCTTCTTTACCACCCTGCCATTTGATGGTCCATCCGCCGCACAGGTTTCTGCGGCTGCTGGCAGAAGGGCCGAACACGCCAATTTTGGCGGGTTTTTCCAGAGGAAGAACATTATGTTCGTTTTTCAGCAGCACAATGGATTCCCGGGCCGCATCGAGTGCTTTCGCTTTGTTACCGGCATTGCCGATACGGTCGAAGCGGTCGTTACGGGGATGCGGGTTTTCGAAAAGGCCGAGCTCAAACTTGAGCCTGAGGATGCGGCGTACGGAAAAGTCGAGACGCTCTTCGGTGATACGGCCTTCCTCAACAAGCTCTTTAAGGCAGGTGTTGAATTTAAGATGCAGGGGCGTCATGCAGACATCAATGCCCGCCATCACTGAATCGTAAACGGCTTCCTTGTAGTTTTCGGCCGTGAAGTGGAAGTCCTCGAGCTTGCCTACATCATCCCAGTCGGTAACCACAACGCCCTCAAAGCCCATCTGATCGCGTAGCAGGGTTGTGAGAATTTCGTATGAGGCATGAACCGGCACGCCGTTGATTTCGCCGCTGTTGAGCATAACCGTCTTGAGACCGTTATCAATCGCTTTTTGAAACGACGGGCGGTGAAACTCATGAATCTGCTGCATAGGAAGGCGGGCAGGAGTACGGTCGCGACCGGAATGCGGGTCGGAGTAGCCAAGAAAATGCTTGGAACAGGCTGCCTGCTTGGCGGGAGAGGTCTCGTCGTTTTCCTGTATGCCCTTCACGTGGGCTGTTCCCATAAGGCCGCAAAGGTAGGGGTCTTCGCCATAGGTTTCATAAAAGCGCGGCCAGAGAGGATTTGCTGCAATATCGAGCACGGGCGAGAATATCCAGTGATGACCCAAATCCGCTGATTCCAGCGCTGTGATGCGTCCGGTCTGAAAGGCGTGTTCCGGATTGAAGGTAGCTCCGAGATTGATGCTCTGCGGGAAGTAGGTTGCTCCGGTTACATAGGTCGCCCCGTGGATGTGGTCGATGCCAAAAATAAGCGGAATCCCGAGCCGGTGTTCCTCGATTCCGATTTTTGACAGCTGATTCGTGAAGCTGAACCAGGTTTCGGGCGTAACGGCTTCACCATTCAAAAAGGATCCGATATGATGTTCCCGGATAAGCTTGCGGGCTTTTGGGGCATCGATACTCACATCATCCTGCTTCCCGGTGTTGTTTACCAGGGTGATGTCGAGCTGAGTCATCTGACCGATTTTCTCATAAACGGTCATCCGGCTGAGTAGGTCTTCAACCCGCTCGTTTATACTCAAACTGGGATTTTGGAACGGAACGGATGCAGACTCCGGACGCTGTTTCTTTGGTGAAGAGGTCGTACCGGAGTTTTTTGCAGAAGGCATGAAAAAGGTTTATCGAAGTTCTGAAATGACGGGTTCAGGATTGAGGGAGCTTTCCCTAACGTTCAGTGAAACGGGAACCAGACTGGTGTAGCCACTTTGTCTGGCGCCGTTGTCTGATTTTAAACGCTCGAGAATTAGTTCTATGACCTTTTCTCCAAGACGCTCGTAAGGGGAGTGCACAGAAGTTATAGAAGGGGTATAGTATTCGCACTTCGGGAGATCATCGAACGATGCAATAGCTACATCTTCGGGTATACGAACGCCGTTTCGAACTGCGCTATGCATAAAACCTATAGCTACATCGTCGTTGCTGCAGAAAATGGCTTCAGGCTTATTCTCAGACTTTTGATAGGCTTTGAACGCCTCTATTCCGGATTCGAGAGAGTAATCTCCCCGGAAATCCCATACGCATTTAAGTGATTTTGTGCTGGCGATATAGTCCCAAAATCCGTTTTTGCGAAGGAGGGCTTCAGACTTTACAGCTGGTCCCTGAATAATACCGACTTTTTCGAATCCCTGCTCTTCAAAATGAGAGGCTACCAGATATCCACCTCTGTAATGGTCGAATGTAACGGTATCAAGTACAGGGCTTACTATTGGAGCTGCAGAAACGACCGGGAAGTTATCCGGTACGGCTTTAAGTAAATCATGGTAGTCCTGCTCCTTAAAGTCCGGCAGAAAAACAACGGCCGCGTCGAAGTTTGAGCTTTTAAGTCCGGCGATTACCTCGATTGCACTGGCAGGATCGTTGGCAACGCTCAGAAGCCTAACGTTGGCTTTTGTGTTAAGCGTAGCCGCATTGAAGCCGAAAAAGAGAGATGAAAAAAATTCACCGGTATAAAAGTGGGTTACAATCGCAATATTGACCGTTTCACGAAGCTCCCATGGGGTATCAATAATAGATAGCGGATAGTTGAGCCGCTGCGCGCTTTCAAATATTCTGCGTTCATTTTCGCTGCTGATTTTTCCGGTTCTGGCCAGTGCTCTTGAGACGGTTGATACCGATAGTCCTGAATCTTCTGCTATATCCTTTAGCGTTACTTTCTTGCCCATGAAAGGTATGTTATGGCGATGTGATTTAAAACGTTTGTTGCTTCTAATATAACGAGACTTACGCTGATAAATGAAAAAAAGTACGCAATAGAGTGCAAAAAATTTCACCAATAAAAAAAGCGCCTGTCCCGGAGGAACAGGCGCTTTTGAAAGTCCTGAATTAAGAACTTGAAAAGTTGATGCTTATTTAACGAGCATCATCTTGCGGGTGAGTACGGTAGTACCGGCCTGCAGTCGGTACAGATACACACCGCTGGCCAGTGAAGCACCGTCGAAGGTAGCCGCATGGGTACCGGCGCTCATGGTTCCGTTTACAAGCGTGGCTACGCGCTGACCCATCAGATTGTACACTTCAAGGCGTACTTCCGCAGATTCCGGAAGGTCGAAGCTTATCTGCGTGGTAGGGTTGAACGGGTTCGGATAGTTCTGCTGAAGTTTGTAATCTGCAGGAAGATCCGAGTAGTCATCGCCAATGTTGGTTGGCTCACCGCCAGCGATGGCAGATCCTGAAGCAGGCTGTGAGAACACGTCGTTCTCGCTATCCCACTGGTACAGCCACGCGGTATATTCTGTGCCGGGGTCAAGACCGGTGAGGACGAATCCGAAAGCGTCTACGCCTTCTCCGTCACCCGGGCTTGTTCCGAACTCGTATTCGGTGGCATCGCGCGGATTAGCCGGTGCATCTGCAGTAACAGAGTAGAACAGGCGGTATTCGATACCTTCGGTTTCTACACTATTGGGGCCTGCAGCGAGGAAGATTTCGCCTTCGCCTACGGGATTCTCGCCGATCATATCAGATACTAAAAAGCCATCAGGCTGAGAAGGAGGCTGAACAGTCGGGTCGCCGGTAGTGCTGAAGAAAATGTTGTCCACATATATGGTTCCTGCGCCGGTAGGTGTACCGGAGAGAATAAGCTGTGCAATGTTTTCTCTGTTTTCGAGGCCGACGAAGTCAGACATCGGAATCTGCAGGGTTACCCATTCACCCTGCGGGAAATCGGAGAATATTACTTCATGCTCGGTATCGTCGCCGCCAAATTCGCCGCTTGGTCCGAAGTCAACAAGCTTAACGCGGAAGATATCCATGTTAGGCGTCCAGATATCGATCTTGAAGAACTCCATTTCGGTTACGTCGATCTGGTTGGCAACAGTTTCGATACCAACAAAGTCGAGGCTGGTGTACAGCTTCACGGTACGATCGCCAATCTCAACTTCCTGGTAGTCGGCAGCTGACCAGTCGGTTCTCCAGGTATCTACAGGCACATCGTCGTAGGCCGCGCTAAAAAGGCTAATAACGTTATCAGGATCGTCTGTAGGAAGCGGAGCCGGGCTGTCTGGCTGATCGCCACCACCACCATTGCTACCGGCTGCAACAGCCGATGCAGTAGAATTTCCATCAGAGAAGAGTTCAGTCTCGGTGTCGAACTGATATATCCAGAACGTGTACTCGACACCGCCTTCAAGGCCGCCAAGTGTAAAGCCGAAGCCATCCACCCCACCGCCGTCACCGTCGGTAGAACCAAAGGCGTACTCAGTTGCATCGCGCGGATCAGCCGGTGCTGAAGCGGTTTGCGAGTAGAACAAGCGGTATTCAATGTTGTCTTCGGTAACGTTGTTCGGTCCGATAGCCAGGAAAATTTCGCCTGCATCAAGTGGTGCTCCGCCAAGGTTGTCTTCTGCAACCAGTCCAACCGGGGTCGGAGGTGGAGGAGTTACACCAGGCTGACCGCCTGAAACGGCAGTACCAACGGCCGGCTCAGAAAATGAGTCAGTTGATGATTCGTAGTGAAATAACCATACGGTATATTCAATTCCTGTCTCTAATCCGGTTAAGGGAAACCCAAACGGGCCAGAGCCGCCGCCGTCACCGGGATTAGCGCCCCAGCCATATTCGGTTGCATCAGTTGGATCTTCAGGTGCTTCATCCGAAATTGAGTAAAATATACGGTAGGTGAATCCAGCAGCCGGAGGACCAGCTGCAAGAAAAATTTCTCCCGGTTGGTCTACTTCATCTACAACAAATCCGGTAGGAGCCGGAATGGGATCGTCTGCAAAAGCTGCGGCCTGAACATCGGGAGATGAAAAGACTGCGAGCAGCAGTGTTAAAAATGGTATTAAAAGGGCTTTTTTCATGATACATCTATTGTTTTGTGTTAAAGAAGGATTGCGCTTTAAATATGATACTTAGTTAAAGTACGTTTTGCTATAATGGTGAAAAAACATTTCAGTTTTGTGAAATATTTTGGTTTCTACCAGATAATTGGTTCCTGGTGTATTTAGGGGACGATTATAGCCGGAGCCGGATACTGTTTGTCGCTGCATTAAACGGGTGTTGTGTCAGCTTTTACATTTAAAAAGACACATAAAGAGGCATGCTGCAAGGAAAAGCCCTTTTAAAAATAGTTCGGAAGCTTAATCAGTTGCGCTTTTTTTGCACGGTTTTCAGGATCCCAAAGCCCTGACTAACTGCGATTTTGCCGTGCTTTCTCTCTCGATAAGGCTTACCGGGATGAGTTTCGTCGATCCGGAGTGGGTTACGTCGCTGTTTTTGTTGCTAAGTTGATTGGTTAGGTGATCAAGTATGTTTTTCCCCAGAACCTCGTATGGGGTGTGTATGGAAGTGAGGGTAGGGTTCTGATACTCGCAAATCGGTATGTCGTCGTAGCCTGCAATAGCTACATCGGCCGGAATAGAAACTCCGTCTCGGGTTGCACTGTGTATAAACCCAATGGCAAGCGCATCATTGCATGCAAAAATAGCTTCCGGTTTATTCTGGAGGTTTTTATAGTGCTCATAGGCGCCTTTGCCGCTCGAAATGTCATAGTCTGAGCGGTATTTCATTACCAGTTCGAGCCCGTTCTGTTCGCAGTAGTCGATGAGTCCGTTTTTGCGAAGATGCGTTTCGAGCTCAGAAGAAGGCCCCTGAATAATTCCGATTTTTTTGAAACCGCGCTCTTTGAAATGTTTTCCAATGAGATGTCCCCCGCTATAGTTGTCGAAAACGATTGAGTCCATTACGGGTGTCGCTATAGGAGCAGCGGAAATCATTGGAAAGTCGCCCACGAGCTCGAGAATTTCGGTATAGTCTTCCTTGGAAAGTCCGGGCAGAAAAAGCACGGCTGCGTCGAAGTGGTTTTTCTTAATCGATTCGATGAATCTGAAACCGCAGTCTTTCTTAGTGCATACATTAAACAGACCAAAATGGATATTGCTACCGGCTGCGGCGTTTGAAAAGCCGTTGAAAAAGGAAGCGTAAAATTCTCCGGGGTGAAATGTTGTAACAAGTGCAATATAAACGCTGTTGCGAAGCTCGAACGGAGCAAGATTGCTTACGATAGGGTAGTTCAGGCGCTGGGCGCTTTCAAAAACGCGTTTTACGTTTTCCGGGCTGATTTTTCCGCTCTTTGCGAGTGCTCTGGAAACGGTGGAAATAGACAGACCAGTGTCTTTCGCTATGTCCTTAAGCGTAATTTTCATGATGGTAACGATGTGTATTCGTAGTCCGGGTCGCGGAAGGAAGCTATTAAAGCCAGTTTCGTTGAAAAGCAAGTTTATGAGACTAATAGGGACAGGCTGTCCGTTTCGTGCAACGGCCGCAAGGAAATAAGGCCGTTGAGAGCAAGTCTCTGTTATGTAATCCCCTCAAAAAAGAAAGGGGCTGCAGACATAGAGTAAGCAGCCCCCTCCGGTAAAACGTATGTATGTACTGCGAACTAAATAAACTTATTTAATAAGCGACATTGTACGTGTGAGAGACTGCGAAGGAGTAGACAGGCGGTACATGTAAATACCTGAACTCAGATTCATCGCGTCGAAAGATACGGTGTGCGAACCAGCGGTGCGCATTTCGCCATCAACCAGGGTAGCAACACGGTTGCCAAGAACGTTGTAAACTTCAAGAGTTACAGGAGCATTCTCAGAAAGGGTGAAGGTGATGTTGGTTGTTGGGTTGAACGGGTTTGGATAGTTCTGCTCAAGCGTAATAGCAGAAGGAACTTCCATATCGTCGTTGATGCTGGTAGCTTCGCCATTGTCAAACTCGAAGTTGTCGATGTACCAGGTGAAGTTGTCACCGGCATCGCCTGCAGGACCCTGAAGATCGGCAATCATTACAACCTGATCCCATGGAGCACTGCGGTCTACTCCACTAAGGTCCCACTCAAGCGTAACCCACTCATTAGCTGCTTCAATAGTTTGAAACATTTCCGGAGTTTCTACATCAGGAAAAGCTGCAAGCTCAAGCTTAAGCATATAAGTAATGTCAGCGCGTGGAGACCAAACCTGAAGACGGAATACCGCATCGTCGTTGATTTCCATTACTTCCTGAGTTCTGTAGAAGAAACCAGCCCAAGGCTGTCCGCCTTCACCGGCACCTCCTTTCTTGTACTCAATAACCCAATCGGTGGTATTGATACCAGACTGATCAGGGTTCTCCAGGCGTACAAGGCCTGCTCCTTCAAAAGGAAGCATGGTGAAATCTTCCCAGTCAATTTCATTTGTATCTACGTTAAATACAAGAGGAAGGTTCTGTAGGTCAGCAGGGTCGTCTGGCGGGATAATACCCTGGGAATTTGCTGTGCCTGCGCCAACAAGCGTAATAAACAGGCATACAGCCAAAACTTTTTGCAATGTAGTAAAAAGCGTTTTCATAGTGTTCTGTGGTTTAAATACATATTAAGTGAAAGTGTAAGCGAACCGGAGGCAAAATCTGGACAAAACCAGACAGGCGCAGGTCCTGCAAATAAATTGCATAAATATTCACAGTAATGCAATAAAAATTTCTGAACGAGTAAATAATTTTCTGAAAATAGTCGTATTACGGGGTGATTTATTCCGAAATCGCCTTCAAATTGTCATGTAGGGCAGTTCAAATACTATAAATCGGATGCAGATATGAGCTTTTAAGCTCATACAGGGATATTTTTGTGGAGGTATTAAATAAGTAGTACCTGACTTTACAGAAAAACGGTTCCATGGTGCAACAACTAATTCAGGTCTTTTAAATTACAGAGGGTTGCGCGCGGTCGGAATCGGCGCATTTAGTCTGTTTTTTCCGGCCATAAATGGCTGTAGGACAAAGCCGGTGTCTATTTGTGAAAAAAAATATCATGAATTTTGCACAATTAATGGTGTTTCCTCAATTTTTCGTTTATATTGGCTTAACACTAAAAACAATTAAGCAACCAAGTGCTTGATTTCAATCAATTCAATTTCAGTGTAAGGCTTTAATTAAAAGCGCTTCGAAAATGAAAACCGGTTGAATGATATCTGAATATGATTTGAACCTTTACGACTAAAAATGTACTAAAATGGCAAACCTTAAACTGTTTACGATAAGTTTTCTCGTGCTACTATTCGCTCCGCTTATGGTGCTCGGGCAAACCGTAACCGGTACTGTAACCGACGCAGAAACGAATGAGCCCCTTATTGGTGTGAATATTATTCTGCAGGGTACCAGCACCGGTACAACTACAAATATCGACGGCGAATTTACTCTTAATGTCCCTAATCTTGACGGCGTTCTGGTTTTTCGCTATATCGGTTATCAAACTCAGGAAGTAAATATTGAAGGCCGTACTACTATAGATGTTCTCCTCCGTGAAGATGTCTTTATGGGCAGCGAGCTTGTTGTTGTCGCTTACGGCCTGCAGCAGCGCAGTCTTGTTACCGGCGCAATTTCCCGTATTGAATCCGCCCAAATCGAACAGTCTACTCCGCTACGCGTGGAGCAGGCGCTGCAAGGTCGTACTGCCGGCGTTATGGTAATGCAGAACTCCGGTCAGCCGGGTTCAGGCGCTACCGTTCGTATCCGCGGTACGGGCACAACGGGTGATCCGGAGCCTCTATATATTGTAGACGGCATGCCGGTTACCGGAATCGATTTCCTCAGCCCATCCGACATTTCTTCTATTGAAGTTCTTAAAGATGCGTCTGCTACCGCTATTTACGGAGCCCGCGGCGCCAACGGTGTTGTTCTTGTAACAACACGCTCTGGTCGTGCAGACCGCACCCAGATATCTTACAACGGTTATGTCGGTTTCCAGAGCCCCTGGAGACAAACCGACCTGCTTAATGCTCCCGACTACATGATGATCATGAACGAGAGCTACGCAAATGATAACCGCACCATTCCTTTCCCCGATATCGATGACCGTATTGCTGAAATCGGCAACGGTACCAACTGGCAGGATGAAGTGTTCTTTTACAATGCACCCGTAACCAACCATGCGCTTAGCCTCTCCGGCGGAAGTGAAAATTCGGTGTACTCTACTTCCATGTCGTATCGCTACCAGGACGGTATCGTGGCAAGAGGCAAGTCTAACTACGAGAGGCTGACCTTCCGACTAAATACAGATCATACTGCCGGCCGTCTCAACTACGGTAGCCGTGTGAACTACAGTAACATTACCCAGCGCGGTATCGACCCGAACGAAGAATTCGGTGGTATCATGTCGCGTGTTGCCAATATCGATCCTGTTACGCCGGTACGTAATCCTGACGGCAGCTTCGCACAGTCGCCTTTCGCCTCTCAGGAAGTTGTTAACCCGGTAGCTGCTATCGAAATCATCAACTCCCAGTCGCAGCAGGACAAAATTGTGGGTGGTGTATTCGGACAGTTTAACTTCAGCGACCGTGTCAGCTTCCGTTCTTCTTTTGATGTAGACATGGCGTTTTTTAACAACCGTTCATTTACTCCGGAGTACGACCTTGGCGGTAACGTTTCTAATTCGACCACCATCGCTTTCCAGGAGCAGGTTCGTTTCATGACCTGGCAGACAAGCCACGTGCTTCGTTATAACGACAGCATCGGAGCGCACAGCTTTGGCGCACTTGGTGGCTTTGAGCTACTGGACACCAGAAATGAATTTCTTGGCGGAACCAGAGCCGACCTGAGTATGCCTAACTTTGGCCAGGCGTGGTTGTCGACCGGTCTTGATCCGGACAGCCAGACAAATTACGGCGGTCTTGGACTTGAGTCACTTGCATCCTTCTTTACACGTATCAATTACAACTACGATGAGAAATACATCTTTGAAGGTGTATTCCGTGCAGACGGGTCCTCAAAGTTTGGCCCGGATAACCGCTGGGGCTTCTTCCCTGCATTCTCTCTTGGCTGGGTAATCTCTGAAGAAGATTTTATGGCTGACTTTACAAACCTAAGCGAACTGAGACTTCGTGGTGGATGGGGCCAAAACGGTAGTGATAACATTGGTCAGTTTGGCTTTACTCCAACCATTACCACACACGCCGGTTACGGTTTCGGTGCGGACAGAACAGTTGTTACTGGTGCTTACCCCGGCCAGATTGCGAATACAAACCTGAAATGGGAAACATCTGAGCAGACAAGTATTGGTATCGAGACAGCGTTCTACGATTTCGCATACTATTTCAACTTTGACTTCTACATCAAGAATACAAAGGGTCTGCTGCTATCGGCTCCGATTCCTCAGTTCATTGGTAACGCCGCTCCTATTGTAAATGGTGGTTCTGTGCGCAACACTGGTTTCGAAATCGAAGCGGGAACACGCATTATCTCAGGCGAATTCAACTATGACATTGCCTTTACCGGTACGTATAACATCAATGAAGTTACCGCGATTAACAACGAAGAAGGCCTTCTGTTCGGTGCAGGTGTTTCCACCTCTATGAACAACGTCGCTATGGCACAGGTAGGTCTTCCGATCGGTTTCTTCTGGGGCTACCAGACAGCCGGTATTTTCCAGAATCAGGATGAAATCAACGCACACGTTGGTCCGGACGGAGAGCTGCTGCAGCCTAATGCCCGCCCTGGTGACCTGATTTTTGTCGATAACAACGGCGATGGAATCATTAACGACCAGGATCGTGTTAAGATTGGTGATCCGTATCCGGACTTCACCCTAGGTTTAAACTTCAACCTTGGATGGAGAAACTGGGACGTCAACACTTTCATCTATGGCGCTTTTGGTCAGGACATTTACACAGGCGGTACCCGTCGTCATGACCTGAATATGCCAAACTGGAAGGCTGATGTACTCGACAGATGGACACCGGAAAACCCGTCTAACACCCATCCGAGAGTTACGATCAACGATCCTAATGGTAACTACGCAAGACCTTCAGACTTCTTCATTGAAGACGGAAGTTTCGTGAGACTGCGTAACATGACCATTGGCTACACACTGCCGTCTGATCTGGTGAACCGCATTGGCGCAAGCAGACTCAGACTGTATGCCTCCGGCCAGAACCTGCTTACGTTTACCGGTTACTCCGGCCACGATCCTGAAATCGGATCTGCAGGCCCGCTCAACGCTGGTATCGACAGAAATATCTACCCGCAGGCACGCACCTACCTGTTCGGTCTAAACCTTGATTTTTAAGCAATAAACCCATGAAAAAATACATAATCATTGCGCTGATTTTTTCCCTGCCGATGCTTGTTGCAGGCTGTATCGACGACTTCCTGAGTCACGATCCGCCCGTAGACCGCGTGCAGGATAACTTCTACCAAACGCAGTCTGATGCCGAGCAGGCACTGTATGCGATTTATGAAACCCTCACCTTTTCCCATGGTCGCAGCAACGATGGTTTCCATCCCTTCGACCTGGTATCCAATATGCTTTCTGATGACGCCTATGCAGGTGGTTCAGGTAGCGGTGACCAGCCGGAACTGGTAGATTTTAACGCTCACAACATTTCGGTAACGAATGGTAAAGCACTTGGACTGTGGTCAGACCGCTTCACCGGTATCTACCGTGCAAATCTCCTTATCGAGAACATCAACAATATCGATTTCCCTAACGAGGAAATGCGCGACTATTTCGAAGGTGAAGCCCGCTTCATCCGTGCGCTGCACTATTTCGATCTGGTACGTCTGTTTGGTAACGTACCGTTGTTTACCAGACCACTGGTAGCAACAGATATCCGCGTTCAGCAGGCTGATCCGGGTGATGTATATGAATTCATCGCTCAGGAACTTGTGGAGATTATCCCTATGATGCGCGAAACCATTCCAAATGCAGAAATCGGCCGTGCTTCTACATGGGCGGCCAAAGCTTTGCTGGGCCGTGTATATCTCTACCACCGAGACTATGCTGTGCCTGTGTTCGGTGCAGGACCGCTTCCGGTTTCTGAATCAGAAGTAGTTGGTCATCTGGAGGATATTATCAATACCAGTGGCCACACCATGCTGGCTAACTTTGCTGATCAGTGGGGCAGAGAGAATAATAACAATAGTGAAGCTATCTTTTCTGTACAGCACATTACCAATACATTTGGTGACTGGGGCTTCCTGAACGGTTCTATTGGCAACTGGGCATCACAAATGTCCGGTCTTCGCGGCGTGGGTTTCCACCCGGTATATGCACAGGGATGGGCGTTTCAGCCTGTTACTCAGGATTTGGCCAACGCCTTTGACGCCGATAACGACTCAAGATTCTTTGTGAGTATTCTGGATCCGGTTGCAGAAGCTGTAAATCACGATCCGGGCTCTATGTATCAATGGCAGGGCTTTGCCTTTAAGAAGTTCTACCCGAGACGTCCTGATACGCCTTCTTTCAACGTTGAGTTCAACTGGCCATACAACCGCCCGCTGTTCCGCGTTGCAGACGTGAAGCTGATGGCAGCCGAGCTTGGTTCAGCAAATGCGCAGCTATATTTCGATCAGGTGCGTCAGCGTGCCTACGGAGAAAACTTCGTATCTATTCCCGCAACTCGTGAGAATATTATGGAAGAACGCAGACTTGAGCTTGCCGGAGAGGGACACCGCTACTGGGATCTGCTTCGCATGGGACTCGATACCGCTGCTGAGAAAATTAATGCTCAGGCTATCGCAGGTGATATTTCCATCAACTTCAGAACCGATCGTCTTGGTCTTCTTCCAATACCTCAGACTGAAATCAACCTATCTGACAATACGCTCAGACAAAACCCCGGATACAACTAAAAAGACTGGCTAAATCATTGCATGAAACCCGGATGTGTTCATTCTACCGAACATATCCGGGTTATTATTCTGCAGTATGATTAATCGGAAACAAACAGGTACAACCTATGAATTACCTCAACAATGCACGAACTGAAACACGAACATGGTCGTCTGCGCTTACCCTTTTCCCGGTATTCGCTGCGGCATTTTGCCTGATGGTATTTTATACCCCTCAGGTGCAGGCTCAGGACTGGCAGCTGGTTTGGTCAGATGAGTTTGAAGGCGATGAGCTGAACCTGGATAACTGGGAATACCAAACCGGTACCGGAGCTAATTACGGCCTCATTAACTGGGGTAACAATGAGCTTCAGTTTTATACCGATCGCGAGGAAAACCTCTATCTGCAGAATGGAATGCTCCATATCCGCGCAATTGAAGAAGATTTTAACGGCCGTAACTTCACGTCTGCCAGAATAAGAAGTATTAACAAAGCAGACTTTACCTATGGTCGTTTTGAAGCACGTGCCAAGCTGCCTGCCGGTCAGGGATTCTGGCCTGCAATCTGGCTGCTCCCAACCGACAATGTTTACGGTGTATGGCCGCGCAGCGGTGAAATCGACATCATGGAAGGTAAGGGACACGAGCCGGACAGAGTCTATGGTTCTATCCACTATGGTCCTGAATGGCCAAACAACAGATACAGCACAGGAACATACACGCTGCCTGCTGGAAGCGACAGCTTCCACGATGAATTCCATGTATTCGCCATTGAGTGGGTGCCCGGCGCGATTCGCTTTTATGTGAACGATCAGCTATATAAAATTACGACACCTTCACATATCTCTCCTTACAACTGGCCGTTTGATCAGCGCTTCCACCTGCTGCTCAACCTTGCTGTAGGCGGAAACTTCTCGGGTAACCCGGACAGTACCACAGAATTCCCGCAGGAGCTCATTATCGATTACATTCGTGTATATGAAGATCCTGAGCTTGTTTCTATCGGTGACGACATCGAAGCTCCGTCTGAGTTCACGCTGAAGCAAAACTACCCGAATCCGTTTAACCCGACCACACAGATTGAGTACAATATCCCGGAAGCAACGGAAGTGCGCCTGGAAGTATTCAACATGATGGGCCAGCAGGTTGCCACGCTGGTTAACAGCAGGCAAAGTGCCGGAACACATACGGTTAGCTTCGACGGATCGGAACTTGCCAGCGGAATGTACCTCTACCGTCTCACGGCCGGTTCGCAGGTGCTTACACAAAAAATGACGCTCGTTAAATAATTAACAGCGCAGATCGCTTTGGATTTCAGCAGGGTGATGCTTGCCAAAAAGACATCACTCTGCTAAACCAAAGTTAGTGTGCTTCTTTCTGTACCACTATTTCCCATCGGACCCGCCCGGGTTGCCGGATTTACAAAAAGGGCAAACGCCCGAAGCCATTAAAACCAGGCCGGGCCGCGGTACCGCAACTGCTTAAATCTGAAAATGATGTTTAGCTCACAAAAGCTTTCAGCTTTGTTCTTGGTTGTCATTATTTCGGTTTTCTACTCCTGTACATCCGGAGAAAACGCTGAAACCACCAATGTATCTGATTCTTATCCGGCCGACCATACCGTAGAGGTTGTTGAAAGCGAAGACGGCTGGAGACTCATGGTAGACGGAGAGCCGTTTATGGTAAACGGCATGAACTGGGACTACTTCCCGCCCGGAACCAATTATGAATATGTAATCTGGGAAGAGTCAGACGAATTCATCAAAGAAGCGCTGGCCTATGAAATGCAGTTTCTGGTCGATATGGGCGTGAATGCGCTACGTATCTACACCGGTATAACTCCTCGATGGATAGAATATATCTACGATGAGTTTGGCATTTACACCATGCTCAATCATTCATTTGGCCGCTACGGCATGATGCTCGACGGTGAATGGGTTGGGGATACCGATTATGCCGATCCGCGCGTACGTGAGATCCTGCTCAGTGAAGTGAGAGAAATGGCTGAAGAGTTTAAGGGTACGCGTGGTCTGCTGCTATATCTGCTTGGTAACGAAAATAACTATGGGCTCTTCTGGAGCGGGGCTGAGACCGAAGATATGCCTGATTCCGAGTTCGATGAGCTTACCGAAGAGCGGGCCAGAGCCATGTACCGGCTGTTCAACGACGGAACGCTGGCCATGAAGGAAATTGATGATACCCGGCCCATTTCCATGGCCAACGGAGACCTTCTGTTCATGGACCAAATCGTTGAGGAAATGCCCGATATCGACATTTTCGGTATCAACGTGTACAGAGGCATTTCATTTACTGATATGTATGACCGCGTTAAGGAAGAATACGGCAAGCCGGTACTGCTCACAGAGCTTGGTGCCGATGCTTTCAATGCCAAAGAGCAAAGAGAAGACCAGTATTGCCAGGCCTACTATAAGCACGGCAACTGGAAAGAAATTTATATGTACGCAGCCGGTATGGGACTTGCCGGTAACTCAATCGGTGGCTTCACCTTCCAGTTTAGCGACGGATGGTGGAAGTATGGCCAGACCGAATACCTGGACGTGCATAATACTGAGGCCAGCTGGGCAAATGCCGGCTATCAGTGTGATTATGTTGAGGGGGAAAACAACATGAATGAAGAATGGTTTGGGATAATGGCTAAGGGGATGACCGATGAAGATGGTTTTTATGAGCTGTTTCCGCGTGCAGCCTATTTCATGCTGAAAGAGGCCCACAGATTTGACCCATATGCCGATGATGCAACGCTTGAGGGGCTTGAGCATCACTTTGAACAAATCTCACTGGATGAAGCGGTAGAACGCGCCAAACGTGAAAATGGTGGCGCTGAATAAGATCCGCAGTTAACTGAATAGTACAATCAACCATACAGAGCACAGATAAAGGCTCTGTCAATTTTAATAATTAAGATTTTACACGCGCATCATACCTGATGGAGTTACAATAATTAGCTTAACCCGTCAATGATGCGTGCTATACCATACAAATTTAAAAGGACATGGATACTCAAGTGCAAACGAATCCTGAAGCTATGAAAACGAATGCAGAGACAAACAATGAGAAACCCGGGATTCATACGGTAGACTATAAGGGAGAGAGCTGGTTCAAGATTACGAATCATGATAAAATGCGCCCGTTCTTCATGAGCGTGGTGAGCGATTCGAACCACTGGATGTTTATTTCCAGCAACGGTGGTCTTACAGCCGGCCGTAAAAACAGTGAATTCGCCCTTTTTCCGTATTACACCGACGACAAAATAACCGAGTCAGCCGATATCACCGGAAGTAAAACCATCTTTCATGTGGAGAGCGAGGGGAGCAAACAGACATGGGAACCTTTCTCTGAGCGTTATACGGGCCGGTACGCCATCACCCGTAACATCTACAAGAATTTTTATGGTAACAAGCTGATGTTCGAGGAGACCAATCACGACCTCGGACTCACCTTTCGCTACCAGTGGAACTCCAGTAACCTCCATGGTTTTGTACGGAAAGCTGAAGTGGAAAATCACTCAGGCAAATCGCTCCGGATTTCCATGATTGACGGTATCCAGAATATTCTGCCTTACGGGGTGGAATCCGCCCAGCAGACCGAATCCAGTAACCTTGTTGATGCCTACAAGCGCAGTGAGATCATTGAGGAATCAGGTTTGGGAATTTATGCGCTTAGCGCCATTATCGTAGACAAAGCCGAGCCGAGTGAAGCGCTGAAAGCCAACGTGGTCTGGTCGATGGGTGTGGAGAATCCGACCTATCTGGTTTCTTCGCTGCAACTGAACGCCTTTCGTAAGGGTGATGCCATCCATAGTGAAAACGACGTAAAAGGCGAAAAAGGCGCTTACTTTATCCATTCCGAGCTGACTCTCGCTGAAGGAGAAAACAGCTCATGGAAAATCGTAGCCAATGTGAATCAGAATCACTCACAAATTACGGCACTAAACAATTCCATAACCGAGAAGTCAGAACTGGAAGCTGAAATTGAAGCGGATATCAAGCGGGGCTCGCTAACGCTTCGCAGCCTGGTTGCCGGAGCAGACGGCCTTCGCCATTCGGCCGACAGCTACAAAGATGCGCGTCACTTTTCGAACGTGCTCTTCAACATTATGCGCGGGGGGACCTTCGATGACAACTACACCATCGAAAAGTCTGATTTCGCCGGCTATCTGGCCAACGCCAGCAAAGAGGTTTATGAGCGCAACCGCAGCGTGATTAACGCCATGAACGACACCTTCACCAACACCGAGCTGTACAAGCTGGTGGAAACCGCTCAAGACAAAGATTTCTATCGTCTCAGCCGGGAATACCTGCCGCTCAAGTTCAG
>JAIUMA010000048.1 GCA_022565795.1 Balneolia bacterium
CCTCCGGGTTATGAATCCGACGCTCTAACCACCTGAGCTACCACGCCGTTTTGTACAGATTCCAAATATAATGATTCCTGAAACTGAAAGCCATAGTTTTTTCATTGTGCTTGCGAAATGAACTTCAGTGGAAAAAACAGTATCTTCACCCTTTCTGACGGACTTTCGAAATGCATCTTTCTGACTTTTATTTGGCATTTTTGAGTAAAGCCCCGGCGCTTAATCCGTCATGATTTTCTTTTCGTATTCTACATTATAACTCAATTATTAGCAGAAATTACTATGGCCAAAAACATCACGGCTCGAAGCAAAGATTATTCTCAGTGGTATCAGGATGTGATTAAAGAAGCGAATCTGGCGGAGCATTCTCCGGTTCGCGGCAGTATGGTCATTAAACCGACTGGCTACGCGCTGTGGGAAAACATGCGTGACGGTCTCGATAGAATGTTTAAAGACACGGGGCATCAGAATGCGTATTTCCCGCTTTTTATCCCGAAATCATTTTTGTCTAAAGAAGCCAGTCATGTTGAGGGCTTTGCTAAAGAGTGTGCGGTAGTAACGCACAGCCGTCTCATCAGTACGGATAACGGCGTAGATGTAGATCCTGACTCGAAGCTTGAAGAAGAGCTTATTGTCCGTCCGACTTCGGAGACCATCATCTGGGACACATACAGAAACTGGATCCAGTCTTATCGGGATCTGCCTATTCTGGTGAATCAGTGGGCGAACGTGGTACGCTGGGAGATGAGAACGCGTCTTTTCCTGCGCACTATGGAGTTCCTGTGGCAGGAAGGTCATACCGCACACGCTACTGAAGAGGAAGCCGTAGCTGAGACCAGACAAATGCTTGAGGTTTACCGGACCTTTGCAGAAGAGTATATGGCGATGCCGGTTATCACAGGTGTAAAAACAGAGTCTGAGCGCTTTGCCGGTGCCGTTGAAACCTACTGTATCGAAGCCCTCATGCAGGACGGGAAGGCCCTTCAGGCCGGTACATCTCACTTTCTTGGTCAGAATTTTGCCAAAGCCTTCGACGTGAAGTTTCAGGACAAAGACGGCGACCTCAAGTACGTATGGGCGACAAGCTGGGGAGTTTCAACCCGTTTAATTGGTGGTCTGATTATGACGCACTCCGACGACGACGGTCTCATCATTCCTCCCCGAATCGCTCCGTGGCAGGTTGTTATTGTGCCGATTTACCGCAAGGATGATGAACGTGAAGCCGTTCTCGAATATGCATCATCCATTAAAAAAGAACTTGCTGATGCCGGTATTCGTGTTAAGCTCGATGACCGCGATCAATATAAGCCGGGCTGGAAGTTTGCCCAGCATGAGGTTGAGGGCATTCCGGTGCGTGTTGCCGTGGGACCCCGCGATGTGCAAAATGAAAAAGCTGAGTGCGTACGCCGCGATACCAAAGATAAGCAGCTTGCAGAACGCTCTGGTTTACTTGAAATGGTACGCGGACATCTCGATCAAATGCAGCAGGATCTTCTGAATAATGCCAAAAAGCGCATGGAAGAGGGCACCCGTCATGTAGCTTCTTACGATGAGTTTCGAGAAGTGCTGGAAAAACACGGTGGCTTCATTTACGCACACTGGGACGGAACAGCCGAAACTGAAGCGAAAATCAAAGAAGAAACCAAAGCTACGATTCGCTGTATCCCGCTTTTTGAGGACGACGAATCAGGTGAATGTATGGTAACGGGTAAGCCTTCCGCGCGGAAAGTTCTATTCGCCAGAGCGTACTAGGCCTCGGCTGGTTCTAATCTGAAAGTAAGAAACAGTTCAGAAATGCATCCAAAACCAGCTTTTGGATGCATTTCTTATATAGCACAAAAAGCATCGACCTGAACTATGGAGATACCAGCCGCAAAACGAAAGCAGACTGAACCCTGGGCAGCGGCTGTATCCAATTTCTTAAATCCGCTTGTGCTGGTAGTTCCACTTTTTCTTGTGCTTTCAGCAGGAAATCCGGACCATTTTACTGTGATGGTTATCGCCACACTCTTTTTTGGCTTGCTGCCCCTTACTGTGCTTCTCATATTTAAAGCCCGGCAAAAAATTGAAACGCTTGAAATACGGAAAAGGCACAACAGGCATCTCCCTTTCATCTTCGGGATAACGTGCTATGCTTTGGGTTACATCATGTTTCTGATAATGTTCGGTTTTAATGGCGTTATTCAGGCTGCAGGTTTTGCCCTGGTTCTAAGCAGTGTAATTACGGCCCTTATAACCCTGAAGTGGAAAATCAGTATCCATTGCACGGCTATTTCACTGTGCTCGGTTTTCATGCTTTTCGCGCTATGGCCTTTTGAGTCTGCGGGCGGCTTTATTACAAGTTTGTTGGTGGCTATATTAGTTTGTGCAGGTATGATGTGGTCTCGTGTAACACTTGGAGCACACAGCCCCGCGCAAACCATAGCAGGCATACTATTCGGCCTGTTTTTGGGTTTAGTTATTCTATCAACCTATCCAATCTGAAACTTCATCCTGCAGAATGAGCCAGCCGCATCATTCATATTTATTTTCTGCCCGTGAATCGCGCGAGATCGACCGAGAGACGATCGAGTCTTTCGGGATAACTGGCTTTACGCTTATGGAGATTGCGGCAAAAGGTTCTGCGGACTTTATTCGTAGAAACCATTCGGCTTCCTCCCGCGTGCTGGCTTTGTGCGGAAAGGGAAACAACGGCGGTGATGCCCTGGCGGTTTCCAGACGTCTGGCTGAAGAGGGGTTTCACACAGATATTTATTTCCCGCTGGGATTTGATAAGCTAAGTCCCGACACTTCAGCAAATCTCAAGCTTCTGCAAAAACTGATGGAATTCGGAACGGCTGGTGCTATCAACTTTTTGGATGAAATGCCGGATCCTGATTCCTATGATGTTATCATCGATGGAATCTTCGGTACGGGTTTGGAGCGGGATGTGGAAGGTGAACCTGCCCGCATCATAGAAAAAGTGAATGCGGCTTCAGGCCCGATCGTATATGCGATGGATATTCCGAGCGGAATTCATTCTGATACAGGAAAGGTGATGGGCATTGCGGTGAAAGCTAACTTTACCTGTTTTTTCGGAACCAGAAAAGTTGGCGGGTATTTTGGCGACAGCTTTGACTACTGCGGTACGCGCGTTTTCACCGAGCTTCCTTTTCCTGCATATTTGATGAAACCAAATAGACCCGTTCAGCTTCTTGATCCGGAAACTTATCCTGGCGAAAGTATCAAAGAGCCGGCAAAGCCTGCAGCCCATAAGTATGAAAATGGAAACGTCTATGTGGTCGGTGGCTCTCCGGGCCTGACTGGCGCGGTTGTGATGACGGCCCAGGCTGCGTGGTCAGCCGGGGTGGGTTCCGTTACTGTATTTGCACCGGAAAAGCTGTCAGCTGCATACGACGAGCACTTTGTGGAAATTATGCGCAAGATCGTCCCTTCAGACGACACCGGTAATTTCTCTCCGGATGCTGCTCAGCTAATTTTGGATGAAGTAAATAAAAGGCCGGGCGTGGTGATTATTGGCCCTGGTATTGGAAGAATCCACTCAGCCAAAAAGCTGGTAGAAAAACTGCTTTCAGAGCTGGATGGCGTAGTAGTGCTGGATGCAGACGGATTTACCTTTTTGGGTGATGAAAAGGTGATGAAAGCCATAAATCCGAATCTCAGACTCATTTTTACGCCGCATCCCGGCGAGCAGAAAACAGTATTTGGCGCAGTATCGGTATCACCCAACGAAGCGCTTGAGATGTTGAAAAAACTGCCTTGCAGTGCAAATTCAGTTGGCGTATTTAAAGGACTTCCGGTTCAGGTTGTTTCAGAAGCTAAATGTCACGTAACAGCTTACGATACGCGTGTTTTTTCCAGAACGGGATACGGAGACGTGCTTGCCGGGCTGATTGCAGGACGGTGCGCAAAGCTGGTTAATGAAAACAAAATGGGGGCAGAAACGCTGCACGACCAAGTTTGCGATGCCCTCATATACAGCTATAAAAAAATATTGAAGCATGAAAACCCTTCTCCGGTGGCGCTAATCAGATGATTTACAGACTTCTGAAAAAACTCGCACCCTTTCTGCCTTTTCTGCTTTTGCTGTGGATGGGCCTGGCGCTCTACCTCACGCTTTTCCCCGGTGACCTGTTGACATCAGCGGCCAGACTGGGTAACCCGAAGGTTGGACACGTTATCCTTTTTGGCGGGTGGACCCTGCTATTCGGGCTGACCGTCATGATCTACTTTGGTAGAAGCACGGTATCCATTTTTTTGATTGTATTAGCCGGGATCTTGTTTGGAGCAGTCGTTGAGGTCATGCAGTTTATGATGCCATTCGACCGGCAGGGATCTGTAACAGATGTGGGGCTTAATACAATCGGAGCCGTAATCGCGGGTCTTATGCTTCTGTTATTTAAAGCAAGATACATGAATGCGCAAAAACCAAGCGGAAAGAGGAATGCCGAAAAGTAAATTCAGTTAATGCCGGTAATTTGAATCCAATTCCATTATCGATATTTGGATAGTGCTCAATAACAATAGTTTACGGCTGTTCGTCGTTAAGTAAAATGAACTATCCTAATTTGCCTTTTGTATATTATGTAGTATCTTAATGTTCCAAAGCTAAACTAAACTAATCTTTTGCCATGGCAGTCAAGAAAAAACCCGGAAAAGATTTACGAAAAGATTACCAGATTACTCTGCAGAGTTCTTTGGTTATTGCTCTTCTTTTAGGAATTGTACTTTTCAAAGTACAGCTGCCTGAAGGAACGGGTTTCGTAATCGAAGAATTTGAAAGAGATGAACTTGAGCTGGAAGACATCATTCAGACTGAAATCATCGAAACACCGCCACCGCCGCCTCGTCCGCCGGTGCCAATTGAAGTACCAGATGACGCTATCATCGATGATGATCTTCTTGACATGGATGCTTTCCTTGATATGGATGCCGGTTTTGATGCACCGCCTCCACCCCCGCCACCAGATGATGACGATGAAGACGAGATTTTCGTGGTTGTAGAAAATATGCCTGAGATGGTTGGTGGACAAGCTGCTCTTTATGATGCGCTTCGCTATCCCGATATGGCGCGACGTGCGGGAATCGAAGGACGTGTTATCGTTCAGTTCATTGTTGATGAGCAGGGTCGCGTAACCAACCCGCAGGTTGTACGTTCAGCCGGTGCTGGTGGACTGGATGAGGCAGCCCTTGCTGCTATTCAGCAGATGACCTTCACCCCTGGTATGCAGCGCGGTCGTCCGGTTCGCGTGCAAATGACTCAGCCGGTAATCTTCCGTCTGAATTAAGCATACAGAATTAGTTTAAAAAAGCCGTCCTGATTCCTTCAGGATGGCTTTTTTTATGTCTGCGCAAATATTGTAAAATTTTGTTTGAATTTACACTATTTATCATAGTTTGGAAGGAGCAGGACTTAACCTGAACAAACCTCACTTACTATGAAGGCTATTAAACCAAATAAAGATCTGAGAAACGACTACAGAATTACGCTGAAGGGAAGCATCGCGTTGTCGATTGTTTTAGCCGTAATTTTCTTTAAACTGGATTTTGGATCTGTAACTGAACTGGAAACGACCCAGCTCGAACGAGATGAAATTGTCATAGATGATGTCATCATAATAACAGTTGTTGAAACCCCTCCCGCGCCTCAGCCTCCAAGGCCACCCGCGATCGTGCCGGATGATCACACTTTAGATGATGAAGTTATTTTCTATGATATTTTCGATACCGAGCGGCTTCCCGCACCACCGCCTGCCGAACCAGTCGAAGATGACTATGATGAGCCATTTTATGCCGTAGAGGTCATGCCGGAAATGATAGGAGGGCAGGCTGCACTCTACCAAAATCTGGAATATCCGGCAATTGAACGAAGAGCGCAGATTGAAGGAACCGTTGTGCTTCAGTTTGTGGTGGATGTGAACGGGAATGTTACCAATCCTGAAGTAGTGCGAAGTTCTGGTTATTCAGGTCTTGATAACGCGGCACTGAAAGCCTTACGGAGCGTAACGTTTACGCCGGGAATTCAGCAGGGCAGAGCTGTGCCCGTTCAGATGACGCAGCCTGTACGATTTATGCTGCGCTAGTCAGAGTCTTCTTTCAATGGCAGAACTTTCACCAGTCTTTCAAGCACAGTCCTGAGGTTATCAAAGGCTACAAGGGTGAAGGCCTGCCGGAAAGGCTTCCAGCAGACTTTAGTTATACGTTCCGATTCCTGGGGAGAAAAGTGCTTCGAATCGGTCTTCATAGCATACCAGTAGGTTGTTTTGTTGAAACTGCCCCATTTATCTGTGTAGCTATGTTCTGTAGTTCCCAAATTATGGGTGATTGCAGGCGGAGCTGAAGCTGTTTCTTCACTCACTTCTCTAACAGCGCAGGTTCTGATATCTTCGCCTTCATCCTGCTTTCCTTTAGGCAAATCCCATAGACCGTTTCGGAAAATGAGCAGCACGTTCAGCTCTCCGGCGATATATTTATACAACACCCCGCCGGCAGCGTTGATGGCTTTGAAATCAGAATTTTTTGTCGTTTGCATAGCTATTCAAGCGTGAACCTATTGTTCCTCAGAATCTGAATCCTGCTTCTTTTTAGCGTCTTCCTCTTCTTTGAGCCTTGCTTCCTCAGCTGCCGTTTTCTTTTTGAGGATAGCCGAAAGCTCACCGTACAGCGTGTCGATATACTCTTTTGTCTCGGCGTTGAGGTTATTATTGGTATAATCACGAAGCATATCCAGCGTGTCAATGGCGAAACGCGCTGACTTCAGATCTTCTTCAATCTGGTTGTGAACCGGGTTAGGAACTTCCCCTAAATTCATGCGGGCAATTTTTTCATACTGCTGGACGAGCATCATGAAAAGCAGCATGTTTTTTTTCTCTTTAGGAAGCGATTTAGAATTGATATCCATAAGGGATTAACTATCTATTTTATTATTTTGATGCGCAGCTATGAGAACAAATAAAGACGTATTTGCTCTCCGGAAACTGATATTTCCGGAGGGTTAAATATACGATTTTAACAGGCGGTATGCGCATTCCGGTTTCCGTTGAGGACATACATTAAATCCAATTTTTGAGATGATAACTATTAAACCATTCAGAGCATGGCGTCCCGATGCAGAACGCGTTGAGCGGGTCGCATGCGTACCTTACGATGTAATTAACGCGGAAGAAGCACGCGAAATGGCTTCCGGTAATCCGGAAAGTTTCCTTCACGTGGTTCGTCCTGAAATAAATCTGGCCGAGTCGGTTGATGAACATGCCGATGAAGTTTATCAGGCGGGTTCAGCGAAGCTCAAGGAGTTTATGAGCAACGGAACCCTGAAGCAGGATGCCGATGAGTCGCTGTTTGTCTATCGCCTCACCTGGAAAGGCCGCTCGCAAACCGGGTTGTTTACATGCCTAAGCGTGAAGGACTACGATGAAGACCAGATTCTGAAGCATGAGTTAACGCGTCCGGATAAGGAAGACGACCGTACGCGCCACATCCGCGAGCAGGACGCCCATGCCGAGCCGGTCATGCTCACCTGCAAAGGATCCGCTGAAATCAACAGCCTTTTTGATGAGGTTGCCAAACAATCGCCTCTGTATAACTTTGAAGCCAACGATGGCGTGCAGCATACCGTCTGGAAAATCGAGGCTAATCATCCGCTGCGGAAAGCATTCGAAGACCTCGATGCCCTTTACGTAGCCGACGGACATCACCGCTGCAAAAGCGCCTCGCGCCTGGTGGAATACAAAAAAGAGCACAACCCTGATCATGACGGAACCGAGGAATACAACTTCTTCCCGGCCGTAGTTTTCCCGAAAGATCAGATGGAAATTCTGCCGTACAACCGGGTGATTCACAAAGCAGACGCAGCCGTGTTTTCTAAAATGAAAGATGAGCTCGGCCTGAGGAAGGTCGATAATCCGGTCCCTCAGAAGAAAGGCGAGGTTTGCCTCTATTTTGATGGGGGCTGGTACGGCTTCACCCTGCCGGTACACGATAATCCTGATTCCGTTCAGGTACTCGACGCGGCCAGGCTTCAGGAGTTCATATTTGAGAAATACTTTGGTATAAAGAATCCCCGTACCGATTTGAACATATCGTTTGTGGGCGGAATCCGGGGCACAAAAGAGCTTGAAAAGCTGGTAAACAGCGGAAAGGCCGCCATGGCGTTTAGCGTCTATCCAACCAGTATTCAGGAATTGATTGATGTGTCGGATGAAGGAAAATTAATGCCGCCAAAATCAACCTGGTTTGAACCAAAACTACGCTCAGGTTTGTTGGTACACTCTTATTAAACGGATAGTTTTTTGAACGTTCGTAAACAGCTGCAGATTAACATTACAGAAAGCGACAAACACCTTTTAACATCATTATTTGCTATGAAACGTGCACACAATTTCAGCGCCGGACCGGCCGCATTGCCACTTGAAGTACTTGAAGAAGCACAGAAAGAATTTACGCTGTACGGAGACGCAGGCTCATCAATTATTGAGCTGAGCCACCGCGGACCCGAGTACATCGAAATTGACGCACAGGCCAGAGAGCGCCTGGCTAAACTGCTGGGTTTTGGTGATGAGTTCGAAATCATGTTCCTGCAGGGCGGAGCCAGCCATCAGTTTATGATGGTGCCGTTTAACTTCCTGGATAAAGACAAAACAGCCGACTACATCAACACGGGCACCTGGTCTAAAAAAGCAATTAAAGAGGCGAAGCTGTTTGGTAACGTGCATGTACCGTTTTCTTCGGAAGAGCAGAACTTCAATCGTGTGCCGGAAAGCTCCGAGCTGAAACTCAGCGGTAAGGCAGAGTACGTTCACTTCACCTCGAATAACACCATTTTTGGCACGCAGTTCAGCAAAGAGCCCAACTCAAAAGGCGTTCCGCTGGTGTGTGATGCTTCCTCCGATTTCCTCAGCCGTCCATTGGATATGGACAAATACGGCATGATTTACGCCGGTGCCCAGAAAAACGCCGGACCGGCCGGGCTCACCATTGTAATTATCCGGAAGAGCTTTCTGGAGAAAGGAAAAAAAGAGGGTATTCCAACTATTCTGAACTACAACACACACGTTGGCACCATGTTTAACACCCCGCCGGTTTTTGGCGTATATATGTTCAACAAGGTGCTTGCATGGATTGAGAAAATGGGCGGGTTACATGCCATGGCAAAGCGAAATGAAGCCAAGGCTAAAGCGCTTTATGATGAAATTGATGCCGATGATTTCTACTACGGAACCACCGAAAAAGCATCCCGTTCGCTTATGAATGCGACCTTCAGGCTGAAGGATGAAGCGCTGGAAAAAGCTTTCCTTTCCGAAGCCGACAAGCACAATCTGAAGGGCCTTAAAGGTCACCGCAGCGTTGGCGGCATTCGCGCCAGTATCTACAACGCCTGCGAGCCCGAAAGTATAGATGCATTGGTGAGTTTCATGAAGGATTTCCGCCGCAAAAACGGATAAACCCTGATATATCGCAATAGTAGTTGAGCTCGTCTGAAAACTTCCAGCAAAGTTTCAGGCGGGCTTTTTTTGTTTATATAATTATTATTTCGTATCTGTATGATTTTAATAAACGTAACTATAGAGTTTGTACTCCGGATAATAAAATCATCATAAAAATTTTGATTAAAATGGAAAAGCGTAACGGCAAAATATCAAACAGGCAAATACTAGCAGCTGTTGTTTTCCTGTTTGTTGGAGTTTCAGCCTGCCAAAGTGATACAAATACGGTTTATCATCCCGATATTACAGACTGGGGTGCCGTTGACAATTTGGTGACGCTCGACTATTGGTCGATAGAGTCTGCTGACCAGGAAATAATTGATGCTTTCCCGAGTCTTAAAATTGAACCTGATAACAAACTTACTGAGTTTTATGCTCCTCAATTTATCCGGGCTTTAAAATCAATAATTGATGAGGAAGGGCGAGTATATATCAGAAACGACGTGAATAACAGTGTAGAAGTATATTCTGAGAGTGGTTCCTTGTTGTATTCAATAGGTGGTGAAGGTCAGGGGCCGGGAGAATTAACAGCAATTCAGGACTTCACACTTAGTCCGGATTTAAAGACGCTATATATATTGGACAGTTATAAAACCGAAGTTTACAAGAGAAACGCCGGGCAATTCGAACCTTATACCAGCTTTTTCCACGGTCTGCAATTAGGTACTGGAATATGTGCGGGTAATGATCAGGTTTTTATGAGCGGACAGGGTCTAATGCCGGATGCCATGCGCAGTTTATTAAATCGGGAAAGTTCTGTAGATGACTATGATGAGTTCCAGGGGCCGGTAACGGTTTACGGTCGGTCTGATTACAGTTTTCTCGAAACATTCGGGAGACAGAGTAACACATATTTTAATCAGCCATTTATGTCATCAATCTTATCTGAATCACATCTGGTATGTTTCCCGGAATACGAAGTGGTAGTCACTTTCAGAAAGTATTTTGGCCAGGCTGATGCATACACATTCGATGGTGAAAAGTTATGGACTCTGAATCTTGAAAATTATGGTGCACAAAGGTTCAGAGAAAGTCTTCAAGGGGAGGACTATTCTTTTGTTCATGTTGATGGTTCAAAAGAACGAACGTTTCTTTACTCGATTAACGAAGTAGCTGAAAAACCATTTGCCGTGCTGGCGTTTAAATCATATTTAAACGAAGAATCTGAGTATTTTCAAATCACAAACAGTAGACAAGTTGATAAATCCGTTTTATTGGACATCCGCGACGGATCAATGATGGAGCTCAGCAAGGATCAGGATTTGATTACTTCACTGAGCAGCACAAGCGCCGTGATCCAAAGGTTTACAGAAGACGGTAATATTGAGGTTTACCTAAATAGGTAGAATCACCTGCCTCAAATAATCCCCATGAGCGTAAGCAGGTGATCAATACCGCGCGGTACGATGATCATCACGTATAGCAGTCCCGTTACGGCTCCGGCTATGTGGGCCTCATGGTTTATTTTGTCGCTGGCTTTTTTATGGGCCCAGAAGCTATAGCCGATAAAAACGGCACCGAAAACAATTGCCGGAATGCCAATCGGAATAAAGAACAGATAAATGGGCTCCATGGGGAAGAAGTAGATAAACGCAAACAACACTGCGCCCACGGCGCCGGACGCTCCAAGGCTGGCGAACTTGGGATTGTCACGATGGCGGAACAGGCTTGGGATATTTGCGAGAATCAGTCCTGCTAAATACAGGCCAATAAAGTATCCGCCTCCGATGGCCCGTTCGACTACCGGACCAAAAAAGAAGAGGGTAATCATATTAAAAAGCAGGTGGGTCAGATCTGCGTGCAGAAATCCCGAGCTGACCAGCTGATGCCAGCGGTCCTCCCGGAAAACCAGAAACGGCCGCAGCATGCCTTTCTGCTGAGCTGCAGGATTGATGTTCCAGGCGTACCAGGTTATGGCCACGGTAATAATAATGATGTAGTAAGTAAGCCACATAGAAAGTAAATTCGAAATCGGTTGAGGAGCTTTTTACGCACAAGCGGGCTAAAAGATTAGCTGATGTTTGAACTCTGAAAAAGCTAAATTCATTGCATAGAGTACGTAAACCGGAACAAAATACAGAAACTGATATGAAATGGACGATTTATCTGGCAGGCGAAATTCACTCAGACTGGCGAACCGAGCTTCAAAAGGCGGCTGATAGCAAAAAGCTGAACGTGGAGTTCACCGGTCCGGTCACTGACCATCCGGCAAGCGACAACTGTGGCGTTCATATCCTGGGCGACGAGGAAGATCCTTTCTGGAAAGACCGCAAGGGTGCCGGCCTGAACGCCATCCGTACCAGAACGCTGCTGGAAAAAGCTGATGTGGTCGTCGTTAAATTCGGCGAAAAATACCGGCAGTGGAACGCCGCTTTTGATGCCGGCTATGCGTCAGCATTGGGAAAGCCGCTAATCATAGTTCATCCGGAAGAGTTCGATCACGCGCTGAAGGAGGTGGATGAAGCCGCAAACGCCGTAGCCCGGGATCATCATCAGGTGGTTGATATTTTGGAGTATGTAACCGAAGGCCGGCTAAATTAGCAGGAAATATATATGGGCTGTCTGAATTAGGATGGATAGGATTTGCGGATTTTGGGGATAGGCGGGGTGGATTTGGAATAATGAGCTAGGCGACTCTTTTCGATGTGTAAAGCAGAAAATCCTTTCTGTCCTCAAATCCACTGAATCCTAATTCAAAATACTCAGGACTTCATTTAATCTCCCTTTTCGACCTGGTTGGCTGATTCTCATTTCTCAGGCGGACCATGATTTTCATGATGTGGGTGATGACCTTGATTGTACGGGGTGGAATCTGATAAAATGCCCGATAATCCATCGTGGTAATCCTCTTATCCCATTAATCATGGTCCTCTGTACCAAAAAATTAAATGTCTCCGAAGCTTGAGATTAGCACAATAACTCAGGCTGTAGGCCTGAACGATCACAGCCCGGCGGCGAAGCCCCGAGTCTAAGGCGCCACACCAAGTTCCCAGGCTGCAGGCCTGGACGAGGCGGAGTTCAGAACTATTGATAAGGGAATATTTCAGCCCGGATAAGCTCCTCAAAATCGGATTCAGGCATTCGGGGCATTTTATCAGCCGGGTCTCATGCAGACCTACAGCCTGCGCTTTTGGGGTGATTCACAATCCTGAGGCGTTGCCTCAGGCTGTGTTCGTTGAGGCTTACAGCCTCGGGTTCGGGATTGATAAGACCGTTTCGCTGATAATTCTAAAGGCTACCCTTCCTAATAGCCAGAAAGTAAACCAACCGAGATATATGTAACCTGGGAGTATGAATAGTTGATATCCGGTTTGAATGGGCATCGTTGTTGGGCTAAAGCCCGATAGAGAGGAGTATCAACTGCCGTCAGCTGAAGCAGACGGCATTGGATATTCCGGGAAGTAAACCAGCATCCAGCCTGTCTGAATTAGGATGTATAGGATTTAGGGATTTCGAGGATGGTTAGGGTGGATTGATAATAATGGCCTTAGCCACTCTTGCCTATATATTAAGCAGGAATCCTTCCTATCCTTAAATCCACTGAATCCTAATTCAAAATACTCAGGATTCCACTCACTCCCTTTTCGACCCGGTTGGCTAATTCTCATTTCTCAGGAGGACCATGATTTTCATGATGTGGGTGATGACCTTGATTGTTCGGGGTGGGTTCATAGAAAATGCCTGATAATCCATCCTGGTGATCCTCCTTATCCCATTAATCATGGTCCTCTGTACAAAGTAATAAATTGTCTCCGAAGCGCGATACGAGTCGTGCACTTGTTTCGCCTATACACAGCTTAAGATGATTACGTCTGCCAAGGTGTGTAGCATCCGAAGTTGCCAAACTACATGGTTGACTGCCTGAGCGCGTGCAACTGAGCTAATTTCCGGTTTCCTGAACTCTGAATAGGGTTGATTTATCTGATAAACATGATGGCTGACCGGGTTAAAAGCAAAACTTAGTGTCCTTTAGTGTTTTTCTTTTTAGTGTTTAACTTAACAGTCATAAAACAATCCCGTAGCTTCCAATCGAGTGTGTATGGTTTCACCCATTTAAATCAATCTCATCACCATTTTGGATTCATAGTTATTATTCCGGAACTACGGCCTAAGCCGATTCTCTCTGCGTTAAGCAGGCCCGAAATCCTTCATTGAGCAGTTTGCGGTTGAGGTTTTTGCCGATGAAGACAAATCGGTTTCTGCGGGCTTCATCACTCTTCCACGTTCTGCCAAAATTCCCCTGCAGCACGCTGAATACCGCCTGGAAGACAAAGGTCCGGTCTTCACCCTCGAGATTGATGATGCCCTTCATCCTGTAGAGCAGACCGCCGTGCAGCATGGGCAGCATGTTCAACCAGGCGTCGAGCCGCTCCAGATCCATGGTGCCTTCAATTTCCAGACTGAAAGAGGAGACTTTGCTGTCGTGGCTATGGCTGTGGCTGTGATCATGATGCGAATGGACGTGCTGATGCTCGTGCCCGTGCACATGCTCCTGAGCTGATGCCGCAGAGTCGAGACTTGCCTCAATATCTTCGAGCCTGTCCGGATGCAGTAACGAAATATTAAATAGCTCTTCAGGGTTAACTTCAGCCAGACGGGCCTCCTTTACCGGAGCCTCATCATTCAGCTCTTTAATGGCCGCACGTGCGCTCGCTTTCTGTTCGGGCGTTGAGAGATCGGTTTTGTTAAGGATGATGAGATCTGCGCAGATAAGCTGCTGACGGGCTTCAGCCGCCTCCTCGAGCTGACGAACAATGTGCACGGTGTCAACCAGAGTGATAATACCATCAAGGCGAAAATCCTTCTGTATATGAATGCTGCTGAAAAAGGTCTGGGCTACCGGAACCGGATCAGCCAGTCCGGTGGTTTCGATCAGAATCCGGTCGAAGTCCTGCTTACGCTCACGGAGGGTTTCCAGAATTCGGATCAGATCATCGCGCACCGTGCAGCACAGGCATCCGTTCTGCATCTCAAAAATGCCGTCCTCCTCCATCACAACCAGCTCATGGTCAATGCTGATTTCACCGAATTCATTTTGAATTACGGCAAACCTTTCGGCACCGGGCTCACTCAGGATTCTGTTCAGCAGCGTTGTTTTGCCCGCGCCAAGAAACCCTGTTAATAGCGTAACCGGTACTGGCTGGGAGAGGTCTTCAGTTTGGGATAAGCTGCTCATTTCAAAAAATCATGAATATATTCGGGTTAGCAGACGATAAAAAAGCTGCTGGAATCTATTGTGATCATCAACGCTTAGCATATGCGGATAAACGGTGGCCCTGAAGGTACCCGAGGGCGAAGGAAGATTAGGCTCACCATTAATCGTAAATGCCGGTGGTGGTTCATCGAGGGGAATCGCATAGGTGACCGTAGCGTTCGATTTTTCAATTTCTACAAGCAGATGTTCGTTTGTAAGCTCTGCGTGGCGAACCCCGGGATGATTATAGGCGGCCGTATTGTTTCGGATATTAAACAGATATGGACTTACCTCTTCACCGGAGCCCTCAAAAGAAATGAGCCAGGAGTATTCGGGTAGCTCATCGCGGTATTTATGCAGTGCAGCGGTTACCGGAGCGTACGGTGATTCATGTATGGTGATGAGCATTTCAGGTGAAACGGCTCTGAAATTGCCCAAAATGGAAATAGCTGAGCGAAATTCATCTGCCGGACGCGATTCATACTCATCAGATGGCATGGTGATGAGCTGAAGGTAAACAATACTGAAAATAGCCAGCGTTTTTCCCGCAGTGGCGTGTTTTTTACCGTTGAAATAGAGGCTAAGCCAAATGGCTGCAGCTGTAAAAAGCAATCCGTAAAAAACCGGCAGGATAATACCTGGACCGGAGTAGGAGAACATCATTATAAGAATGATGTGCCAGATAATTACAATTCCACCGGCAAGTAGTTCAGATTTATATGAGGTTCGCTCATCCTTCACGGTTCACGGCGTTGTTCGAGCTGTTGCTCCTGCTCTTCCCAGAATGCACGGATTTCCCGGATTTGATCATTAATATGCATTGGTCGGTTATTAAGATAGCGGTGCAGGCTCGTCAGAATAACCTCAGCCATTTCGGGCGGATTGCTGATGCCGTTCCGGTTAAAAAACACGTTTAGTGGTGTCGGACTCCAAAGATCCCACTCATTAATCAACCAGCTGCCAAGTCCCCTTCCCGAAATTGCGTTGCCAACAAACTCAACTTCATCGGATTCCCGGATAAGCTCGATTTCGTTTTCACCAAGAAATTCCGCCAGAAAAAACACCGCCTGATGCACCGTTTGGGGAACTTCGTAGTCGGTAGTATCAGCCGGGTTAAACGCTGATAAAGCGCCGGACTGCGTAATTGCCGGCAAGGTTAAAAAGCATGCTGCAAGGAAAAAAGTCTTCATAAATAGAGTTGAAAAAAGGTAAGATCCTAAAATACGAATTATTGCTCAGGAACGGATGGTGAGGGCGTGTCTGTATCCTCATTCTGTTCTTCAGCAGCCGACTGCGCGAGCGCCCACTCCGCCAGATTTGAAGCTACGTGTTCACTAACTTCACCAAAGCTGTTCAATACGGCGTTGTTATACGTTCGGATGAACCATCGGCCGGCATCTGTAGCGAGAAAATCGGCGTGTTTCTCAAGCAGCTCAAGCTCGAAATCCCGGGTGGAATAGAGCGAGACGTAGAGCATGATATTGTCAAAAAGCTGACGAAAGTTGGTCCGAAGAGAAATAATCAGGTCGTTGACTTGTCGGTCAGTAAGGCGCTCGTCCTCGGGATTGGTCTGATTTAGAGTAAAAATAATGATGGTGAGAAAATCTTCCAGCGTCTGCACCGTGAGTCTCGTGGTTTGAGATCTGTTTATGATGTCGCCAACAAGATCAATGCGCTGTTGATATGGCTCGGGATTGACCTCCACACGACTGATGTAATCTTCAAATTGATCAACGACTTCGGGGTCATCGAAATCGGTTTGATTGTTATACAGCTTGCCCATCAGGCGCTGAATATCCTCGTTCATGAGGTGGGATATGGCACTCTCGGCGTTAGAATCGTTATTTCTAAAACTGCGCCTGATGCTGTTAAGAATCACGTCCTCCATCTGAGCTTCCCTGAACGCCTCAAGGATGATGGTGTCGAAAATGGCGTCATCCTGTTCCTCGGTCAAATCCGAGACGATCTCCTGAATGCTTTCCGAAGTATTGGCCGTAAATGCGCTAAGTAACCCTAATTCGTAAAACTGCAGGATGCGTTGTTCTCTCTGCTCGTCTGCATCACTGTTCTGTAATGATGCGGCCGGATGAGGTATACTAATCGCGATGAGGAGTGCCGCAAATAGTGACAGTCCGGTTCTGAAGAAGCTGGTTACCCCATTACTTTCGGGTGAAGGCGTCATAAATCGTAGCTAAAAACGGTTGCTTATGGTTCTGATTTTGAAATAATGATGCGACCCGTAGCTAACGCTTCGGTTGAAGGAATCATGTGCAGGTTAATATCGCGTTTTTGCCTGAAACTGTTCTGCATCTATTGAGATGATATCTCCGCGGGCCAGTGCTGTGGTATCGGCAAGCTGTATCAGGTGGCCGCTAAGCACGTTGTCTGAGCTGTCAAACCGGTAGGTTCTGGTGTCTTCATAAAAAGTCCCGCGGGGACCGAAAATATCATTTGGGCCGTACCAATAGTTGCCGGCAGCGTAGCTGATTAAAAACTCACCGTCGGGCAGTCGTGTATTGACGCTGTTTCCTGATCGAACAAACACCGTTTTTACGGGTAGTCCGCTCTGCTTATGCGTTATCCTCACAAGGAAATAGCGGTGCCTTTCGGCATGAAGCTCCAGCGGCGCGCGGGCTTGTCCCTCAAAATATGTAACCTGGGAGCCGTTATGGCCAGCATTTGCGAGATAATCCGATTTCCGATTTGTGGCTGATTGCCTCGATTTTCCATGAATAGAAATCCGAACAGCATGGCCATAAGCAGGGCAGGAATTCCGAATGAGAAGTATCCCTTTTGGAGATTGTTCGGAGGCTGGTAAGTTTCGGCATTCCTGAAGTCATTTCGGTCATGTACATAGCCATAATCATACGACCAAAGAGCCTGGTCGATAGCGGATCTGTACTGCTGAATCATGCCCACGCAGTTTCTGGCGAGCTGAATGGGGGTGATGCTCAGTCTGACGCTTTCACCGGAATACTTCAGATTCAAAGTGGTGTTACGTCCCGGGTAGTAGGCGTTGCCGCTTGTTATCCGGATATCTTCAATTCCGGTAACCGGCCACCACCGAACAAATCCGTGATGCGTTTCTATGATATATAGTGGAGTTACATACAGGCGACTCAGCAGGGGAGATTGGTGCCATTTGATAAGCCACAGCAGGTGTTTCGAAAATTGCAGTGTCGCGAAAATACTGCCTGCTAATAAGAAAACGGTGATGGTGCCACTCCACTCCCGGCCCATGGCAGAGAAGACAAGTATGGCAACCCAAAGTAAAATAAAGCCCGCTTTTAAGTAGTGATGCGCAGACTGATCGGTATTAATGTAGTACTGATCCTCATCATCACCACTTTGACGATTAAGCAGCTTCTTTTGGAGGCTGTCGGGCAGTTTATGAAAGGGGCTCTGACCGGCTTTCAGCTCGAGGGTTGGGTCAGGGCCGTAGTCGTGGCTTTGGGGTTGTTTTGGCGTATTATCCGGCTCCGACGCTGATGCAAAGTCATCATAGGTGAACGCGCTTTTCGGTGAAGTGAAACCATGCTGAATGTCGTAAAGCTCGCGCTTTTTAGGGTCCTTCAAAGTTTGCCAGGCCTCATTTACTTCGCTCAGCATGCGATTTGCCTGCTGCCAGTCTTCCTTCTGCTTCTGCGGGTCGAAACGGTCGGGATGAATCACTCTGCTGATTCTGATCCAGGCTTTACGTATTTCTTCAGTGCTCTCGGTGGGAGAGACGCCAAGAAGTCCGTAAAAATCTTTTCCTGCCATTGTTTAGAATTCAGATACGTGAAGATGTGAGTGCCGGTGCGATCTCATAAAAGAAGCCGGACCGTTTGTTCAACGATACCGGCTTCAGATTCGTGCAGCCAGAATTACTATTCCGGTGTTCTACTGCGGGAATTGCAGGGGCCAGGTTCCTTCGCTGTATTCCTGATTCAACATTTGCGAAGCTCTTTCAGCGTTTGAAAAAGAGGCGTAACGACCCAGGAAAACTTTATACCAGGTATCACCATCGTCATCAGATCTGCGCACCACATGCGTATCGCTGTAGCCACGCTCGTTCCACTGTGATGCGCTACGCCGGGCCATATGCTCGTTTCTGTGAGCCGCAATCTGCACGGTGTAGCTGCCGGAAGCATCCATCAGATTAGCTACAGATCCGGAAGAGGTTGAACGCTGCGGAGCTGCTTCTTCACGGGGGCTGTCAGGCTCGGGCGGGGTTTCACGAATTTCGGAGCGTGGTTCCGGAGTAGTATCAGGCTCGGCAGGTGGCGGTGGTGCCGGTTCGGTTGTTTGAGGCGGAGTTTCTGGCTCAGGTTCCGGACTGTCGGGTGTACATGCCGTCGAAAAAAACAATACAGCGGCTAATATGCATACTGCAAAAAGTGAGGAGCGCATAATAATCATAAGTTTGGTTGTTGGAAAGCTCAGACGTATGGCGTTGGTGATTCAAGATATTAAAATCATTGTTCTAAGGGGAATTTAAATTATCGATAAGAATGGTGAATGGTGAATTGCGATTTTTTTGGAGAAGGAATTCGAACCCTCTTGGTTGCCGCTGACCTCACACACCGGGGTTGCAAATTCCACCGTTGGCTTGTTTCACCTCGGACTCGTGCATGCCTACAGCCAGCGCAACTTGGGTATATTCTCTACCTGAGGCGTTGCCACAGGCTATGACCGTTGAGGCGTACAGCCTTGGGTTCAGAGTTAATGAGGAAGATTGAGATAAATGATGACCTCCTTGCCTTAAATCAAACAGTCCGCGCATGCGGACGACAGGTCTTGTTACCCGTGATTTTAATCACGGGATTGTAAGAGTAAAGTAACACGGCCCGAGTCGGGATGTCGTTAAATTAAAAAACAACCGAGGGCCGCACCCCATAACCCGGCACAACAATCCTTAATACCACAAATCATAGTCAGCCGTAGTAAGGAATAAACGACTTCCAAGGCTGAATTCAACCTCAGAGGTTTCATCACCTTCCTCAGGAGGACCATGATTTTCATAATGTGTGTGATGACCGGGATTGTACGGAGCTGGATTCACCTTCACTCAACCGTTTTCCAGGAATTCTGCATGATCCTCGTGCAGGCCTACAGCCTGCTAATATCGGGGTCATCTCCCACCTGAGGCGCTGCCTCAGGCTATGACCGTTGAGGCTTACAGCCTCGGGTTAGGGCTTAAGGGTCGCGAAATGCTCAGAAGCCGTCATGGTTATCCATCAAATCCTGCAGATTCTGGTCCTCCTGAGTAGCGGCTAAATTACTTCAGGTGTCGATTTCGGGCTTTGATGTTTTTTTTACATTGGTTCGGAGGACCGGGATTTTTGGGATGTGTGTGATGAACAGGATGATACTACGCAGAAATTAACTTTACAGCTGATAATACATCCATCATGCTCATCCCTTAAATCCTGCACATCCTAATTCATAAAAAGATGATGTCCGCATAAGACACCTCCGCCTGAAGCCACAGTGCCGGAGGTACGTTTCGCCATGGTAACCCATGAATTAATTCATGGGCGGGGATGGATGTGCAGATGCCTGAATCGGTGATTGCCCTGTTTCACCACGAGGGGTTGAAACCCCTCGCTACCATGTTGGTCGTACCCTGAAG
>JAIUMA010000049.1 GCA_022565795.1 Balneolia bacterium
CTGACGTCTATGCGCCCACCGGCGTATCCGCACAAAAGGTAAAAGATGTTTATCTCGACTGATTAACAAATCAAATAAATCTGTAATCCTGGGTTCGTTTTAAGAATATGAAATAAACTACCCTATGGATGGTTATACAGTCTAAAATTGAGTTGAATTAGGTTTTTCCCGGACACCAATGATCGCATATCATCAATCATAAATCAATCGAATTCGCTTCTCGGTTTCACAATCTTAATGTGTATTTTTGGTTCATTCTACTATGAAGACATCCAAACACATAGCCGACCGTATACGACTTTTGATTGCCACCCGGCAGTTTCAGGTTGGGGAAGTGCTGCCTTCGACAAGAAAGCTGGGGATGCAGTTAGAGTCGAGTTTTCACACGGTTCGGAAAGCCTATCAGCTGCTTGCCGAGGAAGGCCTGCTCAAGAGTGAGCCGGGGCGCGGTTTTGTAGTCAACAGCCCCAAAACGCTGCTGGACAAATCCGAGCGGCTCGAAAAAGGAGCCGAGAAATTCCGTGAGCTGCTTGAAGAGCTGATAGGCTACGGCCTGGACGAAGAAGAGGTGGAAACCCTGTTTCAGGAGCAGCTCAACTTCATGGACTGGCCGGAGCGTATAAGCAGCTGTGCGACGGTTGGACCAACCTATGAAATTGCACAAATGCTGAGCAGCACCATCCGTGCTGAAGTAGGCGTCAAAAGCAACACCATGCTGCCAGGTGATTTTGAGAAAAGCGTGAACTATGATGCGCTTTTTGTTCCGCTTCCGTATTACAATAACTTCGTTTCAGAGGCCGGGGAGACGAAGCTGATTCCGATATTCTACAGCCTGGGCTACGAAATGCTTCTTTCTGTTGTAGAACGCGCTACCATTGGCAAAGTCGGCCTAATTGCGGTGGAAAAACGTAGTCTGGATATTCTGGAACGTGAACTGCGCCAAGCGCTGGCCACAGATATCGACATCGAAACGGGCATTGTAGACGGACGCTCTCTTCCGTCTATGGTGCATCAGGTTGATCTGGTTTTTTATACCGACAGCTGCGCCCGCGTAGCTGAAAACCAGCTTACCGAGCGCCGCCGCCGTAAATTAACCTACGAGCTTTCATCAAAAAGCGTTGAAATCGTACGCTCCGAACTTTGGGATGATTTTTGACAGTGACAACAGTGCCAACAGTGCCAGCAGGGGTAGTCAGGTTTCAGGAATCAGTTCGATGAGAAATAACCAATTACCAATTAAGGTAGTCTTCGGGGATTGGCAGATATCATTATCAATCCCGATACCCGAATAAGAGAACCTTCGTCCTTGGACCTTCGACCTGCATCTTTGGACCTTAATCATTTGTATATGGCATATCATAAATCGCATATTCTTCGAATCTGTAAGCTTCTGCAGCTCACCTGTCCTGTTATTTAAAACATCATAAACACTGCTCATCCCGTTTAAGGATGGATTCAATATCACCTATAAATTCACTATTTTTGAGAACTGATTGACGTTCAACAGCACCCTGTCTATCCATCACATTTATCGCTGCTAATACATACCATTATGAAACTGTTTCTCAAAATACTCGGCGGAATTATAGCCCTGCTGGTAGTTTTTGTCATTGCCCTGAATCTCTACCTCACAGATGATCGCCTGAAGGAAATCATCATGCCGCGACTGAATGAGATGTCCGGCCGGGAAATTCAGGTTGAACGAATTTCCTACACGCTCTTCAGGACGTTTCCAAGCTTCGGACTCGTTATCGAGAAGCTGGACGTGCCGGATACCGACGCGCGGGCCGGAAACGGTGAGGCGAGGAGCGGGATGGAGGCGAGAAGCGGCAGTGAGGACAGCCCGCGCTCACTGGCAAGTGTAGACGAACTGCTTGTTACCGTTGAGCTCTTCCCGCTTATACGCGGTAATGTAAACGTATCGCGTCTGGATGTTATTCGTCCGAATTTCAACTATGTTATCTATGAGGATGGTCGAACCAATCTGGATTCACTGCTCGATTTTATCGAATCAGACGAAACTCCCGAAGACGTAACGGAAGCCCAGGCCGGTACGCAGATCGACCTCGAGCTGATTCGTGTGCGTGAAGGCCGTATCACCTACAACGATCATGCAACGCGTACCTATGTAAGCATGAGGGGTTTTGAGTCCGATATTTCGCTTTCATACGGCGAGCTGCTTACCACCGATGTTGATGCCAGCGTTGAGGCGCTCAGCGTAACTTATGAAGGCGATCAGCTGATCGCGAATCTGCCGGTTTCCCTTTCACAACGCTCCGTAGTGGACATGGATAACGAGCGTGTAACTATTGAGAGCGGGCGCCTTAACATTCGCGGACTAGACCTTGATCTCGAGGGAGAGATTGCAGAATGGAGCTCCGATGCGCTGTTTATGGATCTGACGATTAATTCAAGCTCCGATGATTTTGCTGCCCTGCTGGAAATGGTCCCAGACAGTTTTAAGGAAGATTTGGAGGGCGTAACTACCCGCGGCTCGCTCGTGTTAAACGGTACGGTTAACGGCCGTCTTGGGGAAGATCAGATGCCGGACTTCGAGTTCTTAATCGGAGTGGACGACGGCTTTATTCAGTATCCCGGGGTGGATTCACCCATTGAGGAAATCAACATTCGCATCAATGCCAACAACAGCATTGTTAACATCGAAACCTTTACCGCCCGGGCCGATATCAACTCGCTTGAGGCCAGCGGCGTAATCAACAATCCGCTGGAGGATAATGCTGATTTCCGTCTGGGTTTCAACCTCGATCTGAATCTGGCCACCATCCGTAATTTTTATCCGCTGGAAGACATGGAGCTGAGCGGAAAAATGGAGATGAGCGGTAATGCTCTGGGCGTGGTTTCTGATCCTGAAAATGCCGAATTCAGCGCCCGCGTGCAGCTCGAAAACGGATACGTTAAATATGTGGATCTCGAAGAACCAATCCGCGATATGTTTGTAACGCTGAACGCTACCGAGCGACGTATCGACATTGAGTCATTCAGCGCCCGTGCGGCCGAAAACACCCTGAGCCTGAGCGGTAACATCACCGATCCGTTAGATGAAGACCGCACGCGTTTTGATCTCACGGCGAATATTTTTATGGATCTGGCAAGCATTCCGAAATTTTACCCGATCGATACCGATACCCTGGATATGCGCGGAGAGTTCAGGTTTGACGGCTCAGCATCAGGTTTACTGGCCGATGTGGAAAATGCAAACATCAATGGAAATGTAAGTCTGGCAAACGGCTATATCAGCTATCATGAACTGCCGCGTGCACTTGAGGAAATTGCCTTCGATGCCCGCCTTACACGCGATCGGATACAGCTGCGCTCCAGCCGCGTCCGGACAGGGGGGAATAATTTCACGGCCAATGGTGATATCAACGACTATCTTGCTGACGAGCCACGGCTTAACCTGAATATTTCGGGCGAGTTCAACGTTGCTGAAATCACGGATTATGTTGAAATCGGGCCTTACCTGAGCGAGATATCCGGTCGTGCCAACGTAGACCTTCAGGTACAGGGACCACCCATGACTCCGGAGAATCTTAGCTTTGTAGGTTTGTTCCGCATGAATGACTTCAATGCAGCCGGCGATTCGCTCCCGCAGCCCATTCGCGACCTCAATGCCAATATGGTATTCAGCCAGAACCACGTGGAGCTTCGCCAGTTTACGATGAATATGGGCGAGTCAGATTTCAGCTTTACCGGTGAGCTTCGCAACTACATGAGGCTCATCGATGAAAACAGCAGTGAACTGGCCACGCTTAACGCGACGTTCATATCAGAAAAGCTGAACGTAGATGAGATTTACGAATACGTACCACCGCCGGAAGATGCCGATCCGATTCCGTTTCCGATTGAACTGCCTAATCTGGCGATGAACCTGAATGTGGAAATAGGTGAGCTCATTTTTGTGGGCGTGCCCATCACCAATATCAGCGGTGAAGTTGCCACAACAGACCGGGAAATCCGCATAAATGGCGCTCAGGCCCAGATGTTCGACGGAAGCGCCAGCGGAAATGTATTCTGGGAAGTTCCCGATCCGGAAAACACCCGCGTCACCTTTAACGGTTCGGTTGAAGGCGTGCAGATGGAAGAGTTCTTTAAACAGGTGAAGCCTGCCGGACTCGATGATATTCATCAGTATTTTTCAGGTCGTTTCAGTATGGCCATCGAATACGTATCGGAAATGGATGTATTCCTCGATCCGGTGATTCCCAAAATGGAGTCATCCGGAACATTTTCGATGGAGCGCGCCCGCATGCGTAACCACCCGACTCAGGCTCGTGCCGCCGATCTGCTGCGTACAAACGAGCTTCGGGATCTGCGTCTGGATGATCTCAACTCATCCTTCACCATCGAAAACAGCGTGATGACGCTCACCAACTTCAATCTTACATCCCGTGAAATCGGACTCGAGCTGAACGGAACCCAGCATCTCGAAAACGATCAGATCCGCTACAGCGCAGTTGTGGTACTGCCGGGTAATCTGGCCAACAATCTCGCTCCGGTTATCACTCAGGAGGGCGTTGAGGCGTTGAAACGCGAAGATGGTAAAGTTCCTGTACCGCTGCGTATTCGCGGCACAACCGATTCGCCAAGCGTAGGCTTGGATAACGACGAAATTCAGTCCAGAATCGCCGACTACCTGCGTGATCAGGCTTCGGATGCGGTTCGAAACCGTCTGCGAAACCTCTTTGGAAATTAATCCAGGCTTTCTAATTTCAGGCGCCTGACTGTTCATCCGGAGCAGTCAGGCGCTTTTTGTATAAAAGGGTGATGCCATCCGGATGCCATCACCCTTCACTTCCCGTAATAAATGGATATAAAAAAACTTATAAAGCAGGCCCGGAAGGCCATTGAAGACGAAATCAGCGCGGTACAGAAAAATCCGCGGCGGGATGTGCTTTCCGATCCGGAGCCGGTTGAAGATGGCGAAGATTTCACCTTCTCATTTCCGACTTCGAATCAGGCGTTTCAGTATGTAGAGGAGCTGCTGCTGATAAGTGAGGAGCCGCCGGTACCGGGTTTTGTGGTGAAGACCGATGAGAAGAGCATCACCATTCGCTTTGAGGAGATGCCCGTGCAGCCGTTTCTTGGCGGGGAAGTGGAATGGGTGAATGACTTTGTGCTCACAAGAACGCTGGAGCAGCTCGAGAAAATCGAAGATCAGCCGGAAGACAAAGGCATCAGGCGTCTGGAGGAAATCTTCGGGAAGAATGATGAATCCGACGAAGTCGATGACGACGATTTTCCCGATGTCCGCCACGACGGTTTCCGGAATGAATCTCAGCAGGAAGCCATCATCAAAGCCATGACCAACCGTGTTACCTATGTTTGGGGGCCGCCCGGAACGGGGAAAACGGCTACGCTTGGCTTCATCATTGCGAATTATATTGATCAGGGCAAGAAGGTGCTGTTTGCATCCAACACCAACCGCGCGGTTGACGTGGGATTGATGAGTGCGCTCACGGCCATTCAGGACATGCGGGTGGAAATCAACCCGGAGTATATCACCCGTTTCGGAGATGCGGCTCTGGAAAACGACACCCTCACCCAGCTCAGCTTTGATGAGCAGCTGGAGCGCCGCAGAATGGAATTGCTTCAGGAGTCGCAGCAGGAAAGCAGGGAAGACGTGCGCCGAAAAATGCTGGTCGAAATGATTGAGAAGCTGCAGCGGAACGGAAAGGAAGTGCCCGGAAAAATCCAGCATGAATACGATACGCTGCTGCTCTATGCGGACGATGAAGAGCGGAAAACGGAGGAGCTGGCCTCCGAGCTGGAGATGCTGCGCTTTCGGGAGCTGAACCGGAAAAAATTACTGGCCACAACTCTGGCCCGCGTGTGCACATCCGACCTGATGCAAACCGCCAGCTTTGACGCGGTGGTTATTGATGAGGCTTCCATGGCCAATATCCCGTATCTGCTCGTGCTGGCCGCCAAAAGTAAAAAGCACATCGTATTTGCCGGCGACCCCATGCAGCTTCCGCCCATCGCAATGACCACAAACGCGAAACACCGTGACTTCCTCGAACGGGATGTCTATACAATGGTTTCCGGTGCGGAGTCCATGGAAGAGCTCTTCAGCTGGAAGGACAAAAATCCGGGCATCACCTGCTTTTTTGACACGCAGTACCGGCTCGAGGACGATCTTGCAGAGGTCATCAGCAGCGTGTTTTACGACGGCAGGCTGAAATCGGGCAAGGCGGACATCAACAAAACCAGCGCGCAGAAAGAATTCGGTGATGATCTGATTGAAGCCGAAAAGAAAGAGCAGGACATCAGCGTCTATCTGGTGAATTCGGCCCGCTACAACCCGTGGATTGAAACCCCGAAGTCGGAGTACGGTTTTCGACCGGTAAATGAGGTCCACCGCAAATTAACGCTCGAACTGGTGAAGCGGCTGATGTTCCGCGAGCACCTTCCCGCCTCTGAAATCGGCATCATTGTACCGTTTCGAAGCGTGGTCTGGGACTACCGGAAGGCGCTCTATGAGGAAGGCTATGGTGATGTTGAGGTGGGCACGATTCACACGTTTCAGGGGAGGGAAAAGGAAGCTATACTGTTTGATCTGGTAATGAGCGGGCAGGGCCCGGGTCAGCCGCACCGCCATTTTTCGGTACGCCCGTTCGATGAGGACAAAAACGGTCTGAGCGTGCCCCGGCTGCTGAACGTGGCCTTCTCGAGGGCAAAAAGCCGCATGGTCGTGATTGCCGATATGAACCACGTCCGGAACATCTATTCCGGAAAATTTTTAGGTAACTTACTCGAAAAGCTGCGCCTCACCGCTAACGGCAAAAAGTCCTGAGCATGAAGTGGGAAACCGTCCGAAGCTTTATTCTTATAAAGCTAAATTTTGACAGTTAATAGAAACACTAAAAAGGAAAGCCTGTCTGCCGGGGCGAAGACAGGCAGGCACTAAAAACACTAAAATTTTAAAATTGGATGCGATCATGAGCTCAACGCAAAAAAATATTCTGGCGCTGATTGTGTGCCTTCTCCTGCCTCAACTGGCGGGAGGGCTTGGTGCTGTAGCCACGGCCGAGTCCGTGAGCACCTGGTACACCGAAATTAACAAGCCCGGCTTTACGCCACCCGGCTGGGTTTTTCCTGTCGTCTGGCCCACGCTGTTTTTTATGATGGGTCTCGCATCCTGGTTCGTCTGGAAAGAGCGTGTGCAGGGTGATGGCGCCCGTGTCCGGAAAGCGCTCACCGTCTATGGCATCCACCTTGTGCTGAATACATTGTGGTCGTTTTTGTTCTTTGGCATGCAGAATCCCGGTGCCGCCTTTGTGGAAATTATCGTGCTCTGGGCGATGATTGCCTGGACCATCAAGCTATTCTACGACATCCGCCCGCTCGCCGGGTACTTGCTCATCCCTTACATCATTTGGGTAACATACGCTACAGTACTCAACGGTACGATTTGGTGGATGAACTGAGGTTCATATCAGGCGCCTGCTAAACGGTGGGAACCATCAAGGCTACAAGGCAAAAAGAAGGCAGTGAAGGGAATCCAGATTTTAGCATAAGAGGTTAGTTTGATAGTTCGTTTGTATATTGAGGTATTCTGTCTACAACTCGATTGAAATAATCAGAACAAAAACGGTTAGCTATGCTGAAGAAGGATAAACTTTTAAAAGAAGCACTGGTACTTCCCGATCGGGAAAAATCAGAGCTGATTGAGCAGCTCATTAGTAGTCTTGACAGACCTGATCCTGAGTTAGACGCTCTTTGGGCAAAAGAGACAGAAAGCCGGCTTGATGCTTACGATCAAGGCAGGCTTACATCCGTATCATTACAAGAGGCTGTGTCTAAATACAAAAAGTAGGGGATCCTTGGAAATCCGGTTACTTACTACTGCGCAAGCAGAACTTGATGATGCGATTGTCTATTATAATGAGCAGGTGGCAGGGCTGGGGTTCGAGTTTTTAGAGGAAATACTTTGTACATTCAAGCGAATTAAATTGAACCCAGATGCATGGACAGGATTCTCAGCACGTACAAAAAGGTGTCTGGTCTACAGATTTCCATATGGAATCATTTATCAGGTAAGGGATGATGAGATTCTCATTGTTGCAATAGCTCATCTGCACAGAAAACCTGAATATTGGAAAGAAAGAATTAAGTAAGGGAACAAAGAAAAGGCCACGGAGGTCATCACTTTACAATAAACCCTCCGCGACCTTAGCGCAAACCTTAGCGAACTTTGCGTGCAAAAAAAGATGCTTGCTAATGCATCCCTGTTAGAATCCTGCCTCGAAATCAAGCCTCCACTTTCGCCCGCTCCGTAAGCTTCAGTATCTCCACGATATTTTCTTTTGTCAATGGACCGCGGGCATCGAGATCCTTCCCGAAGCCGTAGATGTCGATGGTGTACTGCGCAATAGCCTCAAACTTCTCTTCCTTTACGCCCAGATCCGAAAGCGACTGAAACAGATCATTCGCCTTCAGCCACTCTTCAAACCGATTGATGAAAGTGAGCGAAGCATAGGAAACATCATCCTTATCGATCCCGAAAATGTGCTCACCGAGCTGCGCCATGCGGTCGCGGCAGCGGTCGTGCTTCCAGAGCCAGCGGAAGTAGGCCGGATAGATCGTCGCGAGTCCGCGTCCGTGCGCTATATTGTGATAAAACCCGCTGATGGCGTGTTCAATGGCGTGCATCACAAAGCCGGACGATTCGCGACCCACCTGCTGATACCCGTTGAGCGCCAGATTCGATGCCCAGAGTAAGCGTGCACGCAGCTCGTAATTATCGGGCTCGGCAATAACAAGCGGCAGCGTCTCAACCACGGTCGCGATGACGCCCTCAGAGTAGCGGTCGGCCAGCGGCGACTGATTACCACCAAGCAGGTAGCTCTCAAAAACGTGGCTCAGAATATCGGATGCGCCGTCGCGCGTAGTAGTCGGTGGCAGCTCCAGTGTAAACTCCGGATTCAGCCAGGAAACGGTCGGCCGCATAAACGGATAGCTGATGGGCGATTTGCCGTTGGTTTCCGGATTAGAAATAACCGCATGGGGCGTAACCTCCGAAGCGGTGGCCGCTGTAGTCGGAATGGCCGCAATCGGAATCGTACCCTTCATCTTTCCCATTTTTGATCCGCCCAGCACATAAGGCCAGATATCAACTTCTCCGGCATAAACAAGTCCCGCAATCGCTTTGGCAGCATCCATCACCGAGCCGCCTCCAAGCGCCAGAATAACGTCGGCTTTGAAATCACTAGCCTCTCTCGCAGCTTTGTTAATAGTCCCAGCCGTCGGGTTGGGCTCGATGCCTTCAAACAACTTAATCTCGGCATCACCCTTCTCCAGGCCCTGCGTTACACGCTCCAGATAGCCAAGGCGCTTCACAGAACCGCCGCCGATCACTACAAATACGCGTTCGCCAAGGGAGTGAATATGCTCATAAAATGGTTTTTCTTTCCCCGGACCAAACAGCAGCCGGGTTTGAATGTGGATATCAAAATCTTTCATAGATGTAAATTCACTGATTAATTAATAGTATTGCTTTGAAAACAACCGATGGTTTGTGTATCGTTCTGATATTCTGAACCACATTTTTATAATTCTGATCCAATTTTTCGATGACCGACCCAACTCTTTTCAATCAGCTTAAAGAACGCGCCGTTTCTTATCATAAGGACATGATCTCCTGGCGACGCCATCTCCACCGGAATCCTGAAGTAAGCTTTAAGGAATTTAAAACCACCGAGTGGCTGGTCGAAAAGCTGGAGGCGCTAGGGTATGAGGTCCACCGTCCTGTGGAAACGGGCTGCGTGGCCGCGATTCGCGGGAAAAACCCGGACGAGCGTGTAGTGGCGCTTCGGGCCGATATAGACGCGCTCGCCATGGAAGAGGAGGGTGATGCAAAAGCCGAATTTATGTCGCAAAATCCCGGTGCGGCGCACTGCTGCGGTCACGACGGACACACCTCAAACCTGCTCGGCGCGGCAAGTATCCTCATGGACCTGAAGGATCAGGTTCGTGGTACGGTCGTATTGATTTTTCAGCCGGGTGAAGAGAAGCTGCCCGGTGGTGCCCGGCTGATTTGTGAATCCGGCATTCTGCAAACCTTAGGCGTTCAGGCCGTTTATGGGCTGCACTCCAGCCCTGCTCACGCGCCTGGTACGATTGGCGTAATAAAAGGCCCCGCCATGGCCCGCCCGGATGAGTTCGAGGTGGATATGATCGGCAAGGGCGGTCATGCGGCCGTTCCGCACGCGGCGGTAGATCCAATTGTGATGGCCTCCCAGTTCGTAAGTGCCGTACAGACCGTGCGCAGCCGGAATACCAATCCGCTCGAGCCCGTGGTGGTGACTATCGGGAAAATAACCGGCGGCACGGCTCATAACGTGATTCCCGAGCGGGTGAAAATGCTGGGCACCATCCGGACCTTTAACCGGGATACGGCCCTGTTTATAAGCAAGCGGATTGAGGAAATCGCCGATGGCATCAGCCGTGCGGCGGGCGGAACCTACCGTTATAAATACGAAGAGGGCTATCCGGCCGTGATCAATACCGACTGGGCGACGGATGTCATTGTAGACGTAGCCGACTCATTGTTCGGGCCAAAAACCGCGCAGTGGATGCCCGAGCCGGTTATGGGCGGAGAAGACTTCGCTTTCTATCTCGAGCACTTTCCGGGAGCGTTTTTCCTGCTTGGAACCGGAAGCGAAAAAGCCGATTCGCAGTACTCATGGCATCACCCTAAGTACAACATAGATGAAGACGCCCTCCTCACCGGAGCCGCGGTGATGGCAGGTATTGCGCTTCATCCTGATGCGGCGGGTAAAGAATCTGTGGTTACTCCGCCATTGTGAGGGTTCTCGCGAAGGCGCCAAGACGCGAAGTTTTCGTCACTCGATAAACATCCTCTCGAAGTCCTTCATATTCTTTGAGCCTCTGCGCCTCTGCGTGAAATTTCCATATTATTAAATCAGCAGTATCTTTTCAGATTTTCATGAGCAAACTTAACGCCTCACCTGGAAAACCGCTGGCGCTGGAGAATTTCAGCGGGGATCTGTTTGTGATGGATGATGCCCTCATAGCCCATGGATGTCAGGCAGCGCGGGAATCGGCCCGGAAGCGCATCATATTTCCCGTTCAGCGGTCGCAGGATGATGCCGTGCAGCGCCTGATCAACTTTTTACAGCCGGGGACCTACATCCGGCCGCATCAGCATCCGGGCCATCATGCTACCGAAACAATTTTGGTGCACAAAGGGCGTATCGGGTTTATGCTGTTCCGGGATGACGGGTCCGTTTCGGATGCCATCACCCTTTCGGCCAACTCCGCTACGTGTATGGCCGATATGGTACCCGGACTCTGGCACAGCTTTGTGGTACTCGAGCCCGATACGGTAATCATCGAATTTAAAAAGGGTCCGTATGATCCCGAAACCGATAAAAACTTTGCAAAATGGGCGCCTGAAGAGGGAAGCCCGGCAGCAGCAGCATACCTCCAAAAACTAACCCATGAATTTTAAAAACATTTCGCAACGCAGCTGGTGGGAGCGGGAAGTGATGAGCCACCCGCGTGATCTCATTATCGTCGGATCCGGCATTACAGGCCTTTCCACGGCGCTTTATTATAAAAAGCAGAACCCCGAAAAAAGCGTGATGGTGCTCGACCGTGGCTTCTGGCCGACCGGCGCGACCGGACGCAACGCTGGTTTTGCCTGTTTCGGCTCGGCCGGTGAGCTGCTTGACGATCTCAAGCACGAGGATGAGGCCGGCGTAAAAGACCGTCTCCGCCTTCGCCTCGAAGGTCTTGAGCTGCTCAAAAGCGAGCTGGGTGAAAACGAAATCGGCTTCGAAATGACCGGCGGTTACGAGATATTCGACTCAAAAGAAGACCCGCATTTTCTTGAAAGTGCGGAGAATCTGCCCAGGTTCAGCAAATGGGTTGAGGACATAACGGGCGTGGCCAACTCGTATGAGGTTCGTGATATAAACGGATTTGTATCCATTTTCAATGGACTCGAAGGCTACATCCACAGCGGCAAAATGCTGCGCAGGCTCACCCAAAAGGTGATGGATGCCGGGGTGGAGATCCGCTGGAACAGTCCGGTGGAAAACGTTGAGGCCAATCGTGTGGTGCTCAGCGACGGGCTCGAGCTTCTGGCCGGTGCGGTAATGACTGCGGTAAACGGCTACTCTTCCCATCTCCTCGGTGAAACCCTCGTGAAGCCCGCCCGCGGCTACGTGATGGTGAGCAATCCGCTGAAAAAAATGCCCTGGAAGGGAACCTGTCACTACAACATGGGCTATGTCTATTTTCGCGATTTGGGCGACCGACTGCTAATCGGCGGAGCAAGGGATGTAGACAAAGCCGGGGAGGAGTCCACCGAAAATGAGATCAATCCAAAAATCAAGCAGTGGCTCATCGATTTTGTGAACGACAAGCTCGGCATCGATCCGGACTGGCGCATTGAGCAGGAATGGACCGGGGTGATGGGTTTCGGGGCCACAAAAACCCCCGAGATGAAGCGCCTCAGCAACGGCGTCTACACCGCAGCCGGCCTCGGCGGCATGGGCGTTGCTATCGGCATGAAGGTGGGGGAGAGAATGGCGGGGATGATAGGGCAGGAATAGGTTCAGTTATTATGGGGCCGATCGTTTTGTAAGTATATGAAAGTTTTTATCTTAACTAAAACCGTAAACGCAAAAACTTAACCCCCCGGGCAAATGAATATGATGATAATGATCTTAACGTTAGGCGCGGCGTTTGGCCTCTACATCTGGAATAAGAAGCAGCGAGAAAAACTTAGAGAAAACCGTTTCTTTTCAAAGCGCTGATATTTAGAAAATTTGGAATACAAAAAGCCGTGCGGGTTAATATTCGTACGGCTTTTATTTATGAAGCTAAGGTTCAAGTTTATTTAGATGTAGCCGAAATGGTCTCAATCTCTCGAATAGAGAATTCAACGATTTCATAAAGCTCAGGTTCGGTTGCATGGATTACGGCCATATCATTATATGATTCCATAATTAGTCCAAGCTCCCGGCTGATATATAGCTTGAAATCGTTTTCCAGATCAAAAATAATGCTGACTATTTGTGTGCTTGATACAGCATCACGATCCTGTGGTCTATCCGTTAGCGTATACTGATGTAACAAAAAACGGTCGTCCAAAACTGTTTGATAACGGAATCGGCTGTAAGTACTTCCGTAATTTCTTTCTGAAATCTCCATGCGATCCGTATAATCAAAATAAAAAGGCGGCAAACCGGAGAATAAGTATGCGCGGGTGGTATCTGTAGCTAAATCCGCCATATGGAGTATCGGCGCGCCAAACATGGCTGAGTATAAAATAAGGTCACGATTGGGCAGGCAAAGCAGTTTTCCAAAGGTCATCATGTGAACGACATTAGGATCTGTGTACAAATACCTGTGGAAGAAGCCTTTTGTATCCTCAAAGGAGGACTCGGTCTTAAAGACAGCCTCGTTCTGATCTGTTGTAACCCCATGAAAGGCAGAAAGAATATAGAAATCATCATCTATAATGCAGAAATCCTCAGGCGGGATAGTAACTGCTCTGACTCCATCAAAAAGTGGGTCTTTAGGAGAAAGTGATTCTCTGTCGTAATACAAAAGACCGTTTACCCGATCCATTACAACGATCTCGCTTTCTGCCAACCACAAGTTTACAGGAGACACCGTCTCACCAGGGCCTCGCCCTTCAGCTGCCAGCGGAGGATGAGACTGACCGCTGTAATCCAGGCGATGAACAATATTCATGCCGTCATCCACTATATAAAAAAAGTCATCATCCAGCCTGATGTTGGCAACCGAAGATATTCGCTGTGATTCTTCGGATACGTCAAGAGACAAAACAGGTTGTAGCTCAATGGAATAAAATTCGTGCCAGTCAGGAAGCTCATGTAAATTTATTTCGATGTACTCCATATCAGGGTCCAGCGAATAGGAAGGAGACGGGTGTAGGTGAACGGGATGTTCTTTTTGGCAACCTGCCGCCCAGAGCAGAATGAGTAATAGCTTTAGAAATAGTTTCATAGAAAAAACCGCTTATAAGTATAGACGGAGGTGCGGTTCTGATTTAAAGTTAGATAGATAATCACTTGATTTTAACCTTACCAGCCAATCATGTGTATTGCTGTCCAATATTAAAATGACGAGGTAATGTAATAAACATTTATGAGAGTACTGCATCTAATGGAGCATTAAAGGTTTCGAGCTTGAAAATTCATGAATATTCAAACTTCGATCCTGTACACATATCCTGTTTGATGCCGAGGTGTTGACTTTTACATAATTTTAAATAAATTGAAAAATAGTTATGTAAGTAATGAGGAGCTCGGGAATCATACTTAAAGCGAGGCAAAGAATGCCTTAACTGCACCATCTACGTAAAGCAACAACTTAGTACCCTTAAGATCATCTATTATGGAACCTCTGAATACTGAAGTACAGATACCCGTTTCTAGAGCAAAGGAAGTATTGCTTGAGAATATGCGTACGATCAATTCCGCATTTGAATGGTCGTTGTTGATGAATTGGTCGTGCTTGACGCGATTCTCCAGAAGATTTAGAAAAGTTCATGGCAAAAGACCATCACAAATGCTTATTGAAACGAAAATTGAGAAAGCTATTAAATTGCTGCAAAGACGGCATGAATTAAGCTGTTTCGAAATCGCTGAATTAATTGGTAAGACAGACGACAAAGCGTTGAATAAGTTTTTAAAGCATCACACTGGAAAAGCACCTTCCTGGTATCGTAAAAATCCGGATTATCGATTTGAGGCTTCTGATATTTATGTGAGAGTTAATGGAAGGAAAAAAGATACACCCCAAACTTAAATGCAGAATGTCAGTTTTTGGGTACTGAAAATGGGTACCAGAGATTGGTATTGACGATAAGTATGTCGATAAATAATTTTACTCAAGCTTGTAGCAAATTAGAAAAATTAAGCTTACTAACTTATGAGGTTGATAAGTATTTCAATATGTGCTGCGGGCCAGGAAGTTATAAACACATATGCTTCCTAAATTAAAATTATAATATAACGTACAGCATTATGAAAAAAATAATAGCGATTACTTTCATGTTAATCACAACAGCCGTTGTAGATGTTTATCCAAATACAGAAACTTTGAACTCTGAATTTCACTATGCTGAAATCTATACGGAGAACAGTTTGCTGAGTGAAGACTTAGAGTCATCAACATGGAATCAAATGTTCAACGAATCATCAAATCCATGTCCGGAAGGAATGGCGCCAGTCACTGTTATAATTGAAGTTGGCGGTAGCTATTTGTGGAGTAAAGTTACCTTTGAAGGCAGCTATACAAGAGTTAGATGTGTAGCAATAGAGCCAATATTTTATGAAGATTAACTTAACATGCCATCCCCTAAAATAGTCTAATAGGGGATGGTTTTTAATCTAATGATCATGAATTATATTCCAAATATACTTTTGATAATCGTCACTTTGTGTTCTTTGCTGGATTCTCCTAGTCTTAATCTGCCATCTGCGCCAAAATTGGATTTCAATAGAATTATTCAAGATGGGGAATTATCATATTTCGGTGTGCCGATTGCTTTGCAATTAGTTCAATATGTGACTATTTCTGATAAACAATTTTTGTCACTACCTATTTTAATGGATGAACCTGAAATACCGGAAGGTTTCAGAAGTAAGTTGATAGATCCTTCAAAATGGGATGAACGTCATAATACTGGTATAGATTTTGGCCGAAGATCAATTTGGTATATGAATGAAAATCAAACAATACTATATTCTGTTCTATTAGATATACGAAGTGAAAGTGATATAGGTATTGGTTTGGTAATTATTCATTATCATGGTAATAATACGTATGATATACTGTTGAATACCCTTGATGACATTACATTATTTGCTGCTTCAGCAAAATTTCATCGTATTGATACTGAAGCCGGTTTTGGGACTTTTATAGCGCTTCCAGATCAAAAAAACATAAAAAATAAATATCAACCAAAATGGAATATAGAACCAAGCAAATTCTTTCTTATTGGCTTTTAATTTTTATAGCACTATCTATAAACGTTAAACTTTCCGTTGCCCAGAATATTTCAGTCGAGCCATTCTACACTGAAGGATTCATGTATCCGGCCGGCCCGCCGTTAGGAGGTGTCCATTCATTTGTGAGTAATAAAGTGGATGAGCTTATTGTCTACGACTCTAGAGGAGAAAAACCCTTTACAATAATAAATATCGATACCAGGGAAAGCAGACAGTTTGGAAGCTGGGGTAGAGGACCAGGTGAAATTACGCCAAGATCAGCCATCACCTTACGTTTCGCAGATGGTCAAATCTATGCCTATGATATGGTGACACAAATGATCCACTTGTTTACTGATGACGGAACCTACCTTAGGAGCTATTCATCTCCGCCTGAATTTATGATGGGGTTCCTTCATATCTTTGATGATGAAAATATGTTTTTCAGATCTGAGTTCTCAGCTGATCCGGGAAGCAGGAAATATTGGCTTCAAAAAGCCTCTTTGAATTCAGGAAATTGGGGCAAAACGAATCAGGGGGTTTTGTCTCTTGATTTCGATGAATCCTTTAAATCGATCAGAAATAATGCCACGCTCAGCTTCGGACCGGTAAGCTTTCATAATTCCGGGAAGGTTTACGTTGCGAGTTTGTATAGTACTCTGCTTTCCGGATATGAATTGGATGGGACAAAAATTTTTGAAACATTTTCACCTGAGCGATTTCCGGTTCAGGAATCAGAACTTACAATACGTGCAAACTTTGTTACCGGTGAGCCTGAACGAAGTGTATTTCATGCAATTGATACAACTGTTGATGATAATTTCATTTACATGCTGTATTCGGGTCAGGAATACGATTATCAAACCGTTTCGGGGGTCTTAACTCACGGTGGAGGTGAGCTGCCCGAAGACATTCGTCCTGGTGAAAGTCGCGAGCTTCGTGTGTTCAGTAGCTCAGACGGTGGTTTTAAAGCTTCATATTCCTTGCCTGTATGGGCAAATGCGATTGAAGAGGTCGGGGATTACCTGTATCTGGTATCATGGGATGAACCTGTAGGTATATATCGAATAAAGAAATCGGAGCTGGATTTATGAAAATGTCAAGTATGAACCTAATAACGGCAGTGATTGTAATGGGTTTCCTAACAGTTAACGGCTGTACAGAAAACGTTGGTGCGGGAATTTCGGAGACACCTTCTTCAGAGTTTGCTCGGGGTGGATTTCAAGGTCCAATTAGGTCTAGCTTGGTTAATTCTGCAGGTAAATTATTCTTTGCCACAAATAATGATCACAATTTTTTGATCTTGCAAATTGACCTTGAAACGAGTGAATTAGACACCTTATTGAATAGAGAAACTATTACCGAACTGGGGATTGAATTAGCCAACCCAGCCTCTCAATTTGTTCTTGGTGATGATGATTTCGGCATCTCTATTTATGACATGCGTGGCAGGGCAAATTACTTTTTCGATCTTAAAGGTAACTTAATTCATTCTGTACGGGATTCGCTGGGATTGGTTGGTGGTGGTTCCCGCCTTTTCACAATTGACCAGAATTCATTTATAGAAGTGAATCAATCTTCAAGGCAGGAATATTTATTTGAAGATTTAAGTGCAAGTACCACTTTTCAAAGAGAGGGTTCTTACTTTTCATTTGAATCATATCAAGATCTGAAAGCAGTAAAAGATAACTTTATGCTGAAAAATAATCCGGTATTTGCTCAGTCACCGGATCAAAACAAGCAGTTTGTTGCTTATCAATACAGCTCGTGGATTTTTAAAAAGGACGCAGAAACCGGTAATGAAAATATTATAAGAGAACCCTTTGATAAAAATTTTCCACAAATTGCACCTTTACATATGGATGATGGATCTATTGCATTTGATCCACCCAATGCTTTTCAGCATACGTCACATATTCTGGACATGGCAGCTGATAATCAATACTTATTTGTCGTCTATTCGGGAAAAACAATCAACGAACAAGGTCATCTCTTTTTCTCGGGTTTAAGCGAGGATAAGGTTTTTGATTTAGTTGAAAATACTGGAGATAGTATTTTGGTGTATGACTTAGATGGAAGATTTTTGCTTCAAAAAGAGCTTGATTACAGGGTTTATAGCTTAACTTCAGTTAAGGATAATCTGTGTTTGCTTGCATTTGATGATGATTATCTTGTCTATTGCTTAGATAAAAATGACCTGCTTGAAGATTTAGACTGATATCTGTGATACTCCAATTATTGATTGGTCCAATCACTCTGTTGAAAAGTCATTTATCATGAAAACGAAATTTTTTCGAAACTATCCACCTATTATGAGCGCAGAGAGTCCAGCGATGTCTTCAGATCCGGCTATTACGTGCCCGGTCGGGGAGTTGCCGTAAGAGTAAGAGATGGCAAAGAGGAAGTGATAGGTGCTTTTTTACTCATCCTGATCTTACGATTGCCGTTGACCTCAACTTCAGTACAATAATACCTCTGCCTCAGAAAAGAGGCTATCTGCAAAAGTTCACGGGTCAGCCATACGTGGTGCTGCTTGACTATGACGATTTAGAAGTTCTTGAAGTTTTCGAAATTGAACACTTCCGGAAACCTGTAATTCGTCAGGCCGGCAGAAGGGGCGACAGGTACTTCGAACTGGACTTCAGCTCTGAAGTAACCATGTCGGCCTGGTTTTACACGCAGCCGGATGAAAGCGTTCTCCTTATATACCCTCATTCGCGGGATGTTCCCATGAGCTCCCATCCGCTTGATGTTGCTATGGAAGTAAGCTACTACGACTACTACCGCTTTGATCCCGTCACTTTTTTTATGGAATATGCGGGCTCAATCGAGGATTACATCATCCCCCTGCAAACAGGTTTCTTCATGATTGAAGACTTCATGCTTCACTATTATGAGCCCGTTGAGGTATTGTAGCAGGGAGCTGCCAAAAGATTCTGCTATTTAATATGATGTAAGTCTGGCAAAGCAAAAAAGCCGCATGGTTTGAAACACCATACGGCTCTTTGAATCTAAACAGCCTGATATATATATGCTGCTACTTACTGAGGAACGCAATCATCGCCTTGGCAAAATGGCCCAAATCGACGGGCGTACGTGATGTAATGATATTCCGGTCGACGACAACCGGCTCATCCACCCATTCAGCTCCGGCGTTCACCAAATCGTCCTTTATAGCATTTACTGAAGTCAGCTTGAAGCCTTTCACCACTTTTGCGGAAATCGGAATCCAACCACCATGACAGATAAAGGCAATCATTTTACCCTGCTTGTGGAAATCGGCCGTGATATCCAGCACTTTTTGATCGCGACGCAGCTTATCGGGCATGTAGCCACCGGGAACTACCAGTCCGTCGAAATCTGATGCGTTCAGGTTTTTGTATGAGACATCGGACTTTCCGTTGTAGCCATTCTTTCCGCTATAGAGAGTGTTGGCTTCCGGACCAGCCAACGTAACTTCAGCTCCTTCTTCTTCGAGCCTCAGCTTCGGGTACCAAAGCTCAAGCTCCTCATAGATGTCACCAATGAAAATCAGGATTTTCTTTCCTTTCAGCTTACTCATTATAAACTCCTGCGGTCTAATTAGTTGGAAATAGTTTTGTCTTAGTATGAACGCGTTAAAGCCAAAATCCATTTCATTAGACACGTTTCGACAAAACACACTTAATTATAGCATTTCAGAAAAAGAAAAGATGGAAATTGAGAAAACAGCCATATTATCAGGAGTAGTACTCATTCTAATCGGGGTCAGTGCATCCCTGCTTACCGGGCAGCCAACAGCTCTTATTCCAGCCCCGTTTGGATTTTTAATAGCACTGAGCGGATTCATTGCGCTCAAAAAGCCCGGTGCTAAAAAGCACGCTATGCACGTATCTGCGGCCCTGGCGTTAATTGGTCTGCTTGCCACGCTAACAGGCGCAATTTCCGGCATTCAGTTTTTGTTTGGTCTGGAGATTGAAAGGCCGCTGGCTGTAGCCGTTCAGTCTGCAATGTTCGTCGTGTGCTCAGTATATATCTATTTTGCAGTGAGATCATTTGTTCAGGCACGCAGCAACAGGTTCAAATAGAAGGGGTTGAGAAGAGGCATCAAAAAAACTTTGACGAGTTAATCAAATGATTAGTAACGCCTTACGAAGTGAAGCGCTCACAAAGGTTTATTTAGTGCACTTTTTGCCTTGACACTGCGCTACATGTGGTCTTATATTAGGTGCCCTGCTACTGGCGGAAACG
>JAIUMA010000050.1 GCA_022565795.1 Balneolia bacterium
AAATCATGGTCAGCTGTTGTAAAGAATAAACTGCATCTCAGCCAACTAGGGCTCGATGGTTATTTCACTCTACTCAGGAGGACCATGATTTTCCTGATGTTTGTGATGGACAGGATTGTTCGGGGCGGGATCTATCTAATTACCCCGAAAACATCATGGTAATCTTCCAATCCCATAAATCATGGTCAGCTGTTGTAAAGAATAAACTGCATCTCAGCCAACTAGGGCTCGGTGGTTATTTCACTTTACTCAGGAGGACCGTGGTTTTCGTGATGTTTGTGATGGACAGGATTGTTCGGGGCGGGATCTATCAAAATGCCCCGAAAGACATCATGGTAATTTATTAATCCCATAAATCATGGTCAGTCGTTGTAGTGATTGAACTGCATCTTTGCCCGATTGAGGCTCGGTAGTTACTTCACTTTACTCAGGAGGACCATAATTTTCTTGATAGGCGTGATGGACAGGATTGTTCAAGGCCGGATTTATCTAATTACCCCGAAACCCATCATGGTAATCTGTTAATCCCATAAATCATGGTCAGCTGTTGTAGAGAATAAACTGCATCTTTGCCCGATTGGGGCTCGAAGAATACCTTTATTTGTCTTCCAGGGTCTTCAAACCGTGTACGCCGGCGATTTTGAGGCAGAGTGACAGCACAAATCCGTAGCCGAGGTGCATGGTGAGGCCCGCGATTATCAGCTCGCGCATGAACCAGGTGTCGAAGTAGAATATACCTACGGAATCACCGGCGGCGAGTGCGGCCAGCGGGGCGACGATCAAACCGGCAACAAATGATATTGCGAGACCGTAAATGATGCCCTGAAGCCACCATTTTCCGGGAATGCGCTCCATCAGCAGGCTTACCCAGATCAACGCCAGCATTATACCCACGATAAAATAGGCCACGTTTCCCCATAGAATGGAATACGGCTCATTTACATGGACCTGATTAAATGCCTCTTTCATGATGTGCCCCACATCAACTACGGGCAGGCCGAGTCCGCCCTGGAAAAATGAAATCATGGCCATTACAAAAGTGGCTGTAAAACCGGAAATAACGGTTCTCCAAAAAGTCGAAGCGCTCATCATAGTGTCTTGCAGTTATGTTTTTTCTGATAACCCGGGCACCCGTACTGCTATGTTTTTTAGCATGTTGAATGCCAGATAATTAAAATCTGATACAGATATTATATATATACGAATGATTCGGATATTTCCCATTCTGCAGATTCAGTCCTTGCCGAGACTGGCTTCACGTACTTCTGGCATATCAACCAGAGGTTTTCCGGGCCAGTAGCGCATGGTAATTTCTGGTGGATTTCCCGCTTCACTCAGCTTCAGATCCACATTTGTGATGCTCACCGTACCCTTGTCATCGAGCTGCATGGCGATGCTCTCCGGCTGTGGTTTCGGCTCTTCGCTACGGTGCGCGCGCAGCATGGCTTCGGGGGTTAACCGGCCCTCTTCATTCCGGGCACGCTTGAACACCTCTGCCCGCCTTCTCCTCACTCTTGACTGATCAAAGCCCGATGAGACCACGGGCAGTTCCGGCTTTTCCTCGAACCGCAGTTCCTCTCCGTTCCAGTGCCACATCACGGGCTCCGCGACACCGTTAAACAACACCACGTTAAAAGGCTGAAATACTTTCAGTCTTTCTACGGTCAGATAAGACTCCACTTTATCTGCCGAATCGAAGCCCGCCAGCTCCCTCACCAGCAGGCCGCGGCTTTTTGCTTTATCGGTGAGATGATCCATCGACTTACCCTGATAGTCGTTCAGCAGGCAGATAACCAATCCGTGCTCATTGGCGGCAATCCATGTGCCTCCTCCCTGCGGATCAATGGGAGCCAGATATCGGGTAAGGCCCGCATCATCCTGCAGCACTCCGGGCGGCTCGGCCTCGGGACGCGAAAAAAGCTCGTCCCGGTTAAAGAAAAGATGAAGCCGTCTGCTTTCGGGCATCACCTGCCAGCTTAACGTACACATAGAAACTATTCGGGTTGGGATTGTACAGACAAAATAGGACGCAGATAATCACTTCGTGGGAATCGCTGCGCCTGCCTGCTGCAGGCAGGCTCGGTGCGCAGATTACGCCGCGGATTAACGCAAAGGTTTTTAATCGTGGAAGTTGAAAACAAATATATAAATTTTGCAGCCCTTTGCGTATAAATCTGCGCGAATCTGCGTCCTGAACAACCCTCACTTAATCAGCGTCATCTTCCTCGTCAGCACCTCATTGCCCGACTGCAGCCGATAATGGTAAACCCCGCTGGCCAGATTCGAGGCGTCGAACGATACGGAGTGACTGCCCGCAGTCTGACCCGCATTAACCAGTATGGCCACGCGCTGTCCCATAACATTATACACTTCCAGCCTAACCTCGGCAGATTCCGGAAGGTCGTACTGTATAGTGGTGGTCGGGTTGAACGGATTGGGGTAGTTTTGATCGAGGGCAAAAGCCGTGGGCAGGGTGTCGCCCGGGTCGATGCTGTTGGGCTCCGGACAAGTGCCCCAAACCGGGAAGTTCTCGGGGACAAGCGCGCTTTCCAGTGCAAATTCTACAGGTTCTGATGGAATATTCTCCACGCACCAGCGCGTCAAATCCTGATTAAAGGATTCGGCCGCCCGAAACATCCATCGCATAGTCGTTACGCTTCCAACGTCCCAGCCGCCAATATCCTGATTGAAAGAAGTGGCACCGTCGAACGTGGATCGCAGATTGGATACATTTGCCATATTCCAGCTGCTGATGTCCTGGTTAAAGGACGTGGCTTGTCTGAACATCGCCTCCATGTTGGTTACCCCGGAAACGTCCCAACCGCTAATATCCTGATTAAAAGACTCAGCCATATCAAACATGGCCCTCATGTTTGTAGCGCCTGATACATCCCAGCCGCTAATGTCCTGATCAAACGACGAGGCCGCGGCAAACATCTCGTCCAAATTAAGAACGCCGGAAACATCCCAGCTGCTGATATCCTGGTTAAAAGCTCCGGTTTCTCCGTTTCCAGTGTTCTTAGCAACCCCCCGCCATTCGGGCTGTCTGCACTGCCATTCCACAACCATCGCGAACATCCCGCTCATGTTTTCTGCGCCCGATACATCCCAGCTGCTAATATCGTGATCAAAGGATGAGGCAAAGGCAAACATCCTGGACATATCGGTCACATTAGATACATCCCAGCCGCTTATATCCTGATCAAAATCAGCGGCCCGGTTAAACATTCCTTCCATACTGATCACATTCGATACATCCCAGCTGCTAATATCCTGATTAAAAGCCGCGGTTGGCAGGTACATAGCGCCGCTGATTCCCTCATCCGGCAGGCCTGTCACGCACCCTTCCGGCTCCATACCAAGCATCCAGGCCATATTGGTAACGTTGGATACATCCCATCCTCCAATATCCTGATTGAAGGTTCTGCTACTCATAAACATCCCTTCCATATTGGTTACGCTGGATACATCCCACTCCCCAATATCCTGATTAAAAGACTCCGCTCCCCAAAACATTCTGCTCGTATTCGTAACATTCGACACGTCCCAATCACCAATATCCTGATTGAATGAGCTGGCAGCTCCAAAAGCACTTCCCATATTTTCTACACCCGAGACGTCCCAACTGCTTAGGTCCTGATTAAAATTCTCTGCGAAGGCAAACATATTCGACATATCAATAACATTCGAGACATCCCAGGCACTAATGTCGTTGTTAAAAGACCTGCTGAAGTAAAACATCCTCGACATATCCGTTACCGCCGACACGTCCCAATGGTTAAGATCCTCATTGAAGTTGTCAAAGTTGCCAAAACTGCTGAACATCTCGCTCATATCCATTATCCCGCTGGTACAGGTCGTAGAGACGTTTTCATTGGTGATTTCATCACGCGTGCGCTTGGTATAGGTGATGCCGTTTATGATGCCCGTCTCGCCCACTTCCGCCTCCGGACACATAATCGTAACGCCGTTATCGGCGAGGAAGAAATTGTCATTATCAGCGGTGGACTGAGCCTGAAGTGAGGGGAAAGAAGCCACCAACAGAAGCAGAGGCAATAGGATGAGGGTACTAATAAGCTTTATCATGCAGATGCAATTTTAGTAGGGATTTATACCTAAAATAGAAGATAAATTGAATAGTACTAAATAAAGGACGCATATTAACGCAGATTCGACCTGCCTTCAGCAGGCAGGCGCGGGAGAGGGCGAGGACACAGGGTGATGAAATCCGAATCTGCAGGGGCAATCCCTTGCGGTTGCCCCTGCAGATTCAACATACAGATTACAAAAGGCAACCGCCCAAATCATTTCCCGAATTATGACGCAGATGAAATAATCCAGATGATTTTTTAGGATATCCGCAATTGCAATTGTACGGGCAACCCTCGCGGTTGCCCTACGGTTGCCCAGCGGTTGCCCTCTGATTGCCCCATTCCATCTAACTGGCTGCATCCCCAATTTGACTATTTACCTCATTGGTGTATCTTGACCCTGCGACCTATCGCTAAATTCATGTTTTAACCAGCCATTACGTACCCGATGAAACCAGCTCTACGACCTTTTTCCCTGCTATCCGCATTTTTTGTACTGCTGCTTTTAGCGACTCCATCTTTTGCGCAACAGATAGATGCCGATTCGCTTCCGAAAGGCCTCACTGATGAAGAAAAAACCCGCCTGCACGAGATTGGGGATAATTTTACAGAAACCCCACCCCCTGAAGGCACGGTTCGCAACATTGCCGAGTTCGAGCGCAACGAAGGCGCGCTGGTCCGCTGGCCGCTATGGGTACCGCTGAATCTTGTTGCAGCCATGTCGGAGCACGTAACCGTAACCACTATCGTAGCCAACGCCACCCAGCAGAATCAGGCAACCAATACCTACCAGAACGCTGGCGTAAATATGGATAACATCAACTTTCTGGTGGCGCCCAGCAACTCGGTCTGGACCCGAGACTACGGGCCGATGTACATAGCCGACGAAAATCATCAGGTAGGTATCGTCAATTTTATTTATAACCGTCCGCGTGAACTGGACCAAATGATTCCCAATGAATTGGCCACCATGCTGGACATTCCATACTACGGAATGCCCGTGGTCCACACCGGCGGAAACTACATGACCGACGGCTGGCAGGTTTCGGCTTCTACCGACCTTGTGATTGGTTCCGAGAATAATTTCGATGAAGTCTATGTGATGGAGCAAATGCAGGCCTATGTAAACACTGAAACCTACCATATAACCGACGACCCGCAGAATTCGGCCATCAGCCATATCGACACCTGGTCGAAGTTTCTGGATGTGGACAAAATCCTGATCGCCCGCGTGCCCGAAGGCACCCCAAACTACGAGCAGCATGAGGCCGTGGTGGAATATTTCGAAAACGCCACAAGCGGATGGGGCACGCCCTATCAGGTTTATCGCATCGACACCCCCGACCTTTCTCCACAGGCGCCATGGAACTATCAGCCGCACCCCTACACCAATTCCATCATCCTGAACGAACGGGTTTATGTACCGCTGATGGGTACGCAGCACGATGCTGCCGCCATTGAGGCCTATGAAGCCGCCATGCCGGGCTATGAAATCCTCGGTTTCCTGAACCCCGGCAACACCGGATGGAACGCCTCGGATGCGCTGCACTGCCGCGTTAAGGAAATTCCCGACCGCGAAATGCTTTATCTGCGCCACCTTCCGGTTATGGAAGCGCAGCCGCTTCAGGGAGAGTTTACGCTGTCAGTCGAGGCCATCCCATACAGCGGTGAGCCTTTAATCGAAGAAGCCATGAAGCTGCACTACCGTCTGGATGACGGCATGTGGGAAACCGTGCCGCTTACGCACGTAACGGACCACACCTGGGAAGGCATCATCCCGATGATGTGGAATGCCGAAACCGTTTCCTACTATTTCTCTGCCGCCGACGCATCCGGACGCGAGGAAACCTGGCCGCTGATCGGCGAGCCCGGAGCCCGCACGTTCGAGGTAAATCAGGATCAGATGCTGGTAACCTACCCGGCGGGCTGGAGCCTGTCGGGCATTCCTGCAGAGACCGATGCTACCTTCAGCGAATTATTCCCGGAAGCTACCGGACCGTTGCCCTATGCCTACATGCCGGAAACTGACAGATATGAGCAGATTGAAACCTTTACCTCGGGTCAGGGTTTCTGGCTTTATTTGGATGAGGAAACCGAGGTGCTTTTTGAAGGAAATCTGGTAGAAAGCCTGGAATTAGACCTTAGCTGGAGCAACAACCCTTTATACCCTTATAAGCTGATCACTGGTCCGGCTGAATTCATTGAATTTCCAGCAACTGAAGAGCGGGATTTCGAAAAGCGGTTTGGCTATCAGGACGGGTTTGTATGGGATGAGGACTTTGTGCCCGGGCGCGCCTATTTTGCCAAACTATTTGGTGAACTGCAGCTGGGTGATGGATACAATATTATCCCCGTTGCCATCAAAAATGAAAGTGAAACTCCTGCTTTCTTCGATCCCAAACATACGCTAAAATTTGAATCCGGCAGCGCGAGCATTACGCTCTCCTGGAACTGGTGGATTGATGACTGGATGCCGCCGGGTCCGAATGGAATTTATCTGCCCGTACTCCCACCGGAAGAGGTCAGTATTTTTGACGTAAGGCTGGACGATGACGGCGTTATGCGAAGCTTAAGGCAGTCGGCTCATGTACACATCCGCCACTCAAAAGATTTAGACAACAATCCTGTTCCTGTCAGCGCAACTGTGGGTACCCGGGGTGATGAAATTTATGAATTTACGATTTACCATTACACAGACCTGCAGCTTCAGTATTCAGAAGAATTGCGGGGTGATGAAACCTTTACTGTAAACCCGGAGGTCAACTATTTAGAAGTTTACGTCAGCTCGGAACCCGTCTCCACCGAACCCATTACCGAAATCCCAACCCAACTGTCGCTGGACCAAAACTACCCGAACCCGTTCAACCCGACAACCACCATCCGGTACGAGCTGCCCGAAACCGGTGATGTCCGCCTTGATGTATTCAACATTCAGGGTCAGCGCGTGGCCACCCTTGTGAACGGAACCCGTTCGGCCGGCGAGCACACCGCCACCTTCGACGCCGCCCGCCTCAGTAGCGGCATGTACATATACAGATTGCAAACGGCAACCGGCGAAAACATTTCGCGTAATATGATGCTGGTTAAGTGAGCGGAATTGAATTAGATGTCGGATTGGATATTGGGGCCGCTCACAATGGTGAATTGTGAATGTTGAATTTTGAATTATATTTTTTGGATTAGGTTCTGGCATTGGAAATAGGATGTCGTTATATGGACATCATAAACCCGAATGTGTAGGGGCAACCGCAAGGGATTGCCCCTACACATTCGGTTGCCCCAGCAGATTCAATTGCCCCATTTCAGGCAAATAATAAACATCCCAAAAAATGAAATACAATCCGCGCATACACAACCGACGATCAACCCGGTTGAAGGGATATGATTACAGCCGGGCGGGATTATATTTTATCACCATATGCTGCCAAAACAGGATTTGCAGGTTCGGAAAGGTGATTAACAAAAAAATGCAATTAAACGAATTCGGCCGAATTGCATACGACGAATGGGCCAAATTGCCAGATCGTTTCCCCAATATGATTATGGACGTATTTCAAATCATGCCCAACCACATGCACGCCATCATTTGTTTGGAAACGCCTGAATGCGAATCCGCGCATCGTGATAATATCAGGGCAACCGCAAGGGTTGCCCCTACGCCGGATTCGGATTCGGTTTCGCCACCGATCGATTTCGCCCCGGCCCCCACAATCGGCGATATAATCGGCGCATACAGATCATTGGTGGCCAACGAATGCCTGGCGATTTACAAATCCAGGAACCAGAACATGGGGAAATTGTGGCAACGCAATTACAACGATCACATCATACGCAATCAACATTCGTACCGCCGTATTTCCAATTACATCATAAATAACCCTGCCGACTGGGATAACGACACGTTTTTTGAAGGGTGATATTTCCATCGGGGCAACCGACATCGGGGCAACCGACACCGGGGCAACCGACACCGGGGCAACCGACACCGGGGCAACCGCAAGGGTTGCCCCTACAATGATGGTGACAAATAATTATTTTATATACATTATATGGTTTCGTTTTGTAACCTGAATGCATCAATCAAATCCTTCCAATCCCAAACATTATCATCATGAAACCCTTACAAATCCTTCCCATTCTGTTCGTATGTACCGGAATGCTTTTTTACGGGTGCGGAAATGCAAATGAATCCGATGCCGTAACCGAAATCCAGCTGGTTGATCTTCGTGAGGCGACCTTTACCACTCCGGAGCGCTATATGTCGATAGACGAGCCCGAGGACATCTTTTTCCAGCGGCCGTTCATGCTTAAGACCGGACCTGACGGATTGTATTATCTCGCCGACGGCGCTGCTCAGCACATTCTTCGTTTTGATCAGGATGGTCAGTTTGTGAGTAAAATCGGCAGCAGCGGGCGTGGTCCGGGTGAGTTTCAGCAGCTTTCAGGCTTTTTCTTCTCGAATGATAACAGGCTCTACGTATACGATGCCAACGGCTTCTGGGTGAACCGCTTTGAATGGGATGATGCTTCCTCAGACTGGGAATTTGCTGACCGTTTTTCAATTTTCAGCTTCGACTCGTCAGGTTCTCCCGGTCGTATGCCTTTTGTGCCATTTCCACTATCTGACGGAAACGTTGCCGCAACGTATACCTTCAATTTCAACTTCAGCGCGGACGGCACAGATGAAGAGCCTGCTCCCGTTCTGGTTCGCGTTTTTTCTCCCGAAGGTGATGAGCTACGAAACTATGCTTTTCCAGCGAAAAATGAGGAGATGATGCCTCTTGAAGGCTCACAGGGCATGATGTTCATTCCCAAGCCGTTCAGCGGGTCGAACATGGTTCAGGTCACGCCAGAAGGAAGGGTTCTGCACAACTGGTCTGTTGAAAATATAATTAAGGAATACCACCTCCGTGAAGCATCAGAAGGCAGCGACGCGGAATCAGCAGAAACTAATGCAGCGCTAGCATCTTCGCATGAAGTACCGCTGGTGCCAAAACCGCTTACATCAGATGACTCCAGGGCATTTATTGATGCAGTCAATCCCTCAAACCCTTCTGCAATTCGTGCAGCTATGCCGGACTATCAGCCGTTTTTCCAGTCGCTTATTGTATCTGATGACGGTATCATGTACTTCACAGGATTTACCGGGATGCTTGCAGAGACCCCTCACGAGATTATCCGCTTTGATGCAAATAGCGGCGAAATTACGGGTCTTTTCAAATTCGACGGTCGCCTGAGCATAAGCCAGGTTCAGAATGGACTTCTTTATGGCATTCTGTTTGATGAAGACGGCTATGGTGAACCCGTTGTCTATCGGGTGGATAGCTAGCTGAAGTCGACAGGCTACCCGCAGGTTCCATTCATTCTGCCAGCATCATCATGTCACGAATCTTCCGATGCCTTAGTCGAAATCAGGTAGCGATTCAAAGGAATCTAAAATAAAAAAGCGCCTCAGAATATGAGGCGCTTTTTTTACGCGCGGTCAGCGTACTCTATTGATACAGCTGGCACTCAGTAAAGCAATCCTGAAACAGAAGTGACTCCGGCAGCCGGACGTCCTTGCTCATCCCCGGTTCCCGGGAACTCAGCCGGTTCACTAAGGCCTGTTCCGTCTTCAAACGAGCGTCCGGTTCCGTTAGGAATACGATCAGGCACTTCACCATTATCAACCATCATGATGGCAAAATGAGTATCCGCAATGCCCTCATCGGTCAGGCGTCCGGACAGAACCTGCACGGAAACCACGTTCACGGTTTCATCTCCAAGATCCCACTCGTTAACAACTTCACCGGCTATAGTGAAGAAATCGCCTTCACCCATGATATACGAAGCCGTAGATGTGCCCTGCGGCTCCTGAATATGGCGATTCCTGAAGTTGATGGTATAATCCTCCATGTTCTGATTGCTCATTTCGATGAAAAGATCCCAGAATGAGTTGGGGTCACGGTTTTCATCACCAGGCACAACAGATTCTTTCATCACCAGAGGAGCTATTAGAAAACCTGCGCCACCTCCCTGATTCATAGTTCCATATTCGCTGTTATTGAAGATCAGAGAAGCTACAATCGCCTGTATATTCGGAGGATTGCTTCCGCGATGGATAGGCACATCAAGGTCGTTTTCGAGCGTATTCAGATTTTCTTCGCCAAGAATATCCAAGATGTTGATGTTAACACCATCTTCGAAGAGCTCATCTTCGTTGCTGCTGCTTGAGCTGCTGCATGCGCCCAGCATGAGTCCTGCAGTTACAAAAAATGCCATCAGAACAGATGGTATTGTGTTTTCAGATAGTAGATTGCGTAGCATAATTATGTCGCTTAGTGTGTTTTTTGTAATCAATGAGATATTTGTTACCCACCAATGCGCAAAAAAATGCCGGATTGCTTCATCTTTTTTCGGAGCCCTCTTTTACAATTAATTTGAGAGCATGATTGAAATAAATACGCATTAGAGCGCAGACTTAACACTTTATCAATTACTAACTAAAGCATAGAACGTATGTGTTTACAATTACGACTAACGACGGTATCGCTGTTTACAGCAGTTCTGATGCTATATTCTATAAATACGGCAATCGCCCAAAATCAGACTCCTCCAGGCTTTGAAATTGCCGAGCAGGAGCTCGCAGAGCTCAATAGTGTTGAAGACGGCTGGTTTTTCTATCCTTATTTCTTGCTTGTAGAGCCTTTAGAGCAGCTTGAGTTTTTAAGTATGTCGGGCATCCATCATCATTCTTCAGGAATTACCAGCGCAGTTGGCGGTGCAAAAACGAATTCCGGGGATTTAAGACTATATGTCTTTAACGACTTTAATGACGAGTGGAATGTAGCAGATTCCTTCGATGTAGACGAAGGAATGGAACATGCTATTCGCAGCTTGCCATCTGTCTTCAGCATGCCCCAGTCTTATTACGTGTCTACAGGTTTTAATGTCATTCAGGTTACGCCAAGCGGATCAACTGAAATCAATCCTTCTAACTCTGGACTACCCGATCCCATAGATGAGCTTGAGTATTTTGTTGATTTAAGCACCGGTAACGGCTTATGGGGATTTACGAGTCATAACCGGCTTATCAGCATACCTCAGTATGATGTCTACGACCACACCAACAGCCCGCTACAGGAGATAGAGCCCGGCACGGCAGCTGGCACCGATCTTCCTGCGAGATATCTTGCTTTTAATGATGAGGAGTTATGGCTGCATACCCACCGGGAAGACGGTGGTTTATTTCTTTTTAGTAACGGAAACTGGGAGCATTTCACGACCGACAATTCCGACCTCCCCGGAAACTTTGTTAACTCGGTTGTGGCCAAAGACGGGGTAATATGGGTATCCACACTTCCTACAGCTTCTGATGTTGATGGTGGAGGTCTTGTTCGAATAGATGGATCAGAATGGACCGTTTTCACCAGTTCTGACATTCCCGGCGGAAGCACCCGAAACCGTGTACACGCGGTAGGCAGTCTTGGTGAAGTTTATGTACAATCCGGTATCGGAAGCGGATTTACAGATAATACACGCGAGGGCAGGCTAATGCTCTTCGACGGAGAAGAAGACTGGAATACGCTGGCGCAGGCAGGGCAGTACTACAGCAGGCTCGGCAGACTTACTTCATCCGACGATAATGTGCTCTATCTGGCCGGTCAGTTTAATGTAGTTAACGGCGGTGTGGGTCGTTTGTCCGGTGCTTACCTTACTTTTAACGAACCCGGCCCGAATACTGCCTACGAGCCGGGCCGCCAGGCCAGCCTTAACTTTTCCTTAGGCGAGTTTATTAGCAGCGTTACGCTTAGCTATACGCTCAATGACGGACAAAGCTGGGTTGAGATTGAATCCGGGCTTCAGGGTGGCTCCCGAAGTGTGCAGTTACCAGAGACGACCGGTAATGCCGTGATTCGCTTTAAAATTGAGGCCGAGAACTTTCCTGATGTGTATGCAGAATCTGAAAACGTGCTGATACTCGATCCGGACGAACCCTTCTATCACAAGAGAAACCTCCTGAATAATGGTCAGTATGTTCTATTCGATCAGCTTGTACACGGCTGGGGATTCAACAATAGCGCTAATATTTTCTGGCAGGATGACGAGTGGCAGGACATCGTGTATGAGCATAAATTGTTCACGGATTCACCTGTCTACGCTCAGCCATCAGACTTCCCTCCCTACTATGCACTCACTGATGCCTTCGGCGAAGATCAGACTTTCGGGAGGTTTAGAACAGACCGACCGACATGGAGGGGGAGAACGCTTTGGAGATTATTAAAACCTAATGGTTTTCAGGGTGTATGCCACGGTTTTGCCGTATCCAGCTCTCTTCACTTTACCCATGGCCGGGCCAGTCTTCAGGATTTCGGGGTAAACCTTCCAGCTAACACTCCGCTTTTCGAACAGGAAATTAATCAAGACATTAAAAATATGATGTACCGGATTTGGAGTCAGCAATGGGGCCTTGAACATCTGCGGCCGGTAATCTTCGGTTCGCTTAATTTCCAAACAATCGCAGATCTGGCTGAACTCGTAATTACCGGTAATCTTACAGAAGAGAACTTGCCCAGTTTTGGCGAATTCTTTCTTGGCCCCACGGTAATGCTCGAACGCGCAAAAGAATCTCTTAACAGGATTGGACCTGGCGTATACCATAGTCATCTGCTTCTTATTCCACCAGATAATATTATGGCAGCACACTCTGTTCTCCCGTATAAGGTTGAACAAGACCCGGAGCTTTCACATATCTGGTATATCTATATCTATGACAACAATTACCCGCATGAAGACGACAGGAGAATAAGTGTTAACACACAAACTGATTACTGGGTTTACGAACAGGATGAGGAATATCAGGGAATCTCGGGTCTTATAATTTCCGAAACCACAGAAGAATACCGTACCCAGTCAAGTATATTCAGACCGGATCCTCAGAATCAGGAGTTGTCCTATATTTCAGAGCTTTCAGGTCTGTTGGATACAGAAGATCTTAAAATGGAGGACATAGGCTACATGCACACTCTGTTTTCTCAAAGTACCGATCTCACTATCACAGATGGCCTGGGTAATAAGGTCATAATGGATGGCACCAGTCTCAGCAATCAGATCCCGGGGGCCATGCCGATTGTACCTACAACCGGACAAGTTGGCGAAGCTATTGGTCTGTTTCTTATTGATATCGAGTACGAAATAGAGCTCACCTACCGGAATGATGAGCAGATGGCGGGCACATTTGCTGCACACAGCGGCAACACCAACTATGTTTACTACAATACCAACGCTCAAAATGGCTCTCAGGATGTCCTCAGATATGGTAATTCCATGACTGTATTCACCCCTCCGGGCAGAAGCAGCCATACCTTTGGAATGGAAATATGGGAGTTAACAAATGTTAACGAGGAAGAAGACGAAAACTACTATTGGATCGAAAATTTTAACAGCTCAGGAGGCGGAGAGGTTACTTTTTTCATGGACGTTGAAAATGACGGGAATCTCTTAATCACTAATCTGAATAGCGAGTCTTCATTAACATTCCATATTGGAAGAACTGAAGCAGAAGATTTTTTCTTCTACGACGGCTACGACCTCAATCCAGACCATGCTTACAAGCTCACGCCCGATTTCAACGACGTCGGCAATCCGGAGCTCACCATCCTGATTGACACCAATCTGGACGGCGAGTTTGATGCTGTCGATACCATCACCACCATGGATGTGAGCGTACCAGGCGATGAAAACGAAAATGGATCCACCGGTCAGTTGCCGCGTGAGTACCAGCTGCATCACAACTACCCGAATCCGTTTAACCCGGCTACTACCATCGAGTACAGCCTGCCGGAGTCTCAGCACGTGAGACTGGAGGTGTACAACATGCTGGGTCAGCGCGTGGCCACGCTGGTGAACGAGCTGCAGAACGCCGGCCGCCATCAGGCGACGTTTGATGCCACTAACCTTTCCAGCGGTATGTATCTATACCGCATACAGGCCGGCAGCTTCGTACAAACCGAGAAGATGATGCTGGTGAAATGACAGTGTACCAATAATCAGTGAAATGATTCCTCGAAAGGGAATCCGGCTTAGGGTCGGGTTCCCTTTTTTTGATATCATGATTATGAAAACTGAAAGTATGCAGGGATAGACAAACAGAAACATTCCCAGTGTACCCGAATGAGATTCAATAAGAATAGTCCCGGGTGACTGACTAAGCGACAGCCCGGCTTTAGTCCCCCCACCGCGGAAACCCGGGGTATGATGTCACAAAGAAGATGACCCGAGTGATAATGTTTTCGAAAACCATACTGTAGCCTAGGGACGGGATACAGAGTGTATCAACGCCCGCAAAGTGTGTTGCGTTTACACCATACGGTTGACCCTATTTTCTTACAAATGACAGGTTAACATACCGTTCGGGCCCTACTGGCTTCGCTCTTGCAGACAGCCTGCCTTCATGGCCTGATTTTTGTCTGTTCTTAATACTTAGTAACTAAACCGCCGGATGCCTATTATTGCATTAGGCGGTGTTTTATTTCAAGAACTGTTTATCCCAATGCTTTACCTTTCAGTATTAGTAGAGTTTTGAGTCTTGCCTGATACCAAAATTAATACAGAACAGTCAATAAAACCAGACAGGCTTACAGCTGATAAAAAAAGGTTTAAGCTAAATCAAAAGCCCTGGCAGATTTACTCATAGGACTAATTTCAAAGAGTGAACTTGTCGGAAGTACGCTGGCAGTCAGATTTTCAATAAAAAAAAGAAGCCCCGCAGCATTCCGCTGCGGGGCTTAGTATATATTCTATAGCGTGTAATCCGCAGATGCTCTACTCGGATTCCAGCACTATAGGTTCTAGCGTTGTTGTCTCGTTTACAGTCACGTCTACATCGTTGACTGTGCTCCCTGTGTAGTTGTCTTCTCTTGCTTCTACCGATACGTCGTACACGCCCTCTTCGAGTCCGACAAGAAGAAACTCCCCAGTAACTTCGTCGGCAAACGTTGTTGAAAGCGTGTCCGAACCGGCAATTGCGTAAACGACTGCTCTGGCCTCAATCGGTACAATAGTCCCACTAATATTACCTGTAAGTGCCTCGTTGGTTGCGCGGATAACAGGCTTAAGAAGAAATCTCTCCGATGAAGCTTGTCCAGTCCTCACAACCGATCTGAGCGCATCGAAATCAAGCAGCAGCGTATATACGATACCATCCCTGATTTCAGCGTCTACGTTTAGCTTTATGCCGGTTTGCGCACCGCTCGGTATGAACAGTCCGTGCGTCTCTCCATTGATTTTCACGTTGTTTTGATCACGGCTTACAATCAGCCGTATTTGAGGATAGGTGCCAACCTCAAGTTCAGTATCTGCGATTACTTCGAAAACACCGTTGGTCAGTTCCAGCAAATTATACGAACGCATAGGCTCGCTTATAATTTGCCAGCCCTGACCATCGGTTGTATTGTTTACTTCTACCCTCTCGATAAAAACATTCACCTCGTCGTAATCCGCAGGTGCATCATGAAGCTTAACTACAAAACCACCCATGTTTGTCTGGCTTTCTACAGCACATCCGGCCATCATCAGCAAAGCTGCCAATGTGATTCCAGCCAGGGTTGTGTGTAGTATGTTGTTAAGCGTCATTATTGAATGTGAATCTAATTCTAATTTTATGTCTTATGCTAACCCGTTCGGGTCGCTACGTACGTATGACGACTGAGTATTTGAGGGGTTACAATTTTTTTTCAAAAAATTTTCAGCCTCAAAAATCGGGCTCTTGGATTAGTATAGAGTACTTTTTACATCTAAATGAAAAAGCACGCTGCTGACCGGAATAAATTTTCAACACGTGTTCTGATCTCAGCCGGAAGACAGGCTGTAAGATATCCGCTGGTCGGATCGGGCGGTATACTTAGTATAGCAAGACGGGTATCAGGCCAATTATTAACCAACAAAACGGGTAAGCCGGGGCTTGTACCTCACTAAACAAAAAACCCCGAAGAATCTACACTCATCGGGTGGCGGGGTTACATCCTGTGGTATGATAAAGTTTAAACGTCGGGCTTTCTGCAGGATTTACTGCTTCATTTGTGATGTACGACTGGGCTATCACAAATGAAATGACACATCGCAAGCTTTGGATGTGTTAGTTGTTTGGCGGTCCGCCTCCCGGAGGATTACCCTGGTTGCCTCTGCCCGGATGACCATCACGTAGTCCCGGCGGAACCCCGCCCGGCGGGCCTCCGCCTACTTCTCCGTTAAACAGATTCTGAAGTACATGCGATGCCGGCGATCCTCCTTCAAGCAGTCTGCGCAAGCCGTTGGCTACGGCATGTGCAGGCAGCTGAGACCGGCGCTGTGCCATATTCATAGCAGCAGGGAGCTTCTGCAGGTCCGCGGCTTCAAAACCACCCTCCAGGGCGCTTACCACCATCTCGGCTGTTTCAGAAGGCTGCTGTGCAGCTGTAGGCAGATCACTTAGAATGCTTACGGCAGTAATAATTCCGGAAGGCCTTGATGTCTGCATCGCCCTGCTTGAAGCCACATTGTCGAGGGTTTGCTCAAGTACAGCACGGTCAAAGTTTTGTGAAAGTCCTTTTGCCGTTGCTTTAATCATTTCGTTGCGGAACGTTTCTCTGTCAACTCTGCCGGTATCACGGTTTAACATTTGGGTTACCTCTGAACGTTGTACCCAGGGATCTACAAACTCCGCAGCAGCCAATGAACTTGTAAATATATTGTCGAGCACCGGCTGCATTCTCGCGGGTGGAACTCTCTTGGATAAGCCTTCAAAGGCTTTGTCAAACACCATTTCAGAAGGCAGGTTCTGCTCGGCCATATTGATGGCCGGTCGCAGTATATTAATTACGTCTCCGTCATCTAACCCTCTTTCGGCTGCTCTGACCTGCAGCTCTGAAATTTGTGCTTGCTCAATTCCGGCAGACACAGCAATGTCGACCAGCTCGGACAGGCTTTGTGCCTGGAGCGGGGACATTGTGATGCATTGTATAAGCAGAAGCACAGCTGCTGCCCGGGATGCAAAGCGTTTAATCATTCTTAGTCTCTCAGTCTTAGCTTTTTTATAAACGTATCTCAGGTAAATTCTCACGACAGGAGTATGACGACTGAAATCGAACGAGGTTACCGGTTTTTCATAAAAATGTTTAACTATTTTTTTCATGGCACCCTACTCTATAAAAATCAGTCCGTTCATACCGCCAAAACCATCTGAAACCGTATAGGTTTCTTCTGAAAAGTCTATCCATCTTTCTTCCGAACCCTCAATAAGTAGGACTTTATACTCATATATGCCGGTCGTTAACTCCAGCCTGGCCGCAAATCTGTTGCCCGATTGTCGTACAAGCGGCACACCCGGACTTGCCCAGTTGTTGAAGTTACCAACGATATAGAGCTGACCTTCGCCAGAGTAGTTCAGGTTTAGCATTACCGTTTGGACGTCGTTTTGAGTCCATTCCACTCTGGCTTTTCCGCGCTCAGCCCTTCTTGTCGGTGAAAATGTAAAGCGGGCTCCGGCAGATATCTGAAAATCAATGGTTGAACCATCTTCAATGGAAGATACGTAGTTCATCAGGTCTGCCTGACCCATTAAAGCTATATTCCGATGCAGCTGCCAGGTAGCGCCTGCACCTGCACGTAAAATCCGGTCGGCTTCGTCGGTTATCTCTTCCCTGAGCTGACCGCCTCCAAAAGGAGGACCACCGCCCTGAGTAATCACGGTCATTTCATATCCAAAGCGTTCGAACCCGGCATTAAGGTGCAGCTGTACTTCCGGCCGCATTCTATAGTTTGCAAACCCCCTTATTCCCAGACTTGAAGCCGGATCATCGAGATTCCCATATAGCAGTGAACGAAGCTGCCAGCGCAGATTCGGCCATGTTTCATACTCCAGCGAGTAGCTGTCGTAGCGCCTTGTTTCATCTACGGCTATCAGACCATCACCCTCCTCATCCGGAATACTGTACGAAAAACTGCCAAATGAAGGACCTGCCCGAAAGCGCAGCTGCGTGAAAAAAGTAGGCGACCAGGTCAGCACCGGCTGAACCCAGAACTGACGACTATCCGAACCCGAAGAAACGCCGCTTGCCCCTGCTTCCAGCCCGGCCGAAAACCGGGTTGATATTCTATATCGACCCGAAGCCACTCCGAATATACCGGACCAGGCGTCCCGATCGTCGAAAAAAGGCTTGTACATCGCTCCGGCAACAAACTCAGCAGAAAACGCATCGAAGCTTGCGACCGTCTGGCCTATGGGTGCGAAGAGCAGATACCCGGTTGTTCCCGCCTGATCCCAGTCGCCCAAGAGGGGACTCAGATAGGGATTGCTTGTAAGCCCGGAATGGGTTTCAAGCATAAGTGTTGACTGCCAGTCCTGGGCATGTGCTTTACAGCTGAATGCTGCAATAACAACCGTAACAATCAGGACCGCAGATAACCTCATAGAAACAGAACGGCATTTTTGTTCCCAAACCCATCATCCTGCTGCACTTCTGCCAGCGGATCCGTTACCCATTCTTCCCCGTTTTTCACAAACATATAGCGGTGTTCACCCCGCTCGACCGGCACCATTCCAGTCCAAACCTGTTTGCCGCCAGCATATTCCCTGTTAAGCGCAACCGGATTCCAGTCGCTGAAATCTCCGGCTACCTCCAGGCTTTCGGCGTCTTCATCGAAATAGACAAAGCGAATCCAAATTGTGGAGGCTTCATCGGCAATAAACTGCGTTGAAATTTCTGAAGCTTCAACAACTACAGCTGGCTGCCCGGCAGGCTGGCTCAGCAAAAAGCCAATTCCAATTGAAATAATCACCACCGCGGCGGCAAGAAACGGGTTTACGGTTAATCTGCTGTAAGACGTTTCCTGTGATGGCACCTCTTCCTGAACAACCTTCATAACCGGTTGTGGTGCTGCTTTAGGTGTCTCTGACTCATTGGCCCCGATGCTGCCCATCACCTTATCGGCAAAACCGGAAGGCACGGCAAAGGACTCAGCGGTTTGTTCAGCGTTAAAGCCAAAAACCAGGGAGCGCTCAAAACGCAGCATATCGCGCATTTCTTCGTCGTCTGCAATCATCCGCAGCGCCTGCTGTTCCTCCCTGCCGGTTAGCTCACCGTCGAGGTATTTCTGAAAAAGCTCTTCGTTGGTTTCTCTTTGATCTTTCATTATGAGACCTTCTTGTCCAGTCTTTGTTTAAGTTCTTTTCTTGCCCTGTGGACCCGCACTTTAAGAGCGCTGATCGAAATTCCGGTTTGTTCTGAAATAACCTCATAGCTGAGACCGTCCCGATATTTCCAAAGGAATACGTCTGCATATTCCTTGTTAAGACATTCAAGGGCCGTATCGAGATGGTGTTGCCACTCCCTCAGCTCTATGCCGGAGTAGGGCGTTCGCTCATCAATAAGGCTTCGTTCAATAAATTCGGGTTCCAGCTCGCTAAAACGCTTATTTCCTCTTCGTATGTTTTTCGCGTAATCACGGCAATGATTCATTGCCAGACGATAAAGCCATGTCGAAAACACGGCCTTCATATCGAACTTCTGCAGATTTTCGTAGGCCTTTATAAATATTTGCTGGGCCAGCTCTTCTGCTTCGCTCTCGTCCTTTTCAAAACGGCGCACGATATGAAACACCATAGCAGAATAACGCTCTACTAAAACACGGTAAGATGAGCCTTCACCGGCCAAAATGGCGCGTATCAGCTCAAACTCAGAATCCCGTTGTGATGCATCGGTCATATACAAACGCCACAAACATAGTTGCTGCCTGTTTGACGAGCAATCAGGCTAATGGTTACCAATTTTATCAGTTATTCTGATAATCCGGTTGCGGCCTGAGAGTGAACTCTGCTGCTTGAGATTCCATCAGCAGGCCGTGTGCAAGACTTTTTTAGGTGAACTTTTTGGTCAGACTTAATCTAACAAATTAATTATCACTAAAGGTAATAAAATCTGTGCATTTCAATGAAATTGCTATTTAAAAAGAAGACGCTGCGCAGATTTATGTGCACGGGCTCTGAATCAT
>JAIUMA010000051.1 GCA_022565795.1 Balneolia bacterium
CATTTTAGAAGCGATTATTCGGTTTGATTTAGTTTTCCCCGGACAACAGTGATTATTTATTGTTAATTCATCCGACTTTTCTCATTCTAAACCTGCCTGCTACAGACAGGTTCAAAATTTAAAATTTGTCTCCATGGCATCAAAAAAAATCAGTATTCCGTCAGACCCAACATCGAAGCGTGGTTTCAAACTGCCGCGTAAAAGCAAAGAGCAGAAAGAGCGTGCGCTGGAGATACTCAGCAAACTTTACGAACACTATCCCAACCCTCACTGTGAGCTCAACTACACAAATCCGTTCGAGCTGCTGATTGCCACTATCCTCAGCGCGCAGTGTACCGACGTGCGCGTTAATATGGTCACCGAATCACTTTTTCGCGACTATCCAACGGTTGACTCCTTCGCTGAAGCTGATCTTGAGGAACTGGAACAGGCTGTACGGCCTACAGGGTTCTACCGCAATAAGGCGAAATCAATTAAAGAGACCGCTATCACCGTACGGGATGAGTTTGGAGGAGAGGTCCCGCAAACGATGGATGAGCTGCTTACTATGCGGGGGGCAGCCCGAAAGACCGCCAACGTGGTATTAGGAAACGCGTTCAACATTAACGTTGGCGTTGTTGTAGACACGCACGTCCGCAGGTTTTCACAGCGATTCAGGCTAACGCGTCATGAAAACCCGGACAAAATTGAGCGCGACTTAATGGCTCTTTTTCCCCGGGAAAGCTGGACTGACCTATCCCACCTGATGATTCACCACGGCCGGGCCGCCTGCAAAGCGCGCTTTGCTAAACCATCGAACCACGAGCTCTGCGTCAAGTACGGCGAAAAATGCGAATGCCAAAAGATGAGAGACTAAGGTTACATAGGGTTAATCCACGCTGCCTCAAATCCCAAATCAGAAATCAAACCTCTTCACTGCCTTCCCCTATGATTTCCGTTTGATGGCTCGCTTCGGGCATAAAGGGAATCCCAGACAACAAGCTGGTCTTCGGTTAAGATTCTGCCAAGCTGTTCATGAAACTCGCGATCATGGCTCTCCATTACTTCCCGGAAGCTTCTTCTGGATTCACTCATGATTTCGCGGCGCTCTTCCCGGCTTTCCCGGATGAGTTCAAACAGCGGTTCAGCCTGATCTTCTTCCAACGCGAGGTGCTCCCGCATATGCTGGCGCGCCCGCTCAATACGCTCTTCCTGCTGCTCTGCAGTTCTTACCTGGCTCTGGCCCTGCATACGTCTCTCCTGTGAACGCGCCTGATTCTGACCCGAGCGGCGCTCATCATTATATTCAGAAGATGTTTCCTGCGCTGAAGCGCTCTGGTTTACGGCACTGTTGAACAAATATCCACCGGAGAATCCGAGGATGAAAATGATAATCAACGCTCCGGCAGCTTTATAGGTGTTTGATTTCATCGGTTCTTTATAATCGTTTTAATCGAATCTGAAGGGAAGTTCCTGAACCAGAAACTCATTGTTTTGAAGCTCATATTCCTCTCCATACAGATATATCCATTCGGACACCTGCGATTCATAAGAATCGGCCTGCGGCGTGCTTAGCATGAAATAGCCCGTGAGGAAGACCAGCATAAGCGCTGCGGCAGCGAAATAGCGTGGGAACCACTGAAGCAGTTCGGCCGTAACGCCCGGCTCCAGCGCTTCACGAATAGCCTCAAGATCCGCCTCTTCAGCAGGTCGCAACGGGAAGGCGCTGTCATAGCCTGTAACCGGTCCGCCTTTCATCAGCGACCACATTTCCGCCAGATCCGGATAGTCCTTCAGCTGGGCAAGAAGCTCGGCTTCTTCGGTTTTACTGTAGCCCGAATCGAGCATATCAGTCATTTTAATTTCGAGTAATTCACGGTTCATGAACGTATCCTGCTTTTAGTAATCCTTCCTTGAGCATCACCCTTGCGCGAAAAAGCCGGCTTTTTACCGTTCCCTCCTGCAGCCCGGTGATAATTGCTATCTCGTTGTATTGTAGTCCTTCAAAATCTTTTAGTATGATGAGCTCCCGATAGTCGTCGGGCATGGATGCCATCACCCTGCGTACCATATTTTGTTCTTCTCTGTGCTCGTAGTCTGATTTGTACGAATCCGAATCGGAATCGGTCTGAGTGTCTGCATCAACATCGGGTGCGTCGTACTGCCTGCGCGTTTTTAATTTGCGCATAGCGTCTATACATGTATTTCGAGCGATGCGGTAGATCCATGTATAAAGCGACGAGTCCTGGTTGTACTGGTTCAGGCTTTTTACGGCTTTGAGAAAAGCATCCTGGGTGAGGTCTCCGGAATCCAGACCCGTGCCATTGGTGTAGGCACGAACAGAGCGCTCTATCCTGGGATAAAGCGTTTCCAGCTCGGAAAGAAGCTGCTGCTCGATAGGCTGATCCTGAACGTTAATCACCTTTTAGATGCCTGTTGAAGTTGCGAGTGGCCGGAGTAGAAAGACGACCGGACGATTTTTCCCGTCCGGCCGCTCTTCCACGGTATAGCTAACTTAGCTAACCACTCACTCATGTGCGAATATTATTAGATACTTTTTAGTTTTGTCGGTTGCGGTTCATGCGGTTACCATCCTGGCGTCCTCGAACATCTCTGCGCTGTTCGAACTGCCGTTGCTGACCCGGCATAAGCTCCTGCCACTGCGCAGACCAAAGCTCAAACTCTTCTTCGGTTAGCACTTCACGTACTTTTCCCATAAGCTGCATCTGGTGTGCTTCGCGAACCGCGGTCATATCGGCGCGTTCCTGCGGAGTTGTGGCACGGCGCTCGCTGCGAACTTCAGACATTTCTGCTCGATGCTCACGTACGATTTCTGTTAATCTCTGCGTCTTTTCTTCATCAAGACCTACGTCTTCAGAAACAATCTCCACATACGCGGCAGACATGTGCTGCTGCATATCTTCGCGGTTGGCCATCCGCTCCTCACGGATTGATGCCAGCTGCTCACGCTGCTCGAGAGTAAGCACTTCGTTTATCTGATCATACATGCTGATCCGGTTTTCCATTCGCTGCTGCCTGAAAGCCTGTGGGCGCTCGCCTCGCTGTGCCTGTCCGCGCTGGCGCTGTACTTCGCTACGCGCCTGACGTGCTTCAACCCGGTTCTCTGCGCGAATTCGGGCTATTTCCTGCTTTTGTGCTTCAGAAAGATTGAGATCTCCGCTGTAAATAATGGCAAGGTCGTGCATGAGTCCCAGTCCCTGACCCTGAGCGTTACCCTGCATTCCACTGGCCCGGTCGCGGTTTTGTGCATTGATATCAGCAGCCATCACAAACAAAACTAAAATGGTGGTGATACCGATAATAAAGCGTTTCATATATTTTCTCCTTAATAAAGATTGTACAACATATTGGTTGCAGCTATTTAGACGACCATGAGCATTTTTCGTTCAGATTAATTTTTATCTACTGCTTCAAAACGAACTCAAATACGCTGTTTTAACAGCATGAAAGCTAAAAAAACAGTGTTTTCAAGAACCTATGCGAATAAGTAAAAAATTGTTTTGAATTCGGACGGCAAAAGGATAACTTAAATGCGCAGTTCAGATTAGAGTTGATTGTTTGATGTACAAGCAACACCTCAGGAATTGTTTAAGCAATATTTTCACAACAAATTTAGTAATTATGTCAGCAGAATTAGTATCCGGCCGAGTAAAATGGTTTAACGACGACAAAGGTTTCGGATTTATCGAACAAGACAACGGCCCGGATGTATTTGTACATCACAGCGCAATCAACATCAACGGTTTCAAGTCTCTTAAAGAGGGACAGCACGTTACCATGAATGTAACTGAAGGCCCTAAGGGTCTGCAGGCTGAAAACGTAAGTCCTGAATAAGGAATTACTGCCTTCAATATTAAAGCCGGTTCTTTTGAACCGGCTTTTTTTTTGCCCTTATGTTTTCCAAAAGCGTTTCATTTCCTGATAAATGCGACTATTTTGAGTTATAATGCTTTTCTTACCAACAGAAATCGTCTGTTAAGAGAATAAAAAGTTAATGGCCTTAACCACCATAAATGTGCTCAAATCAACTTTGAAGTATCAAGCCAAAAGGCTGCTGATCCCTGCAATTCTGTTTTTAATGTGCTTTCACGATACCGCCGAAGCACAAAACAGCTCTGCTATACCTGAGTTTGACACCTTTGGCACGCTCAGAACCGTCTTCACTACTGATCAAATAAGAGCACAGGACGGTACCCGGGGGGAGTCTTCCGCACTCAACGCCAGAATACATCTCGGCGCCCGGGCGACGTTTTCTGATCGGTTTTATCTGCAAAGCCGGTTCGCCACCCGCTTGTCTACAACCCAAAGTGACTTCCGCTTTTTTGTTCGCGACTACACGCCTGGCGGCGGCTCCTATCCGGCCGGCACGGCAACAATCGACGAACTATTCGCAGCATGGGATGCGGCGGACCGTCTTCACATAAGAGTTGGTCGATTTCAGGGAAGGTTTCCACTGGAAGGATTTATTCCCAAAGGCATGGACCGGTATTATGCAGCCAATTTAAGTATTTCCCATACCGACGGAGTTTGGCTGAGACAAGATTTGAGCTATCGATACAGGTTGCACTTCATAGCCAGTAGAAACAGTGAGCGAGGCAGCTCCCATGCCGCAAGAAGACCGCTTAGTTTTTCAGATTCTGCGAGCCGTTACACTCTTTTCGCAAATCTTGAGCATAGAAATAAATCAGGATTATGGGCACAACGGGAACTGAGCGTCTCCTACACGCGAAACAACTTCGTTAGGGATGGTTCGCTGAAAGATCATCTCACGTTTTCAGGCCGGGCTATGGCTCGTTTGCCGTTCAATCCGGGAACCGGAGAGTATCTTATTGGGGGCGAACTTGGTTTTATTCCGCTTGCACCCGATCCTTCTTCCGGCGGAATAGCTGTATCCGAAGACAATACTATGTTTGGCTCTTCCAGCGTGGCCTGGCAACTTTCAGCCTATGCCAACAAGCTCTTCGACAAACACTATTTAGGAATACTTTACGGACAGACCGATCCCCACTGGTTTGTCTCGTCAAGCTTTACTCCCAACACTACGATGTCCGAAATTCGCTACCGGTTCGTGATAAGCAGCAGCCTGAACTATGAAATGCGTTTTCGAATCAGAACCGACCTGTTCAAACCCGAAAACGCCCCTTTCACTACCCGGATCAACGACTTCTACGCAAGATTTACCTACCGATTCTGATTTGGCTACAGCTTCAGCACATGCATTCCCGATGAGCCGTTTTCCGGATTGAAGCCAACTTTCTTTAGATAAGCAGCGTACTTGCTGTCTGCAGGCAGCGCGGCAATTTCTTTTATTCCCTTCTCTCTGAAATAGTCTTTGTTTTCGGCATATAAAAAGTTCGCAATTTTAAAATCGCGGTATTGTGGCGTCACAAAATCCAGATTAAGAGTCAGTCGCCCGTTTTCCATTTCACCGCTGACCGCCCCGGCAGGAACCGTATCGCGCAAAACAAGCATATTCAGCTCGCCCAAATCTGCCTTTTCTTCAAAACCGGGATGAAAGTTCTGGATGTCCGTTTTATGGAAGCCCAAAAAGTAGCGAAGGTACTCATCAGCTTTGGAAACTTCCAGAATCCGAAGGTACTCACGACTGTTATAAATCTGAACCAGATAGTAGATATTGATGAGTACGATGAAGAAGTTCATTCCGGCAACCGGCCACGAGCCAATCAGATAGCCATATAGCGTGAAGGTACCCGAACCGATGAGGTTTAAAATTCGGAGGGGCACAATCCGGCTCATCATCAGGGAAATAGCAACCAGCACCGATGCCAGATAGCCAATAATTTCGTACACAACTACGGTTTCCATACAATCCTTATTTTCAAATTTCTAACGGTTTTTTTTGAGGACCCGTAAGGTACGCAAACCCGCCGAAACTTTTGCACTGCATCGAACTATCCCCATCATGAAATTAGTTCAGTGTCAACAGTGTCAACAGTGTCAACAGTGTCAACAGGTAAATAAGCTAATTCAGGAATCGACAATCATTCACAATTCCTCATTCACCACTCATGAAAAATGCAGCACGCATCGTTTTCGGGCTCGGGTTTATCCTGGCCGGCCTTTATCATTTTATTAACCCGGAGTTCTATTACCCGATGATGCCAGGATGGTTTCCGGGTCCGGAGCTTCTGAACTACGCCGCGGGTTTCGCTGAGGTTGTACTGGGTGCCGGTTTGCTCTACCGTCCATATGCCAAATTCGCATCCTACGGCATCATTCTGCTTATGATTGCCTTTATTCCGGTGCATGTCTACATGATTCAGGTGGGCGGATGTGTATCGGAGGCGGTTTGTCTGCCGCTTTGGGGAGCGTGGGTTCGATTGGTTGTGCTTCAACCTATGCTCATTGCTTTCGCTTGGTGGGTCAGGCCGGAATAGATTATCTCCAGCTGCCTTTGGACATTACCATATAAAACAAAAGCCCCGAAGCTGTGCGCCGGGGCTCTTCTGTTTTCAAGTGATAATCTGACTACTTCTCAAACTCCGGCAGAACCTCCAGGAAGCGCGCAGATGTTTTAATTCCGCGATGGAAATCATCCAGGCTGAAGTGCTCGTTTGGCGAGTGGATGGCATCGGTGTTCAGGCCGAATCCCATCAGGATGGTGTTTACACCAAGAACGCCTTCAAAATCGGCGACAATCGGGATGGAACCGCCTTCGCGTGCGAATAACGGCTCTTTGCCGTAGACATCTTTGTAGGCTTTCCCGGCCGCCTTCAATCCGTAGAAATCGAGCGGAGTCATTGCCGGATGACCACCGTGATGGGCCGAAACCTTCACCCGTACACCTTCAGGTTTAATTTTTTCGATGTGTTTTGTGAAGAGCTCCGCAATCGTATCCGGGTGCTGATTCGGAACCAGCCTCATGCTTATTTTGGCTCCGGCTTCAGCAGGAAGCACCGTTTTGGCACCTTCCCCCTGATACCCGCCCCACATACCGTTCATGTCGAGAGTCGGCCGCGCAGACTTACGCTCAAGCGTTGAGTAGCCTTCTTCTCCGCTTACTTCCGTAATGCCAATTGAGCTTTTCCAGCCCTCTTCATCGAAAGGAAGCTTATTGTAGGCTTCGCGCTCTTCAGGGCTGAGGTCAACCACATCATCATAAAAGCCGGGAATCTGAATTACGCCGTTTTCGTTTTTCAGTTTAGCAACGATTTCACAGAGTGCATTCAGCGGGTTTGTGAGCGCGCCACCGTAGGCTCCGGAGTGCAGATCGCGATCCGGTCCGTAAACCTCAAGCTCCATATAGGCGAGACCGCGCAGACCGTAGGTGATCGACGGCGTATCTTTGGCAAACATGGCGGTATCCGATACCAGCACCATATCGCAAGCCAGCTCGTCTTTGTGCTCCTTCAGGAAAGGAACCAGATTAGGTGAGCCGATTTCCTCTTCACCTTCGAGAATAATTTTCACATTAACAGGCAGTTCTCCGCCGGTTTTCAGCCATGATTCAATCGCTTTCACATGGATATACGCCTGACCTTTATCGTCGCTGGCGCCACGGGCAAACACTTTCCCATCCTTTTCCACAGGCTCGAATGGCGGAGAGGTCCACAGGTTGAGGGGATCCGGCGGCTGCACGTCGTAGTGGCCGTAAATAAGCACGGTTGGCTTGTCTGCACCGGCTTTGAGATGCTTACCGAGCACCACGGGATGGCCCGGCGTATCCACGATACGAACATCTTCCATTCCGGCTTCGGTTAATCTGTCCAGCAGGAATTCTGCGGCTTTGCGCACATCACCCTTTGCTGCAGAATCGGTGCTCACGCTGGGAATCCGAAGCAGCTCAAATAGCTCCGACTTGAAGCGGTCTGCATTGGCATCGATATAATCAAATTGTTTAGACATAATAAAATTCGGTAACGGTTAATACTTTTCTGAACGGGCTGCCCGGCGAATAATAAGACAAAGCGTTAGCAGTCGGGGCCGGGTCGTCAAACCCTCATTTTTCATAGCTTAATGTAGGGGAATGAACGCAAGGGAGCAAGAAAAGGCGACTCCTCACTCGTTAAAAGTTCTTGCAGTTGTAAGGGTGATGGCATCCGGCCGCGGCCCGGCTTCCGGAGGGCTACGGAAACAGCAGGAGACTGTCTGATTTCACCCAGCCCTGTAGTCCGTTGCTCATGTGCACAAAGCTCCACTCCCCGTTAGCAGCTGAAGATTCTGCGTGCAGAAGCAGCCTGAAGCCGGGGTAGACCACCAGAACGGGATCCGAAGCTTCCGATGGCTGCTCGCGCAATTCGAAGCCCGGCTCCACAATCATTCCCCTCTGCCATTCGCCTTCGTTTGCCGAATTGTATACAAACACTCCTCCGGCCACGACAGCAAGTCCGGCGGCGATATAGGCCAGATAGCGCATAGCCGTTTTTCCTCTATTCAGAAACCAGTGACCGGCCCAGAAAAGCGCAGCCAGATTGATAAGCATGATGAGCGCCAGCAGGGGAATGTCTGTACCAACGCGAAACTGCATCCATTCAAACCAGGTAAATGTTGCCAGCACCGGCGGCTCGGCAAACTGCTGCTGCAGCGTTTCTTCCACAAATTCTATCGCACGCTGCGCACGGTCGGCAGTCTGGCTGTACCCGCGCGCCCTGTAGAAATAGAACAATGCTCGTCCCGGCTCCTGCATGTTCAGATAGGTAAGGCCGGTATTCAGGAAAAGCGGCCCTGAGCTGAAGCCCGATTGCTCGATTTGCAGAAAACGCTCAAGCGCCAAAGTGTACTGACGCTGCTCGTAGTGAAAGTTGGCATCATTAAAAGCCCGCTGCGGATCGGTGATGCGCTCGGTGGCAATGGCCTGCTGCCCGACAGTATCAGCGGCTACAAGGTGAGATGGTGATGCGACTGCAGAAGCCATCACCATAAACAAGATGAGCGTAAAAAAAAGAGTGTGAAGTTTAAAAACGAATCTCATCACAGCACCTTCTTCAGCTCTTTGATGATGGCTTCAGCTTCATTCCGGTCTTTGGAGTAGGTAGCACTTCCGCTTCCCGGCGAGTAGCTGATATCGGTCATGGTCTTGAAAAGCGCATCCATGCGGCTGAGCAGCGGTTGAGGCGCTCCTTTTTTGCGAACAGTGCTTATCAGATAGGTATCCGACAGACCGGTTTCGGGCAGGTTCTGCTTGTCGGCGATGTAGCCCGCAACGCTCTTATGGAGCATGCGGTAGGCATCCTTAAAGTTTTGCTCAGCAGCAAAAAGACTTGATGCACCCAGTTGTTCTTCGGCTCGTTTCATGGCGTTTTTCGAGCGGGCATACGCGATATCGCTTGTGAGACGCTGGTTTCTTCTTCGTACTATCCATGCCGGAATGAGTATAAAAAATGGAAGCACCATTAGGAACCGGAACCATAACCGGCTTGAGAGCTGCGCCTCATCTTCGACAAACCAGCGCACCAGGCCGGTGGCCGGACTGACCCGAATCCGGCGCTCATCAACAAAGGTAAACTCCTGATCTTCGTCCCGAAGAATAGCCAGTCGAACAGCGGGAAGCGTCGTGCTTTGATAGCGCCCCAGCTGCGGATTGAACCAGCTGACTTCGACCGCCGGCAGAGTATAATTACCTACGCGGCGCGCTATAAGTACGTCGGTGAACGTTTTGCTGCCGCTTACTCCGGTTGGCGATTTGTTCACCTCAATTTGCTCTACCGGACGGAAGTTTTCGAATCCTTCCGGAAAATCGAAAGCGGGCTGATCGATCAGCATTACGTTACCCGTGCCGCTGAATCGGGTTTCGATTTCAAGCGGCTCGCCTATAATGACTTCTGGATTTTCGATGCTTCGGCTCACCTGAAACTGCCCGACGGCGCCTGTAAAGCCCGGCGGCTGCGGAGTGGGAAGCGGACGAACGCTTAGTTCTACAGGTTCCGATCGAAGCGTAACGGTTCGCTGAGATCTCCCCGGACCGTCAAAAAATCGGGATGTATCACCAAACCTGCTGGTCTGCCGGACCGTCGCATTCACGCTGTATTCACCAATATTAACATTGCCCGAACGGGTCGGGAACAGCACATAGCTCATAAGCACCGCGCGGCGAAACTGCATCCCATCAATAATGACGGTTTCTGCCCTCGGTCCCCGTTCATCCGTAACACGCTCCAGCCAGAAACCTTCCGTACGCCATGCCGATGAAGGCTGATACGACATCACGTTAATTTCACTTTTGTAGTACAAAACAACCTGCGCGTTTATCTGCTCGCCGGAAAACGGCCGTTCATTCGAAAGCTCCAGCCTGAGATAGATATCATCCTGCGGACCCCGCTGCTGCATCCGGGCACGAGACTGTATGTTTATGGTAAGTTCATTGGTGAGATAAACTTCGCCATCGACTTCCATTTCAATCGGCGGAATGGTGAATGAGCCTTCATTGGTGGCTTCCAGCGTAAAGCGAAATCCGTTGCTTGCGGTGGACACACCATTTACAATCGAAAAGCTTGATGTGCTGGTTGGCGTGCGCGAAAGTATCGTTACGCCCTCAAGTTCGGGCAAAGACGGCCGGCGCACATTTTGAAGCCGCGGAGCGCTCACTTCAAGCGTAAGAATGAATCGCTCCCCGACAAAAATCCGGCTGGTGTTTACGGTAGCGGTCGCCTGCACCTGTTGCTGGTCTGCCGCAACCTCAGCCGCTGCAGACAGAGCTTCATCGGCATTTAGCGACGCCAGCATACCAATCATGAAAATCAGGGCCAGAAACCGTGGGAAGGCCTTCCGATAAATAGAAGTGATACGCATGGATTCGCCTTACCAGTCTTTTTCGGTTGGCTCAGCCGGATCAGCCAAATCTTTGAGGAAATCACGAATTAAATCCTGCTCGCGTCCGGAAATGGCGTTGAGAAGCTGCTCGGCCTCCTGCTGTGACATATCACCGGGCTGGGGCTGCGGCAGCTGCTGGTCCTGCATAGATTCTCCCTGCTCCTGCTGGTCGCCGTCTCCGGAATCGCCGTCCTGCTCATCTTCGCCGGCCTGAGCGTCGCCAGAGCCGTCACCTCTGTCATCATCCCGATCCTGTTGGCCCTGTTGAGGTTCACCGGCGCCTCCGGAATCCTGTTGATCCTGCTGCTGGTCTTGCTGATCCTGCTGATTTTGCTGATCCTGAAGCTGGCGAAGCACATACTCAAAGTTATTGGCAGCGTCGTCGTCGTTCGGGTTCTGACGCAGGGAGCGCCGAAACTGTTCTGCGGCCTCCTCCCAGTTCTGCTCAAGCGCTTTCAGGTTTCCAATGTTGTAGTCGGCCATGGCGCGTTCTTCGGGGCTGCGCGCCAACTGACGAAAGCGCTCGTAGGCCTCAATGGCGTCTTCGGTTCTGCCAAGCTGCGCCAGCGTATTCCCAAGATTGAAGTGGAGACGCGCATCTCCCGGATTTGCTTCAATTGCATCCCTGTAGGCCTGCTCGGCAGCGGCAAAGTCTCCCCGCTCATAGGCGCTGTTTGCCTCACGCGCGCGGTCCGGCGAAGCGGCCGCGAGCAAAAAAAGCATCATAAATACGATGAGGCGGTTCATTGGGATGCGCAGTCTTTTATTAGTTCTACATTTAGCACAAGGTGATGGCTTCCGGACCTGATTCGGCACAAAAGCCATCACCCTGAACAATAACCGTATTGCTACATTTTTTCGGCGATTTCCATCACATCATCGCTCATGCTCATATTTGTGAACACGTTTGTTACGTCGTCGTGCTCCTCAAACTTATCCATGAGTTTGAGATTTGAGAGAGCCGTATCGGCATCAACTTCTACCTCGGTAGCCGGAACCCGCTGAAGCTCGGCGTTATCGATGGTGTAACCGGCGGCTTCCAGACCTGTGCGAACTGCATAGAGCTGTTCGCGCGTGGTGGTAATTTCAAAATAATCGGCCTCGGCTTTAACATCATCGGCTCCGGCGTCGATTGCGGCCAGCATAACCTCGTCTTCATCCTGACCATCCTTCTTTATAGTGATGATGCCTTTCTGTTCAAACAAAAACGCTACTGAGCCGCTGTTGCCCATGTTGCCGCCATGCTTGGAAAAGATGAACCGGATCTCACTTACCGTGCGATTATTGTTGTCGGTGGTGCACTCTATGAAGTAAGCCACGCCGCCCGGGCCGTAGCCTTCGAAGGTTACTTCCTCATAGCTTTCCCCCTCCAGCTCGCCGGTACCCTTCAGAATGGCGCGCTCGATGTTATCCTTTGGCATGTTTGCCGCTTTGGCGTTATCGATTGCGAGACTGAGGCGCGGGTTGGTTCCGGCATCACTTCCGCCTTCGCGGGCCGCAACGGTTAACTCACGAATGATGCGCGTAAAAGCTTTAGACCGGGCTGCATCCTGACGCGCCTTGCGATGTTTGATGTTCGCCCATTTCGAATGTCCTGCCATAACTAAATGCCTGTTTTATAAAATGGAAAATGATGAGTTTTTTCGGAGCTTCAACCATGATCTGAAAATCTTGTTCAGAAGAAAACACTGATCGTTCAACCTTCTGAAACTGTCCCGTTTTTTGGGTGGCCTAATATACAAATTATGCGTGCATCATAGAATACGTTGTATAAACGCTGTTCGTACTTAAATGCTTGTACGCCAGTGAACGGTTTAGCTAAAAAAACACTATCATTGTAGTAACATCCATCAACGCATTTTGCGTTTACAAAAACTCAGATTTTATGAATATTGGTATAGTTTGTTACCCCACCTACGGGGGAAGCGGCGTAGTCGCCACAGAATTAGGAATTGGATTAGCAAAGAGAGGTCATAAGGTTCATTTTCTGAGCTACGCACGTCCGCAGCGGCTCAATGAATTCGAGCACAACATCGATTTCCATGAGGTTGCGGTAAACGTCTATCCGCTATTTGAGTACCCGCCTTACGATCTGGCTCTGGCCAGCCACATGGTTAACCTCATAAAATACCAGAAGCTGGATGTGCTTCACGTTCACTATGCCATTCCCCACGCTACCAGCGCCTATCTTGCGCGTGAAATACTGGGTGAACAAGGCCGGCAGGTTGCCATTCTTACAACTCTGCACGGAACGGATATTACCATTGTTGGGTCCGATCCGAGCTATCTGCCCGTAGTGGAATTTTCCATCAACAAAAGCGATAGCGTGACTGCGGTTTCCGAATACCTCCGGGATGAAACCTACGAGAAGTTCGGCACCACGCGCAACATCCATGTGATTCCCAACTTTGTGGATCTGGATAGATTTAAGCGAGTCGAACGAACGCACTTCAAAAAAGCAATCTGCCCGGATGGCGAGCTGGTTCTTACCCACGTTTCCAACTTCCGCAAAGTGAAAAACGTGTCGCACACCGTCGAGGTTTTTGCACGCGTGCTTCAGCAGGGTATCAAAGCGAAGCTGCTTCTGGTTGGCGATGGCCCGGATCGGATAAACGTGGAATCACGCTGCCGGGAACTGGGCGTTTGCGATCACGTTCGTATGCTCGGAAAGCAGGAAAAAGTTGAGGAAATCCTCTCCATTTCCGACCTCTTTCTGATGCCCTCCGGCTCCGAAACGTTCGGCCTCGCGGCGCTCGAAGCCATGAGCTGCGGCGTTCCGGTCATCAGCTCAGACGTTGGCGGACTTCCAGGTCTCAATATCGACGGAGAAACAGGCTTTGTTTGTAAACTTGGCGATATAGATGCTATGGGCGACGCGGCTATCAGCCTTCTTCGCGATCCGGAAAAGCTGGAGGCTTTTTCTAAAGCGGCGCGCAAAAGAGCAGAGATGTTTGAGCTCGACAAAATTGTTCAGCAATATGAAAGCCATTACATTCGCATATTAAAAAAAGTGCGTGGCACGGTCGAAGCCTGACCACAGCTTACTTGCCTGATTTTTTTCCAGGTCTTTGGCAATTAGCTATTGCATCTGATATCAGATTGCGCTTTTTTAGGCTTTGATGCAAATCCTTACAGATTAAGTGAGTGCCGATATGCCCAAAACTTCCTATGATTTCACCATTGGTATTGAAGAAGAATATCAAATCGTAAACCCCGAAACGCGGGAGCTAAGCTCAGCAATTGAGATTATGCTCAAAGATGGAGAAGATGCTCTTGGCAACCAGGTGACCGCCGAACTCATGCAGTGCCAGATTGAAATCGGCACACGGGTTTGCAGCTCGATTCAGGAAGCACGGGAGCAAGTCGTATCGGTACGCAAAACGGTTGACGAGATTGCCCGAAAACACGGTGTTCGAATTATTGCCGCCGGAACGCATCCATTCTCGGAGTGGTCCAAACAGGATATGACGCACCGCGCCCGCTACCGTGGTCTGGAGCTGGAAAACAGAGTACTTGCGCGCCAGCTTCTCATCTGCGGCATGCATATGCACATCGGAATCGACGATAATGATACCCGAATCGACCTGATGAACCAGCTCAGCTATTTCTGCCCGCATATTTTGTGCCTTTCGACCAGTTCACCTTTCTGGTCAGGATATGATACAGGACTGAAGTCGTACCGCTCAGTAATTTTTGAATGCCTTCCCCGAACGGGAATTCCGCCAACATTCCGGTCTTGGAACGACTATCAGGAGTACATTAAGGTTATGATCGATACAAACTGTATTGATGAGCCCACCAAGGTTCGATGGGATCTGAGGCCATCACCTAAATACCCAACCCTCGAGTTCCGCATTGCCGATGTCTGCACCAAAGTTGATGAAGCCATTGCGGTATGTGCAGTGAAAGTCGCGCTTGTCGCCAAGCTCATGAAAATGAGACGGAATAACCAGTCATGGAGAATTTACCGCAAGGAATTCATCCAGGAAAATAAGTTCAGAGCACTTCGCTACGGCTTCGACGGTAAATTGCTTGATTTGGGCCGGCACAAAGAGGTTGAAGCAAAAAAACTCATCTTCGAACTGCTTACCTTTATAGATGATGTAGTAGATGACCTCGGTCTCCGGGATGAAGTAAGCTACGTGCACAATATCCTTACGGAAGGAACCTCTGCTGATCGTCAGCTTAAGGTCTTTAAAGAGACCGGCGATATGAAGGCCGTTGTGGACATGCTTATCGAAGAAACGATGGAAGGCGTGGAGTAAGTTAGCTATTCGACCACTTCGAATTCCAGCTCAATCATTTGCGGGTTGATTCCCGTCTTTGCTTCAGAAATATTAAACCAGACCCGGTAGAGCCCAGCCTCCAAGCCTGCTGAAGTCACGCTTATTTTGGCTGATTCACCCGCATTCGTAACGCGGCTAAAAGTATATTCAAAAAAGCCATTGCAGATTGGAGCAAAAAGGTTCTGCCAGTTGCCGTCTGCAAGTTTATCAATTGCGAATAAAAGTCTGCCGCAGGATTGAATATAGACAGGGCCCGCCCTTTCTGAGTTCACCAGAATTTCAGGAAGCTCGTTCGAACTGATTACAGGATTAACGATTTCAAGCGTTGGCTCACCCGAGTAGGGATCTACGGTATCGCATGAATAGACTGCAAAAATAAGCAGGAGAAAAGCGACGTAGCTGAGATTGTTAATCATGGCTGTTCCTCAGAGTATGATGCAAGGGTGATGGCTTCCGTGTTTGTGAATTTATCTAAAGCTACTAATATCAGGGCTATAAAAAAAGCGCAGCCCGATATCCGGACTACGCTCTATGAATTTGCAAGACGTTTTTTACGTCCGTCAGGCGATTGCTTTTGTCACCTCTTCTGCAGCTTCTTTGAGCAATACTGCAGAAATAACGTTCAGGTCGCTGTTGTCGATAATCTCTTTGGCCTCTTCGGCATTGGTCCCCTGAAGACGAACGATAATCGGAACACCTTTAACCTTCTCGGCGATTTCCGGATCTTTAACGGCTTCAATAACACCGTTTGCCACGCGGTCGCAGCGCACGATTCCACCAAAAATATTGATGAGGATTACCTTCACGCTCGGGTCACCAAGAATAATGTTGAAGCCGTTCTTTACAGTCTCAACATTCGCGCCACCACCTACATCGAGGAAGTTGGCTGGCTCACCGCCGGCAAGCTTAATGATATCCATTGTTGCCATTGCGAGTCCGGCGCCGTTAACCATACAGCCTACGTTTCCATCGAGCTTGATGTAGTTCAGGTTGTACTTACCGGCTTCAACCTCGAAAGGATCCTCCTCGGAAAGGTCGCGAAGCTCCTTCAGATCAGGATGGCGGTAAAGGGCGTTGTCGTCGAAATTGATTTTTGCATCAAGCGCGAGTACGTCGTTATCCGGAGTGGTAACAAGCGGGTTGATTTCGAAAATAGAGGCGTCTGTTTTCTCGAAAGCCGCATAAAGCGCCTGGATAAATTTCACCCCTTTTTTAAGAGCATCACCCTTCAGACCAAGAGCAAACGCCAAACGACGCGCCTGGTTCGGATACAGCGGATGCCCCGGCTCTACCCACTCCTTGATGATTTTCTCCGGAGTCTCTTCAGCAACTTTTTCGATTTCAACACCACCTTCGGTAGAGACCATAATTACGTTCTGGCCTTTGGCGCGGTCGAGCGTTACGCCTACATAATATTCATGCGCAATATCAACGCCGTCGGTAACGTACAGACGCTGTACCTGCTTTCCGGCTTCACCGGTCTGAATGGTAACAAGCGTATCGCCCAGAAGGTCTTCGGCTCCTTTTTTAACTTCATCAACACTTTTGCAGAGCATAACGCCTTTGGCGCCGCTTTTAACCGTACGGCCTTTACCACGGCCACCGGCGTGAATCTGCGCTTTTAAAACAAATAATGATGCGCCGTTTTTTTGAAGTTTTTCGGCTGCTGCAACCGCTTCCTCAACAGAAAAAGCAGCGATCCCGTCCGGTACAGCAACGCCATATTCCTTCAGAATTTCCTTGGCCTGATATTCATGAATATTCATAATACGATCTTGATTAAATCAAATTTCGGTTCAGATTAATACTTTTTGATGGCGCTAAAATAACACATTATGATGACTTCACATATTCGAAATCAACCGCACTTCTGCGAGGCACAATATATGCTCCGGTTGCATACCATTTCCGCACATTGCGGCTAACATACCAGTTAAGCACCGGGGCTATTAAGCAACAAGTAGTTTACAATCGACTTTTTACTTTCTATTAAGCAATATAACACAGCGATAACCCGTAGTTTTTATATTTTCTGTGATGTGCCTCTAATGTGTTATTTTTAAACCTGCCCGCATGTGGATTAGGGCACTTGTCCTGTCGCCTATTTATAGACACCCAATTTTGAGAATCTGCCTTTTACTTTTTCTTGGTTTCTGCCTTTTAACACTTAACGGACTTTCATCTGAAGCAAGCTATGCCTCGTCATCAGCGGAGATGCCCGGTGATGATGCTGTTACTTTTGCCGCTTTCGATGAGATTCGCCGTACTCAGGTCCGCAAGGTCAAAGTTGAAGGCAACGAGACCTTTTCCGACATGGTGCTGAAAGATAACATCGCCACCGAAGCACCCGGTTTTTTCCGCAGGGTTCAGTTTTGGAGACGCGGCGGGTATGACTTTTCAGAAACCGAAGTTCGCCGTGACGTTATCCGGATTGAGCGCTTCTACCGGCGTCGCGGGTTTTACGATATCAATGTCACCCATCAGATTGAAGAAGGCAAAAGAGAGCATCAACGCATTGTAACCTTTATCGTTCAGGAAGGCGAGCCCACTATTGTAGACAACCTTGAGCTCATTTTCGAAAATACTGACGAAGACTTCGCAGAGGAAATCAAGGAGTTTCGTGACTTTCAGAGAGCACGGAGCAGCAATCCGCTTAGTGAAGGCCGACGGTATGAAGTTGTGCGCCATCCCGACATCGAGGCAAACTACCTTAACGCGCTGCGCAACTCCGGCTTTGCATTTGCCCGAACCCGTATCGAAGCCGAAGTTGATACCGTCGCCCGGCTTGCCGATGTGCGCGTAATTATGGAGCCTAAGCAGATTGCAACCTTCAGAAACATTGAGGTAGAAGGCGACCTTACCGTATCAGAATCCCTTATACGATATCAGTCTGGTATTCGTGAAGGCCAGCAGTACAGCCTTAGACGTATGCGAGACGGCCAACAGCTGCTTTTTCGCCATCCGCTTGTGAGGCTCGCCACCCTAAGTATCCCGGAACAGGAACCCGGCGAGTTTGTGGATATCCGCATCCGGATAAGGGAGCAGTCATTGCGATCGGTTCAGGTTCTGGCTGGGTTCGGTAACGAAGAACTGCTCCGTGGTCAGGTTTCCTGGACGCACCGTAACCCGTTTGGAAACGGTCACCGCTTTTCTGTAACCACAAGAGCCTCGTTTATAGAGCAGCGCGCCAACCTTGAGTATCTGGTTCCGGGTTTTGTAAACCCGCGTAGTAATCTTTCGATTTCCCCTTTTGGTGTGCGAAGAATTGAGGAAAACTTCGAGCTCTACAGAGCAGGTATTAACAACAATCTAACCTATTACCACAGCCAGTATCTTATTGGCTCGGTAAGCTACGAGTTCAGCCGTAACGATGAGACCGCACGCGACGGCCGCTCCAGTATTTCGGATAGTACACAGGTTTACAACGTTTCTGCACTGCGGCTGGGGGCATTGTACAACGAGTCAACATCCGAACGCGGGCAGGGTTGGTCCGTTCGGCCTTTCGCAGAGTTCTCCGGTTTCGCCGGTACCGGAAGCATTAACTATCAGAGGTTTTCGCTTGATGTGCGTCGCTTCATCGATTTTTCTTCAACGACCAAGCTGGCTCTTCGCGTTGATTCAGGCCTGCTGCTATCGGGCGATCCGTTCAGTACGCCGGCCAATATCCGTTTCTATTCGGGAGGCACGAACTCCGTGCGCGGCTACTCCAGGCGACAGCTCGGGCCTAAACGTGCTGTAACCGACGAGGACGGCAACTTCCAGCAGTATGTGCCCATTGGCGGCCAGTCTATGCTGATGTTCAACTCGGAAATTCGGCAGGATTTACCCTTCCTGCTGAACGGCCTGCAGATTGCCGGTTTCCTGGATGGCGGGCAGGTTTGGGTGAATTATACAGACACCAATCCGGCAGACTTCAAATATGGCGCTGGCGGCGGCGTTCGATATATGTCGCCAATCGGACCCATTCGTCTCGACATAGGCTGGAAACTTAATCCGGGCGAAGAAGATCTCAACAGTTTTGAAGGGCAGAGTTTCGGTGGTGTAAACCGCTGGGCAATCCATTTTAGTATCGGTCAGGCTTTTTAATTTTATTGAATGTCAGAAACGAATCAAAATATAGAATCACAAAAGCCCTCTAAAAAGCGTCGGAAATGGCCCTGGATAACCCTCGGCATCATCATCTTCCTGGTGCTTTTTGTGAGATGGTCGCTTCAGGCAGACTGGGTTTTTAGCATCATCAAGAACCAGGCGGAGCAGATTGTAAGCGAAACAACGGGGGCTGATTTCCGCATTGGTGAACTCAAGGGTGATTTGCTCCGTGGCATTTCCGTTCGTGATGTGAGCCTCACCACCGATGAACCCATCATCACGCTTGATTCACTGGATGTTAGCTATCGCCTTTCGGCTCTCTTTTCAAGAACGATTGATGTTACCGAGCTTCGCATCAGCGGGCTTCACGCTTCCCTCGAGCAGCTCCCCGATTCGAGCTGGAACGTGATGCAGCTTGCGGGCGAGCCTGCCGAGCCCGACGATTCTGAGACCGATTTCACCTTCACCATCGAGCTTCGAAGCTTCATCCTTGAAAACAGCTCCATCGACGTCTATGCTCCGTATCTGCTTCCGGACGAGCGGATTTCTGTACGTGATATTGAGGCAGGAGCATCCGTCACCTACAGCTCGGACATGCTCGACGCCCGTCTGGAT
>JAIUMA010000052.1 GCA_022565795.1 Balneolia bacterium
TACTCATATTGGACCCCATTCGGGGTCTTTGAAAGATACATGGAAGCTTGAATTGCCTTTCCCCGGACATCAGTGATATCAACTCTTAAATTGACTGTCGCCTCTTTAGTACTGCAGTTTTCTTTACGGCAGACTCGCACCATCTGCTGTTTTAATCATGAAATCATCACCTCCTGAAACCTTCCGCGCGCGTTTTCGTAGCAGTGTGATGTTCAACGATTTAATTTTGGTTCGCGCTTCAAACGCATCACCTAATACCCTACGCTTATGAAAACTCTGCTCTCCTTTTTGATTGGCTGCACGCTTTTCCTTGCAGTATACATCTTCCCTGTAATGGCCGACGCTCCGGCTCCTATTAGTGACAACGCATGGAAGACAGAAGTCTTTCGCACCGACGGCAAAGCAACCCTCTCTGCAATGACCAGCGGGGGAAGCATTACGGTCGAATCCCACGAACGCAACGATATTATTATCGAAGTGTATGTGCGGCGCGGCTCCTCCTACCTTACTTCAGACGACGAGGTCAAGCGATACGTCGATGTCGATTTCAACCAGCGCGGCAACAACGTTTCGGTTGAAGCCAAACAAATCAGCCGTTCCTTTTGGGGCGGAAGCGGCGCTTCAGTTTCATACATCATTACCGTTCCTGTTGAGACCGAAACAGATCTTCGTACCAGCGGCGGCGGACTTACCCTTAGTGGAGTGGAAGGCAAACAGACCTTACGAACAAGCGGTGGCTCTGTCCGTCTTTCAGACATTGAAGGGTCTGTACAGGCCCGCACCAGCGGCGGTTTCATGCGGATGTCGCATATTCGCGGTGAGCTGGACGCCCGGACCAGCGGAGGCAGTATAACGCTTGAGAACTCCAGCGGGTTACTCGATGTGCGTACGAGCGGTGGCAGCATCACGCTTGCAGAGGTATCGGGGAGCGTGAACGCAAGAACCAGCGGTGGAAGCATCAATGCGGACTTAGACAGCCTGGACGGTGAGCTGAACCTCAGAACCAGCGGCGGAAGCATTACAGCTGCGGTTCCTTCATCAATTATTGACGAAGAAGGCGCCGGGTTATCGCTCAGCATGAGCGGCTCCCGGGTTAATGTCGAAAACGATCGTGGCGCCAGCTTCCGCGGTGATGCTACAAACCGCCGGGTAAACGGAACCTACGGTAACGGCGGCGTAAGCATCAGCCTCAGCACAAGTGCAGGCACCTCAACCCTGAGATTTAAATAGTACTTCAATTTCAGTTAGACTGCATAGGCAAGTCCCGGTTCTCAGTTTGGAGAGCCGGGACTTTTTTGTTTCCGGCCCGATGAATTTTGCTTTTGCCTGATGGCCGCTATATCTATTTTACTCAATCAGATTTTAAAAACCATTTTCCCTCACCTTCCATTTAAGTACGTTACTATGTATGCTTCTTTAGCGCGCAAATCAGCACTTGCCCTGCTTCTTTTTGTCTTCACCGCATGCGGCAGCAGCGAACAAGCTGTCCACGCAGGCAGCAATGCCAGCACTTCTGAAATCAACGAAAATGATAACGGCCCGGGTCTTTCGCCCGAAAGGATGATGGAACTCGGCCGCGTTGGCAATCCTGTGGTTTCTCCCGACGGCAGAATCGCCGTGTTTACCATCACCTATATGGACGTTGAGGAAAATGGAAGCACAACCCATATTTACAGCAAGGAAATTCAATCAGGCGTACTCCGTCAGCTAACTGAGGGTGCTTCTTCAACTTCCCCTGTTTGGCGTCCCGACGGGGAGCGTATCGGATTTATGAGCGGCGGACAATTCCACGAGATGAATCCCGACGGCTCAGATGTTCGTCAGGTTACCGACATTGATGGCGGCGTTGGTTTTGTGATGTACAGCCCGGACGGTCGTCACCTCTCCTTCACCCGGAACGTGCAGGTAACGCCAACGGCGGCCGACCGCTATCCCGAGTATCCCAAAGCCGAAGCCCGGATTTATGATGAGCTGCTCTATAAGCAGTGGGACACCTGGTATGAAGGCCATTATCGCCATCTTCACATTGCGCCCTACAGCGACGGCGAAATAGGTGATGTCATCAATATTATGGAGGGTGAAGCCCACGACACTCCGCTGAAGCCGTTCGGAGGCGCATCACAAATCGCGTGGCATCCGTCCGGAACGCAGATTGCCTACACCTCCCGCAAGATGGGACGTACCGAGGCCGCTTTCTCTACCAACTCAAACATTTTCCTTTATGATCTGGAGTCCGGTGAAACCCGCAATCTCACCGAACCAAATCCCGGCTACGATTTTTACCCCGCGTTCAGCCCGGACGGAACCCGAATGATCTGGAACCGGATGGTTACGCCTCAGTACGAATCAGACCGCTACCGCCTGATGGAGATGACGCTCGAAACCGGCGATATTCGTGAGCTAAGTGAAGGATTCGACGGCAACATGAATAACGCTGTGTACAGTAAGGATGGAAGCCGGATTTACTTCACCAGCGGAATTGAAGCAACCGTGCAGCTTTTTGAGCTCAACATGCTTGCGCGTTCAGCTTTCCCGTCTGTTCGCCAGCTTACCGATGGTGTGCATGACGTTACCGGATTCTCTGAAGGTGTTTATGGTGATGATACTGTACTCGTTGCCGGCGTAATGTCTATGTCTTCGCCTGTTGAGCTCTACACCGTATCGGCATCAGACGGAGCGATGAACAGACTGAGCCAGATTAATGATGCGCTTATGAACTCGCTAACGCTCGGCGAAGTAACGCAGCGCTGGGTCGAAACCACCGATGGCAAGCGCATGCTCGTTTGGGTAATCCTGCCTCCCGGCTTCGATGAAAACGAAGAATATCCCGCGCTTCTGTATGCTCAGGGCGGTCCTCAGGGCACCGTTAGCCAGTTCTTTTCCTACCGCTGGAATTTTCAGGTGATGGCCAATGCGGGCTACGTGGTTGTGGCGCCAAACCGTCGCGGGCTTCCTTCCTTCGGCGAAGAGTGGAATCGTCAGATCAGCGGCGACTGGGGCGGACAGGCCATGCAGGACCTGCTCAGCGCGATTGATAACGTGAAAGAAGAACCCTGGGTGGATGAGGAGCGCCTTGGTGCCGTTGGCGCCAGCTTCGGCGGCTACTCGGTATTCTGGATGGCCGGCAACCACGAGGACCGCTTCAGCGCGTTTATCTCACATGCCGGCGTATTCCATCTGGAGGCCATGTACGGCACCACCGAAGAGATGTTCTTCGTGAACTTCGACCTGGGCGGCGCCTACTGGGATGATCCGCGTCCCGTGAGCTACGACGAGCACTCACCGCACCTCTACGTGCGCAACTGGAACACCCCGATTCTGATTATACACGGTGAGCAGGATTTCCGCGTGCCGGTAAGCGAAAGCAAGCAGGCCTTCACCGTGGCGCAAGCCATGGGCATCGACAGCCGCCTGCTGCTCTTTCCCAACGAAAACCACTGGATCCTCACCCCGCAAAACAGCCTTCTCTGGCACCGCGAATTCTACGACTGGCTGGATAAGTATCTTAAGTAGCAGTAGTCTCAGGGAATCAGAGCTTCAAATTATAAGCCCCGGCTTTCGTTTAGCGCCAGTCGGGGCTTTTTGTTTAGCGGAACCACAAAGCCTCGAAGTCACAAAGGTTCACCTCCTTTTGCGCGACTTTCCACACATATTTTGCGAACTCTGTGTCCACCTTTTGGACGCAGAGGAACGCAGATTACGGCGCGGATTAACGCAAAGGGTAATAATGAAGCCATCTTACACTTTGCGAGCCTTTGCTAAAACTCTGCGGGCTTTGCGTCCCCTTCCTCTATTTCAGCTTGCTGTCCGGGACTAAAACCTTGTAGGTCGGGTCTTCGAGCACGTTTACTTCGATGATCTCTTCGGCGTTTTTGAGGAGTTTGCGGCAGTCTTTGCTGAGGTGGGTCAGATAGACTTTTTTGCCCACCTTATGATAGCGCTCCGTCATTTTATTGAGGGCTTCGATGGCTGACATATCCACCACCCGGCTTTCCTTGAAGTTGATGATGATTTCATCGGGATCGTTAAGCACATCAAACTTGTCGTTGAATACCTGTACGGAACCGAAGAAAAGCGGACCGTAGATTTCGTAGTGCTTGGCGCCGTTTTCGTCGATATGCTTACGGGCCCGGATGCGCTTGGCGTTGTCCCAGGCGAAAACCAGGGCAGCGATAATCACCCCTACAAATACGGCCAGCGCCAGATTATGCAGGAATACGGTTACAAGCGTAACCATCACCATCACAAAAATATCGGATACCGGCATTCGTTTGAATGTGCGAAGGCTGGCCCATTCGAAGGTACCAATGGCCACCATAATCATAAGTCCAACAAGCGCGGCCATGGGAAGCATCTCTACAATTCCAGCACCGAACATTACAAAAATGAGCAGCGTTACCGCAGCCACAATTCCTGCAATTCTTGTTCGTGAACCTGAAGAAACGTTAATCAAGCTCTGACCAATCATAGCGCAACCGCCCATTCCGGAAAAGAAACCGGACGTAATATTAGCTGCGCCCTGAGCCACGGCTTCTTTATTACTTCGGCCGCGCGTTTCTGTAATCTCATCGATAATGTTGAGCGTCAGCAGACTTTCAATAAGGCCTACAGCGGCCACGATTGCGGCATAAGGCAAAATCAGCATGAACGTTTCCATGGTGAAGGGCACCACCGGAATATGAAACGGCGGAAAGCCACCCTGAATGGAGGCAATATCACCTACTGTACGCGTATCGATACCGAGAAAGGCAACCAGACCAAACACAATCAGAATTGCGGCAAGTGATGGAGGAAATGCCTTAGTAATTTTTGGCATACCCCAAATAATGACCATCGTGAGCAGCACCAGCCCGCCCAGAGTGTAGAGCGGCGCCCCGGTCATCCATTCGCCTGTGGGGAGTTTGAACTCGTTGAGCTGCGACATAAAGATGATGATGGCCAATCCGTTCACAAATCCAAAAATAACGGAGTGCGGAACCAGGCGCATCAGCTTGCCAAGCCGTAATATGCCGGCAATCACCTGAATGATACCTGCCAGGATTACCGTGGCAAAGATGTATTCGGGCCCGTGAGAGACAGCCAGACTCACTATAACCACAGCAATAGCACCCGTGGCTCCTGAAATCATGCCGGGACGGCCGCCGAATATGGCTGTAATCAGGCCAACAACAAATGCAGCGTAAAGACCTGTGAGCGGGGAAAGTCCCGCAATCATTGCAAAAGCAACGGCTTCGGGGATAAGAGCGATGGCAACCGTGAGACCAGCCAGAATTTCAATACGGTAGTTGATTTCCGGGGAGAAATCGAAGAGGGCTAAAACTTTGTTCATACAATCTATATATCGGCAGTATCCGGGCAGTTTGCCGGAGTTTTAGGTATATAGACGGGCCGATTAACTTCTATTTAGTAGTGGAAAACTCAAAATTGAAGGGCGCTATAATACCACTACCAGAACACAAAAACCGCACTTATTTTATTGAAATACAGTGATATACAGACACCCCTGCCCCAACTCACTGATTCTTTTATCGGGTAGCGCTTCCCGGCCTACCGTGTAAAAAAATGTATGATGATAATTGTGAATTGCGAATGGTGAATTACACGGCGTAGCAAAATTTAAACGTTCTGAAGGATTTGCCACGGAGGCTGGCTGGGTACCCGAGCCTTCGATTCCGGAGTTTCCACATGAGGGGAGATCACTTCGACTCCGCTCAGTACATGCCTTCGGACATGCTTTGTTTCAAACAATTGATATGATGATATCGAACTACGTGCTTTCAATTGTTAATGTGCCGCACAGGAGTGTGGGCTTTTTGAGGGATTGGAGTATTAAATCACCATTTCCACAACTCTTTGCCCTCTTAAACCTTTGTGTCTTGGCGGCTTTGCGTGAAACTTAATCGAGCACGAACCTGAACGTTACCGTGCCGTACTGAGTCTCTTGTGGAACGCCTGATGGCAGACGGTTGAAACGCCACGTTCTGAGCGTACGTATCACTTCGTTTTCGAGATCCGGGTCTGTGCGGCGCACCGGCGTTACGCTTCCGACTGTACCGTCCGGGCGAACGGCAAAGCGTACTGTAATAATGGCTTCCACATCTACGGTGTAATCGGGCAATGGATTCACCTGCGCCTGACGACCGAGACTCCCTTCCCACTCAAGAAGGTAAGGAGCCGAACGGTCGGGATCACGTCCAGTACCATCTTCGGTTTGCGGCTGATTCGTTACAACATCGGGCGTACCACTAACCAATGATCCAGGTCTTGGACGCGGTTCTGGCTGTGGTTCCGGCTCAGGCTCAATTTCGGTTTCCGGCTGCTCAATTTCGTCGGGCTCGGGCTCTACGGCGGTAGGATCGATGATCTCGGTTTGTGGAGAAACGACTACTTCCTCGCTTACTACAGGCTCAGTCTGCTCGGGCAGTTCAACAGGCGTTGCTACCTCTTCGGGCGGTGTTGGTTGAGGTGGTGGAGTTGGTTCGGGAGTATCTTCTACGGGATCGGGATCGGGCTGCGTCTCGGCTTCTTCTACGGGCTGTTCAGCCTGCTGAGCCGGGGCACCCTCACGGAACTCACCAAGGGTTACCTCCATAAGCGCAACGCGGTCCTGCTGCGGTGGCGCGCTCATTATGAGCCATGCCAGCAGAAGTAAAATAACGTGAGCCGAAACGCTTACTTTCAATCCAAAGCGTTCTTCTCTGGTAAGCTCCCGTTTCCAGAAATCCGGTTGTTTACTCATGATTATCCCTTAACGGAACGTGCGCTCCGTCGCCATCAACACGGTTAAATTTAACGATTGTGCTATGTTCATAACGTGAACGGCATCATCGATTATTGCATCGCGATCTGCGCGGATTACCAGCGATGAGCCCGGATTCTGCTGATGAACCGAGCGAATACGCTGCCCAAGCTGCTCACGGGCGACCATTTCACCATCCAGATAAAACTCACCCTGCGGCGTAATAGCCACATTGATAAACTGCTGCTGCATCTGCGCGCTGCTCTCCGCACGCGGCACATTCACCCTGATACCAAAGTTAGTAACGAACGATGATGTAAGCAGGAAGAAAATCAGCAGCAGAAGCACGATGTCGGTCAGCGACGACAGCGTAAAAACCGAAAGCGGCTTCTTTACTTCGTTTTCAGGTCTGAAATTCATTTGATTGCGGCTTCCTTTTTGGATGCGGGTTTCTGGAGCAGTTCGATAAACTCGGTTGTAGCCATCTCCAGCTCAAATACCATTCGGTTGATGCGGCTAAGCAGATAGTTGTAGAAGAAGTAGGCAAAGATACCAACCGCAAGACCTGCAGCTGTGGTAATCAACGCTTCCCAGATACCACCGGCAAGCACGCTCGGATTCACATTTCCCTGCAGCGACTGAATCTGCATAAAAGCCTGAATCATACCCGTTACAGTACCGAGGAATCCGATAAGCGGCGCGACACCGGCGATAGTCGCCAGCCAGTCCATCCGCTTTTCAAGCATAAAAATTTCTTTTTTACCTGCGTTTTTAATTCCTTCTTCGATATCGGCGATAGGTCGTCCAAGACGCTTGATACCCTGCTTGAGGATTCGGCCCAGAGGCTTGTTCACCTGTTCGCAGTGATTCAGCGCAGAGCGGGTTTCGCCGGCACGCAGCATGCCTTCCACGGAGCGAAGAAACGGCTCGGCATCCATGGAAGAGTTTTTGAGGAACTGCCAGCGCTCAGCGATCACATAAATAGCAATTACAGAGAGGATTGCGATGGGAATCATCACATAGCCGCCCTGTATGAGGAGGCTAAGCAGGCTGGTGCCCTCCTCTTCAGCAGCCATCATACCGTTCAGCGTATCAGCGGCAGCGCCGTTTTGTAACATAAGCAAGGTTTGGAGTTGTGCACCCGCGGCGAAAATCAGGTTCATAGTCGAAATTTGAAGGTTTCTGTATGTAAGGTTTGTGGTTTATTTGTTGCTGTGCTGCTGCTTGTTGTTGTCTCATGTATCGGCTTCAGGCCCCGACTGCTGCCGGTAGCCCTCCGTCACGGATTGTTAAACGTTCGGACGGCTGAATACATACATTACTTATGGAAAAAATCTTCGGATAAAAAAGCTGCTTCTGTATGGCTCTGGCAGCGACTGCCCTGCCTCAACGGCAGCCTCGGGCGTCTCGAACTGTCCGACTGATACGCGGTGAAGCGTTTGGTCGTCCTGTTCGATCGTAATGACCCTGGTGCGGTAACCCATCTCACGAAGTGCAGCTTCTTCCTGCTGCGCCCTTTCGAGATTGGAAAGTGAGAAAACCACAATTCCGTAAGAACGTCCGGGTACGTTTACGATTTCACCTTCCAGGCCGTAATCTCCCGAAGCAAGCGGCTGAGCAGGCTCGACCGGTGGTGCCGGCCTTGGGTCGGGTTCAGGGGTTGTCTCGGGTTCAGGTTCAGGTTCGGGCTGTGCCTCCGGAGCAATCTCTTCAGGTTCGGGCAGTTGTTCAGCAGGTGCTTCTTCCTGCGTCTGATCTGCAGGGGCAGGCTCGGTTGCATCCTGTGGCGTTACTTCTTCAGTCGCAGGCACGGTGGCTTCCTGAGGAGGAACATCGTTTGCGGCCGGAGTCCCGGTTGGCTGAGCATCTTCCGGAGTAGCGGGTGCTTCAGTAACAGGCTGTTCTACGGGAGCAGGAACCACTGTGGGCTGAGGCGCCACAGGGCGGTCCGGGCTTCCCAGCATACTGAAAACATACCAGATAAGTCCGCCAACGACTAATATTGCTAAAAATGCCCCACCAACAACTTTGGTTACCTGTTGAGGATTCGGACGCGATTTCGTTTTTGTTGGCGCTACCCAAACGTTGAATTTCTTAACCTGTTTAGCTTTTTCCCTTTTCTCCTGCTCTTTTTCAATTTTCTTTACCATGGCTTCTGCTTGTGCGGCCTCCTCTTCAGCCTTTAGCTCCTCTACAATTTTTTCATCCGGTTTCACGGGTGGAATTATGGCTGCAGGGGATTTATCTTCTTTGGTTTCATCTTCGTCGGGAGATTCAAGACTTTCGTGGAGAGGACGATCTGATTCATCTTCGTTTTCCTCTGTTTTACCGGTGCCAAAAATTTCGTCTTTTACTTCCTCCGGTTTCTTTTCCGGGGTGATGGCATCATCATCCTTATCAGCTGAGAGGGTTTCCTCCGGCTCCGGAGTCTCTTCTTTAGATTCGGTTTCCTCATCCAGACCAAAAATATCGTCGGTTTCGCTAACGTCATCGCCGGCTGCTGCTTCTTCCTTTTTTTCCGAAACCTTATCTACATCAGGGAAAAGCGGCTCAGATCCTGAGCGCGCAAACGGGTTTACGAATTCGTCATCAAGCACTTCTTTCTCATCAGCATCACCCACCCCAAAAATATCGTCGTCATCATCGGTCTCAGACTGTTCTTCGTCATCATCATCCGAGGCGACCGACATTCCGATTGGGGTTGTGCTTCCCTCTTCACCTTCTTCGATTACTACTGGCTCCTGCCCCGTATACTCATAGTTTACTTCGTCAGCCAGCGCCTGATTAGGCTCAAACGTGATCTCTCCGTCTTCATTTTTAAACGTTCCCAGCTGCGACATCTCAACAGCTTGGCCCGGCTCGAGCTTCTTTACGGAGTCAACAAGTTCTTCCCACTCTTTGAGCACAATATCCGGCTTCTCATCGGTCATGCCGGAGATAAGTTTCAGCAGCTGTTCTGTAGAAATCGTCATAATTATTCCTTCTCGTGTTTAAATTCGATCACATCTTTTGGAGGCATCATTACGACCCTCCCTCCCGGGTAAGACTTTTCTTCCGCTGCAATATGTTTTTTCGAAAATGTGCCCAGGCCTTCAATAGTTACGTTTTCGTTATTCGCTAATCCTTCACGTATGATGTCGGTAAGTTTCCTGATTAACAATTCCCGCATTTTAACTTTTTTCAGTTTAGAATAAAATTATGATGTATTAACCCTTTAGCCCTACAGTCCTAAAAATTGAACGTTAGTCCTCCAAATACCTGAAGCGGACGCTCCTCGTACCCATTCCAAATCTCGTAGCTCTGGTTTAGCAGGTTAAGCGCCTTCACATAAAACCCAACAGAGCCCGAAATTCTGTATTCAGCCTGTATATTCAGTAGTAAAACTTCGCCCGTGTTGTCGAGATACTGAAACTGAAGTCCTGTATCGGGTGGAATTACCGGCATAGAGTCCTGAGATGTACCGTAGCCTATTTCTTTCCGCGGACCGATATAATCTGCCCATGCTTTAAAAACCGCATTCCTGAAAGGCGTGCTTCTGAGACCTGCGGTAAGGCGATACTGCTCAAGACCGGTGAAATCGTTGAAGCTTGCGGGCTCGTTCGGGAAAGCCGACTCCTGCATATCAGTAATATTCCAGACCGCTTCGCCATAGGCCGTGAGAAGAAGTGGTCTCACGTTGAAGCTAAAACCGGCTGAAGGCTGAACAAGAAAAAGATCTTCGGGCTGCAACCAAAAATTCGAGGTGTACATTAGCGGTCGCAGCGTATAGGAAATGTACAGACCGCCCTGCACGGCAAACTCAGGCGTTAACTGGTACTGTGTCTGCAGGTCTCCGTAGAAAATACGTTCGTTAACCAGCGGCCAGGGATAAGCAAGCGTTCTGTTTGCGATGAACGCTTCCTCAAGACCGCGGTTCTGCATCTTACCGGTCACCTCTGCCTTGAGCGTAAACGGGCTGGTTCCACGTATTTCATACGACAAATACGGATAGGCCATAAATACGTTTTCCTGCTCCTGGTCGTAGCCCCCGAATGCCCTGACTCCAAGCTTCATTCGGTTACCCGAGTTCAATTCTCGCTGCCAGTATGCACCGGCGCCCGCGAGATACCAGTCGGCATCGAGCGTAACCGAGACCGCTTCAGGAGCTCCCGTTTCGCCCAGACGCGTTTCATCACCGTTGATTTCAGAAAGCGCATAGTCCCCGCTTATTTCAAAGCTGAACACATCACCAATACGATTGCCGGCCCACTGTACGCTGGTGCCTGCTGAAAAAAGATGCTCCGTTGTATCAAAGTCCCAGGATGTAAACGAACCAAAATCGGTCGCGGCCGTGGAGAATATACCAGATTCGTTGTGTGTAAACGTGCCGCTGTATCCGAGATAAGCATCAAAACGATCATACACGCTGGACTGACTAACCCATCCTATGGTACCGGCAGCCACGTCAATTTCATTACGAGCATCACGCCTGCCCGAAAGAGGTAAGAAGAAGGGATCATCATTAACCTGCGAAAAGTCGGAGCGGCCCCTGAGGTTCATCAACAGCGCACCATTGGCTGTGAGCCTGTTTTGATAGGTGATGTCGCCATCGAGGCGTCGGAAAGCTCCGGTGAAATCGGAATCACTGTTGAAACTCTCCAGCAGGTTATCCTCGATATGTCCATCGGAAGACAAAAAGTTTACGTTCCCGGATACCCGCGATTGCTGCGAAACCGGCACTCCAAACCAAACCTGAGCTTCCGGGCTGAGGAAGTTTCCAAGCCCGGCGTAGCCAAACAAGCGCGATGCATCGGGGTATTCGCGTAAATCGCGCGGAGGACCAACCTGAGGCTCCAAATCTGAAAGCGGAAGGGATGCGACCACTTCTTCCGGAGTCTCCATGAACGGCATTCTGTTAGGATCTATCCTGAAAACGCGGGGTGTCGGGCTGAAACCCAGAATCGGCTGGCGCGAAATGCCGGCAAAACGGGCTCTGAAATCACCGCGGATTTCAATGTCCTGCGGATCAATTTCCGGAAGTAGTGCTGAGCGGTCTTCGCCGGCATCCTGGGCTTGAAGGGCAGCCGGAGCCAGCAGAGCAAAAAAAATGATTGCAGCTAACAGTTGTCGAGGCATGTAGGGAGTTAGATTAAGCAACAGTATAATGAAGTAAAGTAAGCAATTTTAACAGATTTTGTTACTCTATTCTTTGCCACGCTGACCAAGTGAAGCAACGCAGCAAAAGCGATTAACGAAGGATTGAGGAGTTAAATTTTAGCAGGTTAAGATTCAGTTTAAAACTGTTTGGGGGATGCGGGTTTTCGAAATATCCTGGTTACAGATTAGGGCTAATATTCTTCGGCACGCATCACGGTTCATCGCCCGTTTAAGCTGGTCGCTGCTGTGACTTGCGCTTGTTCACGCTTCGCTGTTTATGCTTGCTGTCGCTGCGCTGGCTTCGCTGGTACTTACAACTTTTAAGCTGGCAACACCCGGTGGAACGCAAGCGAATACGAACCAAACGGTGCGAAGCAGCGAGCATCACCTTTTGCGATAAACGGTCCAGGCCCAGGCGACCGGCGTTACGGCAAGGACGGTGAGCATCATTCCGGCATGGGTCACAAAAGCATAGGATAGCCCTGTTACGCCCGGCACCGAATAGAGCACAAGCAGGCTTTGAGTAACAAACCAGTGGTATGTTCCGAGTCCGCCCGGTGACGGTAGACTCACCCCTATGGTAGATATTACCATTACGGCAGCCGCTTCACCTAATCCAAGACTGAAATTTTCTGCCAAATCGAACGCGTAAAACGGTATGTAGGTGAGCAGCGCGTAGCAAAACCACATCAAAGCGGTGTAGAGAACAAACTGAGGCCACTTTTGGAGTTTTCTTACTGAGGTGAGTCCGTCAAAAAAAGTGTACAGAATTTTCTTTACGCCTGCTGTCTGCAGCCCGCGGTCCAGGTCTCTTCGGCGCTTTTCAAGAATGTATTGGCTGGCTTTCCAGAACAGAAAAAGCGAGATGATGGCGATAACTCCCAGCAGCACCATCACCAAAGGTGAGCGCAGTTCATCTAATACCAGATAGAGCTGCGGACCAAAAAGTGCATCCATGGTCGAGCGGTCTGAAACCACAAAGAAAATAACGAGAACAAGCAGAATGATCATAGCGAGCAGATCAATCACCCTTTCGAGGACGACGGTGCCTAAAACAGCCGAGGAGCTTTGCTGCTCTCTTTTGGCGACGAAAACGGTGCGGGTCAATTCACCAAGTCTTGGGATGGCGTAATTCACAGCATAGCCGAACATCACACCTGTGAAAAGGTTGTCAGAGCGGATACCCGGTTTTTCCGATTCCAGCAGCAGTTTCCAGCGCTCGCTTCTGAGCCAAAAACTTGCCAGGCAGACCATCACATAAGGAGCAATCCAGCCGTAGCTCATCATCTGGACATATTGCCAGAGTTCGGTTGTATCGATGTTGCGCAATGACAGCCATAAGAAGAATCCGCCTACGATTAGGCTAAGCGTGATGTTCCTGATATGCTGTTTCATTCGATCCTAACCTACTCCCGAAGGTCGATTACTTCGGCTGTGTCCGGCCAGCTTATGGTAAACACATCATCAATCCCGTTTTCAAAACGGCCGTTTGTGAAGCTGATTTCGTAGATATTATCCGTCTGATCTTCGGCATACATCTGAATCAGATGCGGGCCTGCCGGATCGATGTCCAGACTGGCTACGGTAATGATTTCAAACGGATCGATTGACTGAAGATGAACTCTGGTTATGCCGCCTTCACGCTCTTCGATACCGCTTATTTCGAACCGGTCCTGGTAAGACCCGATGAAGCGCGACGGAGCAAAATCATCCTCTTCCGGAAAGTAATTGCTGATAATCACTTTATTTTGTCGTGTGTTAAACACCGTTGAAACGCGTCCATCTACGCTTATCAGCTGATCTGAAGTGCGCACTTTATAGCGCTCGGTTCCCACCCAGACCTCTCCGGAGGTTTCGGTTTCCTCCATGGTGAAACCATCCGTGAAGCGGTGCGACATATTGGCTGCGTACACATATCCTTCGCTGATGCGCTGTGAAATCTGATCCAGCACGTTCATAGTTTCGGGTTCGGTAACATCACCCTCTCCGGCAGGCGCCTGAGCGCGCGTTTCGGTGAAAGTCGGCAGTACAGCGCTGGCTTTGGAGTCTTGCACTTCGGTTGCTTCAAAGAGAATCGCTGCATAAAGCGAAAGAAGCAGAATTGAGGTCGTTCTGAATGATTTCATAAGAATAGAGTTGGATAAGGTCAGGCGTCAATTTCCCGAAGGATTTCTGCGAGTTCTTCTTCATCCTGCACCAGTACATCGCGCGCAGTACTGCCCTGGTAAGGCCCTACGATTCCGGCGGCAAACAGCTGATCGATAATCCGGCCTGCGCGATTGTAGCCCAGCTTAAGTTTCCGCTGCAGAAGCGAAACGGAGCCCTGCTGATGCAGAACCACCACTTTTGCGGCTTCCTCAAACAGGTCGTCGCGCTCGCTCTTATCCAGAATATCGGGTGCCGAGCCGCTTTCATCCTCGACTTTAGGCAGATAGAACGGACTGTCGTATCCCTGCTGTGCTCCGATGAATGCGTTGATGCGCTCTACTTCCTCGGTGGAAACAAAGGCGTTCTGTACGCGAATCATGCCGGAACCGCCGGTGTACAACATGTCTCCCTTACCAACGAGCTGGTCGGCTCCCATGGTATCTAAAATTGTGCGGGAATCAACTTTAGATGCTACGCGGTAGGCGATACGAGCCGGGAAGTTCGCCTTAATAGTCCCCGTGATTACGTTTACCGACGGACGCTGCGTGGCTACAACCAAATGAATACCAACCGCACGGGCAAGCTGCGCAATTCGGGCAATCGGCTCTTCGATGCCTTTTCCGGCGGTTATCATAAGGTCGGCAAGCTCGTCTATTATCACCACTATGTACGGCAGATGCCTGTGCCCAAGCTCATCTTCCAGCTCTCCGCTGTCATATTTTTTGTTATAAGCTTTGATATCACGAACCATGCCCATCTTCAGCAGGTCGTAGCGGTCGTCCATCTCCTTACACACGCTGTTGAGCACCTCCTGAACCTGCGATGTATCCGTAATGATGGGCTCATCCAGACCAGGCAGCGTAGCCAGGTAGTGGTTCTGAATATTGCGGTAAAGCGCCAGCTCGATCTTTTTCGGATCGATAAGCACAAACTTGAGATTCTGCGGATGCACCTTATACAGCAGGCAGGTGATGATGGTGTTGATACCAACCGACTTTCCTGAGCCCGTGGCCCCGGCAACCAGTACGTGCGGAAGCTTGGTAAGGTCGAGCATGAACACCTCGTTTTCGATGGTCTTACCAAATGCCACGGGTAGCGTCATATCGGTGTCGGCAAACCTTTTGGTCGCAATCACATCTTTGATGTAGACCGTCTCCCGCTTGCGGTTCGGTACCTCAATACCAACGGCCGATTTGCCCGGAATCGGAGCAATGATGCGCAGACCGTGCGTGGCCATAGCCATTTTCAGATCGTTTGCATAGCCTTCGATCTTGCTTATTTTCACATCCGGTGCAGGCTGTAATTCATACAGCGTTACCGTCGGTCCAATAATCGCATTGATATTCAGAATGGTGATTCCGTGCAGCTTCAGCTTTTCGATAATCAGCTTTTTGTTGGCACGAATCTCCTCGAGGTCAATTTCATTGCCCTCTTTCGGCGGCTCGTCGAGCAGATCATAGCCCGGAAACTTGTAGCGGATAACAGGTCGACCCTCCGTCTTCTGCGCTTTTCTCAAGTCGCGGTCGCCCGCTTTCTCTTCCTCTTCACCCTTATAAATATTGATGTCGATACTGTCTTCATCATCACCCCCATCATCCGAATCGGATTCGCGGTCGATGATGGCGCGCGGCGGACGCGATGAAACTTCCTCGAGCTCTTCCCGACGCTCACGAATCTGGCGCTCTTCAGGACTTTCGCCTTCATCCTCCTCATCATCGCTGATTTTTTCCAGAAAGGGCTCATCGTTTTTGCGCGGGAGCGGCTTCACCACAGACGACAGGTCTTCGCTGCCCGCTGCCGTGCGTACTGGTGTGACATCAACATCACCGGAGTCATCATCTTCTGTATCGTCTCCGGCTTGTTCTGCCGCGATTACAGCCTCCTCTTCCTCGCGCTCTTTCTCAGCACGCTTCACCGCAGCAGCTTCATCGCGCGATTCCTTCCAGTCGGCTGCTTTTGTTCGTGCATCGCTCAGAAGCGTTTTAAAGCGGTCGATGGTTGCCTGAATATCGCGGTCAATCAAAAACAGCAGCGCTACAATCACCAGCGAAAAAAGGATGATGCCGGATCCCCAGCTTGCCGTAAGTCCGAGTAGTGCCGAAGCAAGCGTTGAGCCTACCGCACCGCTCCAGGAAAGTGACGGCGCCTCGATAATGTGGTTGAACCAGCCAAAGACGGTTGAGCCAAGCAGCATGACAGACGTATAATAGAGCGCATGCCTGTGGAGCACGGAAAGATCATGATGGCGAAATACGAACCAGCCGTACACTAAAATGAGAGCCGGAATGATGATGGTCATGTACCCGAAAAGCGAGTAGACCATATAGTAGCTCATCAGCGCGCCGAGCGGGCCAAGATAGTTCTGGATTCGGGAAGCGGCGGCGCTGTTTTGTGAAGCCAGATCTGAAAAAGAGACCGACTGAATAATACCGTTATCGGCCGAATTGTAGGTAAACACGCTAAGCGCAACGAGCGCGGCAAGAGACATCATAATGACGCCCAAAATCTCCATCTTGCGCTCATTCGTTAGAAAAGGCGCCCCGTTTCCCGCCGGTTGTCTCGTTTTTGAATTAGTAGAAGAACTCTGTTTCTTAGCTGCCATTGGTTTATAAGACGGATGAAAAAAGCACTCAGCGCATACTAAGCATCAATGCGCATCAGAATTGCGTAATATAGTGATGAATCCGCGTAATTATGAAGGCGATTTATGGCAGGCTTCCGCGTACACTAGCAAATGGCGAATATTGATTCAGGGCGCAAAGGCGCACAAATTATACCGCGGATTGACACAAAACTTGGCCAAATGGTGAATAAAGAACCAAAAGCAGAATTTAGCAGGTAGCTTTAAATGACCCGTCTCAAATTCACCATTCACAATTTATTAGCGATTACCCCGTCTTTCATCACCGGGATTGTATCCGTGATGTCCATTTGGCAGCAGTAGGCGATGTCTTCGCTGAAGCCGATTTTGCGTAAGCGTTCGGCATGATTGCTGTTTTTTACGGAGCCGGCTACATCTTTGCCAAACTGCTGATAGAGTGCAAACGCCACGCAGGCGCCGTCCGGAGAGCTGTCTGGCAATACCGTACCAACGAGCTGCTGAAGCATGTAACCGGCACAGAGCGTGTCCTCAAAAGAGAGCCGGCTTTTCCAGCCTGAACAAACAAAGATGATTTCGTTTTCTACGGTCCGCAGATAGTCAGTCACCGCTTTGGCGTTCAGGAACGAGCCGATAATCACCTCTTTTGCCCCTGAGCATCTCACCAGCGTGGGCGTGCCGTTGGTCGATGTAAGAATGAGCGTTTTACCTTTTACGACATCTTCCTCATACTCTGCCGGAGAGTTACCAAGGTGATAGTCTTCAATTTTCTCACCATCTTTTTCACCGCAAAGCAGGTAGGAACTCTGATCCAGATTTTGCGCAATACGGCCAGCCGTGCCCATATCCTCCACGGCAATAATTCCGCGCGCTCCGTTCTGAATGGCCGTAATAATGGTCGATGATGCGCGCAGTACGTCGATTACAACAACCGTTTTTCCCTTTACTTCATCCTCAAGAAAAGAGCGACCGGTGATAAAAACATCGGGGGTGGGTTTCATGCAATGATTTTTGGTGTACAAACAAAAGCGGAACGACAGCTAATTCTCATCAGAGATTGCCCATCTGATATACATCCCGCCGGAGTTAAATGATTTTATGCTAATGAAATACTTGCTCCCGGAATTCCGGAACCGGCTCACCCGAAAATCACATGTTGTCTTCTGTGCGGGTGAACGAGGCGTAAATATACGTAATCCTGCGAAAGAAACGAGGTAAAGAAAAAGGCGAATATCACGGCATATGGAAGCAGCTAAATAGAGCCCCTACCCGATATTCGCCCTCTGATTTCTTTTTCAGCTTTCCGGCAGGTTATTTGGTGATGAACGGTGGCTTCACTACCGTTGCCGGAGTCGCCTTTCCGCGAATCTCAACAAAAATGGCGGTTCCCGGCTCCTTAAAGGCAACATCAACATATCCCATTCCGATGCCTTTTACTTCGGTAACAGACTGGGTCCCGCTGGTGACAAAACCGATTTCGTTGCCGGCATCATCCAGAATCCGGTATCCGTTTCTCGGAATATCGCGCTTGCTATCGGCGAGAATACCAACCAGACGGCGCTTGATACCCGTTTCCTTTACCTTAAGCAGGGTTTCTTTTCCAATGAACTCACCTTTCTCGAATTTGGTAATCCATCCGAGTCCCGCTTCAAGCGTGTTCGTTTCTTTGGTGATGTCGTTGCCATAAAGGGCAAAGCCCATTTCCAGCCGAAGGGTATCGCGCGCGCCAAGACCGGCCGGCAAAACCTCGATGCCGCTCTTTTCACCCGCTTCAAAAATGGCGTTCCAGACGGCTTCCGGACCCGCTACGTTTTTATCAAAATACAGCTCAAAGCCCTTTTCGCCCGTGTAGCCCGTGGCGGAAAGAATCACTTCGCTGAATCCGGCCAGCTTGCCGGTGTCAAACGTGTAGAATTTGATGGCCGCCATATCGGTATCGGTCAGGTGCTGCAGCAACTCCACGCTTTTGGGGCCCTGAACGGCCAAAAGGCACATATCATCGGACTTATCGGTGATGATCGCCTTATGCGGGTTGTTGGAGATCATCCACTGCAGATCCTTGTCCTTATTGGACGCATTTACAACCAGCATGTACTGCTCTTCCGCCAGCATATAAACGAGAAGATCATCCACAATTCCGCCATCCTCATAACACATGGCCGAATACTGAGCCTTGCCCGGAACCAGCTTAGTGACATCATTCACCGTGAGGTACTGTATGGCCGCCAGGGCGTTCGGACCTTCGAACATAATTTCGCCCATATGAGATACGTCGAAAACACCCACGCTCTCCCGCACCGCCGTATGCTCTTTTTTGATACCCGAATACTGTACCGGCATCATAAAGCCGCCAAAATCAATCAGCTTGGCGCCCAGCTTCTCATGAATATCGTAAAAGGGTGTTCTTTTCGGTGATGCTTCTGATGAAGTAGCCATAATAATAGTTGAGTTTAAAATATGATGTCGAATTTCAATAGTAGTTTCCGCTGCTAATTTAAAGGTTTAGGATGGAATTGTGAATGGTGAATTGTGCGGCTCGGAAGCATCTGAGCAAATGAGCAGCGTTTGGGTGCTTCGCACCGTTTGGGCCGGTTCGCTGTCGTTCACTGCGTCAGTTTGGCTCCGCTGTCGCTCCGCGTTTGGAGTTTAGGGTTTTATCGTTTAGGGTAAAGTCTGCTTTATTACCCCAATGTCCGAATTTAAAGGACCTTAGACTTTAGACCTTGGACCCATCATTGGTAGTTGCTAATTCACCTATCACCTGCTACCTGAATAATGTCACCTGAAAAAACTGCTATTGATTTCACCCCTCATCTGCCCTATATTTGGAAGCTATGAAACAATCGGGCCTGTAGCTCAGTGGTTAGAGCAGTCGACTCATAATCGATTGGTCGGGGGT
>JAIUMA010000053.1 GCA_022565795.1 Balneolia bacterium
GCGATTTTGATCCGACCCAAACCACAGAATCGATCGGCAGCGACTGGGTTCGCGCCAGTGAGCTCGGCATGATGAACCTTCATCGCGTGATTCCAAACCTTATGGACTGGATGGGCGTGGAGGGTGAAAATTATGAGGAGATTAAAATGCGCTACATGCAGATGTACGTGCACTGGGGCCGCCTGACCGAGCGCGTGATTACCGCCATCGGCGGCTCGCGTGAGGAGCATAAGGCTTTTGGTCAGCCCGGTCCGGTGTATACAGCACTGACCAAAGAGGATCAGCAGCGCTCAATGGCGTTTCTCGACGAGCACCTGTTCGAAACGCCCGAATGGCTGCTGGACAAAAATCTGCTCCGGACATTCGAGCATGTGGGCACCGTAGAACGCGTCCGCTGGTATCAGACGACCGGACTGAATGCGCTGCTGGCACCGCACAGACTGGAGCGGCTGGTTGAGCAACACGCCATGCTGGGAGATGAAACCTACGGTCCGGCCTCCTTCATGGACGATCTCCGTAACAGCATCTGGAAAGAGCTGAACGGGAGCAACAGCGTGGATACCTACCGCAGAAATCTTCAGCGTGCCTACCTGGACAGAATGGAGTATCTGCTGACCGAAGCCTCAGCCGATGCGCCAAATCCTCCGGGGGATTATCGTCCCGATATCGGCATGGTAAACCTTAGGACAAGTTTCCATATTCAGCATTCGGATATTCGTCCGCTCGTGCTGGAACAGCTTCGGGAGCTGAAATCCGAAGTCGAGCGTGCCATAAACGGAGCCTCAGACCGCTATACCCGAACCCACTACGAGTATGTGATCAAGCGGCTGGATGGGTTGATATGATTTGATGAAATGGTTGGGGTTTTACTGCGTTATGGGTACATAAAGTACAAATCTGCTTTATGTACCCGTAACTTCTATCCGCTATGGTTTCGAATAAGTAGGTCTGTTTTTTTGTTTTTTAGAATACAGATACAACTTTCACAGGTTGATGCAGAGATATATAACAGTAAGTTAAAGACTATAAAGAACGAAGATTGACATTCGGCCCTTGGTGTCCTTAGCTCCTGCCTTCAGGACCGTACTTCGTGCATTTTGGGGTAAAGCCTAATAGACGTTGCTTACCGCTAAGGAACGCGAAGTTTTGCACGAAGGGCGCGACAGGTTTTGGAGCACATCTTTGTATGTAAGTGTTAATTTCAGCATTTAATAGATGCCTTTTCGTTAAGGAGCTCAATTAAAATTCATTACAGGCGTTGAAATGTAGGCACATTGTGATTCTATATTCATAACCTGAGTTCAATTAAATAATTAAAAGTCCTGTCTATAAAATGATCCCCTTGTACGGCTTGTGGGGAAATGTTTGCTCAAAGCGTTCAATATCCGATTCCGAAAGCTTCTTATGTTTTGGCTTGCATTGCAAACTGAGTACTCGACTCTTTGGTAATATTCTTGTTCGTATTTATAAACAATTATATAAAACCTATTCGTGCCGTCAGGTACGAAATATGGGTAGGAAACCGAAAACAGCCCCTTTCTCTGTGCCGTCAGGTACAGCATGTGCATTCAGAATTCTGCTCTTGCCCCATTCCCCATCGTTGATCATATGGCGTACCTAACGGCACGCTAATTTTTGGGGTGGTTTTTTTCTACCCATTTTATGTCCCTGACGGGACATGATTTTACATGAATTAATGCAAATTTAATAATATCAATTTCTTGCGCTAAGTTTTATGTATGGGTTATTACCTGAGCTCAGGTTTATAAGCAATCATCTAAACTTGATAGCTATGAAAACAAAACTTATTCGCATTGGGAATTCTCAGGGTGTCCGAATTCCAAAACCTCTGATTGAAGAAAGTGGAATAACCGGGGAAATCGAGATGATCCTCAGAGACAATGAAATTGTGCTCCGTCCAGCCAAAACATCACGAAAAAACTGGGGAGAGGCATTTGAAAAAATGTCAGAACAAGGTGATGATACTTTACCTGACCAAAGAGAAATAGAAAAGCCATCCGAATGGGATGAAGCTAAGTGGACATGGTAGAAAGGAAACAGGTTCAAAGATTTGAAGTGCATCTGATTTTACCGGAACCTGCAAAAGGGTCTGAAATCCGAAAAACCCGTCACTGTTTAATTATTTCACCTGACGAAATGAATAAACATATCAGATTTGCCATAATAATTGTACCACCAATAATACTTGTAAGGCTTTAATAAGCAAGGTTTTAGGATAATTATTTATTAAATAAATATAACCCCCAAAGAGGGTTTTATTAGCGAAATCTAATTTTAGTTTGATAAAAATGATCAGCTGGCTGTCTATATTTAAGTAGCTTAACAAAGCACCTTATTTGAGCAAGCGCAGAAGAGGTAACCAAAGAGTAGGAAGGGTATATAAGTTTGTATTTCGACGCCACTTGACAGCCGCACCTTTACTTCCAAAAGAAGGGCCCTACTCTTTTTTGCATCTCAATTTATCATAAGGAGCAATTATGAAAGCTCTTGGTAAGTATTTACTGGCTGCGACGCTCCTTTTCGCTATGACGTCGTGTTCCGACAACGGACCCACTTCGTCAATAAACGATAAGGATGTACGCGTTCAGACCTCAACGAGCGACAATGGTTCCGGTATATTTGCAGGCACGCTGCTGGTAAACCGTGACGTAACCATCATAGAAAACGATGCCCCGCCTGCAAAGTGCGTCGATCTTGGCTATTCATTCGGTTTCCGAATCGGTGATCCGGCTAATGGCACTTATTCTGTGGCGTTAGGCAATGTCGAGAATGAGAACGGGGGGACCGCTGGTTGTTACGATCACAAACTACAGCAACAATTATGAGGGCAACAATGCTGGCTTCGACTGGAGCGCTAATTATCCGATAAGCGTGGTAAAAGTTAAAGCTGGTACGCCTTCAACGCTGTACACGTATGATCCGGCAACGACAAGCGACACAGGCGTGTTGTCAGACCGCGACAGTATCAGCCATGTGAACTTCTGTTATAACCCGACTGTAGATGTCGAAAAAACAGCTGTAACAACCTTCGATCGCGACTGGGAATGGACCATCAATAAGTCTAACGACTCAGGCTCAATGATAGGTAATCCGCTGCTGCTCAATGTTGGTCAGTCTTTCGAAGTCGAATACACCGTCTTTGGCGGCGCAACGGCTGTAGATGACAACTTCGCTGTTAGCGGTACCATTACAATCACAAACCCTGAGTTTTGGGGAATGAGCGCTAAAATAGACGCCGTTACTGACGTAATGGGTGGAATAGACCTGGATGTTACCTGTCCGTATGTCACCTTCCCTCATACGATAAGCAGCGGTGGCTCTTTGGTTTGTACCTATAGCTACAGCTTCGACGAAATGCCGGATGAGGCGCTTCTGAACGTTGCGACTGCGGTTGCTTCAGCAGACAGTCCGGTTAAAGGTGGTTTTGCAACCGCCGCAGTTGCCTTCGACCTGGATAATCCAACTAATGAGACAAACACCAGCATCGACATCGAAGACAGCCTTGTTCCATCTGCCAACCGTACGGTAGATCTGGAAGATCTGGTCGACGGCGCGTACAGCTTCACCTATACCATCGACCTGAGAGATTACCTTTTCTCTCCGGAAGATTGTGGTGAAGGTCAGCTTGCCAACATCGCCAGCTTCAGCGAGTATGACTACTTCGAGTCGCTCGTATACTACGACTTAACCTGTGAGACCGGTTGTACGCTAAGCCAGGGATACTGGAGAACGCACTCTATCTACGGACCTGCTCCGTATGATGAAAACTGGGCGAACGTTCCGAACGGGGCGGAAGATGCGCCGTTCTTCCTGAGCGGTAAGACCTATTACGAGGTTCTCTGGACTCCTCCGGCCGGTGGTAATGCGTACTACCAGCTTGCTCATCAGTGGATTGCAGCTTATCTGAACGTACTCAACGGTGCTGATATCCCGTCTGACGTTCTGGATGCATGGACACAGGCTCAAACCTTGTTTGAAACCTATACACCGGCACAAGCCGGGTCATTAAGAGGGCCAGCTGCGCGTTCATGGAGAGATCTTGCTGAGATCCTGGACAAGTACAACAACGGTCTGCTTGGTCCGGGCAAGTGTTCAGAAAGCTAAGACGAAGCTCTTGAAGAAACCGCTTAACAGAAAGCTGCTGCTAATGTGATTTGAAGCAGCTGTTAAACAATAAATAAAACGCCCGTTCCGGTTTCGGAACGGGCGTTTTGATTTTAATTAGCCGAATAAAAGCAGTGCTGCTGGTTCATCGCTTTTGCTCTAAAGCCGAAAGCACCACGTCATCCAACGGAGAGACAGACGGGCCGAAATAGTGGGTGAGGGTGCCGGTTTCGTCGATCAGGTACTTGCTGAAGTTCCAGTCGGGCGCGTGGTCGTTCCAGCCGTTCTGTTCCGGACTGGTGAGCCATTGGAAAACCGGCTGCTGATTATCACTTTTTAGTACTTCGCCTTTGCGCGCAACCGGAAACGTAACGCCATAATTAATGCGGCAGAACTCAGATATCTCATCATCGCTGCCTTTCTCCTGATTAGCGAAATCATTCGACGGAAATGCGACGATTTGAAGCAGATCACCCATTCGCTCATGAAGGCTCTGAAGCTCATCATACTGACCCGTATATCCGCAGTCTGAAGCCGTATTTACCAGCATCACTTTTCTGCCCGGAAATCCGGAAAAATCAACAGGCTTCCCACTGCCTAACTCAGCCTGAAGCTCATAAAATGATGTGCCGGGCTTCTGATCATTTTCATTTATGAGCACCGTGCCGTTTTTGCCGCTCTTTCCTAACTTACGGAACAGCGGATACATTTTGCGCAACGCTTTTTGTTTGAGGGTTTCAGACATGCCGGATACAGTTTTTTTTAAAAGGAGAAAAGTATTTTCAGATTGATAGTCTACAACACCAGAGAGCCGATCCATCGTTTTCTGTTTCTGTTTCTGTTTTATCGGGTTGAAATGTTCAGGCTTTTTCCAGAACCGGGTTGTGAATAAGAAAGAGAACAGCTAATATGAGCCCATTAATTTTTTACAGATAAAGCCAATCATCATATAACGATAGATACAAATGAAAGTACTGCTTACTATTGCCCTAACTGCACTGTTCAGCACGACCGCAATCGCCCAGGATACTCAGGACAGCCATTATGAAGCGGCAAAGGAATTGCTGATAACTATGAACCTACCCGCACAGCTTGAGGAATCTATAGAAGCGATGATTGATATGCAGATTCGTCAAAGCCCAGAAATGGGAATGTTTGAAGATATCATGAAATCATTCCTGCGGAAGCACATGAGCTGGGATGCGATTCAGGACGTGTATGTGGGCATGTATATGGATGAGTTTTCTGAAGAAGAGCTCAAGGAGATTACTGCGTTCTATCGCACTGATATTGGTCAGAAATTTGTAAGTAAGCAGATGCCCATGATGCAGCGCGGTATGGCTAAAGGTGAGCAAATAGTGGCCGAAAACCTGCCAGAGCTCGAAATGATGCTCCAGCAGCGAATAGAAGAACTGGACGGCATGTGATTGCCAGTTCAGAAGTATTGGCGAGCCGATTAAGAAAGAGACTCAACTTTGAGATTACGAATTAAAAGCAGGTAATAAAAGACGCTCTTTAATCAAACATAATGCCGGATCCGGAAGCTGAGCGACAGTTATCCGGTTCCGGCTTTTTTTTGCAGTCATATTCATGCTGAATTTTGCTGTGGGAATTGCAAAATCCATCTTGACCAAATTTTTTACAAATAATACTTACTTATAGGTATTGAGGTAGGGCTTAGTTAGAGCCATTTTACTGATGAACTAGCTAGTTGAACTGTAACACCGGCAAACTACACCCATAACTCATTGCACCGGGGAGCAGGAATCTATCAGTTAAAAAAAACTGATTTTATGATACTGTGTTTACATATCCCGGGCATTAACGTAAGAAACTATGAAGAAGACAATCACCTTATTAAGCCTGCTGATCTTTACAGTAGCGGCTAAATCGAATGCAGCAACTAACCCTGACTTTTTTCTCCATGATAATGGTATCACAATTATGTGTCCGGATGCAGAGGTTGGTGATACAGGAGAGGTTAATGGAATCATCTATACTAAACGCGATCGAAGTCAGCTCGATCAGATTATAGGCGATGGCAATTATGATGCGCTTGAAACAAGCTGTACATCCGGTATTACGAGTACAGGCGAGCTGTTTATGGGTAAGGACGACTTCAATGCTGATATAGGCCATTGGGACATGAGCAGTGTTACTAATATGGGGAATATGTTTGAGGGTGCCAGTTCATTTAACCAGGATATCGGCAGCTGGGACGTAAGCAGTGTAGAGTTTGCAAACAGCATGTTCTATATGGCCGAAAGCTTTAATCAGGACTTAAATGAATGGGATGTAGGCAATATAACCGCTATGAGCTGGATGTTTTGGCTGGCCACCGATTTTAACGGGAATATTTCAGACTGGGATGTGAGCAGTGCACTGGATATGCAAAATATGTTCAGAGAGGCCTCATCATTTAACGGCGAGCTGAGCCAGTGGAACCCTCGGTTTGTGCAGGATATGAGTGGTATGTTCTATCTGGCCGTAAGTTTTAACAGCGATATTGGCAGCTGGGATGTTAGTTCGGTAACCAACATGTTACAAATGCTGAGGAGCGCAACTTCTTTTGATCAGGATCTTGGAAGCTGGGACGTAAGCGGGGTTTCAAACCTGTCCTTTTTCCTTACGAATGCCGGCCTTTCTTCTCAAAATTATGATGCGCTGCTTCTGGGCTGGAATGGACTTTCGCTACAGAACGGTGTTGAGTTTAATGCCGGAAACAGTGTGTATACCCCAAATGCTGAAGCAGCCAGACAAAGCATCATAGATCAGCATGACTGGACTATTTTAGATGGCGGTGTAGAGCCCGATTTTTTCCTTGCCGACAATGGAGTAACCATCATTTGTGATCTTGCATCGGTTGGTGATACCGGAGAGGTTGATGGAGTGGTTTATACCAAGCGAGACCGTGGCCAGCTTGATGAAATTATAAATGATGAAGAATTTGAACTGCTTGAAACAAGCTGCACTAGTGGTATTGAAGATATGTCTTCCCTTTTTAATCAGCAGCAGTTTGATGCCAATATTAGCCACTGGGATGTAAGCAGCGTTACAACCATGAATCTCATGTTTTTTGTGGCAGGGGAGTTTAACGGAGACCTGAACAGCTGGGATGTAAGCAATGTGGAAGATTTTTCCAGAATGTTTGAAAGCAGCGGATATAATAACGACCTGAGCAACTGGGATACTTCCGGTGCAGTGAATATGAGTCAAATGTTTAGAAATAACTCGGTTTTCAATCAGGAAATCGGAGGTTGGGATGTAGGCAATGTCGATAATATGGGAGGCATGTTCCAGGGTGCCGGGAGTTTTAATCAGGATTTAAGCAACTGGGATACAGGGAGTGTTACCAGTATGGCACTCATGTTCCATGGTGCCGGTTCCTTCAATCAGGAACTGGAGAATTGGAATGTTGGTAACGTAACCAATATGGAATTGATGTTTTATAATGCCGTTGAGTTTAATCAGGATTTGAATGAATGGAATGTAGGCGGTGTGGTTAATATGTCGGGCATGTTTTATCTGGCACGAGCTTTTAATGGAAATATCACCGCATGGGATGTAGGAAGCGTTCAGAATATGAGCGAGATGTTTATGAGCACTGATGTATTCAACCAGGATATTGGGGAATGGGACGTAAGCAGTGTTGAAAACATGAGCGCTATGTTTATGCGCACGGAATCATTTAATCAGGATATAGGAGAGTGGGATGTACAGAGCGTTACCACATTTAGCTCCATGTTTAACCGCAGCGAGAGCTTTAATCAGAATATTAGTGGTTGGAATACGGAAAGCGCCAGTATTTTCTTCAGAATGTTTCTTGAGGCTGAGCAGTTCAGCTCCAATCTGGGTGACTGGGATATTGCGCAAGCCACCGATATGCGTGAAATGTTAAATTCAAGCGCCATAAGTATACAGCACTACGACCAGACCCTCGACGGGTGGGCAGCATTTAACATGGCTCCCACTGGTCTGACTTTAGGCGCTGAAGAGCTGATGTTCTGTAACGCTGCTGATGGGAGAGCGTTTCTGATTGATGATCTCGGCTGGAATATTCTTGGTGATGAGGAGTGTTCGGGACTGGTGGTTGTTGCGCTCTCGCCCGAAGACGGCGGTGAAAACGTTGACCCTGACTCTTTGATAACTGCAGAGTTCAATTCACCAGTTTTGGAAACGGACCTCTCCGGAATAACGATTGTGGATTCAAATGGTAACAGTCTTTCCGGTATCGAAGGTACTATAGATGGCTCTGAGCTTATGATCAGTCATGGCGGACTACTTTTTGAGGAAACGTATACCGTAACCATACCAGCTGGTGCTGTAGCGGATGATGAAACAGCACAAAACGAGGAAATAAGCTGGAGTTTTTCAACTATTGAGGCCACTTCCGTAGATGATCCGGAGGTAATAACCGAATTTTCTCTCTCGCCTAACTATCCGAACCCGTTTAACCCAACCACACAGATTAGTTACGGTCTGCCTGATGCCTCCCACGTTACGCTTGAAGTATATAACATGCTGGGCCAGCGCGTGGCCACGCTGATTAATGAGCAGCAAACAGCCGGAACCCACACCATAACCTTTGATGCATCACGGCTTTCGAGCGGTGTGTACATCTACAGAATAATGGCTGGCGGGTTTACCGCTTCAGGTAAAATGACGCTGGTTAAATAAGATCAGCATGAAGAACTAAGCCGTTGTGGTAAAACATCAAGCCGGATCCGGAAACTGGTTCTCAGTTTCCGGATCCGGCTTTTTTCATGCTTTGGGGTAGGGGGTACCCTCTCCTGCCAGTCTCACCATTTCCCGAAAAAGGTTCTGCTGCGACTCAATCTGAGGCAGGTATTCCGGATGCCACTGTATGCCAATCACAAACGGGTGCTCCAGGATTTCGATGGCCTGAACCACGCCGTTTGGCTCACTTGCGGCAAGAACGACGCCATCACCCGGCTTATCAACCGCCTGATTGTGCAGGCTGTTGACCTTTGCCTTATCCGACCCCACTATCTGATGCAGACTGGTCCCCTTAGTGATGATGATCTCTTTACGCGGATAGATGGTTTCAGCCTTCGGGGTTTCGTTGTAGAACGCGCTGATGTCCTGATGGAGCGTGCCGCCCAGGTGCACGTTAATAAACTGTGCCCCACGACAGATGCCCAGAACCGGAATGCCCCGCTCGAGCGCATTGGTAAGCAGCTTTTTTTCCAGCTCATCACGCTTCGGATCCGGCCCGGCAAGGTGGCCAAGACTGAATAGCTTCCTCACAAGCGTAATCCCGAAACTCACAAAGAAAAAGATGAATCGAAGCCATCTGCGGCCCTTTTTCTCCCGTGAAAGCTCGCGCAGCTTTTCGATTTCCTCACTTCCGTAAAGCTCCGGACTTACATCGGCTCCCCCTCCGATTATCAGACCGTCGAGTACGGGGATTTTTCGCTTCATTTCAGGCCTCAGACGCCTGGGCTTTCCTCCGGCACGCCTGACGGCAATGGCTGTAAAAAACCACGCGATAAATCCCCCTTTATCCGGACCGGTTACCCCGATTACCGGCTTCTTTTTCCCCGCCATATTTTGTAAATCGTTAGTTGAATTGTTCAGTCAGTTCGCCGATTGGTTTTCAGCTGAACCAGTCTTTGATATGTTTCCCCACAACGGACACAAATCTCTTGCCCGGTTTTTCTAAAAACTCCAGATAAGAAGAGGTCAGCTTTTCCAGCTTGTCCTTGTTTGATGCAATTCGCTCTACCACCACCCAGCGGTTCCACTCTTCCTTAAGGGTCCAGTTTGGATTCGAAATATCGCAATTGGGCAGCCGGTAGTGAAAGGTCGGCCGTTTTGATGTTAGTCCGTCATCAACAACGGCCATCACCCGATCTTCGTCAATGAATGTAAACAGCGGAAGCATATCCAATGGGCGATTCCGGGTTGGATTATGCGTGAGATAATCGTCTATTAAAGTTGTGATGTCCGGCTCGTAGTTTGGCTGCATGATCAACCGCGCATACTTTTTGGGAAACGGATCGATATAAGGAGTGATGTGCCGGGTTGTGTCCACATCATGATGCTCTTCCAGCCAGTCGTACATGAGTATGAAGGCGCGCAGGAAGTCACGAACTTCGGACGGATCAAGCGACGGCAGCTCGGGATTGAGGTGAAGTCCGAACGCGTTGAAAACAGACGAGCGCGTGCCCTCAACGGCCTGCTGCTGGAGAGAAGCCCGCAGACGCTCCAGCTCCGGTAGGTCGGAAATAAGTATGGGCGGACTCACAATTTCCATCGGCACAAAATCCATGGCCGAATCGGCGATGATGTCCTCAATTTTGTCGGCAATATCTTTTTTACCCATGGAGATTTTATCCAGATATCCGCTCATTTTTCCGTCTTTAAGCAGCGATGCATCCAGCTCGACCGCAAAGCTACCGGCCTCTTTGAAACGCTCCGTGTGTATTTCGCTGATGTATCGGCCCTTATACGCAATGGTGCCACCATAGAGCTCGGTTATACTTTCGGATATCTCCTGAAGCGTGAGACCCGAAAACTCCAGCTCAACCCCCATGCGCCGGGGTTTGCCCTCGTGATTCGTTTTGTAGGGTGATGCTTTCATGTGAAATCGTATGGCTAAAAGAAAAAAAACGTAATAGTACCCAATCGGATATGGAAGTCAGCCGTAGCTGCCTTATTTTACCATAAAGCATTGAAAATCATAACGTAGACAAGTCAGATATCCCGAATAACAATAGCTGGCAACTCACGTTGGAAACTTGAAAATAAACTGGTGAATTCGAAATTCATCATGCTAATATAAACACAGAAACAAAGGATACCATTTTGTCACAAGTAAAAGAAGGCGATAAAGTTAAAGTTCACTACACCGGTACATTAAATGATGGATCCGTTTTCGATTCTTCTCGCGAGCGCGAGCCTCTTGAGTTCGAAATCGGTTCAGGAAGCATCATCCCGGGTTTTGAAAAAGCCGTACTTGAGCTTGCTCCGGGCGACTCAACCACGATAGAAATTCCCTCTGCGGAAGCCTACGGCGAAGTTCGCGAAGATATGATTATCACCGTGGAGCGTGAGAAGCTACCGGCTGATATCGATCCTGAAGTTGGCATGCAGCTTCAGCTTCAGCAGCCCGATGGCGGCGCCATGCCGGTTGTGATTTCCGATCTCAACGAATCACATATTACCATCGATGCCAATCACCCGCTTGCAGGCCGCGACCTGAAGTTCGAGATTGAGCTTGTAGAGATTGTATAACACAAAACAGGTCTGCTAATCGCAGGCGAACGTTTTAGGAAAGGCGCTGTCCGAAGGGGTGGCGCCTTCTTTTATTTTCAGTATCAAAAGGGGACATGCTGGAGCGTTTTTGTGGATTGTTTTTTTTGCGGATGGCTTATGAGTTTGATTGTTCTTAAATTCTAATGTGATGGTTAGAATATAGCCTGAATCATTCGTCCCGTGACGGAAAGCCCGCTCTCAGGGTCTTATACATTGATATTGTTGTTTGCACAGGAGTAGAGAGTCATGAAAAAGCATGAGTTAAACTTCGCCATAGACGCCTTCGCCGCAGTCGCCTTCATACTGCTCATTTCAACGGGAATCATCATGTTTTGGGTTCTGCCTCCGGGCTCGGGCCACATGGAGATATGGGGCATGAGTCGACACGGCTGGGGAGATATTCATTTCTGGGTGAGCGTAGCCTTTATCGCTCTGATTGGCACGCACTTGTTTTTGCACTGGAGCTGGATCATCAGCAAAATGAAGGGCCGAGAAAAAGTTAACGGTGAAGAAGCTGTGTCATCAAAACGCCGCTTCCGCCTGTTGCTGGCCGCTTTCGTTTTAGTCGTTCTGCTGGCCGTAGCCCCGTTTTTCAGCGGAGTAACGGACACCAGAGAAGGAGACAGCCAAACCCGCGGCAAAGAACACACCGAACATGTGATTCAAAATCCGTAGTCAAAAAACTACGCGAATCCGCTATAATCTGCGCGAATTTACGTCACTTCAATATGTCTTTTCTATTTAAAAATCAGAAAGCCCCTGAGATATTGTTAAATGAAATCTCAGGGGCTTTCCGGGTTAATTAATCAGGTTGACCAATCCTAAACGTCGAACTTAATACCTTGTGCAAGCGGCAGCTCATCGCTCCAGTTTATGGTGTTGGTCTGACGTCGCATGTAGGCTTTCCATGCGTCGGAGCCGGATTCGCGTCCGCCGCCGGTCTCTTTTTCACCGCCGAATGCGCCGCCGATTTCCGCACCGCTTGTGCCAATGTTAACGTTGGCGATTCCGCAGTCGGAGCCCACGTGGCTCAGGAAGGTTTCCGCTTCTCTCATGTTGAGCGTAAAGATTGATGAGCTGAGTCCCTGTACAACATCATTGTGCATGTGGATGGCTTCATCGAGCGTGCTGTATTTCATGAGGTAGAGGATAGGTGCAAAGGTTTCTGACTGCACGATATCAAACTCATTTTTCACCTCACAAACGGCCGGACGCACATAGTGCCCGTTTTCGAAGCCTTCACCTTCCATCACTTCACCGCCGAAAATTACGGAGCCACCTTCTTTTTTGACCTGCTCCAGTGCACGCTGCATGGTGGCCACGGCATCTTTGTCGATGAGCGGACCAACAAGCGTTGTTTCTTCAAGCGGGTTGCCAATGGTTACCTTTTCATAAATCTCCAGCAGGCGGCTCTTCACCTGATCATATACGTTTTCATGAATGATGATGCGACGTGTGCTCGTGCAGCGCTGTCCTGCCGTACCCACAGCTCCGAAGACCGTCGCGCGAACCGCCATTTCAATATCCGCCTGATCTGAAATGATGATGGCGTTATTGCCGCCGAGCTCCAAAATGGTTTTGCCCAGACGATCGCCCACCACTTTGGCCACTTCCTTACCCATACGGGTTGAACCGGTTGCGGAAATGAGCGGAATACGCTTATCGGTGGTTAGCCACTCACCCACTTCTCGGTCACCGTTGATGAGGCAGAAAATGCCTTCGGGCAGGTCGTTTTCCTTGAGTACTTCGGCTACAATATTCTGACACGCCACAGCTGTGAGCGGGGTCTTCTCAGATGGCTTCCAGATTACGGTATCGCCGCAGACGGCCGCCAGCATCGCGTTCCAGCTCCATACGGCAACCGGAAAGTTGAACGCTGAAATAACGCCAACCGGCCCAAGCGGATGATACTGATCGTACATGCGGTGGCGCGGACGCTCCGAATGCATGGTGAACCCATACAGCTGCCGCGACAGCCCCACGGCGAAATCGCAAATATCAATCATCTCCTGAACTTCACCCAGACCTTCCTGATAGATTTTACCCATTTCCCAGGAAACGAGACGACCCAGGTCGTCTTTGTGCTTTCTGAGCGCAAGGCCGATTTGGCGGACAATTTCTCCGCGCTGAGGCGCAGGCATCATGCGCCAGGTATCAAAGGCTTTTTGTGAAGCGGCAACTACTTCGTCGTATTCAGCACGAGTGGTGAGGGTCACTTCACCAATAACCGAGCCGTCGGCAGGCGAGTAGCTGGTTATGGTTTTCGAGTTCTTTTCACTGCCCAGGCGTTGCTGCCCGGTGGAGGTTCCGTAATTAAGGCCCGAAAGGCCGAGATTGGAAAGGAAATTCATAATGTCAGAATCAAATGATATGAAGGATAAATAATGTTCGTTCTTTGGGCTAAAAATAAGAGAGTTGGGGCAGAATGCCGAATGATATGCATGCTTGTTTGAGATAATTTTGGAATGAGCAAAGTGGCCCCGGCTCCCGCTGGCTTCGGCTCCGCTCAGCCAGCGGGGGACGGAATCGTTCTCTTTTTCCTTCTTTCCTACACGCTCCCTGAGCGGAGCCGAAGGGAGCATACCCGGATGCAGGTTTCATCATCTGCCGCGCAGCGAATAATGACAGCCCAAACAGGGCTTTAGCCCCCAAACAGCCTTCATCTACCTCTGGGATCGCATAAACACATCCCGAGCATTTCAACTTGGCGAAACCTATCTTGTATAAAACGGGATATAAAATTCACAAACCAGAGTTCTATGCAGATTCTTGAAGGAATGAGGGTAGTCGAAATGGCGGCCGTGCTGGCGGGACCGTCGGTGGGGATGTTTTTGGCCGAGCTTGGAGCTGAGGTCGTCAAAATCGAGCATCCCGGCACGCAGGGTGATGTAACCCGGAGCTGGCAACTGACCGGAGAGAAGCCGGATGGCGGACGAAGCAGCTACTTCAGCTCGGTAAACTGGGGTAAAACCAGCCTGATGCTGGATGTTACGAAACCGAAAGATCGTGAGCGGTTGGAAGATGAAATCCGTGAAGCCGATATCATGATTACAAGCTTCAAGCCGGGCGATGCTGTAAAATTACGGCTTTCATACGAGCACGTAAAAGCTATCCGGCCTGAAATTATTTATGGCAGCATCACCGGTTTTGGTCCGGATGATCCGCGGACGGCCTACGACGCGCTGCTTCAGGCAGAAACCGGCTTCATGTACCTGAACCGTGAGCCGGACGGAAAGCCTATGAAAATGCCCGTAGCGCTAATTGATATCCTGGCGGCACACCACCTGAAGGAACTTGTGTTATGCGCGGTTATTCACCGGCTCAAAACGGGGGAAGGTAGCCATGTTGAAACCTCGCTTTTTGAAGCCGCTGTCAGCTCGCTGGCCAATCAGGCGGGGAGCTGGCTCTATGCCGGTGCCGAGCCGGAGCCCATGGGAAGCGAGCATCCGCACATCTATCCCTACGGGAACAGCTTTGCGACCGGTGATGGACGTGATATAGTTCTGGCTGTAGGGAACAACGCGCAGTTCAGAAACCTGTGTATTGCGCTCGGTGATGAAACCATCGCGGCAGATTCCCGCTTTAGCACGAATCCGGCCAGATCCGCGAACCGAAAAGAGCTTGATCTTGTACTGGAGAATCTGTTTCAAAAGGTTGAAGGCACTACTGCTTTCATCGGTAAGCTACACGAGCTACGTGTTCCGGCCGGAATGGTGAAAAAAGTATCGGAAGCCATCACCCTTTACCAGCAGCGCTTTTCGATGCACAATCATGATGGGATGGAGGGTATTCCTCAGCTCACCGGATTAGTAAATAGTAAACGGGTATCCGAAAAATTAACCGCTCCATCAAAGCTCCCGGACACATACGGCCGATGATAGCTTTAAGGGGATGGAGTGACTTGCTACAGAAATCCCGAAAAAGCTCTTCAAAACCTAAAAGTATTGGTAAAAATTAACACTGAGGTAAAGCTTAGTGGTTGAATGCGCCTGCCATTTACGCTACATTACTAATGTTGAAAAATGTTGTTCATCAACTAATGCTCAAATAATAAATAACTCGATATGAAAAACACAGTTACAAGCATTAAAAAGCGCTTTTTAGGGCTCTTTTTGCTTTTGCCCTTAATTATTGCCGGGTTTAGTACTCCGGCTTTATCGCAAGATATTACTATCCTGAACGAGGAGCTTCGTGATGGAAACCTTCCTGCGGGTTGGTCTGAAGTTGAGATAGATTTCAGAACTGGCGCTGGCGGTTATGCCTTGTTCGAACAAGATATTTCTATACTTCAAACTCCTGTGCTCGACCTTAGTGACTTTGAAGAAGTAATACTTACTTTTGATGTTGCTAAGTTTGGACAAGGTGCTGACGGTCCTTTAACGGTGCAAGTTTCTAATGACGGTGGTGCTACATGGACTGCTCAGGAGTTTGATTCTCCTGTTCCTGTAGACGCTACATACTTAACTTCTGAAGAAACTATTACTGTTTCAGGTGAAAATGTAGTTATTCGCTGGATTCGTGATAGTTCTCCTTCACAGAAAAGACTACGTGATATCACACTTGTCGGGGTTGGTGAAGAAGATCCGGATGCTATTGGCGCTTTTTCATTACTAAGCCCTCCAAACAACTTCCGTCTGCCGGTTTTCGAAGGCGATAACACTGAAGTTGTAATTGAGTGGGAAGCTGCCGACAATGCGGATACCTACACCTGGGTAGCTAACTTTCCCGGCGAAGGATTCGAAGAACCTCTGCTTGCGCTAGCGGCCGACAACGACGGAGCTGCAACTACCCTTACGCTCACCAGCGGCGCCATTTATGACGTGCTTGCCGGCCTTGATGTAGATGAAGGATCTTCGGTAGCCCTGCAGTGGACCGTTATTGCCGAAAACGATGAAGATGATGCTCGCCAGGCCACTCAAACCTGGACCATCAACCTGGTAGCGCCGATTGTGGTAGCTGATATTCAGGCTCTTCGTGGCGGAACCACCGATGGTGCTATCTATGCCGTAACGACCGAAGCCACTTTTATCGGTGGTACAAGCTTCCGTAATACCAAGTTTTTCCAGGATGCCTCCGGTTTTGGTATCCAGGTTGATGATTCACCAGGTCGTGTGCAATCATACGAAATTGGTGAAAACGTAGACCTTATTGTTGGAAACCTGAATCCATTCCAGGGTCAGATTCAGCTTGTAGCCTACAGCGACTTTGGTCCTGCTGTATCTGCCGGCAACGTAATTGAGCCTGTAGTTCGCACGCTCGACGAGCTGACACAAGATGATCAGTCAATCCTGATTGTTATTAACGAAATCGAGTTTGAGAGTGCCGGTGGCACATTTGGCGGTGGCGGTTCCATCACCAATATTACCGACCCCAGCATAGAAGGATTCGAAGGTACGTTCAGAAACGTGTTCGGCGATTCTGATATCACCGGTTCAACAATTCCTGAAGTGGCGGTAAACATCACCGGTATCGTTCAGGAAAACAGCGCTGGACTAAACATGTCTGCCCGCAATCTTGCTGATATTGTACCAGCTGTAGAACCGGAAAATCCAATACTGGTGGTTAACCCAACCTCACTTGATTTCGGAACTATCCCTGTTGGTGATTTCGCTGAGCTTGACTTCACCATTACAAATAGTGGAGTTGGAACAATGGCCGGTGAAGTTGAGAGCGACAACGAGCTTTTTGTTGGCGACTTCGAGCCTTTCAGCCTTGAAGCCGGAGAGTCTGCTGTTTACACAGTTATCTACAACCCGGGTGATACACCAGGTGAGCATACCGGTACGATTACCGTTACTGCCGAAGGTGCCGATGGTTCACCAGCAACCGTGAGTCTTTCAGGTGCAGCTACAGGCGCTCCTTCAGCTTCTGTAAATCCTGAGAGTATTTCTTTTTCTGCCCTTGTAGGAGAGGAAGTTACCCGCACGCTTACTATCTCAAACAGCGGAAGCCCTGATCTTGAGTTTTCTTTGAGCTTCGACTACAGTGCTGAAGCAAACAGAACGCGCGGTATTGATGCGACCAATTTCTTGTATGAGAAAAATGGTCAGGTTCAAAGAATCACAACCGGATCTATGAAAGCACCTCTGGCTGCAGGCAGAGCATTCACAGACGGCGTGATATCATTTGAAGCTGGTGAAGGATTCGAGCCGGGCTTCATTGGCGGACAAATGGGATGGTCGACTATCTCAAATAATACTACTAAGCCTGTTGTATCGCCTGAGCGCGCAACCGACGGCGACTGGTCGCTAGAACTGTCCCGTCATGATGGACTGAATAATGGTGCTACCGTTGGCGCTTTCAGCCCGCTGTTTTTGGTAGACGAAGATGCAATGACGTTCACCTATGATGTTTTTGTGGAAGCAACCGGTGGATCAGATTACGACATTCTTATTCAGTCTCCGGCTCAGGAGCTGCTTACCGCTCGCGTTAAGTTCCATTTCCAGGGCAATGTACGTCTCGTAGACCTCAATGACGAAGGAACTGCCGTGTTTATCGATACAGGCGAGCAATTCCCGGTAAATGAGTGGTTTGAGCTTACTATAGATGTGGATCGCCCGTCTGAGACCATTTTCTACTACATTAACGGAGATCTCATCTGGGAAGGTGAAATGTTCGGTGCAGATATTGTTGAACAAACGGTACTTCTGCATGATAACTGGAATGACGGAGAAGCAGGTTTCGTAGACAATATCCGCGTTTCAAGCGAATCTGCAGGCTGGATTTCAGCTGATATCACAAGTGGTGTCGTAGCCGGCGGTGAATCCCAGGAAATTACGCTTTCCTTCGATACCGAACTGGAAGCTGATACGTACATGGCGAACGTGGTTGTTAACACTAACGATCCGGAAAACCCGTCTGTGTTAGTTCCTGTTGAAATGACACTTACTGCTCCGGTAGAAGTAGCCAGCATTGCTGAGCTTTTTGAAGTATCAGAGCCCGGAGACGGCGTTACGTACACACTCACCAACGAAGTATACCTTGTGTTTACTTCTGATTTCCGTGGAAGAAAAGTAGTAGTAGACGGAACAGGTGGCGTGCTCATCGATGATCCGGGAGCGGGTTTCCTGAGCAAAGAATACAACCGTTATGATGGTATCACCGGTCTTACGTTCACCGTGGGAATATTTGGCGATACCGTACAGCTGCTTCCGGTTGCTGATGCTGGGGATGCTACGTCTGAAGACAATTTGGTAATTCCTCGTAAGGCCGTTATCTCAGATCTCGGGATAGCTGACCAGAGCGAACTGGTAATTATCGAAGACGTAACCTTCAACGAGCAGGGTGAGTTTGCGAACCAAACTACATACACTGTTGTAGACGGTGCAGGCAACGAGCTGGCGGTTAGAACCGACCGTATTGTGGAATCTATCCTGATGGATGATGAGGAAACATACATTGGTACTCCAATCCCGACCGAACCTGTAACGGTTGTTGGTTACATCAGCCTTTTCCAGGGAAATCCGCAGCTGGTCATCCGCAAACTGGGTGATTTCTACGATCCTGCTGCAATTGCCACCTTCGATCTTGTATCTCCGCCAAACGATGCTGAAGTGCCGTTGGTACCGGGATCAGATAGTCAGGTAAGCGTAAGCTGGGCAGATGCTCAGGGCGTGGGCGTTGAATACCTCTGGTTCGCCAACGTAACCGGATTGCCGCTCATGGTTCCTGCTCTCGGAATTGAGACAGAAGGTCCGGGCTTTTCAGTAACGCAGGGTGAATTGGTAAGTATAATCGAATCCTTATTCGGTGAAGTAAATACAGGCGATTCGTTCACATTGGATTGGGCCGTATTGGCCGGTAACGATACCGGTCTGCGCCACTCTAACCAGGTATGGGCCGTTACCTTTACTATTGCTGAGGAAGATGTTGCTTCCGAAATGATCACCTTCCAGGTGGATATGACGGTACAGCAGGAAGAGGGTGTGTTCAATCCTTCTCTCGGTGATGAAGTATATGTTCGTGGCTCGTTCAACGACTGGTCTGTGATTGAAGGCGACGAAATGGTCGATAACGGCGAAGGCGTAT
>JAIUMA010000054.1 GCA_022565795.1 Balneolia bacterium
CCGCTGACCGGACTCGAACCGGTACGGAGTTTAAAGCTCCATTGGATTTTAAGTCTCACATATAATTTTGCTTAATTAGTTATAAAGATCATTTTATTTTAATTTTGTACACCCGTTTATACACCCACCTATCCGCTGATCAGAGCAGCCAGGCTATGCTAATTCTGAATCATTGCTCTCTGAATCGAGCTTTTCTTTTTTTAGTTTTTGGACAAGTCTGATAGTCTTACAAGCCTCTTTTAAGAAGGCAAGGTCCCAATCCTTAACCTGGTCTTCCTGAGTGTTTAGAATTTTAAGCCGAAGGATCTGATTACTTACATGAGTGGGAATGTACAGCTGATGCAGATCATATCCCTCTAGATCAATAACCGCTTTACTCACGTAGTCGACCATTTCATCTGGCGAAAATACAGACAGGTCTATATCGAGGTTTTCAGGCCCAATATTCATTTCGACAGGACCGGTACCAGTAATCAACCAGAATGGATTTAACCTGTACTTTTTTGAAAGGTCCTGAATCACAAGCGCTGAAGTCTGGCGATTAGTCTCTTTATTCTTCAATCTTTTCTTAAGCGTAGCAAAGTAAGAAGTGTTCACGCCAATGTTTTCGGCCAGAGATGATGTTGGTATTCCTTTCACCTTTTTCAAGTATTCGGCAAATAGCACAATACGATATTCAACATCATAGCCCATTCCTTTTTTTACCGGTTCTTCTTCTCTTGATTTTCTGTCGTCTGACATATTATTAATCGATGGTTTAATAAAAGCTGATGATTAAAACTCTATTATTCTAATGACATGGACTACACAAAACGCTATAAGTCATTAAATAACAAGCTGAATGATTATTTGATGCTCGGGTGAAAATATAAGAGCCGTAATGTCTTATTCATATTGAAAATGTTGTCAGAAGCTTAAAATTTCAGCTTCACAGATAAACCCAATCCCCTTCCGATACCTGCAATAGATTTAACGTCAGGTATACAATGCAGCCATACCTTAGCATGCCGATTAAGATTTCAAGCTCTCCTGAGCCTTTATAGAGCCTCGTTTGTCAGACGCTATCTCTCCCCTCAATACCATAAAAACCCAAGCAGGGAAAAGGCAGATCAATTTAGTTGTTTAAACAAGTATTTGCGAGGTCTTTTAATCAATACCCTTCGGGATTAACCAGAGCTTAGCACTATGCATGACTAGCACCTCAATGCAGCCACATCCTGTACCGGCCAATAATTCAAGTAACAAGCTGATTATCAGTGTGCCAGATCACTGTTATAATAAACCGTATTCCTAGTTGAACAGATCTCATTGATCCCGGCCAAACTACCAATCCACCTAGCCCTTTCTTGATGCTGTAAATATGTAAAATTGTTTAAATATACACTGATTTCGCGTCAATATGGGCTTGAGCTCAAAAACCACTAAATCTGACATTTTCTTCACTTTTAGTGTCTTTTCTCAATTCTACAGAAATAGACCTAAACAGGTTTAAAAGTTTGAATCTAAAAAAATATGTGTATATGAACTATTAACCCCGATTTTTGTCAAACTTTTTGCAAACTTTTGTCAAACCAGCAGGTTTGAATTTCAAACTTTTGAAACCACCAGGTTTGAAAAAAGTTTGATTTTTTACGGGTACTAAGTACATGTAAATAAATTGCTTACAAAGTGAGTCAAACTTTCAAACCAACTTTGCTAAACTTTTTGACTTTCTGAAAAGACGCCATTTATAAATTTTAACAAGCGCTCCAAAACAGCCCTCTAGCACCGGTTTCGGAAGCCACTCCGAGACTGGAATTACTGCTTCCAATAAGGCCTACCTGTAGAGCATGAAATGCCCCTCCTACTTAGTAGGGAAAAATGGAGAAGCTCCCTTCCTGAACCAATTACGGTTGCTTAGCTTGGGCTAACATGACGGCTGAGGCTTTTGACACCAACACCGTGCTATTAGGTAGCACTTTCTAGTATGATCTGCTCCAGCCCCTGCTACGAGTTTTTCTCGGATTGATGTGATTCTCCTTCAGGAATTCTATGATACCGGCATATGGGTACAAGATCTTTCTTCCATGCTGAGAAAAAGGTATTTGCTGAGTATCCCGCAGGTTCTGAATAGTTCTTGAACTCCAGCCGGTTAATTTCATCAGATCATCTTTTGTCAGATACTCCTTAGCCGTAGCCTTTTGCACTAATTCCGGAAGTATTTCAGAAATGGCATCAGAAACTGCCTGTTTGATTACCAGCTCCAGTTCTTCGCGACTAGCTATATATACTTGCATGAGTATAGCTCCTATTGATTGAGTTGCGTATGACCATTCTTTCAGGTCACCTATCCCCTGGTGAGTTATTCCAGGAAGGCTTAGCGATGATAAGTCCCCCAAATCACACTATTCGCCAATAAGTGACTCCGATTAATACGATTTCAGTCAAAAAAGGTTATTAAGAGTCTATTATTTCGTGATTAATGCACCTAGAGATATAGCTGGTGATTAATTCCGATGTTTTCCACCATTTTAGGGGTACTTGTTTCCTGGCGTTTTCCAGTATGCACGGGTGTTCATTGTTGTTTTTTAGTGTTTTTTGCTACGCCCTTTGCTGCGACTAGAGTTATCCATGGATATCTGCAGAGGTTCATAGTTGTTTATAGATGTTTAACCGTGTCTGCTGGGATATAAATCACATTCCGCCCAAATAATAATTGGGCCTGGTTTCGCCACCCACGATTCCAATATTTACCAGTTTTTCTGATTACTGGCGTTTTTTTGATTTCCAATATTCGCCACAATTCTGTATTTTTGGTAAAATTTTGAATGATGCCTAAAATCGTAGAAAATAAACTTATAGAGGAATTCAAGGATAAAGAGTCGTTTACCCGGCAGGATCTCTTTGACTTCTACCACAATTTTGAACCCGATCTGAAGGAAGGCACCTTCGGCTGGAGAATCTATGATCTGAAAAAGAGGAACATCATACGGCCGGTCAAAAGAGGCCTTTATGCTATTTCGCACAAACCCGGGTTCCAGCCTGAAGTCTCTAAGGAACTGATAAAGCTGTCTAAGTCGATAACAGACAAGTTCGAGGGTGTCAGGCACTGCATTTGGGAAACGGAATGGCTCAACGAGTTCACGCAGCATCAGGCCAGCAAGCGAATCATTCTGGTCGAAATAGAAAAGGATTTTGTGGAATCATTGTTTTATGAGCTGAAAGATGCTTCAAGAAACGAGCTTTTCCTGGAGCCGGATGACAAAACTATTGATTTCTACGTCTCAGAGAGCGATAGCCCTGTAATCATCAAAAAACTGATTACCCGCTCGCCTATTGCGAAGCGAACCGAGAATAGGGCAACATTCTACACTCCCCTTCTGGAAAAAGTATTGGTTGACCTTTTCGCGGAAGAAAAGCTATTCTACTATCTGCAGGGGTCAGAGTTGATGCATATTTATGAACATGCGATAAGCGATTACGCCATCAACTTCACCAAGCTATTCAGCTATGCGAAAAGAAGAGACCGGGAAAAGGAAATCAAAGAATTTATGATATCCCACATGCCACACCTGATTAATGACATCATCGAATGATACAAAAGCATTGTTTTTCTGAAGAGTGGCTGAATAGCTTTAAGAAGCAAAAAGACCATAAACGGATTGATACGATCATTCTTGAGAAAATGATCTATGCGCTCCATTTGCTTGAACAGCTTAAAGTAAATGGACTGGACTTCATCTTCAAAGGAGGCACAAGCCTTGTGCTCTTATTGGAGGAAGACAATCGCTTCTCTATTGATATAGACATAATTTGCAAGACTGAGCGCGATGAGCTTGAGAAAGTGCTGCAAAAGGTTGTGGAAACTTCCAATTTTGTGGATTTCGAGCTGGACGAGCATCGGAGCTATCAGCCTGGGGTACCTAAGGCTCACTACAAATTTTCGTTTAAGACCAACAAACAGGGTTCCGGTACCATCTTGCTGGATGTGCTCATAGAAGACTCTATATATCCGGAGCTGAAGAAAACGCCGGTTAATACAAAGTGGATTGAAACGGATGATGATATTCTGGTTACGGTTCCCACCATTGATTCGATAACGGGTGACAAGCTTACCGCATTTGCTCCAAATACCATTGGTATTCCCTACTTCAAGGGAAAGGACAAGCAGCCCTTCTCCATGGAAATCTGCAAGCAGCTGTTTGACTTAAGCAAGCTTTTCGAGCAAATACAGGATGTTAGCACCGTAGCCGCAAGTTTTAAGGCTTTTGCTGATCACGAAATCGCTTATCGTGAGAGTAGTGGTGCCAAATCCGGTTTAACTCCGGAGGCAGTATTGCGTGATACCATCAATACCTGCCTGATCCTGGCAAAGCGAGGAGGTAGCAATGAGGCTGAGAAAACCAATTTCGCAGAACTTCAAAAGGGTATTCGTGCCTTTGGTACAGGATTCCTGATGAAAGGCCATTTCCGCATTGATGATGCTATCCCAGCTTCTGCCCGAATCGCCTATTTAGCTGCCAAACTTTTGGTAGATGATTTATCTCCTATTGAGTATTATGATGGTCAGGATATTAAGGCCCTAACCATTGAAGACCCAGAGTGGAATTTCCTGAACCGACTGAAGCGCCAGCCGGATAAGTCCTCTTTTTATTATTGGTTTCATAGTGTGAGATTATTGACAAGTCGAGCATTTACATAATTAGTCGAACCCCGCACTAATATTGGGAGTTTTCACAAACTTGAACTCTTAGACAACTCCGATTATGCATTGACAAGCTATTTTAACCCAAAAACAATCTCTAGAGCTTCCATATAATCATTTGTACATGGTGCATAATAAAGCCATCCGAATTTCCAGTTTGGTACTTTACAGCAACAATCTTCTACAACTCTTAATCAGTTCTGCTATATTGCCACGCTAGGTATTATAGATCGATATTTATTCTCAATGACTAAAGAACATAACATAGAAGAAAATCTGATTGAGCAGCTCAAAGGGTTGAAGTACACCTACCGTCCTGATATTGTCGACAGGAAAACACTTGAGCAGAATTTCAGGAGTAAATTTGAAGCATTAAACCGTGTGCGGTTGTCCGATAGCGAATTTCTACGCCTTCGGGAGGAAATTATCGAGCCAGATGTTTTCATCGCTTCCAGGAAACTGAGGGAGCAGCAGTATTTCCAACGTGAAGACGGCACGCCTTTGCACTATACCCTTGTAAACCATAAGGACTGGTGTAGGAACGACTTTGAGGTTATTAATCAGCTGCGGATGAATACCGAAAACAGTAATCATCGGTATGATGTAATCCTGCTCATGAATGGCCTGCCCGTGGTCCAGGTAGAGCTGAAGCGACTCGATATTTCTCCACGCAAAGCCATGCAGCAAATTGTGGATTACAAATCCGAACCAGGCAATGGCTACAGCAAGACACTGATGTGCTACATTCAGATGTTCATTGTGAGCAACCGCTCCAATACCATCTATTTCGCCAATAACAAAAAGCAGCACTTCCAATTTAATGCTGATGAACAGTTTCTGCCCATTTATCACTTGGCAGATGAAAAGAACAAAAAAATCAAGCATCTGGATGATTTTACGGATCGTTTTCTGAGAAAATGTCCGCTGGCTGAAATGATTAGCAAGTACATGGTATTGGTAGAAACCGAACAAAAACTACTGGTCATGCGTCCCTATCAAATCTATGCTGTAAAGGCTATTGATGATTGTGTGAAGCAAAACCGAGGCAATGGTTTTATCTGGCATACCACTGGCAGCGGCAAAACGCTTACTTCTTTCAAAGCCTCAACCCTGCTTAAGCACAATAGCGAAATTGAAAAATGCCTGTTTGTGGTGGACAGAAAAGACCTCGACCGTCAAACGCGCGAAGAGTTCAATAAATTTCAGGAAGGCTGTGTAGAAGAAAACACAAATACCGAAACATTGGTAAGGCGTTTACTTTCTACCAATTATGCCGACAAAGTGATTGTAACCACCATCCAAAAATTGGGCTTGGCGCTGGATGGAACGTACAAGAAAAACTACAGAGAACGCCTTGAGCCGCTGAGTGATAAACGCGTAGTGTTCATTTTTGATGAGTGCCACCGCTCGCAGTTTGGTGACAATCACAAGGCCATAAAGGAGTTCTTCCCAAATGCCCAGCTCTTTGGCTTTACGGGTACCCCAATCTTTGATGAGAACTCCACCCAAAAAATCCGGGAAGACCAATACGAAACGTACAAAACCACGGAGAGTATTTTTGAAAAGCAGCTGCACGCCTATACCATTACACATGCGATAGACGATCGCAACGTGCTCAAATTTCATATCGATTATTACAAAGGTGAAGGCTCTGTACACGCCAAACCCGGTGAAGCCATAGCACAGCAAGCCGTTGCACAAGCGATTATCGACAAGCACGACAAAGCCACTAATCAGCGAAAGTTCAATGCGGTATTAGCAACGGCTTCGATTAATAACGCCATTGAGTATTATCGTTTATTCAAGGAATTGCAAAAGCAAAAACAGGCGGAAAATCCCGATTATATGCCCTTGAATATTGCCTGTGTGTTTTCGCCTCCTGCTCAATTGATTGCTAATAATGGCGACCATAACAGTCAAAAAAATGCCGCTGATATCAAGCAATTACAGGAAGATTTAGCCCAGGAAAAAGAAGACAACAAGCAAAACCCTGAAGAGAAGAAAAAGGCGTTAATGGAGATTATTGCCGACTTCAATACCCAATACGGCACTAATCACGACATCAACAATTTTGATGTCTACTATCAGGATATTCAAGGCCGGATCAAAAATCAGAAGTTCAGCAATAAGGACTATCCGCACAAAAACAAGATTGACATCACCATTGTCGTAGATATGCTGCTCACGGGTTTTGACAGTAAGTACCTGAATACCTTGTACGTGGACAAAAATCTTAAATACCATGGACTGATTCAGGCATTTTCACGCACCAACCGTGTACTAAACGATACCAAGCCTTACGGTAATATTCTGGATTTCCGCTCGCAGCAGCATCTGGTGAATCAGGCTATTACGCTTTTTTCCGGCGAGGAGGCTGGAAAAGCCAAAGAAATTTGGATGGTCGATCCTGCTCCTGTGGTTATTGACAAGTACCAGGAAGCGGTTGAAAAACTCGGGGATTTTATGAGCGAGCATAACCTGGTGAATGAACCGGGGGAAGTTTATAACCTGCGTGGAGATGCTGCACGCATTGCGTTTGTGAAAAACTTCAAGGAAGTGCAGCGCCTCAAAACCCAGCTCGACCAGTACACCGACCTGGATGAAACCCAGCAGGCGCAAATAGAGAACATTCTGCCCAAAGAGACCCTGCAGGAGTTTCGCAGTTCGTACCTGGAAACCGCCAAACAGCTCCGGGAAATCCAGCAGAAAGAAGGTGATGATGCCCCTGACGACATTCAGCAGCTCGATTTTGAATTTGTGCTCTTCGCCTCTGCGGTGATTGATTACGATTACATCATGAGCCTGATTGCCGACAGCACTCAACAAAAGCCGAGTAAACAGAAAATGACCAAGGCGCAGGTGATCAGCTTGCTGAAATCCAACGCCAACCTTATGGACGAAGAAGAAGACCTGACCGAATACATTGAGCAGGTTGACTGGACGCAAGGGCAAACGGCAGAAGAACTGAAAAAAAACTTTGAAACCTACAAAGTAGAGAAGTACGATAAGGAACTGGCGGATATTGCCAACAAACACGGTTTAGAAACTGCTGAACTCAAAACCTTTGTAGAGAAAATTATGAACCGAATGATTTTTGACGGGGAAAAGCTCACCGATTTATTGGAGCCGTTGGAATTGAGCTGGAAAGAACGCAGAACCAAAGAACTGGCTTTGATGGAAGACTTGGTACCGCAATTAAAAAAATTAGCCCAAGGGCGTGAAATTTCAGGATTAGCCGCTTATGAGTGAGAAAAATTTGATACCAGAGTTAAGATTTCCTGAGTTTGAAGATGATGGGGTGTGGGACATGGAAGTATTTGAAGATGTTTTTGATAGGCGAACAAATAAAAACGTTGAGAACAATCAAAATGTACTCACAATATCTGCCCAACTTGGCTTAGTTAGTCAATTAGAATACTTCAATAAAAAGATATCATCCAAAGATGTTACAGGATATTATCTATTACACAAGGGTGATTTCGCATATAACAAGAGTTACTCAAAAGGTTATCCAATGGGGGCAATCAAGCCTCTCAAGTTTTATGAGAAAGGAGTGGTTTCCACCCTTTACATCTGCTTTCGAGCAAAGGATGGTTATAACCCTTCTTTTTTCGAACAGTATTTTGATGCAGGATTATTAAACTCTGAAATTTCAAATATTGCGCAGGAGGGTGGCAGAGCTCATGGATTATTAAATGTCAGCGTAAAAGAGTTTTTTAGGGATATCAACTTACTGGTTCCGAAGCCCCAAGAACAACAAAAAATCGCATCCTGTCTTTCATCCTTAGATGAACTAATAGCCGCCCACAATGATAAGCTGAACGCCCTCAAAGATCACAAAAAAGGCTTGCTGCAAAACCTTTTTCCGCAAGAAGGCGAAACCATGCCTAAGCTGCGTTTTCCAGAGTATGAAGGAGATGGGGAGTGGGTGGAGCATAGTATTGGCTCTATTGCCAAAGTTTCAGCAGGTGGAACTCCTACGAGTACAGAGCAAAAGTATTGGGGCGGTAAAATTCCTTGGATGAGCTCCGGTGAACTTAACCTTAAAAGAGTTTATTCAGTTGAAAAAACTATCACTGAATTAGGGTTAAAAGAATCAAGTACAAAGATGATACCCTCATCCTGTGTCTTAATTGGCTTGGCCGGTCAAGGAAAAACTAGAGGAACTGCTGCAATTAACAATATAGAGTTGTGTACAAACCAATCAATAGCCGCTATTCATCCTAATCAAAAGAAATTCGATAGTGAATTTTTATTTCACAAAATTGATTCGATGTATAAAACTTTAAGAAGACTATCAACGGGACAAGGTGGAAGAGGTGGTTTGAACTTATCAATAATAAAAGAAATTGTAATCCACTTGCCCTCACTTAATGAACAACAAAAAATCTCCTCTTGCCTATCAGCAGTAGATGAACTCATCACCGCCCAGCAGGAGAAAATAGAGCAATTAAAGCAACATAAAAAGGGCTTGATGCAGGGCTTGTTTCCGAAAATTGAGAGTTAAAATATGGCAATAACAAACTTCAATAACCTAACGGAAGTAGTTTCCGAATTTCGAAAATATCTTACTGGAGAAAATAGGTCTCTAAAAGATGTGATTCTTTTCTATGCTTACAATGGAACTGGGAAGACGAGATTGTCCATGGAATTCAAGGAGTTAGGCAAGACGAACAATCCACCAAGAGACACTTTGTACTTCAATGCTTTCACAGAAGATTTATTCTATTGGGATAATGACTTAGATGGAGATGAACATAGAGTACTCTTATTGAACAAGCATTCGCAGTTTTTTGGTGGTATTGAGAATTTAGATATAGACAACAAAATTCGCCCTCTTCTTCACAATTACAGTGACTTCAACTTTATAATCGACTTTAATTATGTAAAACCAACTGATGCGGGTCAAGAAAATCCCGTGACTTATTGGGCCATTAGGTTCATAAGAGAAGAAGTGGTAGATGGAGTGGCACGGAATATTGAAAATATAAAAATATCGAGAGGCGAAGAAAACCTATTTATCTGGTGTTTTTTCTTGGCTATTTATCAATTAGTAATTGATGGTGCTGAAGACTATGATTGGGTAAGGTACATTTACATTGACGATCCCATTTCTTCTTTGGACGAAAATAATGCAATTGCGTTAGCCTGTGGTTTAGCCACAATAATAGAAAGCGGGCTATATAAGGAAATCGAAGAAGCAGGAGAGAAAAAGAAAGTTGAACGAGAACGAAAGATCAAAGTAGTCTTGTCGACTCACCACAGTCTTTTCTTTAATGTGATGTATAACGAAATAAAGATGAAACGGAAAACATTTTTCCTTCATTCAAATGACCCACTGGCTTATAAATTGCAAGACACGGCAGATACCCCATTTTTTCACCATATTGCTTTATTGGGCGAACTTAAAAGAGTAGCAGATTCAGATGTTATTCATACATACCATTTTAACGGATTGAGGACTGTAATGGAAAAAGCAGTTAGCTTTTTTGGTTACAATAAAATTGATGAAGTTATTCATGGGTTGGAGGATGAAGTCCTTTTCCACAGGGCAGTGCAGTTACTCAGTCACGGCAAGTATTCTATATTTGCTCCTTCACCAATGACCCCCGACACTAAAGATTTATTCAAAAAAATACTATACGGGTTTACAGATAAGTACAAATTCAGATTACCTGAAATATTTAATGAAGTTATTCCACCAGAAGAAGTATGAAACAAAAAACTCAAGATCAATTAGGGAAAACCCTTTGGGCAATAGCAGACAACCTGCGTGGTGCCATGAATGCGGATTCGTTCCGTGATTACATGCTTTCGTTTCTGTTCTTGCGCTACCTATCAGCCAACTACGAAGAGTCTGCCAAAAAAGAATTGGGGTCAGATTACCCAAAATTGGCAGATGATGATGGAAGAACTGCATTAGCCATTTGGTATGAAGCCAATCTTGAAGATATCTCTGAATTTGAAAAGCAGATGCGCAGAAAAGTGCATTACATCATCAAGCCCGAGCATTTGTGGAGCAACATCACCGAACTGGCAAGAACGCAAAGCCCTGATTTGCTCATTACCCTGGAAGAAGGTTTTCGCTACATCGAAAACGAATCTTTTGATAATTCTTTTCAAGGACTGTTTTCTGAGATTAACCTGAATTCTGAAAAGCTGGGTAGAACGCCAGCAGACCGAAACAAAAAGCTCTGCACCATTATTCAAAAGATTTCTGAGGGCATTGCCGAGTTCTCTACCGATACGGATACGCTTGGAGATGCTTATGAATATTTGATTGGTCAGTTTGCTGCAGGTTCAGGCAAAAAAGCAGGTGAGTTTTATACGCCACAACAGATTTCAACCATTCTTTCCAAAATCGTAACGCTCGATAGTCAAGACCCATCAACCGGTCCAAAACAAAAGTTAGATAAGGTATTAGATTTTGCCTGCGGTTCAGGTTCATTGCTTCTGAATGTCCGTAATCAGCTAAAAGTGCAAACTAAAGGTCAAGGCACCATTGGTAAAATTTACGGTCAGGAAAACAACATAACCACCTACAACCTGGCTCGGATGAATATGCTTTTGCATGGCATTAAAGATACCGAGTTTGAAATCTATCACGGTGACACCTTGAAAAATCATTGGGACATACTGAACGAGATGAACCCGGCCAAGAAAACAGAATTTGATGCTATAGTTGCCAATCCGCCCTTTAGTTTGCGTTGGGAACCCAATGAAGCCATGGGCGAAGATTTCCGTTTCAAGAGTTACGGACTAGCTCCAAAATCAGCAGCCGATTTTGCTTTTCTATTACATGGGTTTCATTACTTAGCCAAAGAAGGGACAATGGCGATCATCTTGCCGCATGGCGTATTGTTCCGTGGCGGAGCAGAAGAACGCATCAGAACCAAACTGCTCAAAGACAATCATATTGACACGGTAATTGGTCTGCCTTCTAACCTGTTTTATTCAACAGGTATTCCTGTTTGTATTCTCGTATTGAAGAAATGCAAGAAAGAAGATGATGTATTGTTCATTAACGCCAGCGAGCATTTTGTAAAAGAAAAACGTCAAAACACGCTTGGAGATGGAAAGAATGGTTCACCTGATCATATCAAGCAAATTGTAGAAACCTACAAGTACCGCCAAGAGACAGAGCGTTATTCACGTAAAGTTTCTATGGATGAAATCGAGAACAACGGCTACAACCTGAATATCTCCAGATATGTGAGCACCGCAGAAGATGAGATCGAAATAGATCTAGAGAAAGTGAATGAGCGGTTGTCAGATATCAATAAGCGTATCCAGGCAAAAACAGCCGAACACAACGAGTTTCTAAAAGAGCTTGGATTGGATACGATTTAGAGTGGGTAAGTAAAGGGATTCATTAACACTATGGCTACTATATGATTAAGGTACTATCAATACTTGTATTGGCGGCTTTTTTGACCAGTTGTCAAAAAATAGAGTGGCAAGACTTCCCACCCGAAGATTTTCAAGGCAAATTCATTCAGGTTTCTGATCCGATCATACAAGGTTATGAACAGCCGGAAACTATTGAAATCAGTGAGAATACACTCAAGCATGTCATACCTGAAAACGAGTGGTCAAAAACACGACCGATTTTAAGAGTAAGCAAAAGGGGCAATCAGATCGTAATATTTTGTGGCCAGCAAAATGCAAATCACATAGCTGACTTCCGTTATGAACTAGTCTGGGGCGCAGACAATTACCTATACATTAGCGAAATTGTCGGCACAGGCTACAACAATGAAGATGATTACTTTCCCATTGGGAAATTTACGCATTACGAGTAAATCAATAACGTATAATCTAGCGCAACTCACACATATTTTTTTAAAAATCAAAAACAGGCACCACACTTATGACCAACGAGGTAGTTTACCATCGAGTGTGCATGAGGAAACTATCCTGTAGCCATTTATAAGTATACATTAAAGGGACACATCGCAATATTCGGATAATTGGAAATATAGGTATATATAAAATATGACTTATATCTATGTGTATTTCCCGAAGGTCTTTAATCTTTAAGCTATCCCATTTTTTCATTAATTTCATCTCTCTCTTCAACTTTACAACTGTTGTAATAATAGGAAGCTTTTTTGGCTCGATCCCCCCTAATACCGAAGTCAGCGAAATAATCACAAATATTTACTGCAGCATTGAAAGTAAAAAATTCTCCTTCACCTGTACTTATGAAATCAAGCCAGGGTGTTAACCTAGCTCTTGATTTGTAGATACCTTCCCAATCCGGTTTATTCCAATCGTATTCCAAGAGTGGCCAAGATTCATTTAATACAAGCTTAAGCCAATAATCATAATCATTCGTTTTCCCAATTACTTTCCACATTTTCCTTGCATTTACGGGAAAGCTTATCACATGGCCATGTCCGTTAAAGTAATATTTGCCTTCCCTATTATGCGCTAAAATAGGGTCTAAATCGACGGAATCTTCAATCTTAGTTAAAAACTTCTGCGTCTCAAAATCTAAGTCCTGCTTCCACCAAGTATAATCAGTGAATTCTTGGGGTGTTAAAAACTTCACTTCTATAATCTTTTGCGATTCATTTTGGACTGATTTAATACGTTCCTCAAGCCATTTAATGTAATCATCTTTATATTGCGAGCTAGTCCTATCTGAATTGTAAGCAGGATACCAGCCTTCCGCCTTTTCAAACTCTTCACGTAATTGCATATTGCCTTGACCTAGTCATAATTAGAAAGTGAATTTAATACATTCACAAATATATATTCTAAGAATAAGAATCTCAATAAAACTAATTCAACAGCTTTGGCCCCCATTAAATAAATACTTCAATGATATTTTGCCGAAGAAATGCTTTATTACAACCCGATCACTTGATGTGCTTCTATGCAAGGGAAGCCCCTTTAAGCCAACTTATCATCCAGCCATCCCTAAACCCACAAAGTTTCTTTTCATATAGTACTCAAACTTTACACCACCTTATCATCATAAGACTGCTTGATCAGATAAATACCGTATTCAAGCTCTTTGCCGGGTTTGAATCTGTACTTATAATCTCCGTTACCCCAATGGCCTTTATCACTCATATCAATGGCTTCGATTCTGGGGTCGTCTAGCTTCCCTTTTTTCATATTGATAATTGCCACCACTCCCTTGTTGTAGATGATAATATCACAAATGGACTTCTCCAGCTTGAACTGAATGGTTTGGGCCAGGTACTTCACCTCTATGTTTTCATCAAGGTCAAGTATACGATCCTTTACTTTGTGGTAAAGCTCTTCAATTTCAGCTGGCCTCGTTTTGTTTTTTGATAAATGGTATTCTTCATCAAAAACCTTCACCTGCTTTGAAACCGACTTAACAACCGAGCTCGTTTTTGACGACGATGCTGTTTCAATCCGTACGTCTGACTCTGACTGATGACGTTGAAGTCCAATTGTTCCGTTATCGTATTTCTGAATTTGCCATAGCTCAAAGGGCACATCCTTAAAATTCACAGAATGCTTCTGATAGTCAGTAAAACGAGGCGAAATGAATATTACGCGCGATTGACTCCAATCAATATCATCCCTGCGAAGGCTCTTTTGCTGCGTCTCATTATACTCCAGAATAAACTCAGCCTTGTTATTTAGCAGCAAAGACAGATACGTATAGCCCTGATCAATGACTGAAAAGTTTTTGTCTTTTTTGTACTCAATGATGGTGAACGAGTTGCTTTCTTCATCGTAGCAGAGCGTATCTAACCGGAAGTTTTCAACTGCAAATTCGGAAGAAACAAACTCCAGACCAAAAAGCTCACGTGTATTCTTCTCAACAATTTCCTGAATCTCTTTTTCCAGCTTAAAGGTTAAGCCTGCTATTCGTTTGAGAGATCCTTCGCTCAGGGAGTATAATTTCATAGGTACATCAACTTAGGTTTCTGATAAGCCGGATAATAACAATCGGCTTCCTAAATCGGAAACGGTTTGGTTAGGTTTGAGGAAGTGCTTTAGCTACCCTATCTGCCAGATCAGCGATGTCGTCTTTTCTTGCCAGTTCGTTTACCCAAGCCTGCGGAATATCTTCTAATCCATAGAGTAAACCGGCAAGTCCACCGGTTACGGCTCCGGTTGTATCTGTATCAACGCCTAAGTTCACGGCCTTCAGAACAGCCTCCCTGTAGCTATCAGTTGTAAGTAAGCACCAGATACTGGCTTCGAGTGTATGCAGCACATAGCCACTGCTTGATATCTGCTCTTCCGGGACATCGGCTATATCCATCTCCAACAGCCTGTTGAGCAGATCAATTTCTGTTTTGTCTACAAATAAGGCGTCCAGCTGCTTCGTGATTTCCTCCTGCAGGTTTCTGTATATCTCGAACTTTTCACCACCCAATATAAGTTGTCGGGCAAACTCGAGATAGTAATAGCAGGCAACTACCGAGCGAATGTGACCATGTGTAATCGAAGAAACCTCTTTAGTAATTTGGAATCGCTCAGATGCCGGTTTATCCATGGTATAAAATACTAACGGCAGGATTCTCATCAACGAACCATTCCCATTCGATGATTCATCAACGCTACCGGCCTCATCGGGTCTTACTGCTCTTGAAAGGCGCTCTATAGCCTGACTTGTTGCTATCCCTATATCAAACACATCACCACGTGGCGTCCAGTATTGCTCATAGCGCCACTTCACAAAGTTCTGGCCAATGGTATTAAGGTCAAACTCTTCAGTCAAAGCTTCTGCTAAACAGAACGTAAGCGAGCTGTCGTCGGAGAACGTCCCTGCGGGTAGGTTGTAGGTTCCATAACCGACCATTCCTTTCACCGGACTTGAGCTCAACAACATTCTGCCCTGAAACTCAACGGGAACCCCCAGAGCATCACCTACCGCTAAGCCAAACAGCGCAGACCTAACATTTCTATTTAAGGAATTCATCAATTTTGTGTTTATTGGGGTGCTTAACCATCACTATGCTCATCAAGACCTGACACTACATGATTACATTAAACCAAGCCCTGGAAATTGCGCAAAAGCACACTGGTATTTCTAATTTAAGCTATTGCAAGGATACATCCGGCTTTAGAATTTACAGGACCTGGGATGATGAATGCTGGACATTCAGCTTGCCTTTGGGTTTGCTTAAGAATGACAATTATATAATCAAGTCAACTGATGTAATCCTTATATCTAAAGAAAGCGGAAAAGTCCTCTATTGGGGATCTGGAAACGATGAAGGGTAGGAATTCGGCGCAGAATTAACAAAGGAGGAGCAATCTTTAGTAAATACTCCCCACGGATGTCTCCAAAAAGAGATCAAGTATAACGAAACATCTAAATATCAGCTACTCCCCCTCCCTAATCAACCGATCAAGCTTCTCTTTTAGCTTATCACCCGCCATGTGTGAGTAACCCCTACTTACAGCCAGGTATATAAGGTCCATTTTAAAATTTGGAACAATAATCACAGTATTTACGCATCTGTAGATGAAATGATTTGTTACAAGTAAGTTCAATAAAATTTGTCGCTTTAATACTTACTTAACCCCATATAAAAGATTGTTTGGCATTGGTATTTCCTTTTCAAACAATAAAAAAAGTGGAGACTAGATACCACTAAAAAAAACGGGGCTTAACGAAAAGCCAAATGAGTAGGAATAATAAAATTGGAATAATATGAAAATCAGAACCTTAAAAAGAATCCTTCAGGTAAGGAAGCCGAAATGGAGTTTACCTGCAGATATTGATGATAACATTGATACTGATGACTTAAAAAGAATCTATGGTTTAGGAGCCAATCCTCCTCCTGCCGGTACACTGACAGCACGATCTCCAAGAATGCGAAATATATCACCCAGCGCATTTAACCTCATTAACAGGTCAAGGGCCATGATGCTTCAAACTACTTCTGCCCCAAGCAGCTGGGACTGGAGAGATGTTGAAGGAAAAAACTATATAGGAGCAGCTAAGAATCAAGGTTCATGCGGTTCTTGTGTCGCTTTTGCATCTATTGCAACACTTGAAGCTAATTGGAGAATCGCTTCTAATGATCATAATATGTCAATAGATCTTTCAGAAGGCGCATTATTTTTCATTCCTAATCGAAGATGTGAAGGAGGTTGGAACATTCCTGCTTCTCTCGATTTCCTAATGGATGAGGGTGCTTGCTTTGAAAATAATTTACCCTATAGAGCTGTAAATCAAACAGCGGAGTTAATTAAGGGAACAGAGCTCACAAAAAAAATCACAGGTTACGATTCAACTACGCAAGTCAATCAAATGAAACGTTGGATTCGCGAAGAAGGACCTTTGGTAACCAGGTATGATGTCTATAATGATTTCTTCGGATTTTGGCAGGGTGGAGCAAACGGCGTCTATTCACATGTGACTGGGGAACTCGAAGGAGGTCATGCTGTATCAGTAATCGGATACGACGATGATGCTGGTTGCTGGATATGCAAAAACAGCTGGGGGCCGAATGGTAGTGATGGTTGTTTCCGGATTGGCTACAATCAATGTGGAATTAACAATAGAATGTACTTAATCGAAGATCCATATGAAGTTTTCACAGTCGATGAGCTACATTATAACCCAAGAAACTTAAGGATTGTTAATGAGGGCTCGAGAGGTTGGCTACTAACTGACGGTAGAAGCCGAATGAAAATGCTGGATAACAGAGAAGATGCAAGAAACGCCCTAAGAGTTGCCAGAAGACATACCAGGCGAGGATTTGTTGGCCGTGATAATCCAAGAAGGAACAGGATTGATTACATTACGGAATACTGGGCAGGCAACAGTGGCCTCACTCATGAGCCATTAACCAAAGTAGACGGCATACCTTACAATGCCTCTAATATTATTGCAGAAGATCTGGATGATAAAGGCTGGCGATTAAAAGAAGGAAACAAATGGATGCTTCTAGCTGACGATATGAATGATGCAGCCAAAATTCTCAAAGTTGCCCAGAGACATTCCAGAATGTGCTTTATTGGTAGAGGCAATAAAAGACCAAACAGAAAAAGCTACATTATGACTTATTGGGAATAGTTCCAGACGGGTCTGTATCTTACAAAAAACAAGGCTTGGGGTTTTCCTAAGCCTTGTTTTGTTTAAAGATAGTTTGTTACCGCGCAGGAAAACTCCTGAACCTTCATTTAAAAACAGACCCAACCTTTATTATTTTCAAACCAAACATTGATGGGAAATAATAAACACTTAAATATCACCTACTCCTACTCCTACTCCTACTTCCCCTCCCCACTCAACCGATCAAGCTTCTCTTTTAGCTTACTAGCATCAGGGTGTGAGTAACCCATAGTTACGGCCAGGTTTGAGTGGCCAGCCATCTGAGCTACTTCTATGGTAGAAAACCCCATTTCCAGCCAGCTGGTTACTCGTCCATGCCTGAACCCATGCAGCGTCTTTTCATTGAGCCCTAGCTCCTTTACGTAGCGCTTGAATACGCGATATACGTGATCTGAGGACAGGTTAAAAATCAGATCATGATTCTTTTTACTTTCCATCTCGATATAATCTTTCACAAGCTTTGTTGCTTCTTTATGCACAGGAACTGAACGCGACTTGTTGGTTTTGCTGTTCTGCGCCTGAACCTTAACAATATCCTCTTCAAGATCAATATCAGCTACCACCAGGCTAAGTGACTCACTGATACGGATTCCGGAGTGATACAACAGAACCATCAAAGGCTCAAACCAGTCCTGGGACTGCCATTCATGATAGTACTTACCCTTTATCCTCTCCTTTTGCTTTTTCCGATGCAGTTTGAGTATATCATCTAGTTCGTCGCGTGATGTCATTTTTGGTGCGACATCAGCCTGTATGGGTGGTAGCTTTATCTTTGGGAACGGATCGCTTACGTGTCCTTCAGCAAGAAGATAGTTCCACCATGCCTTCAAATGCCGCATTCGGTTCCGCTTTGATGCCGGAGACCAGTTAGGGTTCCTGATGAAATTTTCGAAATGCGAAGCTTTAATCTCTCTTACCGGCACATTAAATATGTAGATGCCTCTAAATACGCTGAGCTGGTATCGGTAGGTGTCAAGGCTGTTCTTTTTGAGACTGTGCTCCTTCTCTTTCATGAATAGCTCAATCGCTTCATCAATTCGAACCAGGTTGGCACCCGGGCTATAATTACTAGTCCCTACAATCTTAAGGAGATCAGGCAAGTTCGTATGCTCACACATTTTCTGTCGGCGGCAAATATCTTCGTACTCGTGCATCATTCGGAAAGCATCCTTTTTATTAGACACTTTCAATGACACCTGCTTTTGACTCTTCCCTTTCTTACTTCTTATGCTATAGGTCGTATTTACTTTGATAAGGAACATATCGGCTCTTTTAGATGATTTTTTTGTACACCTATTTGTACACCCGGAGCGTATTTTGGCAAGAATTTGCTCACGAAAAAGGCGTTTTGTACACCCAAATGTACACCTTTTTCCGCAAATAAATTATGTCAATTTATTAAAATCTTGGCTTTTTGACATAAGAAAAGGGCCTAAAACAAAGAAGGATCGCCGTTTAAATAACAAAAACGACGATCCCAATGTACCGCTGACCGGACTCGAACCGGTACGGAGTTTAAAGCTCCATTGGATTTT
>JAIUMA010000055.1 GCA_022565795.1 Balneolia bacterium
CCCATTCGGGGTCTTTGAAAGTTACATGGAAGCTTGAATTGTCTTTCCCCGGACAACAGTGATATCGCAGGATACATTGATGGACTACTCACCGTTCACTGATTAGCTTTCACTGATTACTGCTCATTGCACTACGGGGCAATTTCTAACATCTGAATCCAATTTTATCGTTTTATTCTTTATATTCAACCCATTCGTTTCATTAATTAGTGAAAGATAGCTCGCCTGAATTCGCTTTCTGATCGTTGGTACGGGCCGTTGTCATATCTTAATTTACTGGCCCGCTTTAGGTTACTTAATTTGAGCCCGTTTAAATGAAACCAGCCTTTTTCGTGTTATTAATGTTATATCTGTAGCCAATCTAAGGCCGCGAACCTATTATTTTTTACATGAGCAGAACCGGACAAAACAGCAGTAATCATTCACAGCAGGGAGAGTTCATAGCTGCGGGGAGAAATCTCGAGCACGCGCTTACTTCCGATGATTTTTCGGAACAGGCTGAGGTAGCGCTATCAAAAGCCAGAGATAACAATCAAAATACAGTCCTTTCAGTAACCATTGCGTTTGAACGTATCGACCCGCTGGCCGTGCTTGAAATACTGGCTGAAACCGACCAGTTTCAGTATTACTGGGAGCATCCTGAAGAAAAACTTGCGCTGGCCGCCGGCCGTGCCATTCATAAAATCAGTCCGGGTACCACAAACGGCACCGATCGCTTTGAAGCCGTTTCGAAAGAAATCAAAGCTTTCTGTGAGCACGTGACCGAGTACTCTTCTTTCAGGCATAGCCTTGCGGGGGTACACTTTTTGGGAGGTTTTTCTTTTTTTGGCAAACAGGAATCTGACCAGTGGAAAAATTTCGGCGAGGCCGATTTTATCGTTCCGGAATGGACCTTTATCCGCGATGGCGAACTTTCTCTTCTCACCATCAACCTGATCATTAAACCTGAATACACCGCCGAATCTGTAGAAAACTGTATCCGTACCAAAACGGAAAAGATTACGTCTCAGCTGCGCCATTCAACCTCACAGAATCAAAACGCGGGTGACAAAAAGCAATCAGATCAGCCGCATATTCTTGAGGAGCCGGATTCCCTCAAAAAGTGGATTAAAAATGTAGAAGCCGCCAAAGAGCATATTGAATCGGGTGAACTCAGCAAAATCGTGCTGTCCCGAATGGTTCGCGTCTCCATCTCCGGAAGACAGCAGCCAACCCGGGTGCTCAATCAGCTTCGCAAGGAATATCCTTCGTGCTACACTTTTATGATGCGCCCCGAGGGGAAAACAGCATTTGTAGGAAGCACCCCTGAACGCCTTCTTTCGATTCGTTCAAACTATATTCTCACCGAAGGACTTGCCGGCAGTATCTCACGGGGACAATCGGCCACTGAAGACGCTATCCTGGAGAAGAAGCTGCTTAACAGCGACAAAGATCTGGAAGAGCACAAGCTAGTAGTTGATGCTATTGAACAAAGACTGCGTGAATTCAGCGATGAAATCAACTATCCGGAAAAGCCGGGCATCAAAAAGTTTACAAACGTACAGCATCTCTATACTCCTATTTCAGCCTGGACAAATAACAGGTACAACCCCTTCACCATACTGAAGAGCCTTCACCCTACTCCTGCCGTAGGTGGAGTTCCGGCAAGAAAAGCCGTGGGACTCATTCCGGACTACGAACTGTACGACCGCGGCTGGTATGCTGCTCCCTTTGGCTGGCTGAACAGCAAGGGACGCGGTGAATTTGTAGTAGCCATTCGAAGTGGTCTGATTAAGGAGCATGAAGCTCTTTTTTATGCAGGCTGCGGAATAGTCCAGGATTCTGATCCTGTTTCTGAATGGGAAGAAACCAAGCTGAAACTCATCCCCATGCTCACCGCAATTAATCATGGCTGATTCCCGGAAAGAATCTGCTTTTTTTGACGGTCTGGACCACGGCGGGCGCAACCTTCTGTTCGGATGCAGACTGCTCAAACAGCTCTCTTCATTAGGAGTTGAGCATATTGTAATTTCACCCGGGTCGCGCTCTACGCCGCTGACGCTTGCGGGCGCACGACTTAATGAACACGGACTATTAAAAACGCACGTCATTCTGGATGAGAGAAGCGCAGCGTTTTTTGCGCTCGGTATCGGAAAATCAACCGGAAAACCGGCGGTACTAATCTGCACCTCCGGAACCGCAGTCGCCAACTACTACCCCGCCGTAATCGAGGCCCGAATGACCTCCACGCCATTAATAGTTATTTCCGCTGATCGACCGGCCGCGCTTCAGCAGATGATGGCGCCGCAGACGATCAATCAGACGCACATTTTCAATGATTATCCGGTTCTTTTTGTACAGGCTGAAGATGTTGTTGAGACTGACTCCTCTGGTGAACAGACCTGCAGACTGGCGCGTCAAATTATGCAGGATTCATTGAGGAAAGCCGGTCCTGTGCATTTGAACGCCGGATTCAGCAAACCTCTGGAGCCCAATCAACAAAGTGCTGATTTGATTATTAAGCACGTTTTAGCATCCGGATTAAAAGCCGGAAACGTGGCGCAATCACCCGATACTTTAGTACAGGATGATGACGGCCTCCGGGCCCTGATCGAAAAACTGCAGCAGGCCTCGCGACCTCTCGTTATTGCCGGACCGCTGAACGTGAGCTCGACCGCAGAGCGTGAGCTGCTTTCGTACACGCTAAGGACATCTGATGTACCGCATATTCTTGAAGGAAGCAGTGGCATGCAGAAATCAGCCGGAAACGGGAACCTCATTCTCGGCTACGAATCATTTCTGCGAAATCCGGATAAGGTTGAGCAGCTACGTCCTGATTTCATTCTTCGCATTGGGCCGCCGGCCGTATCCAAAGCGCTGAATGAATTTTTCAAGGCAATACATAATGTGCCCCAGTGGTGCTTCAGCAGCAGTGAGCATATTCCCGACCCGGTAAAGACTAGCGAGCGCTTCATACAGTGGACGCCCTTCACCCCGCTCAAGTTTACTTCGGATAAGTATCAACCGAATAGTGATACTCACCAAAATTGCTCGGAATGGCTTCACAAATGGCGTATCGAGTCTGACTCTATAGTCAAGGCCATCAACAAATTAGATGCTCCGATATCAAATAATCCTGCACTGTCTGATGGTCAGTTAATCCGCTCGGTACTGAAGGTTCTTCAGAAGAATGATGCGCCGGAGTATCAGCTTTTTGTGTCGAACTCCTTCAGCGTGAGAGATATCGATTTATTCAATGCACAACCCCTGACGTTTCCGGCGGTCTACCACAACCGCGGTGGAAGCGGCATCGATGGTATCACCTCAACCGCAGCCGGAACAGCCGTTGGTTCCGGTAAGCCGGTCTGGCTGATCGTCGGAGAGCTATCGTTTCTGCACGACACCAACGCCCTGCTTCAGCTGGCCCGTTATAAAGGACCAAAGATTCGTATCCTGATTCTCAACAACAGCGGCGGCACCATTTTCCGGATGCTACCGGTGAGCAGTCATTCCGGACAGTATCAGACCTATTTTGAGACGCCTCAGCAGGCTGATCTTCAGAAGCTGTGCGCTGCTTACGGTGTGAATTCCATGAGAGTTGATAATGCATCAAATCTGAATGAAATGCTTACGGATGCGGCACTCGCAGACGATCACGTGCTTATCATTGAGGCCGTGACCGACACCGACAGCAGCATGCAAGAGCGGCTATCCTTATGGAAGAACGGTTAGTACACATAACGCATCACAGGATTGAGACCCCTGGACTTTCGTACCATGTGAAGAAAGTCACGCGTGAATCTACTCCTGACGGAGCGTCTCCCCTGCTGATGCTCCACGGATTCGCCGGCTCTTCCCAAAGTATGATTCATCTCGCCAAACACCTCTGCGGGCATCGTTCGGTTTATCTCATTGACCTGGCCGGACACGGTCAGTCTTTATGTGCTAACACGACCGATCCGGTCGTACGATATTCAAGCAAAAAGCAAATTGAAGACCTGAAACGAATCATCAACCACCTCAAGCTGCAGAATATTACGCTTTACGGGTACAGTATGGGCGGCCGTTTAGCGCTGCAGTTTCTGGTTGATGAAGCCTTTAATGATTCCAGTGACAGCCTGGTTAAGTCGGCGGTACTTGAAAGTACGACCTGCGGCATTGTTGAGGAAAACCAGCGCTCTGAAAGGCGAAAAGCTGATAACAAGCTAGCCCGGCAAATTCGGGAAGAGTTCGGAACATTCGTGGAAACCTGGGACGACAAGCCGGTTTTCAAAACATCCACTCCGCCGGATACCGAGCTTCAGGCCCTAAGCAGGCACATCCGATCAGAGCAACAGCCGGAACACCTCGCCGCATCACTCACCGCCTTCGGCACCGGAGCCATGCCCTGCGTATGTGGTAAGCTCAAAAACCTGAAAATCCCGATACAATTCATCACCGGCGAGGAAGACCACAAATTCACTGAAATCGCCTCGAGCATGATGCCCCTGCTCAATCCCGAAACACGCTCGGAAAGCACGCATCACATTATCCCAAAAACCGGTCACCGGATCCACCTGGAAAAACCAGAACAAATAATTGACCTCCTGAAAAAAGCCTGAACCGCTCCACCCCCTGAAACCTGATCTTTGCTAATTAACGGTGTTTATCATAATATGATTCTATCATAATTAAGCATCATTCATCATATAAAACTGACTTTATCTTTTCTATGAGTATCGACTGGAAGACCGCCAAGGAATACGAAGATATTACCTACAAAAAAGCGGATGGCATAGCCAGAATCGCCTTTAACAGATCCGATGTGCGCAATGCGTTTCGCCCGAAAACGGTGTTCGAGCTGGAGGATGCATTTTTGGACGCGCAGGAAGACCGGGATGTAGGCGTTGTTCTTCTCTCAGGTGAAGGACCCGCCAAAGATGGCATCTGGTCATTCTGCTCCGGTGGAGATCAGCGCGTGCGACAGGCAAAGGGATATCAGGGTGAGGACGGAAGGCAGCGCCTGAACATTCTGGATGTGCAGCGCATCATTCGTTTTATGGGCAAAGTGGTAATCTGCCTGGTTCCCGGATGGGCCGTTGGCGGCGGACACAGTCTTCACGTTGTGTGTGATTTAACCCTTGCCAGTAAAGAGCACGCTATTTTCAAGCAGACGGATGCCAATGTAGCCAGCTTCGACGGTGGCTTCGGATCCGCTTACCTTGCGCGTCAGGTCGGCCAAAAGCGCGCCCGTGAAATCTTTTTCCTCGGTAGAAACTACTCTGCTCAGGAAGCATTTGAGATGGGTATGGTGAATGCCGTTGTGCCTCACGATGAGCTTGAAGCTGAAGGCGTGAAATGGGCCAAGGAGATACTCGAAAAGAGTCCGACTGCCATCCGTATGCTCAAGTTCGCCTTCAATCTTATTGATGACGGACTGGTTGGTCAGCAGGTCTTCGCGGGAGAAACCACCCGCCTCGCCTACATGACCGAAGAAGCAACCGAAGGCAAGGACGCCTTCCTCGAAAAACGTAAACCCGACTTCGATAAATATAGAATTTAGACAGGGAACAGTATGTCAGTGTCAACAGTGACAACAGTGACAACAGTGACAAGCTAATTCAGGGATCGACAAACACTCAACACTCAATATTTAACACTCAACAATTAACACTTTAAGCGTAGCGCCCTATGGCAAATGCAAAAAGTATATTCATAACCGGGGCGGCGTCCGGGATTGGGCGTGAAACGGCGCTTTTGTTTGCGTCCAAGGGCTGGTTCACGGGTTTGTATGACCTGAATGAGTCCGGGTTAAAAGAGGTATCGGAGCTTATTGGTGAGGATAAGTGCTGCTACAGCACGCTTGATGTCACCAGCTCCGACTCCTACAAAGCGGCCGTGGCTCACTTTTCGGAGCATACCGGTGGGATGATGGGGGCGCTGTTCAACTGCGCGGGCATCATGTACATGGGCTCTGTCGATGAAGTAACGCTTGAGGAGCAGCTACGAACCATGCGCATCAACGTCGAGGGGATTATCATCGGGCTTTATGCGTCACTCCCGCTGCTTAAGAAAACCCCACGGGCGACGGTTATTAGCATGTCGTCGGCTTCGGCTATGTACGGTGTGCCTGATCTGGCGGTCTACTCGGCATCAAAGTTTGCCGTACGCGGTCTGACCGAAGCGCTGAATATCGAGCTTGAGCGTCATAACATACACGTTACCGACATCATGCCGCTGTATGTGAAGACCAATATGATTAGCTCCCAGAAGCATAAAGCCGGTACGCTGGACAAAATGGGCGCAAATCTCGCCCCGAATCAGATTGCTGAAGTGGCATGGAGAGCGGTTCATCAGAAAAAAGTCCACTGGGTGCCCACCCTGAAGCTCAAAACCCTGAAGCTGTTAAGCAGGTATCTGCCGTTTGTAGAGCGACCTGTGATGAAGATACTGAGTCGTTAACAAGCTCTGAGCGAGTCGAAATATCCCGAAACAGGGTTCACTATTGATTAAAATTGTGAATTCTGAACCTGCCTGCTGCAGGCAGGTGGTGAATTCTGAATTGGTTATCCGATTTATTTTTAGAACTTTTGGGGTTTAAGGTTTAGCTCTTATTAACTCAGCAATCGCATATACTTCAGCGTTAATCTGCGAGTAAATCTGCGGATCTCTGCGTCCTCTCTGTGAACGGGTTTACTGATTGCCGTTGTTCTTTCAGTAACAGCACACCTGCATCACACCTTACCAATTTCATGAAAGTTACCGACATACAGCCCTTAGAATCATCAGAGAATTCTCACAGAACCGAGGATAAGCCTGCACTATATGGAAACACCGTAGAGGCGGGATTTCCGTCACCGGCTCAGGATCATATCGAGCGGCAGCTTGACCTGAATGAGTATCTGGTAAAACATCCGGTTGCCACTTTTTTTGTGCGGGTGCAGGGTGAATCCATGAACGCGGCAAATATCCTCAGTGGCGATGTGCTCATCGTTGACCGCTCGCTGGAGCCATCACACAACCGTATTGTAGTTGCCGTACTGAACGGAGAGTTTACGGTAAAGAAGCTTCAGCGCGATAAGGACACGGGCGCCATCACCCTTCTCCCCGAAAGCGATGATCCTCAGTTTAAACCGGTAGAAATCACCGAAGAATCCGATTTCGAAGTATGGGGCGTGGTTACGTATGTAATCCACAGCTTTATCAGCTGAAAAGGGCTACAATGCCAAGGGGTATGAATGAGTAATAATTAATAAACAATAGATAATGCTTGTTTCAGCTTAGTTGGCTACGACTTTCGCTGGTTTCGACTCCGCTCAACCAACGGGGTTGAAAGCGACGCAGGTATATAGCCTTATTATCCGCCCCTTCGCTAAAGCATAAAAATTCACAATTACTGTTGTCCGTGGAACATATTACCAACGTGTATTTTCTCCCTTGATTTGGCACAAACATAAATGTACTAAGTCTCTGGAGTGTTGAATTTGTATACAACAATTCCGGCCTAGGAAAAAAATAGCGTTAAGAAGCGCGGCGGAGTGGAGCGTTAAAAAAGAAACCACACCGCTGAGTAGTTACTAAAATTTCTTTGAGAGGTGGGGAGCTTTGGTTTCTTTTAGCGAAACGCAGTACGCTTTAGCTAATTTTTATTCCAGCCCGGCGGTTTTTGGTTACCTTTTGTCCGCACAAAAGGTAAAAGATGTTTATCTCCACTAATTAGGCAATCAAATAAATCCGTATTGCGGGGGTTCGTTTAAAGAACAAGAATGAAATTGCCCTGTGGATGGTTTTATAGTCGCAAATTGAGTTAGATTAGGTTTTACCCGGACACCAGTTAATCACAATTCACAATTCTTCCAGCAGTGCATACAGAAAACCACTCTCATTTACGGACTGATGCATTCAGAAAGGCACCTGCCAAGGGTGAGGGGCCGTTTTATGCAATTGTGGACTGTAATAATTTTTATGCGTCCTGCGAGCGGGTGTTTAACCCTTCGCTGAATAATCAGCCAATTGTGGTGCTTTCGAATAATGATGGATGCGTGATTGCACGCTCATCAGAGGCGAAAGAGCTGGGTATTCCGATGGGGGCTCCGGCTTTTAAGTATCAGAAAGAGTTTGAGCAGAAAGGTATCCACGTATTTTCCTCAAACTATGCGCTTTACGGGGATATGTCGGCGAGGGTCGTAAAAACGCTGAAGCATTTTTGTGATGAGGTTGAGGTCTATTCCATCGATGAGGCATTCATGCTGCTGGAGGCGCCAAAAGGAATGAATGTGCATGCTTTCGGTCAGCAGATACGGGAGACGGTAAGGCGATGGACCGGACTTCCGGTTAGTATTGGCATTGCTTCATCAAAGACGCTGGCCAAGGTCGCGAACCACGTGGCAAAGAAAGAAAAGCTGTGGAACGGGGTGATGCACACCGATATGGTGAAGGATTTTGATGTCTACCTCTCACGCTTTCCTGTAGGTGAAATCTGGGGTATTGGCCGCAAACATAACGAGTTCCTTGAGCAGCATGGTGTTCATACCGCACTGGACTTCAAGCAGTTACCTGAGCAGTGGGTAAAAAAGCATCTTCACGTTACAGGACTCCGCACGCACCGGGAAATAAACGGAATACCGAGCATTGAGATGGAGGATGAGAATCAGCCGAGGAAAGGGATTTTGTCATCGCGCTCGTTCCGTAAACCAGTGGGTGATTTCGATCAGCTGGTTGAGGCCGTATCGACCTACATGAAGCGGGCCGCCGAGAAGCTGAGGTCGCAGGAATCTGTAGCCGGTGTTGTGCATGTTTTCCTGAAAACAAACCGGTTTTCAAAAACGCAGCCCTATTACAGTAATACGGCGGTGATGCCTTTGCCGCTGGCCACTGACTTCACTCCTGACCTCACAAAAGCAGCCATTGCAGGACTTAAAGAAGTATTTGTTCCCAACTACACTTATCAAAAGGCCGGTGTGATGCTCACTCAAATCAGGCGGCGGGATGAGATTCAGGGCAACCTGTTCAGCGACACTTCCAAAGATGATAAAAAGAAGCGGTTGATTGAAGCCGTTGATGCCATCAACAGAGAAAAAGGCCGTGACAAAATCATCTATGGCATGAATGGAACCCTTCCCGAATGGACGATGAAGCAGGAGTTCAAGTCACCCTCCTACACGACTAAGTGGGAAGATATTCCCGTCGCAGGATGATGCCAGGACGCAAAGAGCGCAGATAAGACGCGGAGTTTTGCAAAGAAAGGAGATATGAGATCTGAAATCTGATTTTTGATTCAATCCTGGCAAGGAGCAAAATCCCGAACTTCCCTACCGTCATTTCGAACGCGGTTAAGCTGCTAGGGAACCCCAAAACCACCAAGATGTTGTTCGAACCCCAATAAACAGCCGAAGTATCATGTGAGAAATCTCCTGTGGTTGAATCGTCTGTAAGCCCCACCAAAGTGCAATCCCCGGCGTTGATACTCATCGCGGCAGTTCCGGCGAAGGAGATTTTTCGCGATGCGATAAAGTCACCATAAATTATTCCGCTTTCTCAGCCGCTGATCCATCACCCCAATCACCTCCTACCGCTCAAAATGACCGTATTGGGGTACCAGTTTTTGGGTAATTGCCTGGTAAACATAAAACGCAAAAACACTCTCCCCATCTCCCACTCACCCCATCCCCAGATCCTCCCTACCGTCATTTCGAACGCGGTTAAGCTGCAGAGTAGTTTCTAAACGGTCCAGTAGTTTTCCACACCCGGATTACAGCCGAAGCATCATGTGAGAAATCTCCTGTGGTTGAACAGGCTATAAGCCTGATCAACGGGCATTTACGTGATTGGCTTGATGCCCATCGCGGCTCGCGGGTTGACCTCACCCCAACCCCTCTCCTTGAAAAACGGAGGCTGGTAATATTCGAGTTCTTATACAGGAGAGGGGCTTTGTTTGAGGTTGTTTAACCATTGTCAGTCGATGCAGAGTATCGTTAATTTTGTGTTTGACAGAACGTGACTATAACGAAATCCCAAACATTTGATACGAGATGTCTCGACTCCATTCCTCCGCCTGACGGCGGTGTCATTCCGCTCGACATGACAAGGACGACCTCCGCTATTAATGTTAGGCGGCGTAAAAACATTGGATTACTAAAATAGATCGGTGCGCCGCCTTATTTTTAAATGCATCCTGTCATCTCGAGTGGAGGTAGTGTGAGCGAAGTGAACACTACCGGAGCCGAGAGATCTCGCTTCATTTGCCCGGATGGTGCCCGAAATTGATATGTCACCGAGGGCCAACAGCCGGAATTTCGTCGAAACCCAAATCCTGTGGTGGGTTCACCATCGTTGGGAGACGGGGTTTCTATGCGGGAGTTGCCACCCGTTCGACTTCGCTCAGGGCAGGAATTATGGGAGGTCCTTCGGGCCTGTCTGACTAAGCGGAGCCAGGCAGGCATGCTTTGGGCAAATTACCACCCGTGAATTTTTCTTCCCCCTTGCTTATTGCTCACAATGTGCCTCTCAGGAGCGGGATTATTTTTGTGGTTGACAAATACGTGACAATAACGAAATCCCAAGCATTTGATACCAGATGTGTCGACTTCGCGTTTTTTTGGCGTTGCCGTGCTCAAGTGCCAACCATTAGGCCCTGAAAGGGCCTCATGTGCGTAGCCCTGCCTACTTCGTTACGGCAGGCAGGCCCGGTGCGTAAGCCCGGGGTAAGAGGTATAAAATATACGGCCCGAGGCGAAAGGGCGTAGAAATGAAGAAAGGGACCGAGGGCCAACGACCGAGAGTTTGTTGAAACCCCAAATCACCCTACCGTCATTTCGAACGCAGCTGATTTGCTGTTGAACTCCTAAACCATCCTGTCGTTTTCCAATTCAAGCCTGGCCGAACAGCCTTCAAGCCTGATCAACGGGCATCTGGGTCGTTGGCTTGGTGCACTCAGTCAAGCCCGACATGTGAAGAACACCATCTGTACCTTTCGACCGTCCGCTCCATATTTTTACGTGATTCTATAGTTTTTTTAATTTGTTACAACTTACACACTTAACTATATTTCTATGTGGATATACTTCACTGTACATAGTTTGCACTATTCAAATATGAAGTCAGCTATGCTTTAATCAGTCATGATTATCGTATAAAAAAGCTATTTAACGTGTTTATATTCACTCACAGCAGTAGTTTTCACGGAAATTTAATCAATCAACTGTAATTTTTCCGGAAAGCGCGAAGGCAGCATCAGTCAGTAAACTGTTCTGTATTTGGCTCTCAACAACTCACGTTTTCGTATCCTTTGTTCAGAAATCAATAACGCCTTTGCTTGTTACAGACACTACTAAGAGGTATTTTTGCATTTAAAGGCAGTAAAGTTGTTTCAAACCAATGAAAGGGGTTAACCAGGTAATTTACTTCAGCCTGTTTTTTTCATTTGCGAAGCATTATTTTTGAAGAGAGAAAATTTGGGTTGTAGATCTGGATCAAGGTATTCGTTCAGAAAACAGAAAATCACAGGACAGGTTTGAAATAAAAAAATCAGGCCATCAACAGAGTATAGAATAAACAGAGAAAAGCGGGATATCTTACGAAAGATATCCGACGCAAATTAGTGGGATTTTATTTTAACACTCTGCTTTAACATCAATCGCCATCAGTTGCGGTATTCTTTTTTTACAGGGGTGATTACATTATGAGCATGAAAAACATATCAAGAATAGACCAGGACTCTAAAAACACCTACGGGTGGTTTGTGCGCATCCGCCGCGACGGCAGGCAAATCAGTAAATTTTTTAGCGACGGCAAGTATGGCGGCAAAGACGAAGCTCTGAAAAGCGCCCAGGATTTCCGTGACGGACACATAAAAGAGTGGGAAAACTTCGCCCGGAATCACGACCGCCCGATGCACGTGGGTACCAAGAGCAACATTGGTCATAACGGCATCAGCTATACGAAAAAGAAAAAAGTTCGTAACAACCGCGAATATGTGGAACACGTCTTTTCGGTCTGCTACTCACCCGAGAAGGGTGTGAATAAGAACAAAACCTTTTACATTCCTAAGTCAAAAAACAAGGCCGAGTTCAAAAAGAACTATCAGACCAAACTCGAGGAAGCGATTGAGTTCCGCGATAAGATGATGCACAAAATCTACGGCCTGAGATATGTGAACTTCAAGCTGCGCCAAAAGAAGGCTGAAGGCATGAAGGGGCGCAAAAAGACCGGCAAGAATGAAAAAGAGGAATAGATAAGGTTGAATCGGAGCTAAAGACAATCCAATCATTTTGCATAAAAACGGGCCGTTGAGAACTTCTCACCGGCCCGTTTTATGTATGGGGTACAGAAATTAAATGAATTAAATTGAAATACTATACCAGGCTGGCTTCCACCTTGTTGTCAATCCCATAGGTTGGCTGTGGATTCAAAGCAGTTTTCTTGTACTCTTCCAGGGTGAAGTTATCCACGCGGATAGCTTCTGCCCTCTCCTTCTCGGCGCGTTCTACAAGGTTGTAATCAGCCTGGGTGATGACGCCTTTTTCAAGGGCTTCATCCAGCAGCAGCATCGGCTTTTTACGCGGCAGTTCTTTCTTTTTGATGGCGCCTTTTATCTTACGCGCTACCTCTTCGGCCTGTACGCTAAGCATAAAGGCTCTTTCCAACTGAGCCACCGGATCGTTTTCAGCCTTTGGCATGAATAGTCCGTCAGTGAGCCTGTCGCGCTGCTCTCCCGGCACCTGCACGGCTTTGGCCAGCTTTTGAGAAAGCCTGTCATCCGGCATGCTGCTAAGCTGATTCATTCGTGACCACAATGCCACAGGTCCGCGGAACAGCCACCCAAGACCGGGTGCATCCATATGGCGGAAGATGCCGTCGAAGGCTTTCTGCATGTTCGCAAAACTGAGCTGCATGGCGTAGTGAAGAAACGGCTCATCCTCTTTTTTCCGCCCTTCGGCTTCAAAGCGACGAAGTACAGCCGTACCCAGATACATCCAGATTAAAACGTCTGCAAAACGGCCGGTCAGCTTTTCACGCACTTTTAGAGCGCCACCGAGTGAACCAAGCGCAATGTCAGAGACGAGCGCAAATGTAGCCGATGCCCATGACATCTTACGATAGTATTTGGCGGAAACGCCTGATACCGGCGATCCCGCCAGACGTCCGCGGGTCACGCTAAGCATAACCGAACGGAAGAAATTCTGAATCACGTGCCCTACATGACCGCTGAAGGCTTCATCAAACGCTTTCAAATCATTTTCGGTGAGCGCTTTGATCTCTTTCAGCGCGTATGGATGGCATCGAATCGCGCCCTGACCAAAAATCATGAGCGTACGGGTGAGGATGTTCGCGCCTTCAACCGTAATCGAAACAGGGACAGAATAGTATGCATGAGCGACCATGTTTTTCGGACCTTTTGAAATTGCCGCACCACCGAGTACGTCCATACTGTCGTTTACGGTTTCACGAAAGCTTTCTGTGAAGCTGTACTTGGCAATAGCGCTCACAACGGCCGGTTTGGCACCATCCTGTAGTGCACCGCAGGTAAATCTTCTGGCGGCCTCAAAAATGTACGAATATCCGGCTATACGGGTGATGGGCTCCTCAATGCCTTCAAACTTACCAATCGGAAGACCGAACTGCTTGCGAACGGCCGCATAGGCTCCGGTAACTCGAAGCAGCATCTTAATGCCGCCTGCGCTTGATGCCGGAAGCGAAATACCGCGGCCGGCTGCCAGGCTCTCCATAAGCATCTTCCATCCAAGTCCGGCCCCGCCAACGCCCCCGATGATGGCATCAATGGGTACAATAACGTTTTCTCCCTGTGTCGGGCAGTTGTAGAATGGCACGCCCAGCGGATCGTGACGCTCGCCAAGCTTAATGCCCGGCGTGTCTGATGGAATGAGTGCACAGGTGATGCCAAGATCCTCACCTTTGCCTAGCAAATTCTGCGGGTCACGCAGTTTGAACGCAAGCCCGAGTACAGTAGAAATGGCTGCCAGAGTGATGTATCGCTTGTTCCAGTTCAGCTTCAGATACAGTTTTCCATCTTCACCGCGAAATACTTCCCCGGATGATGCAATCGCTCCGGCGTCAGAACCCGCATTTGGCTCTGTGAGCGCAAAGCACGGGATCTCATCACCAACAGCCAAACGCGGCAGATAGTGATTTTTCTGCTCGTCAGTTCCGTAGTGGATGAGAAGCTCTGCCGGACCAAGTGAATTTGGCACCATCACAGTGGTAGCCAGCGGACCGCATCTGGAGGTCAGTTTTGCAACGACAGCGCTGTTGGCCAATGGCGAAAACTCAAGTCCGCCGTACTCCTTAGGAATGATGAGACCGAAAAACTTCTCTTTCAGCATGTAGTCCCACACTTCAGGTGGAAGGTCACGATTTTGAAACACCTCCCAGTCGTTCACCATCTCACACAGATGCTCAACCTGATTATCCAGGAAATCCTGCTCTTCCTGAGTCAGCTCCGGATAAGACTCATTCAGAATACGGTTGAAGTCCGGCTTACCTGAAAACAGCTCTCCGTCGATCCAAACCGTTCCGGCATCGATGGCGGTCTGCTCGGTCTGTGAAATGACCGGCAGAAAGTTCAGCGCCTTCATCAACTTCATGATGCCGTTCGAGAAGGTGAGGCGGCGTACCGGCTTCACGGCAAAAAAGAGTGCCACAAAGCCAAGCACTCCCCATGCCCAAACGGGAGCACCAAAGCCCCACATCAGCACGGCTGCACCAATGAGCCAGACAAACAAAGGCGCACCGGTGAATCCAAAAAATAAAAAAGCTAAGGCCGCTGCGGTCCAAACCGCCCAGCTGTATTCGAATCCGGAGAATAGAGGTTCCATGGGAGAATTGTGAATTTTGAATGGTGAATGGTGGACTCGGAGGCAGATTAAGGGCTCAGAGGTGGTTAAATTTTAAATTTTGAATTTTGAATTTTAAATGGGATATCTGGTCGAAGGTCTTTTAGATTCGGGTGTAGTTAATCGAATCAGATATTTTACAGATCCGGAACATTTCATTCAAAAATCGAAAATCAACAATCAGATATCAGACTTCATTAACACTGTTAACCAGTGGTTAATAAAAAAGGCGTTAAGCCATATTGCGTTAGTTAGATTTAAGTAGTTAACACCGTTAAGCTACTAAACAATCATAATCCCTGCAAGCGCTTTTTTCGTGGTTAAAAGGGAAAAGGCTAGATTAAGGTTTATGTTGGGCTATAGATGGCCAGAATTGTGGGTTTCACGCAAAGACGCCAAGACGCTAAGGTTTATAAGAAGGCAAAGAGTACATCTCTACCCAAAAAAACTGTTGGTACTGTTGACACTGTAGCCATGTAGCCCTGATCCACCTATGTCAGCTCAAAAATCCCGGCCGCGCCCATGCCTCCTCCTATGCACATGGTGCACATGCCATAGCGGACATTTTTTCGCTTCATTTCGTGGAGCAGTGAGGCCGTCAACTTGGCTCCGGTGCAGCCCAGCGGGTGACCCAAAGCAATGGCTCCGCCGTTTACGTTTACGATGTCCGGGTTGATGTCCAGCTCGCGGATGATTGCCAGTGACTGTGAGGCGAAGGCTTCATTGAGCTCAATCAGGCCAATATCGCTCAATTTGAGGCCGGCCTGTTTCAGGGCTTTGGGGATGGCTGCAATCGGACCGATGCCCATTATTTCGGGCGCTACGCCCGCAACGGCATATCCGGCAAGGCGCGCGATTGGCTTTGCTCCGGTTTCCTTCATCATTCGTTCGCTCATCAACAGGGAGGCCGCCGCTCCGTCTGACATCTGGCTGGCGTTTCCTGCTGTGACTGAACCACGCGGATCAAAAGCCGGACGCAGTCCGGATAACGCCTCGATGCTGGTATCAGCCCGTGGTCCCTCATCGGTATCAAATGTGATGGTTCGGGTGATGGCCTCCGTGCCCGACTCGTTCATCTCGCTGATGCTTGTTTCCAGCGGGATGATTTCATCCTTAAAACGTCCGCTTTTCACCGCATCAACAGCTTTCTGATGGGAGTTGTACGCAAACTCATCCTGATCCTCCCGGCTGATCTTATACTTCTTCGCCACGTTTTCCGCGGTGATGCCCATGCCTATGTAGACTTCCGGCTTGTGCTTCACCATATACGGATCGGGCGCGTAGTGAAAGCCGCTCATGGGTACGAGCGTCATGGATTCGGCCCCGCCGGCAATCACGATATCAGCATGACCCGCAGCAATAGCCTGAGCACCCATCACAATCGTCTGAAGACCGCTGGAGCAGAACCGGTTGATCGTAGCTGCAGGCACCGAATCAGGCAGTCCGGCGCGCAGGGCAATCACCCGGGCCATATTCAAACCCTGCTCCCCTTCCGGCATGGCGCAGCCGATCAGCACATCATCAATCTGGGCGGGATCAAGCCCCTCAACAGAGTCCACGACGGCCTTCACCACCGCAGCCCCCATCGCTTCAGGCCGCGTCTCCCGCAGGCTCCCCTTTTTAGCTTTTCCAACAGCAGTCCGGATGCTCGATACTATATACATGGTGAGTTCAATTGTGAATGGTGAATTGTTGATGCCTGAATTAGCCTGAAACTTTTCGTGTTCCTTCGTGGCTTCGTGTCTTCAGGGTTCCCCTTTTTGAGGGCCGCATGCTAATTCCGCAATGGCTTATTTGTCGTTAAGATACTCTGAATCCGATCCCGCGTTTTCTGCTGACCCAGAAGCGACAAGAACACCTCATGCTCCAGCTCAATCATGTAATCTTCATGGACACGCTGCGGACCGGTGAGGCTTCCTCCGCACATCACCCAGGCCAGCCTTGAGGCCAGATAGGCATCATATTCGCTGATCCAGCCCGATTCCTTCATCTGCCAGGCCATGTTTTCCAATGGCGCCAGTCCCGGAGCTCCGGGCACAAATATCTCTGTTCGCGGCGGTGGCGGCAGATAGCCCTGATTGCTCAGACGAATGACCTCCTCCTTCGCCATGTACATGCGGCGGTCCTCGTTCATTGCAATGCGGGTGCGCTCCGGCGTGAGGTAGCCGAGATCAATCGCCTCGTGGGCACTCGTGGCAACTTTGGCCATCGCAATGGTTTCAAAAACGTTCTGCAGAAACGGCTGAATCTGCGACGGATGCTGAGACGCCGCCCGCTCACCCGCCCGCGCCACCAAGGTCATCGTGCCCGAGCCGGCCGGAATCAGTCCAACGCCCAGCTCGACCAGACCCATATACGTTTCGGTGGACGCTACCACTCCGGCTGCGCCCATGGTCAGCTCGCAGCCGCCTCCAAGCGCCTTACCGCGCATGGCCAGCACAACCGGCTTATTTGCATAACGAATCGCCAGCGCCGCCTTCTGAAAATTACTGACCGCCTTGCCAATCATCTTATAATCACCCTGCTCTGCCGCTACGGCCAGCTCGCCCAGGTTGGCGCCAACGGAAAAGTTCTCGCCATCATTGCCGATCACCATACCGCGGTAGTCGCCCTTCTCCATGATGTCAATTGCCTCAAACAAGCCGTTAATCACGTTAAAGCCGAGCGTATTGGCCTTGGAGCGGAATTCATACAGCAGGACGCCATCACCCATCTCGAGCAGTCCGGCCTCCTTGTTGTTCCAAATCTCATTCCGGCCGTCCTTGCCCTTAATGGCGGCCACCGTAATTTCATCATGACGCACCGGAGCCTGCTCATAGCCGGATCCCGGAACGTAATGCGTCAGATTACCAAGCTTATCGCTGCCGTAAATACCGCTGTCATTTTCTTTTGCAAGCTTCCGGAACTCATCAAACCAGTCGGGCAGCTCAAGCTCCAGCTTCTTAGCCTCCTTCATAAAGCGCTTCACCCCTATGGCGTCCAGAATGGCGAAGGGCCCCATTTTCCAGCCGAATCCCCACTGAATGGCGCGGTCAACATCATACGGATAGTCGCTCACCTCGGGCACCCGGTTGATCGAGTAGGCAATCAGCCGGGTGGTATGCTCACGTATGAAATCACCGGCACGGGACGCATCATCATACAGCATTTTCCAGCGCTCGGTTAAGGACGATGTCTTTTGCACGGCCTCCAGATCACCCAAATCCGGGCGTTTGCGCGACTCATACTCCATACTTTCCGGACGAAGCGACTTGATTTCACCCTTCTCTTTCACATAAAAGCCTTTCTTCGATTTGCTGCCCAGGTGACCTTTTTCGACCAGCTTTTTGAGTACATCCGGCACGCGAAAGACTTCACGGTCGGGATCGTCGGGAATCGCGCCGTAGAGGTTTTTCGAAACGTAGCTCAGGGTGTCGAGTCCGACCACGTCAGCCGTACGGAAGGTCGCGGATTTCGGGCGCCCGGTGACCGGTCCCGTGAGCGCATCAATCTCCTCAATAGTGTAGCCGTCGTTGAGTGCCTTCACGGCCAGCATCATCGAATAGGTGCCGATGCGGTTGGCGATGAAGTTGGGACGATCCTTGGCGATTACGACGCCTTTGCCCAGGTGCACGCGTCCAAAGCGGCGCACTTTCTCGAGAATATCGGGTGATGTGTCCTTCGTCGGAATCAGCTCCAGAAGCCGGAGATAGCGCGGCGGATTGAAAAAGTGCGTGCCCAGAAATCGTTTTCTGAAATCAGCCGAGCGCTCCGAGACGATCTGATGAATCGGAAGTCCGCTCGTATTGCTCGAAATGATGGCATGCGGTGCGGCGTGCTCCTCAATGCGTTTCATCAGCTCCTTTTTGGCGTCCATCTGCTCGATGATCACCTCAATAATCCAGTCAACAGCTGAAATCCGGTGCAGGTCATCGTCCAGATTCCCGGTTGTGATGCGCGACTTAATCCGGTCGTGAACCACCGGCGAAGGCTTCATCTTCAGCATGGAAGAAAACGCCTTATTGACAATCGAATCGGGATCATTCACCTCCCCGGCCCGGTCAAGCAGCAGTACCTGAAGTCCCGCATTCGCCAGATGAGCGGCAATCTGAGCCCCCATCACCCCGGCACCAATGATTGTTGCCTTACGGATACTATTGTTTTTAGCAGAGGCGTTTGAGCTTTTCGAAGACATAGGGGAAAATTGTGAATGGTGAATGGTGAATTGGGTCGAAATGTCGAAGTTTTTTACATTCAAAAATCAGATATCAAAAATCATAAATCAGACTTCATACGACTTCTTAACACCGTTAACCTACTAAACAAAAAAAATCCCTGCAAGCGCTTTTTTGGGGCATAAGGTGTTGATCTGGATTTGGTTGGTTGGAGTTGGCGAATTCAAGCGCTCTATATCTGTCACACATCGTTTCACCTCACCCCCGGCCCCTCTCCTGAAGGAGAGGGGAGCTCCATTTC
>JAIUMA010000056.1 GCA_022565795.1 Balneolia bacterium
AGAATATCATTTAATCACACAAATCACAGTTCTAAAAATGTGATACGCCCAAAGCTGGATTCCAGACATATGCACTTAAGCAACTACTTCCTTCACAAAGAGATAAACAGCCCTGATGTTCGATAAGTCTCATAAGCCCCAAATCATAGAACATCATTTAATCACACAAATCACAGTTCTATAAATGTGATACGCCCAAAGCTGGATTCCGGACATATTCACTTAAGCAACTACTTCCTTCACAAAGAGATAAACAGCCCGGATGTTCGATAAGTCTCATAAGCCCCAAAATCATAGAATATCATTTAAGCACACAAATCACAGTTCTAAAATGTGATACGCCCAAAGCTGGATTCCGGAGATATGCCCCCAAGCACCTGCTTCTAACAGAAAGCGAAATAGTGCCGGGATTTCGATTGCTCCCTCAATTCCAAAATCACAGACCGCCTAGAACTTATAGCGCCACAAGCATTAATCAACTCATGTTGTTATATTTGGACGATTCCACTTCATTCGTATGTACCCTCTGCACTACTAACCAGCAAACCAAACATGCTTTCCTTTTCCTTTGATGCCAATAAAAACGATGTGTTCGAAAATGTAGAGACGTTTATCCGCTCTAAAGATTTCATCATTGCCTCGATGGATGATGAACGGCCCTGGGGCGGTTTTTTTGTGATTGATGAATCCGAGGCGCAGCGATTCATCGAGACCTTTTTCTCACACCTCACGCTCGATGATTTCAGCGGATTCGCGCATCTGAGCCCTAAAATTTTGCTGGTTGAACCCGGCAAGCGGCTTTCGTGGCAGTACCATCACCGCAGAGCTGAGATCTGGAAGGTGATTGGAGGTTCGGCCGGTGTGGTTGTCAGCGACACCGATGAGCTTAAGCCAGCCAAAACGCTTGCGCTAAATGATATCGTTGAGCTTCGCCAGGGCGAGCGTCATCGCCTGGTCGGGCTTGGCGAATGGGGCATTATCGCGGAAATATGGAAACACACCGACCGCGAGAATCCGTCCGATGAAAGCGACATTGTCCGCGTAGAAGATGACTTCGGCCGGTGAGGAAGTCTGATATCTGATTGTTGATTGCTGATTTTTGAATGAACATCAATCGAAAAGGACACACAGGATGTCAGATTACGACGCAGAGTAGTGCAAATTAATGCCCCCTAATTCACAATTCAAAATTCACCATTCACAATTTCCATGAATTATAGCAACGCCCGGTAAGCCTTCAACTACCTGTGGCACCAGAAATCAACACCCCTAATGCGCTTCCAGCCAGTTTTTGGCGACGCCCATTTCAACCTTCACCGGCACGTTCAGGCTCATGGCCTGTTCCATTTCGGACTTAACCATCGGCTTGATTGTTTCAATTTCATCTTCCGGCACTTCGAAGAGAAGTTCATCATGCACCTGAAGTACCATTTTGGTCCGCAGGTTTTCATCACCCAGCCTGTTGTGCAGTCGAATCATGGCGAGTTTGATCAGGTCAGCTGCCGTTCCCTGAATCGGCATATTGATAGCCGTACGTTCGGCAAAACCACGCAGATTCGGATTGGACGAACGAATCTCCGGAATGTACCGGCGCCGGCCTGACAATGTAGTTACGTAGCCATGCTCGCGGGCAAACTCAGTGGTGAGGTTGATGTATTCCTGAATTTTCGGGAACCGCTCGAAGTAGGCTTCGATTATCGTGCGCGCTTCGGTGCGATCAATGCCGAGACGCTGTGCAAGTCCGAATGCGCTTACGCCGTAAGGGATGCCAAAGTTGACCTCCTTCGCTTTCCTTCGCATTTCACGATCGACTTCATCCAAAGAATCGAGGCCGAATATCTCACGTGCCGTACGGGCGTGGATGTCCTCATCGTTGCGGAACGCCTCCATCATCGATTCATCCTTGGAAATTGATGCAATAACGCGGAGCTCTATTTGGGAGTAGTCGGCCGCCAGAAGCATGCATCCGTCGCCGGCTATGAACGCCTTGCGAATTTCGCGTCCGCGCTCTGTTCGAATCGGAATGTTCTGCAGGTTGGGATTGGATGATGACAATCTGCCCGTTGCCGCTACATGCTGATTAAAGCTGGTATGAACGCGCCCTGTCTCCGGATTTACAAGGCGGGGCAATGCATCCGCATAGGTTGACTTAAGCTTCGAGAGCGACCGGAAATCCAGCACCTTAGCGGGTAGATCATATCCCTTGTTGGCCAAATCCGTAAGCACCTGCTCGTTGGTAGAGTACTTGCCGGTCTTTGTTTTTTTGCCTGACGGTAGTTCAAGCTTCTCAAACAAAATGGTACCCAGCTGTGCGGGGCTGTTGATATTAAACTCTTCGCCTGCTTCTTCAAAAATGCCTTTTTGTGCCTCAAGCATATCCTCGCCAAGCTGTGCCGAGAAAGCTTTCAGCATCTCTTTATCAAGCTCAACGCCATTCATTTCAACTTCCGCTAATACCGGCACGAGCGGAAACTCGAGCGTTTCACCAATTTCTTTCAGATCGTCTTCGGAAAGCTTCTCACGGAGAAGCTCAAAAAGCTGCATGGTGATATCGGCGTCCTCACATGCGTACGGGGCAACTTTATCGACAGGGATATCCCGCATCGACTTCTGATTCTTCCCTTTTCCGATGAGCGTGGTTATTGAAACGGGCTCATAATTCAGATACACCCGGCTTAGTTCATCCATGCCCAGCTTCTGATTCGAATCTATCAGATAAGCGGCAATTAGTGTGTCAAATACCGGACCTTTGATTGCAAATCCGGCTCTGCGCAGTATGGTATAGTCATACTTATAGTTGTGAGCAATCTTTAAAGCCTCATTGTCGAAGACAGAGCCAAGCGTATTTCGGATGCTCTCCAGCGGAATGCCGTTTTCACCCGACTTGTCTTCACTAACATACCAAGCCTCGCCCTTTTCGAGGGCAAAAGCAATTCCCACCAGCTCTGCGGTCATGGCATCGGTGCCGGTTGTTTCGGTGTCGAAGCAAAAGGTGTCGGATTTGGCAAGCTTGTCAGCCAGCTCTTTTAACTCGCCCTCGCTCTTAACGAGGTGGTATTTAACGGCCTCAGAATCGTAGCTCTTCAGCGAGCCGCTTGCCGCTGCCGGACTGTGTCCGCTGCCAAACAAGTCGCCCTGACCGGCATCACCCTTCATTTTTTTTTGAGATGATTTCGCTGAGCCGCTGTCTGATGAGGCCTTTCCGCCATCATCACTATTCTCTTCTCCACCGAACTTTCTGGAAAGGGTGCGAAACTCCACCTCTTTGAAAAACTCACCCAGCTCTTCCTTATTCGGCCCATCCCAGCGCAGCGCTGACCAGCTAACCGTGTCAGGCACGTCAGTTTCGATCACAATCATTTTCTTCGAAAGCAACGCCTGCTCTTTGTTTTGGGTGAGGCCTTCGCGGGCGCGTTTGGCCTTCATACCGGGAGCGGCTTCAATGGCTGCTTCCAAACTGCCATATTCCTGAATAAGCTTTGGAGCACCCTTTTTCCCAATTCCCGGTACGCCCGGAATGTTATCAGCCGTGTCCCCGATGATGGCCAGCACGTCTATCACTTTCTCAGGCGGCACGCCGAAATAGTCCTCCACACCCTGCACGTCAATCACCTGAAATCCGTCGCCGTTATTCAAAGGCTTATGCATTTTTACCTTGTCGGTAACCAGCTGCATGAAATCCTTATCCGGCGTAACCATAAAGACATCAACTCCGTCGGCACCGGCTTTGTACGCTATAGTCCCGATGATGTCATCGGCTTCATATCCATCCTTCTCGAGATTGGCAAAACCAAACTTCTGCACCATTTCTTTCATCAACGGAATGGTCTGCCGCAGTTCATCGGGCTGTGGCGGACGGTTTGCCTTATAGTTTTCGTCCCACTCATGGCGAAAAGTCGGGGCGTGTGTATCCCAGGCGACGGCGATATGAGTCGGGTTTTCGGTCTCAATCAGCTTTACGATGGCGTTGGCAAAGCCAAGCAGCGAGCCCGTTGGCAAGCCGCTCGAATTGGTAAGATTAGCGTTAATGAATGCGAAATACGAGCGGTACGCAAGCGCGTGACCGTCAATCAGAAAAAGTTTGGTGTTCGGCTCAGACATGAAGTTGCTTTATGAAAAAGAATATTCGTTGATTTAAGGGTGAATATATAAATCACAGCCTACAGTCACTTGTAAAACTTCGTCGTGCAATCACGACGTTCAGTAGAGTATGAAAATCAGCTATGTGAACATTTTTCCATCGCGCAGACAGCTGCACAATACCTCTGAGATTTCAAAAAGCTTTTCAGGCTTCGGGTTCTTACCTGCTGCTGCAACAATTCTGCTGCTTAGCGAACCCTGCCCCAGAATATGCTCTATGGCCGGCAGCTTTAATCCCGACGTCTTGTATAAATATACCCAAACTTCGGAAGCAGTCATCGTGCTGCCGCTCAAACCCAGCGCTGAGAGGTAGTTGCTGTTTGTGATAGCTGCATGTTCACCTTTTTGTACGACAGATGCGTAAATCTGGTATAACGCATCTACCGGCCACTTCCTGAGATCCGATATGTTGCCAAACTTGTTTTCCGTTAGCATTCGAAGTACTTCACAAAGAAGTACAACTATTTCGATATCGGCTTCCGGACATTCCTGTATATCCAGAATTCGAATTTCGATAGCACCCCGGTCGAAGCGGGCGATTGCCCCCCGTGAGTTGAGCCACTCGAACTGCATTATCCCCTCTGGGTCATGGGGTGATATGGCTTTATACAGCGGTTGAAGGATGGTCTTCTCGTAATCAGACTTTGAATAAACAGGCTCAGGAATCACTTTACCGCTTACCTCAGGAATCCTGGCTGAATTGTTTTCGTATACGGCCAGACGATAGTCAGAAATGCCTTTAAGCGAACGGTCTGCCCAGGGTGACGATGCGGTAAGGGCCGGCATAATCGGCATTAAAAAACGTATGGCGGCATGAAGTTTACCAAACTCTTCGTCATTCGAAAAAGGCAGGTTGATGTGCGTGCTCTGCAGATTTGCCCAGCCATGACCACGGCAGTCGAAAAGCTCGTTATACTTCTCATAAACGGGACTATACTCGTGCGGCCACAGCTGCATTTCGGTATAGGGATCCATCATCGGATGCATTGCACCGGGCATCAACCGGGCTCCCATATCATCCAAATGCCGGTTAATTTGATTCACGTGATCCCGAAAAACAGAAGCATAGCCTGCAAGCCGGTTCTGCTCGGGCGGAGCCAGCGTTTTGATTTCCACCACGTGATTCACCAGCTCATTCGACCAGCCTATATCACCAAATTCAAGTTCAGAAACGATGGTATTTTCCGGTGATGCGGCTTTTAGTAGCAGGTCACACACCGGCGCGACTTGAAGCGAATCCTGCTTTACAATCATATACTCGAGTTCAACTCCTGCCACCTCGAAGAGCTTGTACGAATTTCTCATGATTCTCCTCTTTTTCCGGCCTCGATTCGGTTTATAAACGATGCAATGATTGTGTCGTAAAGTCTCTCTTTCAGGACTGCATCTTCGAAGCCCGCATCGAGATTAGGGTTATCATTTACCTCAATGAGATAGCATTTATCACCATTCTGTTTTATATCTACTCCGTACAGGCCGTCTCCTATGAGAGCGGCGGTTTTTACGGCCATTTTTATAACGTTTTTGGGAGCTTGCTCCCATGGGATTGTCTCGCTTTTTCCAAAGCTCATTTCTCCCCGATTGTCAGTTTTTATGATTTGCCAGTGCTCGTTCGCCATGTAGTAACGACACGCATAAAGCGGTTTTTTATCCAGTACACCGATTCTCCAGTCGTATTCTGTTGGCATAAATTTCTGGGCAACGACCAGATCTGACTTTTCCATGAGCAGATCCAGCTCTTCGATCAGTTCTTTTTCGGATTCAACCTTAATTACTCCCTGTGAAAAAGAGCTGTCCGGCTGCTTGAGGATGCATGGAAGCCCGAGCTCTTCCACAACGCGGTCGGTGTTTTCACGATGTACTACCAGCGTTTTAGGCGCAGCGATTTGATGCTTGGAAAGCAGCTCGGCCAGAAAAACTTTATTGGTGCACTTCAGGATAGATTCGGGGTCATCAATCACAACAAGACCTTCGGCAGCAGCTCTTTGTGCAAACCGAAACGTATGGTGATTTACGCTGGTCGTTTCCCTGATGAAAAGGGCATCAAATTCGGCAAGACGTGAATAGTCTTCTTTCCCAATTAGCTCCGTTTCAATGCCGGCTCTTTCCGCCGCTTTAACAAACTGATTGATGGCTTTCGAATCGGAAGGCGCTCCGTTTCCTTCTGCGGGATTAACCAGGATAGCGAGACTGTACCGATATTGCACTTTTTTAGGTGAAGCCGGTTTTCGTTTACTGCTGAAGTATTCCGAAGCCGCCTCCGCTATAAAATCACGATGAGACTCGATGATGTCACCAGTACCGATTGGCCCGAGTGACTGGAGCTGCCATTTTTTTCCGTTTCTCACAAATACAGCTCGAAGCAGAGGGGAGCTGAACATCTCGCTTAGCTGCTTGCACAACCGATCATAACGCTTCACCATATTTTTCCCGAAGTAGATACTCAGGGTAAATTTATCAGACTTTATCGGCTCCAGGCTTCGCTGTATGATTTCATCCAGGTCTTCCGAGATAAACCGTATGATGGTCTGTGACTTCATCTCTTGAATTGCATGAACATCCGGCTTTGGTCTGTGTCCTCTGGCCATGGCTAGCAGCGAAACGTAATAACCTACGGTCTGATACCTGTAGGAACGACACAAATTATAAACCCTGGCTTTCCGAAGTTCACTGAAGCTTTCATCGGTGAGATACTGCCGCGCGGATACTATTTTGACGTCATCAATCTCAAAAGGCCAGTCTTTCACCCGGTTTACAACAATAATGTGCTGCATAATATGATAAATGAAACGGTTAAGGTTTTGGCTCTATCACCAGTAAGTTGGCATCGTATGTTAAAATGCCAAGCAGTATGGAGTTTATAAGCTTGTCTACTTTTACCTCGTAATACGGATTCTGAAATGCCGGATTATCATGTAAAGGATCGGCTACGAGCACGGTTCGTGTTTCCCTGTGATAACCGCAAAGCACGATGAAATGTCCGGTGGGATAGCCAGCAACGTCATCATATACCGACTCGGTAGTTCGGTAGGTTTCCCGCGCACAGTTGTACAGATAGGTTGCATTTACACCGGTGAGTACAGGCTTGCCGGCTTTCAGAAATTTCCGAATGAGGCCTGAGTTCAGCTCCCGCTGCCGTATTTTTCCGCCGGTCTTCAGAAACTTGAGATAGGAAGTTGTGGCAGCAATCAGCCTTTCATCATCCTTCAAATGAAGCTGTGCCCGTAATTTTTCACTAAGCTCTTCATTGTTTAAACCGGCCCATGTGGGATCAAATACATTTAGATTATACGTATAGATTGTTGCTTGATACCCTTTCGACAGAGCATGATTCCCCAGCAATACGGCCAGCGTACCACCTGTTTCAAGGTACCGGACTTCACTGATTACCTCATCGAGCGATACGGCTTCATCATAATACTTATAGACGGCATGAAGACAGGTGGGACCGCAAGTCACATCATCGGGTTGTTGCAGAATGTCTAATCTAAGGCGCGTTTCCATATTTTGGTTTTATATAAGTCGGATCAATCTATAGTACATCAAATGTAACACTATTTAAATAAGCACGTAGGATTATTCTGTTTCACCCTGTTTAGTTTTCAGTCAACGATTTACATAAATTCTGAACTTCAAAACCGGGAAACGGTCAAAAAGATATTCGTATTAGTTTTTATCTTGATTAATTATCCTTCTTAGCAGAAACTGATCCCAATGAGTCTCAAAAACGAAACCAAAACGCCGCTGGCCCAAACCAAGTCGTTCTACCGCGAATATACCAGCGGAATGAGCCGCGAGCAGTTTGAACGGGATTTCCAGACCGACAGCAAGCGTTTACAGGCGCTCTATGAAGAGGCTCTTGGTGAGCCCAGAGATCCGGAAACGGGGGAAGAAATCGGTTTTTTCGAAAAAAGTATTCGAATCGTTTCGGCTCTCACCCAGCGAATGAATCCGACCCGGAGACTCGTTTTTGGCGCATCAATCATTGGTTTTAGCAGCTCACTATTTTTCAGCGGACTGTTTTTCACGCTTCTTCTGCCAACATCTTTTTTAGCCATCGTGGTGATTCTTCTGCTGGAACTGCTCGAAAAGCTCGACGTGAAGCAGGAAATAGACCTCGCAAAAGATATTCAGATAAGCCTTCTGCCTTCGCCTTCCATCCAAAATGAGCTGTTATCCATTCAATCGTTTGCGAATACCGCCAATGAGGTCGGTGGTGATTATGTTGATGTCATCAAAACCGAAAAAGGCACCTATTACATCATCGCTGATGTTTCCGGGAAAGGACTTTCAGCAGCGCTCTACATGGTTCGGTTTCAGGCGCTCGTTCATCTTCTCATTCGCAAACTCGACCCGACTCCCAAGCAGCTGTTCCTTGAGCTGAACGACTTCATTAAATCGTACCGAACCGATAAAACCTTTATTACAGCCTGCGCTGCTTTTTTTCCGAATGATGCCGATCATTTTCTTTACGTAAGGGCCGGTCACAATCCTCCCGTGCTTTATGAGGCCGGCAAAGATGCTACCAGACTGCTTCAAACTCCTGGATTTGCGCTGGGCATGACACGCACCGAGCGCCTCAAAGGCTTTATGAAAGAGAGCGTAATTCCTTTCAAAAAGGGCGATTCGATTTTGTTCTATACCGACGGGCTAAGCGAGGCGCGCAACAGCAAAGGTGAAGAGTTTGGTACTGAACGAACCCGCTCGCTTATGGATATTTATGGATCGCTTGAGCCATCAACCATTGTGCGCAAGATTCAGTCATCGCTGGAGAATTTCATCAACGATATGCCTACGATGGACGACATCACCTATAGCTGCATCCGGCGGACCGCAAACGCACCGAAGCCCGAAACCGAGGCTCAAATCACGCAAGAGTCAGAAACTGAGCCACGGGCAAAAGAGTCAGCCCCAAACCAATCTGCAGACTGACTTTTCGGTCAGACGATGATTCTCGGAATATCATGCGGCAGGCGCGCCAGCGTCTCATAATTGAGACGATTTGTAAGTTCAGAGAAAGAGCCTACGCTCATATCAATCCCGCCTTCATTTCCGATGATGGTCACGTCGGAGCCCTTTTTGACGCCTTCCACGGTGGTGATTTCGACCATCATCATGTTCATATTCACCAGGCCGATAACCGGAACGCGCTTTCCATTGATCAGCACCCGGCCAAGATTACTCAGACTTCGGTTGAAACCATGCGTGTAGCCCACCGGAACCGTTGCAATGTGCGTCTCTTCGTTGGTAAGGTAGCTCGTTCCGTATCCAATAAACCGATTGGCCGGCACTTTTTTGGTACTCATCACCTTGCTTTTCCAGCTAATCACGCGCTTAAGGGGATCTTCACCGGGAGTTCCATCACCGTTTCTTTCTACAACCTCGTGCATGAAGGTCTCGCGATTCGGCCATAATCCGTACTGCGCTATGCCAATCCGCACCATATCGAGCGTGGTCTTTGGATAACGGATCGCTGCGGCAGAGCAGGCCGTATGACACTTCTTGTAGTTCACACCGCTTTTCTCAACCATCCTCATCAGCTTGTTGAAGGCTTTGATCTGGTTCTTTACCCGCAGATAGTTACCAATGCTTTCCGCTCCGGCAAAATGGGTGCAGACTCCCTCAATGATGAGCGCATCCGAATTTGCGGAAATGAAATCCAGCGCAGTTTTGAGCTCATCTTTGTTGAATCCGGTCCGGTACATGCCGGTTTCCAGCTCGAGGTGAACTTGTGCCGGCTTGTTCATTTTACGGGCTGCTCCGGCGGCCGCCTCGAGACGCTCCTGCTCAAACACATAAAAGCTGATATCATGCTCAATCGCCCACTCAATCTCATGGTCATCAATCATTCCCATAATCATCAGCTCGCTACCCTGCCCGATGCTTTCAAAAGCTTTCAGGGCCTCATCCGCGCTGAATACTGAAAAATGCCTCACCCCGTTCTCCTCTGCAAGTGACACGATATGCTCAATTCCATGACCATAGGCGTTGCCTTTGATAACCGAAGAAAAGGTCGTGTCCGGGCCAAATTTCTCCTTCAGATAGTTCAGGTTCTGCTTGTAGGCATTTTTGTCAATCTCAATAAAGGACGTGTGAAACATGTAATCTGGTTTATTCTGCGGGCTGTTTAGGAAGAATGTAACGAACTTTTAGCGAGAATATGAGAAAAAGGTTTTAGTGGTGTTTCTTCAATTCCAAGTTGGGAAATCCTTCTGATTTTGAACAGTTACCGGTCTTATTTTTTTAACACGAGGTCACGAAGACTCGAAGTATTTACCATAATCTCATTTCCGGGTGACACTACGCTGACACCCGCCCTAATTATCTTGTCTGGCACGGAATCCATCACACTATTCAATTACTATGCCTCAGCCGCGGGAACAGCTCGATTTACTTACCTCAGAAAATCCGCTTCGCGATAAGCTGGGTGATGCATTCTGGAATGATATCCCATCCCTGCCCGGTGTCTACCGCTTTTGGTCAGCCGCAGGTGATGTGCTCTACGTAGGTAAATCAGGAAACCTGAGATCGCGGCTGTTCAGCTACAAAAACGCGCGCAAGACCAGCGTATCATCAAAAATCGTACGTCTGATTCGCAACACGGAGCGCATCACCTATGAGACAACTGTGAGTGAAACTGAAGCGGTACTGCTCGAAAACAAGCTGATTCGCGAGCTGAAGCCGGAGTTCAACAGCGCTAATAAGGAACCGGAAACCTATTACTACATCCATCTCATGCAGTCCGGCGATTCGGCCGTTGGAATTGAGCTCCGGATGTCCGCTCCGGATGATATACGCGAAAACTGCTTTGGCGCCTTTAAAGGCCACGTTCCGGTCCGAAGCGCTGTCGGCGCACTTCATCGTACCCTGCACCATTTTACCGGCTCGGATTCACCCTACCCGACCGTTCTGAACCGTGTGCTAACACCACGCTTTTACGCTCATGCGTTTGATGTTCCGGTACCGGGCCTGTTCAGCATCATCAGCAGGTTTTTGAACGGTGAATCTGATGAACTGCTTACGGTCCGCGAGAATCTGCTTAGTAAAGATGATGATTACGCTTCACTTTTCACCAGAACACGGCTTGAGTATGACCATAATTTGCTTCAGCAGTTTTATCAGGTGAGGGCGCGTTTCAACTACAGAATTCGGCGTCAGCTGGAGATTCGCGATCATCTGCTTGCCCAGGAGGATTATGATGACTATCTGGTGCTGGCCCGGCATTTTCCTGAGCTTCAGATTCGGTTTTAAAAAACTCCCGGCTACAGCTCCACGATTTGAATATCGTTGCTCCGTGAGTCGTAGATGGCCACCGTGGGATGTTTATCGAATCCGTGGGCGCTGCCAGGATTCACGAATGTAGTTGAACCTTCGGTCCGGATTTCCGAACCGTGCGTGTGCCCTGCTATCACCAGATCCCAGCTTCCGCATTTGATGAGCGCGTTGGTGATGTCCGGCTGCGTTCCGTGGTAGACCGCAATCCGTTTTCCTCCCATCGTAAGTCCGGCAAACTCCCCGTGGTGATTTCCGTTGATTTCTGCCAGTTTCTTCAAGATTCGCAGATGATCGCCGTCATTATTTCCAAACACGCAGTGCAAATCAAAGCCTTTAAAAGGTGCAATCATAAACGGACTGCATAAATCACCAGCGTGCAGAATGGTTCTGATACCCTGCACACGAAACAGCTCCGCCGCTTTTTTAGCATTCGGAATATGATCGTGAGTGTCTGAGATAATTCCAATTTTCATAACAGCTGCCGTTTAGAGTGATGGTTTCACTTGAAAATTAATCAATCTGTTCCGCATAGAAAAGATTCAAAAGGTCTCCATTTTAATATGTGCAATATATGTGTATATTCATTTTCAAAACCAATACATCCCATGAACTGTAATTTTCAATCTGCTTCCAACCGACTTCGTGCCGAGCGCGGGCGGGGTACGAGCATCAATCCGGCAAACCGGTTTGAGCCGCTGCATTTTGAGCAGGATGATGAATTCGAAGCCGAGCAGGGCAAGACAAAGACGAAGTTTTTACGGGATGATTCCGGGAGTATTCTTAGCAGTAACAATAGTCCGGACATTCCATTTTCGTGGTCCCTGAATCCCTATCGAGGTTGCGAACACGGGTGCATGTACTGCTACGCCCGCCCCACGCACGAATATCTGGGCTTCTCTGCCGGACTCGATTTTGAGAGCATTATCATGGTAAAGGAAAACGCACCAGAGCTGCTCAGGAAAAAGCTCAGCTCACGCTCGTGGCAGGCCGAGCCCGTCATTTTGAGCGGCATCACCGATCCCTATCAGCCGGCCGAGAGACGATTTGAACTCACCCGCCGATGCCTTGAGGTTTTCGCTGAATTTCGAAATCCGGTGAGCATCATCACAAAAAATCATCTGGTAACGCGTGATATTGATATTCTCAGCGAGATGGCGGCTAAGAATCTGGCGAGGGTCAACATTTCAGTTACAAGTCTCGATCCGTCGATTACCTCTACGCTTGAACCGCGCACATCCAGACCGGCGCGGCGGCTTGATGCCATCCGTAAACTTTCCGAGGCAGGAATTCCGGCAGGCGTAATGACCGCACCAATTATTCCGGGCCTGAATGATTACGAGATTCCCGACATACTGAAGGCCGCCTCGGAAGCCGGAGCGGTTCGGGCAGGCTACGTAATGCTGCGCCTGCCGTGGGGTGTTAAAGAACTGTTTGCCGACTGGCTTGAACACCATCATCCCGACAAAAAAGATAAAATCATGAACCGGGTCTCAGATATTCGGGGCGGGAAGCTGAATGACAGCACATTTGGCTCACGGATGAAAGGTGAAGGCGAGTTTGCTGAGCAGGTGAAACAGATGTTCCGGATTGCCAGCCGTCGCTACGGACTCGATAATACGCTCCCGCCGCTTTCAACAGATCACTTCCGCAAAGTTGTGTATGGACAGCAGGAGCTCTTTTGAAATAGTCTGTTCTCGCTCAGGATTCAACCAGAGTTCTGAATACTCCGATATGCTCCATGTTCAGCCTGAATGCGCCTTCCTGACCGTCTTTGATCATGATGCCGATTTCGCCCACCGCAGAAAGGTTTAGCGGTGGAATATCTGACAGGTCGCGACCACGGAAAACCGGCTTGAAATCCTCTGCCCGAAACTGATGCGTTGCCCACTGGCTATCGGCATGAAAGGTTGCTTCCCAGGAATAGGCTGACAGTCTGCCATTGTGTACCGTTTTTATTCGAATGCTGTAGAGCTTGTCATCACCGCTGGCACGCAGGGTGAATCCATCGAAACCGGACAAATCAACTGCAGCAGAAGCACGGGTGCGTACAGAGGCAAATCCGCCGTTGTTTTCAAGCGAAACGTGGCCTTCAAAGACGGCGTGGCCTTCATCCGACATGCGAATGGCGCTGCTGGAGAGCCCGCCCATCACGCCATCGTTTACCACGCTCCAGTAGGATGGGGACTCATCCCCGAAGGCTATCAGAATGGTTTCATTTGCTGATGGTGAGGATGTATCTGGCTGGTCTGAATAAAACATAAAGGCTAGCGCGAGTGCTGAGAGAAACAGTTTTATCATAATTCAGGAAGTTTTGAATGTTCAGTATGATAACCTGCAATCCCTGTTTTCCCGTTCGGCATACAATCAGCTGCGAAGTGAATTAAATCGCCAGATGAAGTTCACCCGAAACGACTGCGTACTCCATCTTGAGCGGTCTTCGCTGTAGAAGTTCGGCTCGTCTATGATGCTTGTGCTTCCACGCGTATTCAGCAGATCGCGGCCTGAAATCGAAAGCGTTGCGCGACGGTCGAACATATCGAGCGACATTCCGGAGTTGACGCCGTATGATGCCGTTCTGGAGCCTTGTGTTGTGCTTCGGGGTCCGCTGTAGAAATACGAAGTCTGGAAATTCAACGCTCTGGTAATTCGCCACTGAAGCCTCATCCTTGCAAAGAACACAGTGCTTTCGCGCTGAAAAGTCTGCCCCTGAAAATCACCGGAAGTATCTGACCATCGATAATTAGCACTTCCCCGGAATCTCAAGTTACTGAACAATCTTTGGCTCACGGCAAGCTCTGTTCCCCAGCTCGTGCGTGTGGATAAGTTGATAGGAAACCTCCGGGTCACACCGTCGTTATCAAGCTCTGAAATTCGCTCTACTACTCCCTCACTCTGACGGTGAAAAACACTTGTCGATACTGAACCTGAACTCCATAGCGTAAGATAACTGAGCTCGAAGGAATTGGTGAAAACCGGACTCAGATTCGGATTTCCGGTAAAAATATCTCTCGAGTCGCGCAGGTTTGAAAACGGCAGCAGGTTCCGAAAACCGGGACGCGACAGTCGCCGGCTGTAGCTCAGTTGGAGCGTATTGCGGTCGTTAAACTCGTAGTTTGTGAAAATGCTTGGAAACAGATTCAGATAGTTCTGCGAGTTGCTTTCACCACTTTCGGTCAGCTCGGTTGTAATGCGCGTCTGCTCGAGTCTCAATCCACCCTGGGCCGAAAAGCGTCCGATCTGCCCCGATAAAATGGCATAGGCAGCATTGATATTTTGACTATATCTGAAGTCTTCATTAAACCCGATGAGCGGCACGGTCTCCCCATCACGCTGCTCCTCTGCACTGTATTGGTTGTCGAACCATCGTCCGGATGAACGAAGGCCAAACTCCATTTCGGCTGACTCATCCAGTCCACGTACGTAATCAGTATTGAACAAATAGCTGGTTATCTGCTCACTGTTGTCTGTTCGCTGGATGGCAATGTCTTCGCCTGTAGTCAGACTGAATTCTCTGAGGTCGGATGCTTCCTGCTCCGGCTGAAAATCAAACTTAAAATCGGCAGTTAGCTTTTGATTGTCGGAATCGCCAATGTCGAATTCATAGGCGAGATCAAACTCAAAGTTGGTCCTGCTGTCGTCCTCGATGTCTTCCCGTGCAGTTTCTCTAAGCAGATTTCCGGCGAGGTCGAAATCGTTGTAGAACGTATCGGAACGGTTGTTACGGTCACGGTATCTGAAGAAGACTGAAGGTGTAAGCGTATGCCTTTCCCCGAGAAAAATCTCAGCTCCGACGCGCACATCACCTCTCAGCTCCTGCCTGCTGCGCTCCTGATCCTGCGTGTACACGAAAGATGTATCTGCCGACTCAAAACGCTGAAATCTGTTTCGCTCCGACGGTCTGTCGCGGTAGCGAAATCCAAAGCTGGTGAACCAGTTGGCGTTATTTGTGATGAAGTTGAGATTAGTCGAGAGGCGATGATCATCCGGCAGCCCGGTTCGTGCCGACACGTTTCCATTGAACCCAACCGCACGGTTTCGTTTCAGCACGATGTTGATAATACCCGCATCACCCTGGGCACTATATCTGGCCGATGGGTTCGTAATAACCTCAACTCGTTCGATATCATCTGCCGGAATGGCTTCAAGCGCATCGGTTCCACCGCTAAGCAGCGCTGAAGGACGACCGTTGATGAGCACCTGTACATTTTCACTACCCCGAAGGCTTACGTTGCCCTCGAAGTCCGTCTCAATTGATGGGATGGTCTCGAGTTGATCGAGCGCAGTCCCCCCAACTGCTTCAATATCACGGCCACCTCTGTATATTCTGCGGTCGAAGCGGGTTTCGACGGCAGCGGATTCGGTTTCGAGCACAACATCATCAAGCTCTGCCGATTCTTCCTGAAGGACGATTTCCCCTAAATCAATCTCTTCTCCGGCCTCTAATACCAATTCCTGCTCACGGGTTTCGAGTGAGACAAACGAGATTCTCAGCACATACTCACCCGGAACCGTTTGCAGCGTAAACGTTCCGTCAGGGGCAGTGGCGGTACCGTCAATTAATTCATCGTTTTGCATCAGAGCTACGGTAGCTCCTGCAACGGGCCGTTCATTTTCATCCAGTACAACCCCACCAAGTCTGGATGAGTCGGGTTCGGCCTCAGCATAAGAGTTAGTTGCAGAAATAAAGAGGAAAGCCGTAAGTAAAAAAAGTAGCAGTAAGCGGATAGACACAGATTATATTGTTAGGTTCATTCTTTCTTTACCCTGCTAACAATAGAATCGCAACAACCTCTCACCTCTTATCATTGTTTAACATGAAGTTAAATCGGTAAAAAAAAGAATAGCTGTTTAAGCAGCTACCGGCTGAACCGTATTAGTCTGCCAGTTTCTTTTCGCCCTGTTCTTTTCTCAGCTGATCCTCTTTGGCGTCCATTCGCGAAAGCACCAGAAACAGCACAAGGTTGGTTACTTTTTTTAGCGCGCTTGAAACCAGGAGCATAGCCGCTACTGAAGCCGTAGCCATAGTGAGCATTCTGGAAAGCTCAATACCGGCCCATAAAAATACCAGGTCGCGGCTTGGGATGAAGGGCAGCCTGTTCACCACAATTACGATGGCCAGGAAGATGAACCAAATGGATAAGGGCGTTTCCGGTATAACGATTGCCCACTGAATAACCAAAAGGGTGTTATGGATGAGAAACCGGCTCATGTAAATACCACCAACCTTCAGGGCGGATTTTAACGGCAGGCTAAACACATACTGCCGGAACTGAACCAGCAGTGCTATAAAAACGGCGACAATTACCGCCGCCGTTATGTAATAGACAATATCTACCCTGCCAATGATGTCCTCAAGGTTTAGCACGCCTGTAAAAACGAGTGCTCCAACCAGAGTGAAAGCAACGCTTGTAGAGGTAATGGCCGACAGTATATTATTATCACGCACATTTTTGAGCACCTCCATTTCCGGCTTATTCAGTCTTTTACGCCCCCAAACGAACAGAAACACTTCGCCGGAGTAGCCCATCACCTCGTCGTTATACACTTTTTTAGTGAGGAAGGCGCGAAAAAGATGTCTGCGCTTAAGGGGCCAAACCTGTCTGTAAATAAAGACTTCAGCTATGGGCAGCGTAAGAAAAAGGACCACAAAAAGCACATAAAATAAAGGCACATCCGGCAGTGAACCGAGCACTTCTGTCCAGCCAATATCAAAAAGCTGATACACAATAAGGCCAACAATTACGAGAATTACCGCTCGGCGGCCGTATTTTTGTACAGCTTTACCCCTCTCTGTTTCAGAGAAGAAATGCCGGATGCTTTGTATGTTTTCCTTAAAGCCCAATCTGATTACTCCGGAACGCTGTTTAGGGGCTCAATAATGGGTTCCCCGGCCTTTTTAAAAGCTTCGGTAAGCGCGGTATGGATCATCTTTTTCTGATGAGGATGGTAAAATTCATACCCCTGCAGGCAGGTGAACATCATTCTGCCGGTCCGAATCTCATCCAGTTTGCGTTTCAGAACCAGATCAACGTCTGTTTCACCGTTCAGCATTTTGGCACCAGTTGTATCGAGGGTGATCGCGTTATCACGGCTTAGCTCAAGATGATGCCCCAAATAAACCCCCGAAATCTGATTCGTGCTTCTGAACTTATATTTGATGTTTTTGGTGAAAATGTCGGGGTTTTGTTCAAAAAATTCTTTCTGTGAATCCCGGTAGAGCGGATGTGGAACGTGCGGAACCATAAAATACTTTTTTTCGAATCCTGCCAGCGCTGCGGACCTGCTCTGAAGCAGCAGGTTAAGCGATCGGGTGATACCTAAAAATTTTTTGGCAAGTTTACTGATAATGTCCTGAATCACTTTCTTTACAGGACCGTAGCCCATCATTTTTCGCCACTCTCCTCGCAGAATTACCTTACCGCTATCATCATAGAAATCAGCCGGCGATACAGGTCTGCTTATCACAAAGTCATCGTTCAGATAGATGAAGCGTGAAGCCAGCCCGGGAATCCGCCAAAGCGCACTTTCAATTGTCCTGTTGTTAAAGGTAGGCAGGCACCACTCGTACGATTTAAAAAGATCTTTGTGGTCAATAATCTTAACGCCAAGCTCTCTGGCAATCTCAACGGTTAGAAAATCCGGACGCTGATTGTCAGTTACCAGCCAGATAGTATTGAGCCATGGGGCAAATGATCGCAGGGATTGCAAACAGTACATCAGCTCTCCGTTATATTTAAAACGGGTTTCATCCTTGCCGGTTATCAGTAGCTCCTCTCCTTTAGGGGCAGGTACCCCCAGAGTTTCACTCCTCTTAGCCTGATGCTCCGGATCACTTCCGTTGACCCACGTGATAACAGCATCGATATCATTTTGTCCGGCAGCAGAATCAGCTGATTGACGCATAGTCTGATCGGGACTGGTTAATTTTCATGTAGGAATGTGGAATCTTGATTCTGATACAGGTTAACAGAGCATTCTTAATTAGAGCTAATTAGCTTAACAATATACAGAATCTGAAGCATGTATGCCTTAGCTGCTTAACACACGGCAGGCCGTTTAATTGATTACCGGTCTTTCATAAAATAACAAACCCCTGCGCCAGCTTGTGCCGCAGGGGTCGGTGTTGAAATGGTGGAGATGCCGGGAGTCGAACCCGGGTCCGAAATGGCGAACCTACAAATATCTACATGCTTATTCAGCGGTTGAGTCTCATTCTGAAGTTAGCCGGCTGACTCAGCTCTTCAGAACCAGATCAGTAAAGTGTCTCCAAAATCCGCCTGATCAACGAATTAGGATAGCCTGTAAAGAGTCGGTGCTCGGAAAGCCGCC
>JAIUMA010000057.1 GCA_022565795.1 Balneolia bacterium
TTGCCCGGGGAGGATTCGAACCCCCACTGACTGGACCAAAACCAGCTGTCCTGCCTTTAGACGACCGGGCAATCTCATTTTTCAGAGACTTCAATGATAAAGACTTTATTCTTTTTTGTCAACCGGCAATATCAATAATTTTAGCTTTTCCTCAACCTTTTTTGGGAGGACCGATAATAACGACCGAACTTAAGCCACACCGGAAGCTCGACCAACCTCACAGGAGCCGCAAGCACCGGCTCTGCAGTACCGTTTAAACTGATGCACAAGGCCCAGATGCGGTTCCAAAACGCCCTTTGGGAACCCACTATTCCGAAGCTCTTCGAGAATGAATGCAGGAACCCTTGCCGGCCTGTTTTCCCAACTTTGATACCCAAAGCCGCAAAGCGTTTCGGAGCGAACCATACTCCCGAGAAGATACACCGCCGGATACCACACAAGATGCGCGAGCAGTTCCATACGTTCGCTGCTACCAACACCTTCAGTTAACCTATTCCAGCAAGAATCCGGAGAACGAACAAGCTCACGGGCAGACAGCTTATGAAGATTGGCCGCGATTATACCGAGCTGGTGAATCCGGTCTTTCGGCTTGTTGCCGGGCCGGGAACCGCTAAAATCCCACTCCTGACGGTTAAGCAAACTTCGGCTGCTTTCCACTAAGCCGCTGGCTTCAACAAGTATGTTTTCAGCCTCCATACTGCACCGTACCGACGCTATGGCATCGTAGCATTTTTCGGCCAGCAGCCGCATGGGCTTCCTGTTGCGCTCTATACCCAACCCTTCGGCCATGGCTATGAACACCAAAGCTGAAAACGCAGACTGTATATTTGAACCAGGCCTCCACAGTTCAGACAGCTGGCCGATTCTTGCATCGAAGTACTCTCTGCGCGCCCGAACCAGTTGTTGTTTCATTACGTCTTCGCTGATGTAACGCAGTGCCGGTGTACACGGTAGCGCAGCGGGGCGATGAACCTTTGATACCATAGTTGCACTCAAATAGGGCGTAAAATCGAGCCTGAGTGGAGACGTTCCGTTTGGAGAAACCGCCGCGCGTATGCCTGCGCTTAGAAAAACGTGAAGAATTACCGAGTTGTAACCGGGGTCCGTTTGATGGTTGTGGGCAAACCATTCCGCTTCGCTTATATGAAGCTCTATATCGCCGGCAAGGATGGTTCCGTCTTCGAACTGAAGACGTGCATTTTTGAAATCGGGACCATCACCCGGATTATGCTCTCCGGCCGAAAGCACTCTGAAACGCTGGTTACACAGCGTAACAAAACCACGAGACGACAGCGCCTCATCTTTCCAGATTTGCTGAAATACAGACTCCCGCATGGTTTTGTCCGTTTGGTGATAAGCACGACTCCGGAACGACTTATACTAGTCGCGGTTTCCGGTAATCACGTCTTCGTCTGTGAGGCCGAGCTCTTCGGTGGCTTCATAGAGATCAGGAAAGTTACGGCTCTTAATTTCACGACCGGATTCCTTCACTTTGCTTTTTATTCCGCTTGTGCTGTCGCTGATCCACTTGCGGTTTTCCGCTCCTGAACACGGGCTGGACAGCCACGATATTACAACTCCGCCTGCAAAAGCGCCGGCAACGGCAATAAGTAACTGAGAGGTTGAAAATCGTTTCATAATGGTTTCACTTTTTATGTTCTGAATATACCTTTTATTGCACTGGCAAACCAGTTGTTTTACATGCATATGATACAAGATAGTTAATCAAATGATTAACTTAAAATGAGTCGTTTTATTTTAAGGTTAATTCTTCTTTACACAACGAAAACCGGTGCTACCTAAAGATGTCTCTGCCAGATTTATCGAGATCCTCTACAATTTTCTTGACCTCCTGCGAACGGTCCATACGGCATACTAAAAGCGCGTCGCCGGTGTCGATTACCCCGACTCCCTGCAGCCCTACTAAGGCAATCAGCTTGTCGGTTTCGCTGTAGACATAACAGTTCTCACAGTCCGCCAGTGATGTATTCCGTGCGCTGAGAACGTTTCCCTGCTCCGTTTTTTCTTCCAGCTCATAAATGGCCATCCAGCTTCCCACGTCATTCCAGCCGAATTCAGCAGGAATCACGTGAACGGTTTCCGCCTTTTCCATAATACCGTAGTCGATGGATACCGACTCAACGCTGTTATAGAAGAGTTCTATGGCCCTGTTGCTGTCCGCTTTCAGGGTGCCTGCCAGCTCTACGGCTTGTCCATACATTTGCGGCAGATGCTTTTCAAACTCTTTCAGGATTACCGTGCTGCTCCATACAAACATGCCGCTGTTCCAAAGGAAGTCGCCGGCTTCAATAAAGCGAATGGCTGTTTCCAGATTGGGTTTTTCGGCGAACGTCTTCACTTCGCTAACAGTATGCCCAGCCAATTCAACTGAGCCTTCTTCCAGGCGCTGAATATAGCCGTAGCCGGTTTCGGGACGGTTCGGGCGAATCCCGATTGTTACCAGATTATGACCCGATTCAGCCTTTTCGAAGGCCGCGTTAAGCACGCTCAGAAACGTCTTTTCGTCCCGGATGTAGTGGTCGGACGGAAGCACCGCCATGGAGCCTTTCGGATCCCTGCTGTTGATGATCGCTGCTGCTGCTGCCACAACCGGAGCCGTATTTCGGCCCACGGGCTCTCCGATGATGTTCTCCTCAGGCAGATTCGGCAATTGTTCCTTTACAAGCGACACATAGTCTGCATTGGTGATGATAAGAATTCGATCTTCAGGGATAACCGCACGAACGCGCTCTACGGTGGTCTGGAGCATGGTCTTATCGCCTATGAGATTCAAAAATTGCTTGGGTTTGGCAACGCGGCTCTTTGGCCAAAAGCGGGTCCCGGTCCCGCCCGCCATTATAACAGCATATCGCATAATTATATCTATAAATTCAGGATGAGGTGTTTTATCCGAAGGGTTTTCAGACCCCCTGTCAGTTTTTTCTAAGGTAGTGATTTCAACCGCTATGCCGAAACCTTCTCTGCCCTTTTTAATGAAAAACTGAATGTGGTTCCCTCTCCCAGAACGCTTTTTACATTAATCGATGATCCGTGCGACTCCAGTATATGCTTCACAATTGACAGCCCCAGCCCGGTACCGCCCCGGCCTCTGGATCTTGATTTATCCACCCGGAAAAAACGCTCCGTAACCCGCTTGATGTCCTCTTCGGCTATACCGATTCCGGTATCTGATACCGACACCATCACCCTCCCGTCCTGATCTGATACTTTGATATTGACGGCTCCGCCCGGCTTGTTGTATTTGATGGCATTCTCCAGCAGATTCACCATCACCTGCCGGATTTGGTTCCGGTCGCCCATTACCCTGAACTGATCGTTTGGAATTTCCTGGTGAATAGCGACCCCATCCTCTTCTGCGCGGTACTGAAGGGTATCGAGCGCTTCCTGCACAATATCCGCAACATAAATGGGAAGAATATGCGACTTCAGTTCACCGGTTTCGAGCTTGGCAATCTCCATCAGGTCGTTGGTGAGAATCGTGAGCCGGTTAACGTTTTTCATGGTTTTCTGCAGGAAGTGGCGGTTTACCTCTTCATCCTCGAGAGCTCCGTCGATAAGCGTTTCCACATAGCCCTGAATGGCAAATATGGGCGTCTTCAGCTCGTGTGATACATCACCAATAAAATCCTTACGGTAGTTTTCTAACATCATGAGGCGCCTGTATTCGGCCTCCATCACCCTTGCGGCTCCGATTACCTCGGTTGACAGGCGGCTTAGTTCATCCCGGCTTTCGGTATCTACCTGAGGCAGATCATCAAACTTTTTGGCTGACACGGCTTCCATCAGCTTTCGAAGCCTGCGAATTCTTCGGCCGTAGGCGTTGTAGCTGTAGGCAAAGACCCCAACCGACGTAATAAGGCCGCTGAAGCCCGCAATGAGAACAAACTCTGCCGAGGCCACCGGCCTGAAGGCAAAAAGGGCCAGAGAAACGGCCGCGAAGGTTATCAAAAAAGTAATGACAGCCGTTTTAAATCCGATGGTTCGCATGCGCCTGATCTTTTGGGGCTACTGCCTGAAGCGGTATCCGACTCCCTTTACGGTTTCCACGAGCTCATCACCAAGCTTTTCGCGGATTTTGCGAATATGAACATCAACGGTACGGTCGATTACATACACATTGTTGCCCCAAACCTCGTTGAGAAGGGTCTGACGGTCGAGTACTTTGCCTTTGCGGCTGGCAAGATAGTAGAGCAACTCGAACTCTTTTTTGGGAAGATGGAGCTCCTCTTCGCCCCGAATCACCACATAACGCTCACGGTCGATCATCAGGTCGTGTACATGAAGCACAGAATCCGGACGATCGGTATTGCGGTAGCGCCTGAGCACGGCCTTGATACGGCTCTTCAGCTTGCTGGTGCTGATGGGCTTCGACAGATAATCATCGGCGCCGAGGTCAAGACCAGTAACCTCGAACTTCTCATCCATTTTGGCCGTGAGAAATACAATCGGAATGTGCTTCAGTTCGGAGTTCTGCTTAATTTCGCGGCAAACATCGATGCCGTTCATGCCGGGCATCATCACATCAAGCAGAATCAGATCGGGTTTGTGGCGGGCCGCCAGCTCTATACCCTCTTTTCCGTTATCACATACAAAAACGGTGTAGCCTTCCTTTTTGAGGTTATACCCGATTAGCTCGAGCAGATCCTCCTCATCATCAACAACGAGAAGCGTTTCTTTGGGCAAAACGATTACGGTTATGTTAAGAGATAGCGAATGAACCTATATTACTGAAGAATCCTCACAGATTGAAGTACAGCAGATTAAGAAATTGTTACGGGTTTAGGGTGATGACAGTAAAAGCACAGCCAGCCCTGTCACCTGAATCTGTAATCTGAAACCTGTAAGTTAGGATGAAAGGTAGCGCAGGCCGGCTTTTATTAAATCCTGCACATCCGGCTTTTTGCCTTTGAACTCCTGCGCAGCCTGCTGAAGCGCCTTTTCCGCCGCCGCCCGCTTATAGCCGAGAGCCTCCAGAGCCGATGCGGCTTCCGAGATAGCAGCCGGAGCCCGGCCACCAGAAACTCCGTCCGCCGAGCCAGCCTCTGTGCCGGCTGAGTCACCGATTTTATCGGCCAGCTCAAGCACAATTCGCTCGGCCGTTTTCTTTCCGATGCCCGGAGCGGTTGCGAGTGCGCGAACGTCGTGCGAAGAGATGGCATCAATCAGCTGTGCCGCCGCCATTCCCGAAAGCACCCCGAGCGCAACTTTCGGACCCACGCCTTTTACGGTGATGAGCTTTTCAAACAGATACTTCTCACCCGGGCTGGCAAAACCAAACAAGCGCTGATCGGCTTCTGTTATATGGTGATAAGTCTCGATGCGGATTTCATTTCCCGCCGCGGGCAGTTCCGCCAGCGTTTGGGAACTCACCCCGACCTGATATCCAACGCCGCCGGCTTCAACAATTACGTAGCCGGGCTGCTTTACAGCCAGCAGACCTTTCAAATAAGCTATCATGCAGAAAAAAAACGTTATTTGTAGTTATGAATATGAATGATGGTCCCGGACTTTGCAAACCTACTTCACCCGATCCGGATTATCATTAATGAAGTCGCCCCAGGCCGAGTGACCGCGTCCGCGCTTTTTGAGCGGGTTCTGAACCGAAGGATCATCGCGGCGCATGGAGTGGCACCAGGCCACGGCAAGCGCATCGGTGGCGTCGTTCGAGAGCGTTGTTGCGTCCATATTGAGTAGCTTACCGAGCATGTAGGCAACCTGCTCCTTGGCCGCATTCCCGTTACCGGTTATCGATTTCTTCACCGCCTTCGGATAGTACTCCGCCACGGGCAGACCTTTGGTTACGATAGCCAAAATACAGGCCGCCTGCGCCCGGCCCAGTTTGAGCATGGCCAGTGGATCCTTGCCGTAGACAGGCGTTTCAATAGCGCACATAGACGGCTGATAAGTATCGATGAGCTTCATCACTTCTTTAAAAAGATAGTCGAGCCTTTCGGCATGGTCGTCGAACTGTTCTGCTTTCAGCACGCCCAGGGTGAGCGCACGGTAGCTTGAGCCGGTTCTGCACAGCACGGCATAGCCCGCCCGGCGCGATCCCGGGTCGATGCCAAGTATAATTTCCTGTTCTGTGCTTTCAGTCGGCTTCAAATTGGCAGTTTGTTTTGCAGGGTGATGGCCTCAGCAGCCTCATCAATATACAGACACGCCCGGCCGAAGTGAAATTCGGGCGGGCGTGATTTATCGTTATATGTTATGCAGGATGCGGGCTTTATTCGCCTTTTTGCTTGCTTTCAAAAAGATCAAACAGATCCTGCATAAGCTCTTCGCTGATACCATTCGTCACAAAACCACCGTCGTGGTAGAGATTCTGCATGGTCACCTTTTTGGTAAGATCAGAAAAGAGGGAAACGCAGTAGTCGGCGCAGTCATCAGCGGTAGGGTTACCCATGGGCGACATCTTCTCGGCAAAGGTGTACATGCCGTCGAAACCTTTAATGCCCGAACCGGCTGAAGTAATGGTCGGAGCCTGAGAAACGGTGTTTACGCGAATCCCGCGGTGACCCAGCCTGGAGCCGTAGTTTCTGGCCACGCTCTCCAGAAGCGCCTTGGCGTCGTTCATATCTGAATACTTGGAGAAAATACGCTGGGCGCCAATGTAGGAAAGAGCTACCACGCTGGCACCATCGTTGAGCACGCCGGTAGAGTCTGCGTAGCGAATTACCTTATGCAGTGAGATGGCTGAAATATCGAGCGTCTGCTGAAGAAAGCGGTAATCGAGCTCTGTATACGGCTTGGACTTGCGCACGTTAGGCGACATACCAATGGCGTGCAGGATAAAGTCGATACTTCCAAGCTCTTCTTTAACTTTGAGCATAAGCGCCTCAACGTCTTCTTCTTTCGAGACGTCGCACGGGATAATCGCTGCGCCTGTTTCTTCTGAAAGTGCATTCAGGCTGCCAAGGCGAAGCGCAACCGGAGCGTTGGAAAGTGCAAACTCGGCGCCTTCACGCTTACATGCCAATGCCACACGCCACGCGATACTGCGATCGTCGAGCGCACCAAAAATTAACCCTTTTTTGCCTTTCAGCAGGCCATATCCTGTTTCGTAATTCATATAGTCTAAAGTATGTGCTGTTCGTTCAGTTGATAAAACTCAAAATCTTAATCGCCTGAATATACGCAATTCAACGGAGCACTCACACCGAATATGAACAGGGAATTACAGTTTGCGCAGTGCCCATAAATGTAATTGCAGTGGAGGTTATTGGTTTATGAAGGCTGAGTTGCGGAAGTGAATTTTAGTTATTGAGTTCATCAAGAATAATCTGTATTTTTCGTGACTTTGCAATTATCGAAGAATTCCAGGTATTTCTATCATGTTTGATGATCTGTCGTCAAAGCTTCAGTCTACGTTTAAATCTTTAAGTGGTCAGTCCAAAATTACCGAACTGAACATTGCGGAAGCGGTGCGCGAAATTCGCCGTGCGCTTCTTGATGCCGACGTTAACTACGAAGTGGCGCGCGAGTTTACCAAGAAGGTAAAAGATGAAGCGCTCGAGAGCAACGTAATTACCAGCGTTTCTCCCGGACAGCAGTTTACCAAGATTGTTTACGACGAGCTGACCTCAATTCTGGGCCAGTCTAAGGAAGACATCCGCTTTGCGGCTACTCCACCTACCGTTATTCTTATCGCCGGTCTGCAGGGTTCAGGTAAAACGACCTTCACCGGAAAGCTTGGTAAATACCTCAAGAGCAAAGGCCGTAATCCACTGCTTGCTGCAGCCGACGTCTATCGCCCGGCCGCTATCGAGCAGCTTAAGACCCTTGCCGGCCAGATCGACGTTCCGGTTTATTCGATAGAAGAAAAGGATGCTGTACGCACGGCCAAAGAGGCCCTGCAGCATGCCAGACAAAATGCACACGACGTGCTCATCATCGATACGGCAGGACGCCTGCACGTAGACGAAAAGATGATGAAAGAAGTCGCAGAAATTAAAGCAGCTGTACAGCCAAACGAGATTCTGTTTGTGGTCGACGCCATGACGGGTCAGGATGCGGTTAATACAGCCAAGGAATTTGACTCCACCATCGATTTCGACGGTGTGGTGCTCACCAAGCTGGATGGCGATACCCGCGGCGGCGCGGCGCTGTCTATTCGTAACGTAGTTGATAAGCCGATCAAGTTTATCAGCATGGGTGAGAAACTCGATTCACTTACTCCTTTCTTCCCCGACCGGATGGCACAACGCATCCTGGGCATGGGTGACGTGGTTTCCCTTGTTGAGAAAGCACAGGAAGAGTTTGATGAAGCCGAAGCAGAGAAACTTCAGAAGAAGATTAAGTCCGACAAGTTTGATCTTGAGGACTTTTACAGCCAGATTCAGCAAATCAAGAAAATGGGATCCCTGCAGGATCTCGCAGGAATGATTCCCGGCGTAAGCCAGAAGCTGAAGGATACCGAGATCGACGATAACGCCCTGGTTCCAATCGAGGCGATTATCTCATCTATGACGCCCGATGAAAGGCGTGATCCTAATTTATTGAATGCCGGCCGCAAGCGCCGTATCGCAAACGGATCAGGCACATCTGTTCGTGCAGTAAACGATCTGCTCAAACAGTTCAGCCAGATGAAGAAAATGATGAAAACCATGACTAAAATGGGCAAAATGGGACGCGCCATGCAGGGGCTTAAAAACCTCACCGGCAGATAAACAGCGCCGGGCGCATTCCTACATCCTTCATCACACACACATTTTTAAAACACATAAAACGAAAGCAACTCTTAAAGGAGAAACATTTTGGTAAGACTCAGATTACAACGCCACGGCAGAAAGAAGTCGCCCTACTATCATATAGTAGCGGCTGACAGCCGTAAAAAACGCGACGGCCGGATTATTGAAGACCTTGGCCGTTTTAATCCTGTTTCCAATCCTGTATTGGTTAAAGTAGACACAGAGCGCGTTATTTACTGGCTCAACACAGGCGCTCAGCCGTCTGAAACCGTAGAGCGCATCCTCAGAAAAGAAGGCGTGTACTACCGCATGCACCTTCAGCGCTGGAACAAGTCTGCTGAAGAGATAGAGGAGACCCTCACCAAGTGGAAAGCAGATCGCGACAGCAAAGAAACACAGCTGCCGACAGGTAAAGAAGCTAAAAAAGCTGCTCTGAAAGCCGAAGAAGAAGCCTTCAAAGCTGAGCAGGAAAAACGTGCTGCTGAAGAAGCCAAGAAAGCCGAAGAAGCTAAAGCTGCTAAAGAAAAAGCTGAAGCAGAAGCAAAAGCTGCTGCCGAAGCCGAAGCTAAGGAAGCTGAAGAAGCCAAGGCCGACGATGCTGCTGAGGAAAAAGCTGACGAAGCTACCGAAGCTAAAGCAGACGAGAAAGCTGAAGAAACTAAAGAAGCCAAAGCTGAGAAGCCGGCCGAGGAAGCTGCTGAAGCAAAAGCAGACGACGCTGCCGAAGAAAAAGCTGAAGGCGAAGAGAAAAAAGAAGAGAAGTAATTCACCGATCTTCGGATTGCAGCATTTTGCAACCGTTGCCTTCAACCTTTAGAAAACAGAACTCTGTGTATAACATTGGTTACATAAAGAAGGCCCACGGTATAAAGGGTGAAGTAGTTTACATTCATGAATCTGACTACCTCCCCGATGAAAACGAACTGCTGTATATAAAGATGCACAACGGCGATTTTCGGCCTTTTCGGATCGAACAGATTAAAGCCGCTCCTGCATTATCAGATTCATCGTTCTTTGTTTTATTTTCAGGTACTGCCAGCCGCACGGATGCGGAAGCCCTTAAAGGGCTCACAGTCCACTCAGAAACCGAACCGGTTTTTGATGAGGACCCATCCGACGACGAGCCAACCGTTTTCGACTGCGAATCCTTTACCATTAAAGACGAGTCGCAGCCCATTGAAGGTTTCATCACCGGGGTGGAGGAGAATCCCGCCCATCCCCTGCTGATTGCCCTCATCGGACAAACCGAGCTGATGATACCCGCCGTGGATGCCTACATTACAGGCATCGATTACGAGAAGGGACACATCACCGCTCAGAATCTGGAGGCGCTCTTAGAGATAGCCTCCGATAACGGTTGAGGCGCTGAACTGCAATGATCCGTTTCGACTTAATCTCCGCTGTTCCCGACCTGCTGCACAGCCCACTCAATCACAGCATCGTTAAGATTGCACGTGACAAAGGCTACGCACACACCGAGGTTCACAGCCTGAGAGATTATTCGGCCGATAAGCACAAAAAAGTGGATGACTATCCCTTTGGCGGCGGAGCCGGAATGGTACTAACACCACAGCCAGTTTTTGACTGCCACGATGTTCTTGCAGCGCAACGCGCCTACGATGAAGTCATTTTTATGACACCCGACGCGCCTGTGTTTACACAGGCCGACGCGAACCGCCTTTCGCTAAAATCGAATATTATGATTTTATGCGGGCATTATAAAGGCGTGGATCAGCGGATTCGGGATGAAATCATCACTTCGGAATACAGCATTGGTGATTACGTTTTGTCTGGCGGTGAGCTTCCGGCTCTGGTGGTTGTAGATGCCGTAGTACGGTTGATACCAGGCGTAATCGGTGATGCCGAAAGTGCTCTGAGCGACTCCTTTATGGACGACCTGCTCGATGCGCCACAGTACACCCGCCCCGCCGAATTCCGAGGCCTTGAAGTACCTGAAGTTTTACGATCCGGTGATCACAAAAAAATCCGGGAATGGAGAAAACGACAAAGTGAAGATAAAACAAAGTCGATTCGCCCGGACCTTTACGACATTTATTTGAATAACCAATAAAGCATTAATCAGGCAAAATCATGGAAAAGCTGAAATTAGTAGAACAAACACAGGTGCGCGAAGTGCCTTCTTTCAAACCAGGCGACACCGTTAATGTTCACTATCGCGTACGCGAGGGCGAAAAGGAGCGGATTCAGCAGTATGAGGGCGTTGTAATTAACATGCGCGGTTCCGGTGCAAACAAAACCTTCACCGTTCGCAAAATTTCCAGCAACGTGGGCGTTGAGCGTATCTTCCCGCTGTATTCTCCATTTATCTCTCAGGTAGATATTAAGAAGCGTGGTAAGGTAAGACGTGCCAAGCTGTTTTATCTGCGTGCACTTCGTGGAAAAGCTGCCCGTATTAAGGAGAAAGCACGCGCTGTCTCTGCAAAAGCGAAAGCTTAATTTTAAGCCTGATCTCCTTCAGGTAAATTATCGCTGTCATTCAGAAATGGGACTTTGCGCTTAGCCAAGATCTGAATGCGAATCCCGGATCGTACAGCGATTGACGCAACAACGTTTTATGTGTGTGGCCACCCTTGAATAAGGGGTGGCCTTTTTGCGTTTGGGGAGTTACTAACTATCAAATTTCGGGCTGTTCAGTAGCCTGAGTTTGTTTTCTCAGCCACTTGGCCACTTTAGAGAGCCTGCGATAATGCCTCACTCCATATACGAGAACAACCACTGAAATGAGACTCCATAGAGCAAAGGCAGTCATGCTTCTGGAGTCCTGCATATCAATCCATATAAGCAGGGATGATATAGCGTTTGTTAAAAATACCAGGCCCACGACAACAGTTGCTGCCAGTATAAGAAGCGAGCGCTTGTTCACTCGCTCTCCGGCATTTTTGAGATTACCTTCCTTAACATCATTATAATCACTTTCTAATATAAAGGGCCGCCCGTAATAGAGCGCTTTTTTAGCTTCTTCGGTCATTCTGTTTCTCCTCTGCTTTTCATTTAAAAATAAAACTTTTTACAACCAGAAGACTATGCTGTGGCCATATCTACTCGACGGCGACAGATATGGCCATTTCTCCCGGTTTTCCCATGTCTACTAATATCTGGCTCTTTAAAAAGCCCCGTACCTAATTAAAGGCCGGGGCTTTTGCACAATCAATGTTTGTAAGTATGAGTCACTGAGTTCTACTTGAACTTAATCTCAATTTTATCCGTAGGATCCTGAGTAGCGTTACGGATGGAAATCTGCTGAGCCGTTCGGTTAGCAATTTCCTTGAATGCCATAGCGGCCGGACTCAGATTTTTCTCCGTAACAGCAGGCTTGCCGTTATCCGCGCCCTCACGGACCGACTGCTCCAGCGGGACTTCGCCTAAAAACGGTACATTCAGCTTAGTTGCCAGATTACGCGCGCCGTCTTTTCCGAAAATGTGGTATTTCTTGTCTGGCATGTCCGGCGGGGTGAAGTAGGCCATGTTTTCGATAATGCCAAGCACAGGCACGTTTACCTTACTGAACATGGCAACGCCTTTACGTGCATCATCCAGGGCTACGTCCTGCGGCGTGGAAACGATCACGGCTCCCGTAAGCGGAACGGTCTGCACGATGGTGAGCTGAATATCTCCCGTGCCCGGTGGCAGGTCCATCAGCAGGTAGTCGAGCTCGCCCCATTCGGCTTCGCTCAGGAACTGCTTCACCGCGCTGGAAACCATTGGGCCGCGCCAAACAACAGCCTGATCCTGATCCACAAGTAAGCCCATGGAAAGCAGCTTCACTCCGTACTTCTCCAGCGGAATAAGCTTGCGGCGGGTGTTGATGTTCGGACGCTCGTGAACGTCGAACATGGTCGGGATGCTGGGCCCGTAAATATCGGTATCGACCAGGCCAACTTTAGCGCCGGTTTGCGCCAGCGCCACGGCCAGATTAACGGTAACCGTAGATTTACCCACACCGCCTTTACCCGAGGCAATGGCAATGATGTTTTTCACACCAGAAAGCGTATCGCTTTCCGCGTCTTCCATTTTCTGGCTCTGCTGCACCTGAGAGCTCATGTTGGCATGAACTTCTGCTTCAGTGTCTACGAGATGTTTAATAGCATTTTCGCAGGCTCTCTGGATTTCATCCTTCATGGGGCAGGCCGGCGTGGTGAGATTAACCGTGAACGCAACCTTCTTGCCCTCAATAACAACATCCTCAATCATGTTGAGGGTTACGAGATCCTTGCCTAAGTCCGGGTCGATTACGTTTCCCAGGGCTTCGAGCACCTGATCTTTTGTGATGGCCATAATCCTTAAATCTTTTAAAAAACTATAATTAATTGATTCTCTGTTTTCAGAATCATACTATCCACTCAAACTAACAAACTATTATGAAATATAGTTGAATGATTTTCCGCGGGACACACATCACATCACTCACTAACCTCACAAATTCATAGCTATGAGCATCCATTCAATTCGCACGGTTTCAGTAATGGGATGCGGTTGGTACGGGCTCCCTTTGGCCATCCGGCTGGCTCGTGCCGGCTTTTCGGTAAATGGTTCAACGACCAGTGAGGAAAAGCTCAAAACGCTGAAGGAGCATCAGATTTCCGAATATCTGATACGCATGGAGCCGGGGCTGAAATCACCCGGGAATGTGGATTCCTTTTTTGCAGCCGATGCACTGGTGCTCAATATTCCGCCGGGCCGGGGTCAGGAGCACGCCGCCTCACGCTACCGCCTGATGATGGACAACCTGATGCCCCACCTCATTTCATCACCAATTTCACTTGTGGTTTTAATAAGCTCGACCTCGGTTTATGGTGATGTAAACCGGGTCGTCCACGAGGATGATGCGGGAAAGGGCGAGCTCAGCGAATCGGGACGAATCCTGTTGGAAACCGAGAAACTGCTTCTCGGCCGGACTGAGTTTGTCACAACGGTGCTTCGCTTTGGCGGTTTATATGGAAACGATCGCCATCCGGCGCGGTACCTGAGCGGGCGAACAGGACTTAACAATCCGGAGGGCCCGGTAAACCTGGTTCATCTGGAGGACTGCATTCGGGTAACGGAGCGCATCATCCGCAAGCAGGCTGGTAACACCATTTTTAACATGGTGTGTGATGAGCATCCCAACCGGAAAACCTACTACACCGAAATGTGCCGGCGCCTGGGCCTTAAAAAGCCACAGTTCGAAGCGCAGTCCGAAACCGACAGCTGGAAGCAAATCTCAAACAAAAAGCTGAAGCAGGCGCTGGATTATACGTTTAAATATGCGTCGCCTTATGAGGGGTATTGATTATAAGTTGAAGCTGTCTGGTATTTGGAATGGTTTAGGTTCATTCTCATCCGTTTCAATAACTAAATCATATGGCAGATAGTAAAGATACTCTTCACCTGAAATAAACATGGTATCGCCAGCAGGAAACATCGAATACTGTGACGAGCCTTTATACTCCAAACCGTTTTCCAGACTTAGCGTGAAGTAATCGAAAAAGTGTTCGTAGTCATCAGAATACATACCCGTTTCTCCTTGTCTCAAAACGTTATGATTTACAGCAATCCAAAACTCACTTGGTTCAGCCCCCTTATATGCAAACATTCTGGACTGTGGGATACTCAGATCGAACATATTCTCCTCGGTTAAGCTTCTTGCATCCGGGCTAAACATAGATCTTATATGAATTCTTCGAACCAAATTAAGCTTATCATCATACATACCCCCAAATGGAAAACCACCAAATCGCAGCAATAGTCTTCCATCTGCTGTTTGTGTAAATGAAAAGTTACTCAAGCTGCGCAATACAGACTTGTTAGGATGATTAAAATATTCGCCGTGGCTTTCAACTTTTTCGTAGGAAGAATCAAGTACTTTCAAGGACGGACCAGTTGATCCGTCAAAACTGTCTACTACGAAACGACCATCCCTTAATACACCGGCCGAATTAATGAATGTATCGCTATTAAACAGCACATTTAGCCCCGAATGGGGATCTTCAAAAGAAACAACGCTAACTCTGTTGGCCTGAACCAATAATATGTGTCCAAGCGTTTTTATGAGTCGAATCCCATGTTGAATATCGCCGGGTCCTTGGCCATATCCTGCGACTTTCTTCACTGTCCCTCCTTTTTTGTACCACAGTAACGTATCTTCTTCCGGAACAAGAAATAAGAACGTGTCATCCTCAATAGACAAGCTTTCTGTAAAAGAAGCAGGAATTCCTGAAGATTTAAAATTAGCCACATATTCTGCATGCTCAAATAATGCATCATGAAAAATATGAAATCTATCCGGTATCGTTAGTTCATGGATAGCCGTTTCACCGGTTGAATATGGGATGTTAGCCTGCTCATTTTCATGCAAACAGGCTACGTTAGCAAAGCAGCAGAAAACAAAAATTGCGTATTTGAATGTACCACTTGAATACATCATCATATTTAAATCAAGCCGGAGCTATAATAGTAGTAACTTCATGATTACACCTGTCTGTAGGCCACCATGAGCGACATCGGCATCCGGTTATTTCATCTGTGAAAAAGTTCCTCCTAAATGAGCAAGAATGGCACGGAGCTCCTGCTACAAGTATGATCAATATCACTCATTAAAGTTGTATCCAACACCAGATGAAGATGAGTCGGAAGGCATGTATTTAGATTTATTGTATCCTGCAGTTCCAGAGATCGCAGATAACTGTTTCCATCGCTGAGAGTCCCATAAAGTCTCAGGTGCCTTGTATTGGTCCCGCTGAATTCATAGATAAAAAATTCTTTTTCAACTATTTCGAGATTGTTCATTCTGGAATGGTGAAGAAGTCTATCGTACTCTTCCTGATGGTAAGCTTTAACTTCATCTTCACTAAGTTGTGTTACCGTTTCCTCAGACTCATTTGTAAAACTGCCTGTAACTGACAAGCCTATTGCAAACAATGCTAAAGTTCCAAACAGGGCTGAAATGAGTAAAATAATATGCTTTTTCATAGGGGTATATTTATATAGGATTTATCGATAAGTAATAGCGCTACTAACATAATGAAAAAAAAAAGAAACGTTACAAACTTTTTTTATTTTATATTTTTTTACAAAAGTACACAATTAGTTCAGCAAAAAGATTATCATCCCATACCGCCCGATTCTAAATGCGAAAACAACAATCACAAAGTAGAGCAACCGCAGCCGGAAAAGCCCGGCCACAATGGTAAGCGGGTCACCGATGAGGGGAGCCCAGGAAAGCAGCATGCTCCACATTCCGTATTTACGAACCCAGATAAGCGACTTCCTGCCGAAGCGTGACTGACGCAGCTTTTGTCTGGATTTTTCATGAAATAGGTAGCCCAAACCATAGTTGAGCAGGCATGCCATACAGTTTCCGACCGAGGCCCATATCAGAACTGCGGTTGAATCCATGCCAGCCAGCACAGCAGCCACCACGGCAGCCTCCGAGCTGAAAGGCAAAATTGTAGCAGCTGCAAAAGCAGTAAAGAAGAGCGCCAGATAGGGCAGTAATTCAGTCATAACAAAACTGATGGGAATAGATTATCAGACTGATGCCTGCTCCGCGCTTCTTGCCACCACCATTTTAATACCCACCCAGACCGTGATTCCGATAACTGCGGCCGTAAGGAAAAATGGAATAAAGGGTGAAAAACCAAACAGAAAACCGCCCCAGGTTGGGCCAATGGTGCGACCGAGACCGGATAACCCCTGAGCGGTACCCATCACCGTGCCTACCTGCGCTGGATCGGCCTCTTTGGAGATCAGACTGTTCATAGTAGGCAGATTGAGGCTGTGGCCTACGGCCATGATGCCCAAAAAAACGGTGAGCATCATTACAGAGGTCGAAAGGCCAATCAGGAACATGCCGATAACCATGAGAATATTTCCGGCCAGAAAGATTTTTTCCTCAGCAAACATGCGCGTAAGTGGACGAATAAGTCCGCCTTGTACCACAACGGCAATAATTCCTATGTAGAAAAACTGCAGGCTCACCTGCTGGGCATCCATATCCAGAATGGCCTCGCTGAAGAGCGGGAATGCGCTGTATAGATTCGACTGACCGAATGATAGCACAAATGCTGAAAGTACGAGCAACCCAAAAAAGGCTGATCCTCCGGCCTTGGTTGCGCTCAGACGAGCCCAGAAAGACTTGGTAAACACACCGCGCGGCTTAAACTTCGGTAGCTCCTTAGCTTTCTCTTTATCCACGGTTTCTTCCAGCTTGAAATAGACCAAAAGAAAGCTGCAGAGCGAAAGGAAAGCGGCAAAGAAGCCGGGCAGCGCGTATTTGTTGGTCTCCATCCATGCGGCAACCTCATCAAAGCCCATGCTTGCAAAAAATCCATGGAATGAAGGGTGAATGAGTCCGGCTGCGAGTACAGGTCCGAGCACAAAGCCGATACCAAAAGCTGCGCCAATGAGGCCCATACCCCGTGCACGCTCTTCATTCGTGGTTACGTCGGCTATATACGCCTGAGCTGTGGAAATGCTTCCGCCCATAATTCCGGCCAGAAGACGTGAAAACAGCAGAACCGCAAGCGATCCCGCCAGCCCGAATATGATGTAGGCAAATATGGACCCGAAGGTGCTCAGCAGCATGATGGGCCGGCGTCCGATTCTGTCTGACAAGCTTCCCCAGATGGGAGAAAAGATGAGCTGGGCAAAAGAAAAAACGCTGTACAGCAGCCCAACAATGATGGCCGTTGCGCCGAATTCTGCTCCGTAAAACGGCAGCAGCGGCAGCACAATACCAAACCCGATCAGGTCGATAAGTACAACAAAGAAAACGGTAAAGAGTTTTCCCTTATCCAAGCTTTGGTCCTGCAGCTATGTGAAGGGTCATCTCTTCGGCCGTTTCCTCGGCAGCTTCGACGGTTTTATCCAGATGCTCCTGCGTAAGCGCGTTGGAAAGGAAGAGACTTTCGTAAGCCGATGGCGGCAGATACACGCCGCGCTTCAGCATACCATGGAAGAATACACCAAAGAGATCCACGTCGGTGCGTGCGCAGGTTTCAAAATTCGTAACCTTATTTTCACAGAAGAAAATGCCAAGCATAGAGCCCACACGGTTAAACGTATGCGTGATTTCATGATGCTTGAATACCCTGTGCAGCCACTCTTCGAGATGGGCCGTTTTCTGCTCCAAATCATCGTAAATCTTACGGTTCTTATGAAGCTCACTCAGCAGCGCCAGACCGGCGTTCATAGCCAGCGGATTACCGGATAACG
>JAIUMA010000058.1 GCA_022565795.1 Balneolia bacterium
ATCCGCGCAAATGTTTGGACTTTTCGGTCAAAATGGGAGAGTTCTTCGTGAATCTCATATGTTGAATCACAACAGAACTGACAGGACGCAGAGGCGGAGTTTTATCTATAAAAATAACAAACTCCTGAGAGGCAGTTCGCCATTAGAAGCATGGGTATCTGGTTAACCATCCCATCTTTTTGACACTAATTATGCCCGAAGGATCTCCTGAAAAATGGCAACTCCAGAATAGAAACCCCGTAATTTAAGGTCGAAAAGAAATCGTGACATTTAATTAAGCTGAGACAATTCGTTTTCTACACATAAGTTGCCAAATAAAGGGAGATCCTTCGGGCAGGCATTGACTTTATTACACCTGGGAATCTGTCAAATTTATTGCTGTCTACAATAGTGTGCCTCTCAGGAGTAGAAGCTTTTTTATCTGTTTTTCCCTTTTTAGTGTTTCCCTAACCTCAAATCGACAGCTTACGGAACGCTGACGGGCTTTTGCCGAACTGTTTTTTGAAGGAGCGGGAGAAGTAGGCCTGATCGTTAAAGCCGACTTCGAAACAAATCTCAGCGATGGTTTTGTTTGTCTGATTGAGAAGTTCAGCAGAACGCTGCAGGCGAAGCGATCGTATGAAATTCCCGGCAGGCTGACCTACCAGGGCGTTTAGTTTTCTGTTCAGCTGCGACACACTCATATTTAATAACTCCGCATAATCTTCGACCCCAAACTGTTCATCGCTAATATGATTTTCAAAGACCTTTATGGCCTTACTTAGAAAACCCTGATCAACTGCACTTTTGCTGATGGAAGCCGGTTTGAAGTATGTCGTACCGCTAAACTGTTTCTTCAAGTTTTTTCGTTGCTGAAGGAGCGTTCTTACCGTGGTCAGCAGCTCTTTTACATGAAAAGGCTTGTTCAGGAAAGCATCAATCCCGGCCTCCAGCGCTTCGATTTTGGGATCAAGTCCGGCTTTTGCGGTAAGCATAATGATGGGAATATGGCTGGTTTTTTCATCACTACGGATTTTCTCTGAGAACTCATATCCATCCATTTCCGGCATCATCAAATCGGTGATGATTAAATCCGGTATCGTGCCCTGAGATGCGGCAATACCCTCGACGCCGTTGCCGGCCTCCAGGACTTTAAACTCATCCTGAAGCTGCTCCCGGATGAAAGCCCGCACATCGGCATTGTCCTCCACGATGAGAATCAGTTCGTCGTGTTCTGAAATGAGTGATTCATAGTCGGGGACAGGTTGAATCGACGATTCTTCAACAACCGGAACCAAAACATCTAAGCCGGAATCCTGGGAAACAGGCTCAAGACTTCCTTTATACGGAAGCCGGATGAAAAACTCTGATCCAACACCTTCTTCGCTACTTACGTTAATAGTCCCCTGATGAAGCGTAATTAATTCATGTACAAGCGATAGACCGATTCCAGTGCCTTCATATTTACGGGTATTGGAAGATTCTGCCTGATAAAAACGATCAAATATGTACGGCAGCCGGTCCTTTGAAATTCCAATCCCCGAATCCTGAATCCGGACTTCAACAAACTCAGCGTCCGGAACAGCGATACTCAAATCGATGCGTCCGCCGGGTTCTGTAAACTTAATGGCGTTGGAAATGAGGTTGCTAAATACCACTTCCATTTTTTCAGCATCAAAATTTACGGTAATCGTGGCTTTGGATGATGAAAAATTCAAAACAATCTGCCTGGATTCAGAAAGGGATTCGAATGAAAAAAGCTGATTTTTCAGAAATGTAACGATATTGTGCTCAAGGGGATTAAGCTCCATCTTACCGGCTTCAAGTTTGGATAAATCAAGAAGCTGATTAATCAAAGTCAGAAGTTGTTCCGCATTTCTGTTTACGGATATCAGTTTCTTTTTTTGGTTCCGGTCTTCTTCAGAATCCAGAAGTTTTTCAATCTGTCCAATAATTAACGTCAGCGGCGTCCGGAACTCGTGCGAAATATTAGCAAAGAAATGGGATTTCAGCTGATTCAGATTGCGAAGGGAGTCGGTCTGAACTTTCTCAAGCTCAAGCTGATTTTTTAGGTTGAAGCGGTTCAGCTCATAGCGCCGCAGTGAATAGATGGCGGAAAGAAACAGAAAACCATACAATCCATACGCCCACCAGGTGTGCCACCAGGGGGGGAGAATGGTAAATACATATTCAAACGGCTCGCTCCATACGCCACTCTCACCAATGGCCCGAATTTGAAAGGTATAGGATCCAAAGGGGAGGTTCCGATAATCTGCCACCGGGTCTGCGGTGGGTTGGCTCCAATTTGTATTCAGGCCCACCATCCTGTAACTGTACCGGATTTTGTGCGGCGCTGCCCAATCTATGGCTGTAAAATAAAAGGTGAGGTGGTTTTTATTATGAGGCAACTCTAAGCCAAGAGGGTAGTTCGCAAACTTTTGCACATCATTAAATTTGATGTCATCCCAATCGCTATCATGATTATCCGGGATGTTGCGATAGTCTATAAAGTGCTCATTAATTTCTAATTGAGATAAACGGGGTTGGGGTACTTTATCAGAAAATGCAAGTGTATTCAGGTCCAGCATCACTAAGCCATTGCCAGTGCCCCACCATGCGCGGTTTTTACTGTCGATAATGGCACCTAATGTAAATCTCAAGTTCTTCAATCCGTCTGGTTTGCCGAAATTTTGAATGCTAAATCCAAATTCGGTATCGCCGGACGCTGCATCTTCGGTTAACGAGATTCTTGACAGCCCGCTACCCGTTCCTATGAAGACAACGGTTTCATGTAAAGGGGCACTTTTGTCTTCTGTGATGGAGAAAACGGTATTATTGGACAGCCCTTCATTTTCGGTGATATGTATAAACCGTTCTCCGTTAAACACGCTTACACCGCCGCCAAAAGTGCCCAGCCAGATATTTCCGCTGTTGTCCTCCAGAATAGCCCTGACGTCATTATTAGATAGCCCTTCATTTTCGGAGTAGTGGGTAAAGCGTTCTCCGTTAAATACATTTACCCCACCGCCATCAGTGCCCAGCCAGATATTTCCGCTGTTGTCCTCCAGAATAGCCCAGACGCTGTTATTAGATAATCCTTCGTTTTCGGTGTAATGGGTAAAGCGTTCTCCATTAAATACGCTCACCCCGACAGAAGTCCCCAGCCAGATATTTCCGCTTTGGTCCTCTGCGATGGCCCTGACGATATTATTGGACAGGCCTTCATTTTCGGTGTAATGCGTAAAGCCTGCCTTGCCGTCAGGCAGGCGCTCTCCGTTGTATACGCTCACTCCACCGCCTTCAGTCCCCAGCCAGATATTTCCGCTTTGATCCTCCAGGATGGACCAGACGGTATTATTGGATAATCCTTCGTTTTCGGTGTAATGGGTAAAGCGTTCTCCATTAAAAACACTAACCCCTCCGCCCCGGGTCCCCAGCCAGATATTTCCGCTTTTGTCCTCCAAAATAGACCAGATGTTATTATCAGACAGGCCTTCGTTTTCGCTGTAATGGGTAAAGCGATCTCTGTTGAATACATTGACCCCGCCGCCATCAGTCCCCAGCCAGATATTTCCGCTCTGATCCTCTGTGACAGACCATACGGTATTATTGGACAGGCCTTCGTTTTGGGTATAATGCGTAAAGTATGCTCCGTTTAATACATTGACTCCACCGCCAAAGGTCCCCGCCCAGATAGTTCCGTTTTTGTCTTCTGTAATCGACAAGACGATATTATGAGATAATCCTTCATTTTCGGTGTAATGGGTAAAGCCTTCTCCGTCAAATTTATTGACTCCGCCGCCACCCGTCCCCAGCCAGATATTTCCGTTTTTGTCCTCTATGATGGAAAAGACAGTATTGTTGGATAACCCTTCGTTTACGGTGTAATGCGTAAAGCTTTCTCCATTAAATACGCTCAGCCCTCCCCGGGTCCCCAGCCAGATATTTCCGGTGTGATCCTCAAATATAGAAAAGACATTATTATTGGATAACCCTTCGTTTACGGTGTAATGCGTAAAGCCTGCCTTGCCGTCAGGCAGGCTTTCTCCATCAAATACGCTCACTCCACCGCCTTCAGTCCCTACCCAGATATTCCCGTTTTTATCCTCCAGAAGAGCCCTGACTGGATTATTGAACAAGCCTTCATTTTCGGCGTAATGGGTAAAGTGTTCGCCATTAAATACGCTCACGCCTTCACGGGTCCCCAGCCAGATATTTCCATTTTTATCCTCAATAATGGACCATACGGTATTATTCGACAGGCCTTCGCTTTCGGTATAATGGGTAAAGTATTCACCGTTGTATACGCTCAGTCCTCCCCGGGTTCCCAGCCAGATATTTCCGCTTTGATCCTCTATAACAGCCCTGACGAAAGATGAAGCCAGACCTTGCTCCACATCCAAGTATTGCAGGTGGGCAATAGCGGCATCTTTACCGGCGGGTGGCAGGGCTTTGGCAGGTCTGGTATGAATTGCTCGCACCTCGTAGCCCTCAGCGGGAACAGGAACACCCGTGGGTATCGTGTCACCAATAGCATTAACCCGAAAAAAATCGGGATTGCCCTCTCCCGGATATATGGTCGTGAGCTGGCTTCGATCGAAGGTTATGGTGGTTAGTTCGTTGGGTATCTGGCGCCGGTTAGGATGGGCATGTATTCTGGTTAATGCTGCGTGGTCAACGGCAAAAGACCGGGGGCTGGCCACGCTGTCGGGATGGATGACTTTTGGTATGGCCGGGAGGGACACACCTTCTTTTAGCTCAACCGTTTGAGGCTGCGGGTAAAGAGGTGGCGGGGGGGAGGCGTCCTTATCTCCGGACATACCGGTGCAGGCAGTCAATAAAACCAATAGCAGCAATACCATTAGCATCGCGAAAAGCCTGGCAGCTGTCGACTGGGGCGCTTGCCGAAGGTGGCAGTACCGTGATACGTATGATATCTTCATGTTTTTTGCTTCATATGCTGGCCTGGCCGAACTGGGCCTCCACATTATCATTGTTGACACTCAGCCCAAGCCTGATTCATTGGATCTTGAGCTTTAACTGGCTCTCAAATAGCTGGGACCTTCATCAGGTTTTAGATTCCCGTGCATGCTTACCTGCGAAATACTTTTCGCAACAAGCAGGCACGGGATTGATGATAGTGCTGCTTAGTGATATTGCCTTTCCTAATCACGCACCACAATGATTCTTGGCGGAGATTCGCCTCTGGCAAAGACCATAGCTTCGTGTATAAAAACGGAGTAGGTGAATTCGCCTAATCTTGCCCCGGGTGCTACCGGGCGCTGAAACGTCTCGCCGTCTTCCACCACAAAGCTGTTTCCGCCGAAGAGCTCATCAAACTGCATGGAAATTATTGACCCTTCTGCAGTCCAGCTTATTCGGTCGTTTCTTTTAACGGTAACGGTGCTTTTTGTAGGGTCATCTTTATGAACAACCCTCCACTCGCCGTCGATTACCTTCACAACGAGTTCGTGCAGTACAGAACCTTCGTCAGGCGTCTGTGCTACGCTTTCCTGAACTAAAAGTCCGGAATACAGCAGGAAAATCACTGCCGTAAGTTTTAGTATGATTGATTTTAATCGCATGGTCGGGCCTTCTTGGGTTAGTTGGTTTGTTGGTTGGTTATTGGTGAAATGATACAGCGTCATCTTATAGAACTCGGGCCGGATCTGAAGCCTTTATATTGAGGAGAAAATGCACAGATCTACGGCACTGAATGATCGACAAGTGCCTGAAAGCGGGGATCTTCAATCAGGCTTTCCAGTTCCGGCTGACTAATGATTTCAGCCAGGGGATACCCGCCTTGTACGGCTTTTGTGATATGATAGATGGCCTGTTCTCTGTCATCCAGCGTCTCAAACGTTGCGCCTGCAAGATAATGGATGGTTGCGTGCTCAGGAGCCAGCTCCAGCGCCTGCCGGATAAACTCAACGGCCTGCTGCGCTCTTCCTAATCGTGCGTGATAGCCGGCCAGACTGATAATAACATCCGGATTTAGCGGATTGACCTCCAGTTCTTCAAGCGCAACTTCTATGGCATTTTCGTAAGCAGGGAAGGCTTTTTCCCGCATGCCGGGAGCGTAGTAATAGGCAACGGCCAGGTTTCCCCACAGATAGTAGAAGCTGTCATTCATTTCGAGAGCGGTCTCGTAGGCTTTTGCGGCCTCGGAATAAAATCCCTCATAGTACAAGATAGTACCGAGATTTGAAGCCGCGCTGAACGACTCCTCCAGCTCGAGAGACCGCTCAAACATTTCACGGGCTTTTTCAAGATTTCCGGTAAAGTAGTTTACGCTACCCAGATTCAGATAGCCCCGGTAATTGTCCGGCGTAAGCTCGATTACGGTTTGAAACTGTTCTCCTGCTTCTTCAAACTTGTTGTTTCGGAAATAGAATGCACCGAGAACGTTGTAGCCGGCCCAATAGTCCGGTCTCAGCCGGATGGCCCGTTTATAGGTTAATTCAGCCTCCGTAAGATTACCCGACTGCTCATACGCTTCGGCCAGGCCTCTGTAGGCATCAGCATTAAGGGGATCCGATGAAAGGGCATCGAGAAAGTGATTGATCGCCTCTTCGTAGCGGCCGGTGCCGGTGCTGATCATTCCCAGGGTAATATGGGCCTGCAATAGCTGGCTGTTCAAAGCAAATGCTCTGTGCCCCTGTTCTGACGCTAGATCAATCCATGACCGGTCGCGTGTGTTCAGATATTTGCGCCAATACGCCTGCCCCAGAGCTGCGTAGGCCAGTGCAAAGCGGTTATCCAGCTGAATCGCTTCTTCAAACGAGCGAATGGCATTTTCGACATTGTCGGCCCGCTCGTAACGCTGCATGTAGCCAAGCCCCTGAATGTAAAGCTCAAAAGCTGCGGGCACGGACGTTTGTCGCTCCTGAATGACTTCCAGTGTTTCCGGATTGAGCTGCAGATTCAGCATGGCAAGCAGCCGTTCAACCGATTTCTCCTGAAGCCCGATTACATCATCGGCATCTACGTCTATAACCGAGGAGTTGAGCTGGCGAAGGGTTCTGGAGTCAATAAGCGTTATGGTTAACCGAAGCCGGTTTGCAATGGGCTGCAGGCTGCCGGCAACCGAATAATTCACATTAAAAAGACGGTACGCTTCACCGGCACTCGATACATTCAGACTGCGAACCTCGCCTGAAGGCACCACCCAAAGATCTTTCTGAAAGCGTTCAAGCTGCGAAAGCTGGCTGGTGATGGTTTCAACAAGCCCGTCGGCAAACGTTTGGCGGGCCGGGTCCGCGCCTATATTGGTGAACGGGAGAACAACGAGGTGAACGGATTCAGAATCAGCTGAATTGAACCAGCTTTGCCCGTTTTGTGGTACAATAAAGGCAATCAGACCTATGGCAAACAGAAAAATCAGAATACCCGATGCAATAAGAAGCGCACGTTTCTTTTTAGATCCGGAGTCTGAAGCGGTTGCTCCGTTTATCACGTTCCGCTGTCCCGTTCGGATCCCGCTGAACGATAGTCCGGCAACTTCAGATAAATCACGCAGCAGCTCGCCGGCCGATGAATAACGGTCGGCAGCTGACTTGGACAAACACCTCTCTACGACCTGGCTCAATCCATCGGGAAGATCGCCAGAGCAGCTTTTTACCGGCAGGGGATCCGTATTGATAATGGAATACATTACCGAGTGATCATAATCGCCTTTGAATGGATTCGTGCCGCTCAGCATTTCATACAAAACCACCCCAAACGACCATATATCGGACTCCGGACCGAGCTCTTCACCCCGAATTTGTTCGGGCGACATATAGTTGGTGGTACCCAGCGTGGAGCCCACTTTGGTAAGCTGATCCATTCCTGCAATTTTGGCCAGTCCGAAATCAAGAATCTTAACCTCATGGGAAGTGCTGACCATGATATTCGCCGGCTTGATATCCCGGTGAATAACCCCTTTGTTATGGGCTGCTCCCAGGCCTTTAGCAATTTGAATTGCGTAATTCAGTACCTGATCCGCGTGTTTGGCAAACGGTTTCGGTGAATCAGCGGAACCAGTGGCCTGAGTCTCTTCTTTTTGCTTTTCGGGGGAAGCGTCTTTCAGCTTGCATATAAAGGAGTCGTGCAGGTTCGCACCCTCAATGTACTCCATACAGATAAACTGCCGGCCGTTTTCGTCTTCCTCAATACCATAAATCTGGGTAATATTAGGGTGGTTGATCTGAGCAATAGAACGGGCCTCCTGCAGAAAGCGATCATGGTCCGCCCGGTCTAAGGAAGCGTGATCAGGAACAAACTTGAGGGACACCTCGCGGTTCAGCTTGGTATCCCGGGCTTTGTATACTACGCCCATGCCTCCCTCTCCGAGCTTCTCGAGTATGGTGTAGTGCAATATGTTGGTTCCTGGTTTCACTTGAATTTTCTTCCGGTGATGAGTGTGAATTTACTTATGCCAATATCCTGACTTGTGACGGCTGACTTCGACTTGGACCGGTTTTCAAGAGCCACTTTCCATTGATACAGTCCCCCGAGGGTATGGTCTAATTTTTTCAAAAAACGCTTGTAGGCACCCTCTTTTTCATAGCGCAAAACGTCATCGGCGCCATCCCATACGGAGAATGAAATCATTTCACTTTTCTGGTCTGAATTATCGAGCAAAAAAGCATAACGGCATCCTTTGACCTGCTTTAGCTCAGGCAGGATTTCGTTGGTATAAATCTCCGTGAACTCATCTTTACAGCCCTTATTGATCTTCAGGGAAACGATTCGGAGATAGCTGCTGTCTCTGGTTGCTTCAGCGGGAAAATGCTCCTCGTCGCCGGCCACAGGATATCTTTTGACGCTCGGTTCAGCGGGCACCGGACTGTACTCAACGGTATTGTCCTCCGAAAGCTGAATCTTCCATTCGCCCGATTCTTCAATAAATTCTTTAACCGAATCCAGGTTTTCCCGGAATCTGCCTGACTCTTCGTACGCCCGTGCATCATGTTCCGAATGCCAGAGCGTGAGGGAGGTATACTTATCAGGCTGATCCAAGCTGTGCAGCAAACCTGCAAAAATACAACCGGGTGTATTTTCCAGCGCGCTCAAAATTCGTCCTGCATATACATGAGCCAGCATTTCTTCGGCGCCTGCTTTGAGGGTTGCTTCCACCATTCGTAAGTACATAGCCAAAACCTCCGCTAAGGGTTATGTTCGTTTTAACGCAACAGCTGTTACATCATCAAAAAGACTGGCTTTTCCGCAGTGGCTGATGCAGCTTTCCATTACGGTTTGGATGAGATTTTCAGGCGTTTCGTTGCTTTTTACCAATTCCTGAAGCAGCTCAATCAGCCTGGCTTCGCCAAACATCTCGTCGTAGATATTTTTCGTGTCCGTTACACCGTCGGAGAAGACAAAAAGTACGTCTCCGGAATGCAGCTCAATAAAGCCTTCGTCATAATTCATCCCGTCCAGCATGCCGAGCGGCAGCCCGCCCAGTTCGAGCCTTTCATAGCTTCCGTCTTTGCGTATGAGGATTGGGTAGTCGTGCCCGGCACTTGAATAATGGACTGTATTTGATGAAGTATCTGCAATGGCGAGGAACAGCGTGGCAAACTTGTCGGTACTCGTGCTTTGAAAGAGCTGACTGTTGGCGTGTTTGAGGATGTCGCCGGGATTCACCAGATGAAAAGCCTGCCCGCGTAGTATGGCGTGCAGATTTGCCATAAGCAATGAAGCCGGAAGTCCTTTGCCGCTAATATCGCCAAGGCAGAGCGCCCAGCGGTGCTCATTCATTTGTATGTAATCAAAATAGTCTCCGCCAATTTCCTGGGCGGTTACATTTTTGCCGGAAACCGCGTAACCCTCCAGTTTAGGCGCTGAAGCAGGCAGCATTTTCTTTTGAATATTGGCAGCCAGCTCAAGCTCCCGGCGCATGAACCTGTAGGCTTCCTCATCTTCATACAGCCGCGCATTTTCTACAACCTGAGCAGATTGGGCGGCGATAATGGCCAGCAGGCGCTGATCAGATTCCGAGAACCCGGCTTTCTGATCCGAGCGTTTATTGTAGACGGTAAGAATGCCAATTAGCTTCGAACGCACCATAAGGGGAGCGCTAAGAAGGGAATGTATGGTGCTGTCCCAGTTTACGTTCCGGAACCGGGAATCGTTACCGGGCTCGTTAATCACCAGCGGCTTTTTATTAATCTGCATCCATCCAAGAAGATTCTGGTTCAGGTGCAGGGGAGAGTGTTCGCTGGTGCTTATCATGCTGCGGACAAGCGTATGGGATGGGTTATCCTGGTTTTCGTCTACAAGGGTGATGTCTCCCTGTTCGGCACCCAGAGCCCGGATAGATTTGCCAATGATGGACCGCATAATCTTCTCACTGTTGAGACTGCCGCTTATGGCCAGAGAGAGATCATTCAGAATGGCTAGTTCATCCACAGCCCTTCGCAGGCGCTGATTTTCTTCCCGGAGTTGGTGCATAATCTCCTTCACAGCTTTCTCATTAATAGTGGTTCACATTTGTGGCCAGTTGATACGAAGCAGGTGCAATGCTTTTGTGGTCAACCCGGATTTGTTCAATCAATGTACTCACTTTACGCTTAAAAAGATTGGACTAAACGCGCATAAATTTGGACTTTTCGCGCATTTTATTGGTTTATATGGAAATTTGTCCAGGTTCCTGTAAATTTACTGCTATCCTTAAAGGGGAGGTATATAACCCGTAGGCGCCGCGGACTTCCGCGGGGGTAATAATGATAACGTCCGTTCTTTTTTCATTTCCAGCTTAGTCTTAGCGATGGACTCCTGAAACGGATCGTTTGCGCTTGCTATAGCAAACGAAAGCTCCACAAATTCTGCCAAACGGCTGAAAGTGAAGGGTAGGTGCTCATCGCGGAGGCAGCCGCTCATCCGTTTATGCACTCCGCCATTTTTGTTGCAGATCATGATTATTCAGTAAATGGTTGCCGGACACCTTAGAAACAACCGATGGCTGAGTGGAGTAGAAACCAGCGTCCTGGAAGCCCGGTCAGGCAAAGTTGCATCCGCTAAAACCCTTATGCCCAACTTTCAATCCACCAGATAATACACAATCGTCGAGACCACCCGTACATTTTTGATATGCGGGTTATTCCGGTCGCGGTCGGAGATGGAAAACTGACCCTGAGAGGCCGTCTTGATTTTACCAAGCTGACTGTCGGAATCCTCGGCAAACTTCTCGGCCACCTTGCGCGCTTCAATCGTGGCTTCCTCAATCATCTCCGGCTTGATGTCGTTCAGCCGCGTAAACAGATATTCGGTGCGGAACTGATAGTCTTCGCCTGATATGATGACGCCCTGTTTACCAAGATCGCCGATTTCGCGCATCACGCTGCGGATATCCTCCACGCGCCCGGAATACACGGTAACCGACTGAGATGCCACATAGCGGAACCCGCCTCCGGCATCACCGCCCCATCGCTGCGCCGACCGGTCGGTGACGCTCGGCACGTCCACTGATATTTCGGTGTCTTCAACGCCCCGCGCCTGCAGGAAATCCACTACAATGGCGGTATTCCGTTCGAGCTGCCGGTAGATATCTTCCTGATCGTTAGAAGCCAGCGTAAACTGAATCGGCCAGATAACCACATCGGCCAGATGCTCCTGCTCGGCCAGCCCGCGCACGGTTACGGTACGGTCGAAGCTCCGAAACGTCTGAACCGCGCTGTTGAGAAAAAAACCAAGAACAAGCATACCGACAACAAAACTAACGCCGGCTGCGATAAGACCATTTTGAGTAGAAGGTTTCATAAGCGAATATCAATTAGCAATAAAGAATAAGCAATGAGGGAATTGGTACGATGGGATAACGATAATATACGAGTGGAAGGTGTGGGAGATTGGGGTATTTTTGATGAAGTAACAATTTTCAAGCAGTATAAGATAAATCACAAAACTCTCAACTCAACCCCCCAAACCTCACCGCCATCGCCGTTATATCGTCCGACTGCTCGTGGGCTTCGGCGAATTTGAGGACGTCGAGGAAGGCGGATTTGACTACGGTTTCGACCGGCTTGCCGATGGTGCGTTCGAGCAGGCGCATCATGCGATCTTCGCCGTACAGCTCCCTGTTGCCGTTTTCTGCTTCCGAGATCCCGTCGGTGTAGGTGAAGAGGGTGTCGCCGGGCTTCAGGGTGATGGTATGGCTCTCATACTGCGCAAAGCCGAACTTGCCGAGAAGCAGTCCGCCCACGTCTTCGAGCATGCTTACGGTGCCGTCAGCGCGGAGCAGGAAGGGCAGGTTATGACCTCCGTTGCAGTAGGAGAATTCGCCGGTCCGCAGGTCGAGCACCCCGTAAAAGGCGGTCACAAAGGTGGTGAGCTCACTTACCGGAATCAGCATCTGATTCACCCTGTTGAGGCAGGCGGCCGGATCTGCCGTCTCCGAGCCGATGGATTTGAGCATGGTGTCGCACACGGCCATGTAGATCGATGCGGGCATTCCCTTGCCGGCCACATCACCAATGAAAAAAACGAGCTTGTCGTCACCGGTTTTGAAGAAGTCAAAGAAATCGCCGCCCACGTGCTTGGCGGCTATCATGTGGGCAAAAATGTCGAAGCGCTCATCTTCCGGAAAGGCCGGAAACTCCTTTTTCAGAATCTGCTGCTGTATGCGTGCCGCCATGTCGAGATCGGTGGTGATGGCCCGGAGCTGTAGCTCGTTTTCGATCGATTTTTCGATCCGCTCGATCTCCCGCAGGGTTTTTTCGATGGTGGTCTGCAGATCCGCAAAGTTGATGGGCTTGGTCACGAAGTCGTAGGCGCCCCGGTTCATGGCCGTGCGGATGTTTTCCATATCGCCGTAGGCCGAGACCATCACCGTCTTGAGGCTGTGCAGCTTCAGCGCCTGCAGCTCGGTGAGCAGCGACAGCCCGTCCATGCCCGGCATGTTGATGTCGCTGAGGATGAGCGAAACGCCGGGGTTGCCCTTCACAATAGTAAGCGCCTCAACGCCGTCCTCGGCAAACAGGAACTCAAACAGCCCGCTCTGCACCTGCTTCTTGAAGCGCTGCAGCATCAGAATCTGCAGGTCCGGCTCGTCGTCTACAATCAGGATTTTTCTGGCTCCGTTGTTCATCACCCTTTCTCCCTGCCCGTTTGGCTGTGATTCATGATTTCGCTTTTGAGCTTGGCAAAGTCGATGGGCTTGGTGAAGAACGCCCGCGCGCCCGACTCCACGGCCCGGTTGTAGTTTTCGGCATCCCCGTAGGCCGAAATCATGCTGACCGATATCTGCGGATACGCCTTCCGGATGCCGGCCAAAAGCTCGAGTCCGGTCATCCCGGGCATGTTGATGTCCGAAAACACGTAGACCACATCGGGAGGGGAGCTGGATTTAAGCAGGGTGATGGCCTCCTCGCCCGAAAAGGCAAAGACAAACTCGATCTGCCCGCTTTTGATTTCCCGCCTGAATTTCTGGCGAAACAGGATTTCAACATCTTTTTCATCATCTACCACAAGGCATTTCATAATTTCGCCTCCTCGTTTTTGGAAAGGGTGATGGTGAAGGTGGTGGAGCTTCCGGGCTCGGAATCAACCGAAAGCTGACCGCCGTGGGCTTTCACAATGTCGTGGGTGATGGATAAACCCAGCCCGGTGCCAAGCGTGCCTTTTTTAGTAGTGAAAAACGGCTGCATGATTTTATCCCTCAGCGCTGCGGGTATGCCGGGACCGTTATCCGAGATGTAAATAATAATGGCATCATCCTTCACCTTGGTTCGAACGGTCAGTTTCGGTTTGTAGGGCGCAGCCTCCGGCTGATTCAGCTTGTCGCGCATGGCGTCGAAGGCGTTGTTGCACAGATTCAGAATCACCCTTGAAAAATCTTCGGCAATCAGGGGCACGAGTCCGGCAGCTTCATCAAGGTCCAGCTCTATCTGCACGCTGATCGGATCTTTGGCAGCCCGCATGCCGTGGTAGGCCAGATTCACGTATTCCCTGATGACGGCGTTCAGGTCTGTTGGCTCCATGCGTCCCGACCCGCCCCGGCTGTGTAACAGCATGGAGCGCACAATGGCGTCGGCCCGGCTGCCGTGTTCATAGATTTTCTGCAGGTTCGAGCGCACGTCAACCAAAATAGACGAAATCGTTTCGAACGGCTTTCCGGCAGCGCCGTTTTTTAGCTTTTCGAGCGCTTCCATCTCGGTCCCGATTTCATCGACCATCTCAATGGTGATCTCCGAGAAGTTGTTCACAAAGTTGAGCGGGTTTTTGATCTCGTGCGCAATGCCGGCGGTAAGCTGACCCAGACTCGCCAGCTTCTCCTGCTGCACCAGCTGCTGCTGGGCCGATTTCAGGTTTTCGTGCGCCAGCTCGAGCCTGTGATAGGCCTTTTCGATTTCACGCGCCTGCTCGAGCTCTTTTTCACGGGCTCGTTCACGCTCTTTCATGATTACGCGCCGCCGCTGCACCCGGTCCGTGGCCACAATGCCGCCGGCAATGAGCAGCGCAAAAAAGATGTAGGCCGGCAGCGTCTGCCACCACGGAGGGCGGATGGTAAAGCTGAGGCTGGCGGTGCTTTCACCGAAATTACCGCTTGCCGAGCGCGACTGCACCTCGAAGGTATAGCTGCCGGGGCGAAGGTTGGCCAGATAGACCTGGTTCTGCGCTCCGATTTCGATCCATTCGTCGTGGTGGCCAATCAGTCGGTAACGGTAGCGTGTGGAAGCCGGTGACCGGTAGTTCAGTGCCACAAACGAAAGGGTGATGTTACCGGAGCCGGAATCGAAGCCCCGTGGATCAAGCGGCTCATACAGCAGATTGGTGATGTTTGTGCCGGACCGGATTTCGGTAATATGCATGAAGGTGGCCGATCGCTCCTCAAGCATCTCGTTCGGGTTAAAGGTGATGTATCCGCCGTCGCCCACAGCGGCCATCCTGCCGTCAAGGAGCTGCGGCTGCATCAGCATAAACAGCGGCCGGCGGGCGGCTTCAGGATGAAAGGTGTTCACGTTTCCGGTAATGGGATCGAACCTGAGGAGATGCGTCATTCCGCCCAGCCACACGTAGCCGTCCGAATCGGTGGAGATCAGAAAGTTCGACATGGCGGCGACTTCGGCATTGTTGCTTAAAAAGAATTCGTTTTCCCGGGTGATGAAATTTTGCTTCAGCAATCCCCTTTCCGAAGTCACCCATACTACTCCGGGCTCCGTTAAGGAGGGCGATGGCCGGCTGGTAAAGGTTTGAAAGGCAGGCGACTGAAAACCGTCCTGATTAAAGGTTCGGGTTTCCGGATCAAACAGATAAATCATCCACGAAAACGGAAGAGTGAAGGCGAAATCATACACCCAGATGTTCCCTTCAATGTCAACAACCGGCTGCATGATGGGTGAAGTCGGACGCTCCGGATCGTTGTAGATGTTCGGAAAAGTAGTTACGCTGAAGTCATCCAGACTGACGATGACCAGTCCGACACCATCGGCCCCCGTGTACAGGTGATTATTATGATACTGCGGCATACCCAGTTCGCTGCTTTCGAACGGGAGGTCGATCCGCCGCATACTGCGGTTTTCAATGTCGAAGGCCAGGAGCTCGGTAAAGGTACTGGCGAACACGAAGCCATTGACCTCAATCATGAGGTAGATTTGTACATCGCGTAAAAGGCCTGATTGGGCAAAAGCAGGTGGGAGAAAAAGCTCGGTCTCGGTGCCGTCGGCGCTGCGGAACAGCACGCCCGCGTTGGTGCTGTACCAGGAGTTGCCATAGCTGTCCAGATACAGGGCGCGAATCTGATTCACCCGCTGACTCCGCTCCTGCGTTTCGTCGGGCAGGGAGAAGGTGTAGTCCCACAGCTCCCGGTACATCACGCTCATTCCGCTGTAGTGATAGCCGAACCAGTAGTTGCCGTCGGGGTCCTTCATAAAATAGTGCACGTCGTCTTCAGCCAGAAAAAGAGCGTCGTTCGCCCCACGGCGGTATCGGGTGATTTCCATCGTTTCGGGATCCAGAATGAAGGCACCGTTAAAGGCGGTACCCACGTAGATCAGCCCTTCCTCATCCTCGAAAACGGACTGTATCATCTCGCCGGCCAGATCGAGGTCGGAGTTTGTGAAGCGGTTGACCGGCTCGGGCGCATCGGCTCCGTCTCTCCAGACGGCAAGTCCCTGAAAGGTGCTGATCCAGATAGTGCCGCTTCGGTCGGTCATCAGCTGCCAGGTTTCGGATGAAAGCATGGCCTGAACCTCGTCATCGTCTGAGTGGACGCGCGTAAAGGTTTCATCATCCCTGCTGAAGATGTGCAGCCCGCTGTTGGTGCCAACAAGCAGTCTGTTCTCATCTATAATCTCAATATCCCTGATGAAAAGCGCGGTCTGTCGTTCGGGATTGAGCATGAAGAACCTGGCATCGATCGTATCCGCCCTGAAGTCCTGGTTCGGGATAAAGTAGAGGCCGTGGGCGCTGCCGGCCCAGATGTTTCGGTTTTCGTCCTCACGGATGCCCCAGACGTTTTGGAAATCAGGCAGGGAATCGGCCTGTGCGGTTTTCAGCCGCCAGGCGAGTTCCGTTGAGGGATCAAACATGGCCAGGCCGGATGAGGCTCCGACCCAAAAGGTGCCGTCTGCTCTTTCCAGCAGCGCCCGGACTTCACCGGAGGGTATGGAGTGCGAATCCTGAGGGTTATGGGCGTAAAGGGTGAAGGTGGTGCCGTCGAAGCGCTCAATGCCCATGCTTCCGGCGGTCCATATAAACCCGTGATGATCCTGCACCATCTTCCAGATAAACGAGTTGCTGATACCGTCCCGGCTGGTAAAATGCCGGATGTGCTCATTACCGGTTTGGGAGAATGCAGGATTTGGCGTGGAAAGAAATAGTGAAATACATACAGCCACAAAAATGAAAACAGCCCTCGAAAACGTGACTGTAAATTGAAAAGAGCTGGAAGGCATAGATGAGCGGACTCCGGCCGAAAGAAAAAAATGAGTGTGCAAAACTAAACATACAAACCGCTAAAAAAGCGGCTAAAGCGCGCTGCGTTGGGAAAGGCGGGATGAGAAAACGTACATAAGCAAACGCAGCCTGATCGGGCAAAGAGATGCCGGTTAAAAAGCCGGATGGCCGGTGGACTTCAGGAGTCGTCAAAAACAGGCAGGAGCGGCTTCATACGCTGTTTGGGTTAAGGAAAAAGGAGTGTTGGGTGATTGCTACAAATATAAACTTAATTACATAAAATACTTAATAACAGGGTGATGTATAAATATAATTGCTAAACAATAGTATATGCTTAAGTCACTACGTGAGGTGTGAAGGATAGTTTCGGTCCCGGAATTGTTGCCGGGGTGCTGACGGGGATTATGTTCCTAATAGGATGCGCCGTGCCTGCCGGCACTCATGATATTGAGGTGGTTGTAAGCCCCGGATTGAAATCCGGGGTTACACGATCGTTCGTGCC
>JAIUMA010000059.1 GCA_022565795.1 Balneolia bacterium
TAGAGCATCGGCCTTTTAAGCCGCTGGTCGGGGGTTCGAGCCCCCCCCGATTCACTTCGATATAAAAAGCCTGTCCGGGATAACCAGTCAGGCTTTTTTCGTTTCTGACCATAATTTATAGGATTTAGGGAATAGTCCCTGAAATTTCCTACTCTGCAAACTGCTGGATTAGTCTGCCGCTGAGACGCAACAGCTCCGTTTCGGCAAGCTTGGCCTCGAACTGAGCAGAAATGAGTCTGGTTTCCGTATCCAGCAGGTTTCGCTGAGATTCTCGCAGCTCAAGAGATGTGGTGGTACCAAGACTGAAGCGCTCAAGGGCGATTTCAAGGGTTCGCTCGGCAAGGCTGAGGTTTTCCATTTCCAGTTCGATAAGGGAACGAGTGCTTTCATAATTGCGGTATTCCCCTGCTATGACCGTCTCCAGAAACTTTTGCTGCTCCTGAAGCGCAAGCTCGCTGTTTTTACGCTGAATACGAGCCGTTTGAATTTCCCTTGACGTATTGAAGCCGTTAAATATATTGAACCGGGCAGTGAGGCCATAGTACCAGTAGTCGGTTCGGCTGTCGACCGACTCCGGCCGGCGCTGCAAATCCCGGTCGATTCCATACCCTGCCTGAAACTCAACGGTCGGAAGTAATTGCTGCCTGCTTTCCGTTAACTCCAGCCCTGCTACCGAGCGCTGTAATCTGGCCGCCTCAAGTCCTCTGTTTTCAGATAATGTAGCGCGATAAATTTCCTCAAAATCCAACCGTTCAACCAGCTCAATCTCGCTGATTACATTAAGGTCCACATTAGCAGGAAGATTCAGCAGCCGGATGAACTGCAGTCGGGCATCATTCAGCTCTACCTCCTCGCGTACAACTGCCGCGCTGTCTGCATTGAAGTCCGTTCGGGCGAGAAGCAAATCGTACTCCGATCCTGATCCGAGTTCGTACTTATCCCGGGCAATCCTGCGTCGTTCGCGCGAGGTCTCGACAGAGTTTTCGAAAACCTCAAGCTGCTTCTCGGTTCTTACAATATTGAAGTAGGCGTTTGTGATATCAGTGATGGTATTTTCAACCTGAATCTGAGATTCTACCTCACCCAGCCTGCGAAGCTCCCCCAAACGGGAGTAACTGGTGAACATTCTGAGACCGTCGAAAATGGTCCAGCCCAAATCAACCGACGCACCGCGGTCGAGATCTCTGACCAGCGTCTCAGACCTGCTTCCTCCGGCAATCGTAGTGATGTCGTCTTCCGATTCTATCATGGCCGCATTAAGGTCCATAACCGGAAGAAAGCCGGCATTTCCGATCGTATGCTGTCGCCGGGCAATTTCAGCCTCATTCTTCGCAATCAGGATTCCGAAATTCTGCTCCAGCCCTATCCGTATTGCATCTTCCAGACTAAGCGTTTCCGGAAGCACAATATCATCACCATCATCAGTATTGATAATTTGCTGGCTTAGAGCGGCTCCTGCCGGAATAAAAATGAAAGCAAGGCAAAGGTACATCATATGTGCCAGCCGGGTTTTGATCTGAATCATAAATACTTAGATGAAATTGATTTAGGCAAAATATTAGATAAACTATGAAGTCGGTTCGGAAGCCTTCTTCAGCGCTTTCTCGTCCTGGATTCGAATGCGTTCCAGCGAGCGAAATACAGGGTCTTCGGTAATATGAGATCGTTCTTTAGCAATGTAGGAATACATGGCAGGAATAATAAACAGCGTGAGAAAAGTACCAATAAGCAGGCCTCCGATTACGGCGATACCCATAGACACACGGCTTTCAGAACCGGCGCCAAGTGATAGTGCGATTGGCAGAATTCCCAGAATAGTGGATGCCGACGTCATTAGAATCGGACGGAATCGGGAGGCTGCCGCGTCTTTGATGGCCGTCATCAGCGTTAAGCCCTGAATTTGTCGCTGATTGGCAAACTCAACAATCAGAATACCGTTTTTTGTAACCAGTCCGATGAGCATCACCATACCGATTTTGCTGAAGATGTTGAGGGTTTCACCAAAGTACCATAGCGACAAAAGCGCTCCAAACAGTGCCAATGGCACCGTTAACAGGATGATGAGCGGATCTCTGAAGCTTTCAAACTGTGCAGCCAGCACCAGATAGATAAAGATGATGGCCAAGGCAAAGATGAAGTTCAGACTGGACACGCTCTCCTGGAAATCGCGCGAAGGACCGCTGAGCTCGGTGGTGAAATTCTCATCCAGGAGATTGGCCGCAATATCATCCATAGCTCTGATTCCATCGCTGATGGTGCGACCCGGAGCCAGGGAAGCAGACACCGTGGCAGAAGAGAGCCTGTTGAAACGATACAGCTCTGGCGGACTGCTGTCTTCCACCAGCGTTACCACATTATCGAGCTGAATCAAATCGCCGCTGGAGTTGCGCACCGTAAGCGAGGTAAGATCCACGGGTTCGTTTCGGTTGTCCCGCGTGAGCTGGCCCACAACCCAATACTGCCTGTCGCCTCTGGTAAAGAACCCGTAACGTGAACCCGAAAAGGCAAGCTGAAGCGTCTGGGCAATATCTCTTACCGAGATTCCGAGTGCCCGGGCACGATTACGGTCTATTTCAACCTGAATCTCAGGTTTATTGAACTTGAGATCGACGTCCACAAAGTTGAATACCGGACTTGTTCGGGCCTCTTCCAGAAACTGTGGAATCACTTCTTCCAGCTGAGAAAAGTCCTGTGCCTGAAGAACATACTGAACAGGTAATCCTGAGTCGTCAGACAGCGTCTGAGGTTGAGCGACATACGCCTGAGCACCGGTAAGCTCGGCCAGACGCTCGCTTAGCGCATCGGCAATTTCCATCTGTGACCGGCTTCTGTCTGATGGATGGTTAAGCGTTAGAAATCCAACGCCGCTGTTGGTTATGGCCGAGCCAAACGACGGCGAGGTAACCGTATTGAAAACCATTGCTTCCGGCACTTCTTCATTTACGACCTCGGTTAGCTGGTTCATATACCAGTCCATATACTCAAAAGTTGCGCCTTCCGGACCGGTAACCGAGACGTTTACCGTACTCCGGTCTTCTACCGGGGCTACTTCCTCAGGAATTATCCAAAAGAACAATACAATCAGAAGCGCACTTATGGCAAGGCCATAAAAAGCATAGTGGCGGTTGTCCATGAACAGGGAGAGCTTATCTTTGTACCAGTTCGTCATATCCTCAAAAAACGGCTCCGTACGCTCATAAAACCGGGACTTCTGCTTCTGTGTTTTCAGAATGCGTGTACTGAGCATAGGGGTGAGGGTGAGGGCTACAAAGCTGGAAATCACAACTGCGCCGGCTATCACCAGACCGAACTCTCTGAAAAGCCTTCCCGTGATTCCATCCATGAATACGATGGGCGTGAATACAGAAATAAGAGCTAGAGAGGTGGCGATTACCGCAAAGAATATTTCACGGGTTCCCAGTATTCCGGCATCTATTGCTGGCTGACCCGCTTCCATTTTTGCATAGATGTTTTCCAAAACAATAATGGCGTCATCCACAACCAAACCAATGGCCAGCACCAGCGCAAGAAGCGTAAGAATATTGATTGAAAACCCGAATAAGAACATCACGAAAAATGATCCTAAAAGGGTGATGGGCACCACAATGACCGGAATGAGCGTGGTTCTCCACTCACGCAGGAATAAAAACATGATGAGCGCAACCAGTATGAAGGCGATGATAATCGTAGTTCGCACTTCGCTGATCGACTCACGGATAAATTCGGTTCGGTCGAAACCAAGGCTCACCTCCACATCCGGAGGAAGCTCCTGCTTGATGAGGTCAACCCTGCGGAACAGCTCGTCTGCTGCAGCAATTTGGTTTGAGCCCGGCTGAGGTATCGCAACGATTCCAACCATTGGCTCGCCGTTTCGCCTCAGGATAGTTCGGTCATCGCGTGTGCCCAGCTCCACCGATCCTACGTCACGAAAGCGCACCACGTTACCGTTTTCTTCCCTTATGATGAGGTTACTGAACTCTTCTACCTCACTCATACGACCCATGGTGCGAATCGTAAGTTCAGTCATGTCTCCTTCCAGCACACCGGAGGGAAGGTCAACATTTTCCTGATCCAGCACCGAGCGGATATCGCCTGGTGTAACGTTGTATGCGGTCATTAGCGCAGGATCGAGCCATAAACGCATGGTATAGCGCTGCTGCCCCCAAACGCTGATAATACTAATTCCATCAATCGTTCTGAGGCGCTCCCTGAAAAGATCACGGGCGATTTGCGTAAGCTCCAGACGATCTCTCTGATCACTGCTGAGATTCAGGAATACAATTGGATCTGATTCCGTATCCTCTTTTCGAATACTCGGCGGATTGGCATCAGCCGGCAGGCTTTCTAACGCCCTCGAAACGCGGTCGCGCACGTCGTTAACGGCATTTTCTATATCTATGTCGAGACTAAACTCAACGCGAATGAGACTCCGGCCTTCGGAACTGGATGATGTGAGCGTACGGATTCCCGAAACAGCGTTAATCTGATCCTCCAGCGGCTCCGTGATTTCTGCCTGGATAATTTGCGCATTTGCGCCGGTATAGCTCGTGCTTACCGTAATTACCGGCGACTCCACCACCGGATATTCACGAATGGGCAAAAAAGAGAGGGCAATCAGGCCGAAAATGACGATCACAATAGACATCACTGCCGCCAGTACCGGCTTACGGATACTTATAGATGAAATACTGCTCATAAAATAATTCCCTTATTGAATAGCTCTGTAGTCCGGATTTGCCGGCATTTCTATCTGGGTAAGTTCAACTGGCATGCCCGGCTGAACCTGAAGCAAGCCAGTAGTTAGCACTGTGTCTCCCGGAGCCAGTCCGGATGAAATTTGCACCATATTGCTCGTGCGCACGCCGGTCTCAACCGGTCGTTCTTCTGCAACACCTCCTGAATAGACAAGCACAGAATAGCTTCTCGAGCGGGGAATCAGGGCAATAGAAGGAACTAATAACGTATTATCGAAAGAACCCAGCGTCAGGTTGATATCGGCAAAACCGCCGGGACGGAGCATACCATTTTCGTTGTCTGTCCGTGCACGAATTTGAAGCGTTCTTGTTCTGGTATCGATTCGCGGCTCCACAGCGTACACTTCACCAGCAAAAGTTGAGTCTACTCCCTGAATGGTAAATGAAACCTGATTTCCGGGATTAACCCGCGGTGCATAGCGCTCCGGCACGGAGAAATCGATGTTCATCTGACTCATATTCTGCAGCGTTGCTATTTGTGTGTTTGGAGAGATGTAGCTTCCCTCATCTACATAGCGAAGTCCTACGCGACCGTCGAACGGAGCGCGTATTTCGGTTTTATCGATTTGTGACTGAATAAGGTCTACTTCAGACTCCAGAATGTTGAGCTGGTTTAGTACGGCATCATACTCTTCCTGGCTCACACCGCCGCCTTCGAAAAGCTGCTGCTGTCGCTTTTCAGTCTCACGCATTAGCTGGAGGCTAAACTCTGCACGCCTTAACTCTGCCTGAAGCTCTGTATCATTGATTTTCACCAGAAGATCGCCCCGCTCAACTTCAGAACCTTCTTCGAAGTAAATTCCGGTCACGATACCGGAACCTTCACTGCTCAGATTGATATTCTGAAGCGCTCTTATGGTACCGTTTGCACGGATTTCATCTGAAACCTGAGATTCCGTAACTATTGTAGCCTGTACCGGTGTCGGTTTCGGCTCAGGATCCTCAGCGCCAATCAGGCTAATTTGATTGATAACGGGAGCCAGCTTGGGGTAAATAAGCAATGCCGCCATCACAATTAAGAACAGAGCAACGGTTTTTTTTCTCAGGGAAGGGTCAGCCCAGAGCTTTTTTAGTCGGGTGCTCTTTTCTTGCTCGGTTGTTTTATTTTGCATGCCAAACATGTTGATATAAGTGGTTTAAGGTACCGGGGAGCGTACCTCTACTCGAACCAACCGGGAAATGATGCAAACATAACCTCATCGGCCGGTCAGTTAAAGTGCTGTTCAACAAGTTTTACACGCTGATTTTTACAAATGACTAATACAATATGATTGCCCTGCTTTAACTTAGCGAAAACTGAAGCCAAGCCCCGCGTTCAAAACAGCATATTCGGCATAGGTAACTTCCGCAGAAAAGTAGAAGAAACCAAGCTTTACCGTAGCTCCGGCAAAGGTTCGGAAGGTGGCACCGGTGTCTACGTTTACGGTGAGCGGATCTGTGATTGAATCCAGCACGACCTCCACATCACCCTGTTGGTTTACCGCCAGCTCATATACAGGATATTCACCAGTAAAATCAATCTCCATAGAGGTTGACTGAAAGCCAAGTCCACCAAAAACCGACAATGGTCCAAGGCTTCTGCCAGCCATCAGATTGGCATTCCATGAATTGCTTGAAAGCCCGGCCTGTTGTCCGGCCCATCTTACAGGAGTGTCGAGGTTATTCGGATCTGAATCATAGTCAGATGGTGATGGCGCAAGAGTGAAGCTGCCCGTAAGACCTATGTTCATGAAAGCAGCCATAACGGTCAAGTCTACAGGCAGATATCCTGGAATCCACTGATTCAGCTCGTGGTTAAATCCGAGGCCAAACAGCCCGAAGTCCCCGTAGCCGGGTATGCTTACCGACGGTACCAGACGAAGCATGATGTCGGTATCATAAGGCAAGCCAACTGAAGCTTGCACCATAGGAGCAAGCGCGTATCCAAATCCGCTTCCTGACGGCATATTGAAACTGGTAATCACAAAATCTTCGCCCGTAACCGGATTGGGCTGAAAAACCTCTACCTGCGGTCCCGCACTGTTGCTTCCACTTACGCTTGGAGTAACTGAGCTGGCAGGATTTATAGGCCTTATAGAGCTTAGACCAAGCTCATTCAGGTTAAACTGATTTTTACCGGACGGAACCGCAGCTGCACCAAATCGAAGTGAAAGATCGAAACCTAAAACGGAATGCGTGCCGGCTTTATATACCCAGCCGGTATTGGCTACGGCTCCGAAGCCTTCAGCGTATGGACGTATATATTCAGCTGTAAGTATGGAGGCATCATCCAGTGAACCCTGTAGAAACGAGCCTGTGTTGCCTACCTGAGCGTGCGTCTGATGCGCTCCGGCGGCAGCTAAACAAATGATGATTCCATTTAATGCAGCAGCCTTTAGTCGTTTGGTAAATGATCTGATCATATACTAGCCCTTTTGAAATTGTGATAACCGATGGAAATTGTTGTCTTTAAACAATAATAGCACATACCGGCAGAACTTCAAAGCACATCAGACGGATCTAAACGCATATCGGCCAGCAATTCAAGTCAGCTATCATTAACCTTCCTGCCTTGCAGTCTTTGTGGTAAAAAAGAAGCCCGAATTTTGACAGCAATAAGTTATCATTACCTCGAAGACCCGAGGACACGAAATTTCACGAAGATTCTATCCCATCGAAACCTTTGCCTCGCTCATTGGCTCGTAGCCCAGGTTTGGCATCAGCCAGCGTTCGCATACTTCAACCAGCACGCCTTTTCGGCGGGCATAGTCCTCCACCTGATCCCGCTGGATCTTGCCAACCCGGAAATACTCCGCCTCCGGATGCGCAAAATACAGACCACTCACCGACGAGGCCGGATACATCGCATACGATTCTGTTAAAGTGATGCCTGTGTTTTTGGTTACCTCAAGCAGATCGAACAGGGTCTCTTTTTCGGTATGATCCGGACAGGCCGGGTAGCCCGGAGCCGGGCGAATGCCTCTGTAGTTCTCCTTTATCAGCTGTTCGTTATCCAGCTTCTCTTTGGGTGCGTAGCCCCATAGCTCGCGTCTAAGTTTTTCATGCATGTATTCTGCCATCGCTTCCGCCAGACGGTCAGCCACGGCTTTTAGCAGTATCGAGTTGTAGTCATCATGCTCTTTTTTATACTGATCCAGCATCTTCTCAATGCCAATACCTGCCGTTACGGCAAAGCCGCCCACATAATCTTTGATACCGCTTTCTTTCGGTGCCACGAAATCGGTGAGCGATTTATTTGCCTGTCCCTTTCGCTTCTGATTCTGCTGACGCAGCATTCTGAATACGGCTTTCACCTTCGTACGCTCATCATCGGCATAAATTTCGATATCCTCATCTACGGCGTTGGCTGGAAAAATACCCTGCACAGCTTTGGCACGGAGCTTTTTGTTTTGGATGATGTCATCCAGCATCTCGTTGGCATCCTTGAACAACACGCGGGCCTGCTCGCCTACAACTTCATCCTCAAGCACAGATGGATATTTACCTGCAAGTTGCCATGTGATGAAAAACGGCGTCCAGTCGATGTAGTTTCGAACTTCCGAAAGGTCCACTTCATCATACACCTTAATTCCCGTCGTGTTGGGCGGAGTGATATCTTTCGGGTCCCAGATTACCGGTGTTCGGTTCGATTTTGCCTGATCGAAGCTTAGCGTTTTCTTCTGACCGTTTCGGCTGCTATGACTTTCAGCCAAAGCCTCGTACTCTTTGCGTATCTCTTTGACAAACGCATCTTTCATGCTTTCTGTAGTCAGCTTACTAACCACTGGCACGCTCCGGGATGCATCCAGAACGTGAATTACCGGACCCGAATAGTGCTGCGCAATTTTAACGGCCGTGTGCATGCGTGATGTGGTTGCGCCGCCTATCAGAAGCGGGATGTTCAATCCCAAACGCTCCATTTCTTTTGCGATGTGGACCATTTCATCCAGCGATGGCGTAATGAGTCCGCTGAGGCCGATTACATCAACCTGCTGCTTTTGCGCTTCTTCCAGAATCTTTTCCGGAGGCACCATCACCCCGAGATCAATCACCTCGTAGTTGTTGCACGACAGCACCACCGAGACGATGTTTTTGCCGATATCGTGCACATCACCCTTTACGGTGGCGAGTAATACGCGGGCTTTCTGCGTGCTGGTTTCCGCCCTGCGCTGGGCTTCTTCGATATACGGGATGAGGACGGCTACGGAGCGCTTCATCACCCGCGCGCTTTTTACGACCTGCGGCAGGAACATTTTGCCTTCACCAAAAAGGTCACCGACTACATTCATTCCGTCCATCAGCGGACCTTCGATTACCTGAAGAGGCTCGGGATATTTCTGGCGGGCCTCCTCGGTATCGGCTTCAACAAAATCGGTGATGCCCTTCAGCAGGGAATACTTGAGGCGTTCTTCCACGCTTTTTTCACGCCATTCAAGCGTTTTTTTCTCTTTTACTTTTCCGGTGTCGGCATAGTTTTCTGCAAAATCGACCAGTCTTTCGGTGGCATCATCCCGGCGATTCAGCAGCACGTCTTCCACCCTTTCGAGCAGCTCCTTCGGAATGTCGTCGTACACCTCGAGCATTCCCGCATTCACAATACCCATGTCCAGACCAGCGCGGATGGCGTGGTACAGGAAGGCCGAGTGCATGGCCTCGCGCACGGGATTATTTCCACGGAAGGAGAACGAAATATTGCTCACGCCCCCGCTCACTTTTGCATGCGGCAGGTTTTTCTTGATCCACTCCGTTGCCCGGATGAAATCCATTGCATACGTATTGTGCTCCTCAATCCCGGTTGCCACGGTGAGGATGTTCGGATCAAAGATGATGTCTTCAGGCGGGAAGCCTACTTCATCTACCAGAATTCGGTACGCACGTTCGCAGACTTCAATTTTTCGCTCGTAGACATCGGCCTGACCTTTTTCGTCAAAGGCCATCACAATTACGGCCGCGCCGAACTTCATGATCTCGCGGGCCTGCTTTTTAAAGGCTTCCTCGCCCTCCTTCAGGCTTATGGAGTTGACGATACATTTGCCCTGCGCGCTTTCCAATCCTGCTTTGAGCACGTCCCATCGGGAGGAGTCAATCATGATGGGCACGCGGGAAATATCAGGCTCACCGGCCAGCAGATTGAGAAACCTGCGCATGAGGGCTTCCGAATCGAGCATGCCCTCATCCATATTGATATCAATAATCTGAGCGCCGTTTTCCACCTGCTGACGCGCAACAGACAGGGCTTCGTCCAGATCGCCCTCTTTTATCAGCCGTGAGAAGCGAGGCGAGCCGGTTACGTTGGTGCGCTCACCCACATTTACGAAATTGGTTTCGGGCGTAATCACAAGCGGCTCAAGTCCGGATAGCGACAGCAGCTGATGCCCTTCCTGCAGCGCTCTTGGGCTGGCTTTTTCAGCAGCTTCAGCAACGGCGGCGATGTGATCAGGCGTGGTGCCGCAACATCCGCCAACCAGATTCAGGAATCCGTCCTGCAGGTAATTACCGACCTCACGGCCAAAGAAATCCGGTGACTCATCGTATTCTCCAAACTCGTTCGGCAGACCCGCGTTTGGATAGAGGCTGGTAAACACATTGGCGTTTTTCGACAACTCCTCAATAAACGGTCGCATCTGTTTCGAGCCCAACGCACAGTTTAGGCCAACCGACAGCAGGTTTGGCGTATGCATGAGGGAAATCCAGAACGCCTTGGTGGTCTGACCTGAAAGCGTTCTTCCGCTTTGATCCACAATGGTTCCGGAAATCATTACGGGTAGCTCTATACCCGTCTCCTCGGCATGCCTGCGGATGGCGTAAAGCGCAGCTTTTGCGTTCAGCGTATCAAAGATGGTTTCCACCAGCAGAATATCTACGCCTCCGTCCACCAGGCCACGAATCTGCTCGTGGTAGGCATCCGACAGGTCCTTAAAGCTGATGGCGCGGTAGCCGGGATCGTTCACATCCGGCGACATGGAGAGCGTGCGGTTTGTCGGACCCATCGCCCCCGCTACAAAACGGGGTTTATCCGGATTTTTTCGGGTGAAGGCATCTGCAGCCTCACGCGCCAATTGTGCGGAAACGAGATTTAGCTCATAGGTAAGATCAACCTGATCGTAATCGGCCAGTGAAACCGGATTCGAGCTGAACGTGTTGGTTTCCAGAATATCAGCACCGGCCTCAAGAAACGCTTCATGAATACCGCGAATAATCCCCGGCTGCGTGATGCTAAGCAGATCATTGTTCCCCTTAAGGTTTACGGGCCATTCCTTAAACCGCTCTCCGCGGAAATCCTCTTCCTCGAGCTTGTGCTTCTGAATCATTGTGCCCATGGCGCCGTCCAGGACAAGAATTCGCTCTTTAAGAATATCCCGAAGCGTCGCTATTGCGGTTGTTGTGCTGCTCATTAGCTTTTTTGACCTCTTTAAATCTGCTTTCTGCTGATTAATCTTATCACTTTACTGCCAAGTAATATACAACCAAATTTCCCCGCATTCCGTTGATTTCAGCCGGGAATTACATGGTAGAAAGCTCGCATCCGAACTCTTTAGCTGTACGGATTACGGCATGCGAAACCGCGTTGGGCACTTCAGGATCAAACGGATCGGGAATAATTTGATCAGGGCTTGGTGTTTTTACCTGATCGGCAATGGCTTCGGCCGCTGCGATAAACATGCGACGGGTAAAGTTCCGGCACTGTGAGTTCAGCACGCCCCGAAATAGACCTGGAAAAGCCAAAACGTTATTGATCTGATTCGGAAAGTCCGATCGTCCTGTCGCTACTACGTAGGCGCCGGCCTCTTTGGCCTCATCAGGCATAATTTCTGGAATCGGATTGGCCATGGCAAATATGATGGGGTCGGTAGCCATTGAGCGCACCATTTCTTTGGTGAGAACTCCCGGTACAGAAACACCAATAAAAACATCGGCATCCTTAACCGCGTCAGCGAGGCTTCCTTTCAGCATTTGGCGATTCGTGATGGCGGCCATCTGCTCTTTTTCCGCGTTCAGATTGTCGCGGCCTTCATATATAATGCCCCTACTATCGACCATCACGACCTGGGCGACGCCGCATTCAATGAGAAGCTTAATGATGGAGATGCCCGCCGCACCTGTTCCGTTTATCACCACTTTGATGTCCTTCATCTCGCGTTCGGTGAGGCGCATAGCATTAATCATTGCCGCCAGCGTAACGATAGCCGTACCGTGCTGATCGTCGTGAAGAACCGGGATGTCAAGCTCCCGCTTCAGGCGATTTTCAATTTCGAAGCACTTAGGCGCCGAAATATCCTCCAGGTTGATACCCCCGAAGGTGGGCGCAATGCGCTTCACGGTTTCGATAATCTCTTCGGTGTCCTGCGTATCGAGCACAATCGGCACGGCGTCGATACCTGCGAAGCGTTTAAAGAGCACGGCTTTTCCTTCCATTACGGGAAGTGAAGCCTTCGGGCCGATATTTCCCAGCCCCAGCACGGCCGAGCCATCGCTAATCACAGCTACGAGATTTCCCTTACTGGTGTAGGTGTAGGCTTTTTCTGGATCTTTGGCAATTTCTCGGCAGGGCTCGGCAACGCCTGGCGTGTAGGCGATGCTCAGATCGTATTTATTATCGAGCGGCATGCGCGAGCGGATATCCAGCTTGCCCTTGGTGCGCGCATGAGCTTTCAGTGACAGTTCGCCGTAATTAACATTATTACTCATTCGTTTGGGTCACTTTAATTAGTGGTGAAGTCCTTATTGATGCACAGCTGCTTAACTGTCCATCATCTTTTTAAAAAACTGAAATCAATCTCCGGAAAGCCTTGAAAAACGAGGAGATTTGGTCGCATAGCTGAAACAAAAAAAGGTTGTATCCCAAAGAATACAACCTTTTTCCACAAATTTTTTGTGAAGTACGTATTAAGCGCGGTTAGTTGACAGGAAGTCTTTAACCTGATCCGCTTCTACCATGGCTTCTTTAAACTTTGTGGCGCCATGAGATGCTTTGTGCGAAATGATCACTTTGGCCATTTTGCGCTGTGCCAGCTTTGCTGCTAATACTTTTTCACCGAATGATTGCTTCTTAGCCATAGTAGTACCTTATGTGCTTTGTGTTACTTAATTTCTTTATGCATGGTGTGCTTGCGCAGACGGGAGTTGTATTTCTTCAGCTCCATTCGACCGGTAGTCGTTCTGCGGTTTTTCGTTGTTACGTAACGAGACGTACCCGGTGCTTCTGTGCACTCGAGGATTACCTGAATTCTGTTGCCTTTTGCTTTAGCCATTTTACTTTAGCCTTTAAATTTTATCCAGTTTTCCGTGCTTCTTCAGTACGGAGTAAATTCCGTTTTTGTTAATCGTACGAAGAGTCTTGGAAGTAACCTTAAGCGTTACCCACTTATCCAGCTCAGGAACGTAGAACTTACGCTTCTGGAGATTCAGATGGAAAAGGTGCTTCGTCTTGTTATTCGCCTTGGAAGAACGATAACCATTTAAAGCCTTAGACCCTGTAATGTCGTCTCTGCGTGACATGGACTTTTAATTTAGATTCTTGTATCTCGGTTGTTTTTTATACAGATTGCAAAGATATTACTTTTTGGTTTTAAAAACCAATTTAATTTGTAGCCAGAAAGGATATAAAATCAAAATTGACCGTTGATTGATTATAGCTGTTCCTAAATCGCTTCGCTCCTGAAGGGGAGACGGATAGAGGTTAATAACTTTCCCTACACGTGAAACTGGCTCCAATCAACCTGGCCGATAGAAAAAATACCGTACAGAAGCTCGGCAGTGTGGAGCTGAGAAAATTTTGAATGTTGAGTTTTGAATTTTGAATTAGTGTCTGTTGATGCCTAAATACGGTTGACACTTTTAGTTAACATGTAACATTTTAGTGGAGGTTAACTTCGACCAAATATTGACGCAATAGTCCGAGTTTTCCCCTTGATTAAATGCTCTTAGGAATTGATCCGGTGATAATCGTGATGGCAATCCCCGGTGTGGTTTGGTTGCGTTATAACACCTCACAGCCTTTTTAACCCCAGCGCATAAAGCCTGGTAGCTATTGGTGGTGTAGTGGGCTAAATAGTTATTCTTGATGGTCCGGTTAACCCGCTCGCAGTACGCATTCTGCCAGGCATAATGCGCCATACTGTGCCTCAAATTCCACCTCCTAAGGAATTGTTTGTACTCCAGGCTGGTGTATTGAACCCCACGATCGGTGTGAATGATCAGTTGGCTAAGGTCTTTGCCTTTTTGGCCAGCAATTGCTTGAGCCAAGCACAAAACCTGACTGGCTGCACTCAAATCCCTGCTACACCGAGAAGCCACAATCTGGCGGGTAAATACATCGATCACAAAACTAATGTAATACCACCGATTGTCCGCCCAGCTGTAGGTAATGTCGGTCTGCCATACCTGATTGGGCCCGGTAATGGTGCGGCCTTCAATCAGATTCGGGCAAATATCGCTGCCAGCAACCGTAAACGAACGCGTCGGTTTTTTAACACGGAATCCGCAATTTAGTAACACCTTTTCGGTCCAATCGCGACCCAAAGGCATTTTATCGCGCATGGCATAGTGCATATCGCGACATCCCATTTGCGGATGCTTCTTGCGAACCCCACGTGCCAGTTCCACGGTATCAAGCAAATCCCGCTGATGTTTATGTAGCCTGGAAATAGCCTGATGGGCACCCTGTCGGGAAATATCTTGCCAATTCAACATCTGTGTCATCTTCCAGGGCATCATTTCTTTGTTTGCGAAGAACCACTCGAAGCAGCGGACTCGTACTTTTTTTTTAGATCAACGCCAACTTCTTCACTAGCAAGCTCAACAAACTTCTCATAGAAGTCTATTTTCATCTGCTTGTTGCCAACGGCTTGCTCTAATTGAACAATTCGATGCTGCATTTGCTTGATCTTTTCGCTTTGAGAATCGTTGTCTATCACGAGTCTGGCTCCTTTTTTGTTGTATGTTGAATACGTGTGGATCCACCGATAAATACTGGTAGCCGATACCATGTACTCACGGCATGCAGCTGCGATACTAAGTTTTCCGGATTCTACGAGTTCTACTATCTGTTTGCGCAAAGTAGGTGAAAATTGACGGCTTTGCCGAAGATATTTTTTTGACATAATTATTCAATTTTTGAATTAAAATTTATGTCAACCTATTTTGGGCACCTACAGTCGATCCCTGAATTAGCTTTTCTTTTATTCGCAACCCAGGAAGGTAGCAGATTAATACGCAGAGCTACACGTTGAACCAGCCATTTAAAACTCAACACTTAAAATTTAAAACTGAAGCGAAGCGATAAACCGGCACGAATCCAATAGCATTTCTCGTTTATGAGGCCATCACCATAATTACAAAAGCACAATTTCCTTAATTTTTCTTACTTCTATTATGTCTGAAACACTCCCCGGCAACACAGGACTACCCTCATCAAACGAAGAGCTGCAAAAACTGATAGATGCCGAAACCGGCTCTTACGCCTACTCCGTGGAGGATTACTTCCGTAAGCCCGCCCTTTCTGCGTTTCAATTATCGCCCGAAGGTCGTTACCTGGCGTTTCGCGAGCGTGATGACAACGGCCGGCGACCGATTTATGTGCGGAACTTCGAAACGGGTGAAGTCAACAAAGTCGTGGATGAAGACGAGGAGTTGATTGGCGGCTTCATGTGGGCGACTGAATCCCGCCTGCTTTTTGTGAAGGATAAAGGCGGTGATGAAAACTATCAGCTTTACGCTATTGATCCGGATGGCAGCAACTTCCTCGCCCTAACTCCTTTCGACAAGGTAAGGGTGATGCTGCTCAACCGCCTGAAGGAGCAGCCGGATCACATCATCATACAAATGAACAAAGACAATCCGCAGCTGTTCGAGCCCTACCGCATCCATATTGGCACCGGCGAGCTGGAGAAGCTGTATGAAAACACCAATCCCGAATCCCCGGTCACCGGATTTCATTTTGATAAAGACGGACACCTGCGCGGTATCACGCGTCAGGAAAACGGAACGGAATACGTGCTGCTCTACAAAACCGGCGATTTCGAAGATACCGACGCCCCGATGGAGGAAATCATGCGTACAAGCTGGAAAGATAGCTTCAGCCTGCTTGGCTTCGACTACTCGACCGACAATGCGCACCTTGCCTACGTTTCCAGCAACCTCGACAGCGACACCACGGAGCTGATTCGCTACGACCTCCTCAAGCGCCAAAAGGTCGAAAGCCTCTTCCGCGATGAGACCTATGATGCGGGCGGCCTAAGCACCTCCCGGCTGCGCAATTTCGAAATTGACTATTTTTACTACACGGGCGAAAAGGATGAAATCATCCCAGTTAGCGATACCTTCAAGAAACTCCACGAAATTTTTTCCTCAGAGTTTGAAGGCTATGAATATGGTGTTGCCGGTCATACCGACGACGAAACCCGCTGGCTTTTGATTGTGGGCAGCGACAGGATGTACGGAGCGTATTATTTGTATGATGCGACCAAGAACAGCTTTGAAAAAGTAGCCGACCTGATGCCGGATCTCAAAGAGGAAGACATGGCGGTCATGAAGCCGTTTTCCTTCACCAGCCGGGATGGACTTACGATTCATGCCTACATCACCCTGCCGGACATTGCGTCTGAGCAGAACCGCGTGCCGGTCATTCAGAATCCCCATGGCGGCCCCTACGGCCCGCGCGACGAGTGGGGATTCAATCCTGAGGCCCAGCTTTTTGCCAGCCGCGGCTATGCGACCCTGCAGGTGAACTATCGCGGCTCGGGCGGATACGGAAAGGCGTTCTATCTGGCCGGAAGCAAGCAGATCGGCAAACGGATGCTCGATGATCTTGAGGATGCGCTCTGCTTTGCCGCACAACAATTTCCAATAGATCTTGACCGCGCGGCTATTTATGGCGGCAGTTACGGCGGACTCGCCACGCTCGGCTCACTGGTAAAAACTCCTGATTTGTACAGCTGCGGCGTCAGCTATGTGGGGGTATCGAATCTATTCACCTTCTACAAATCTTTCCCGCCCTACTGGAAGCCGTTTATGGGTCAGCTGCGCGAACAGTGGTTCGATTTTGAGGACGAGCAGGAGCAGAAGGTGATGACCGAGGTCTCCCCTGCCCTCAATGTGGATAAAATCACCAAGCCGGTATACGTAGTGCAGGGCGCCAATGATCCCAGGGTGAATATCGATGAGTCCGATCAGGTCGTTAAAAACCTGCGGGAGCGCGGCTACGACGTGCCCTATATGGTGAAATACAACGAGGGCCACGGCTTCCGTCATGAGGAAAACCGCATCGAGTTCTACCAAACGATGATGGGCTTTTTTGCGCGGCTTCTTAAAAATTAGGACGCTGAGGAACGGGGATTTTATCGCGGATTAACGCAGAGTGTAAGGTGGGATTCCCAGATAGGTAAACCGACGAATCCAGATATAGCCTTAGTGAAGTTCGCTGGTTTAACATTTTAAATTTTGCGTTAATCTGCGGTGCAATCTGCGCAAATTTGCGTCCTGCCTATTGCCTATAGATTGAAATCGCTTTATCTTTGGAATCTTCATCCTAAGTGAAGATTATCCATAATGCCAAAGTGGCGGAATTGGTAGACGCGTGCGTTTCAGGGACGTATGTCTTCG
>JAIUMA010000060.1 GCA_022565795.1 Balneolia bacterium
TATGGACGAGGCTTAAAATCGACCCCTGTTTGGTTTCAAAGATAATAGTTTGGTTTGATACAGTTTTTACCGGACAACAGTGATCTATATGATTTGTTTTTCATCATATCTGAGCAGCTGCCTTTAGCTATGGTAATGGTCTTTAATTACCCCGTACCACATCATGGCCCATCACAAATTCACACGAATCACTGTTCAGAAACGACATTTACATCCCCTCACTTCAATCATTACATGCTTTAATACGATTTTCCGAACAGCGAGAAGACGCCGTCTGTTGATATAGTTGAACTAATCAAAATAAAAGCAGACGAGGTTTAGTCATGAAGGACAGAATATTGTTCGTGATTAGTAGTCATGAAAAGCTGGGAGACACAGGTAAGAAAACCGGCTATTATTTGAGTGAGGTAGCCCACCCCTGGAAAGTGTTAACGGAAGCCGGATACGAAATTGATTTTGTAAGTCCACACGGAGGTAAATCGCCCGTGGACGGATTTGATTTGGAAGACCCCGTAAACAAGGAGTTTTGGGAAAATGCTGAATACCGGTCAAAAATAGATAACAGCATGAAGCCATTTGAGGTCGATCCGGAAGATTATATCGCCATTCATTATGCCGGGGGCCACGGTACGGTATGGGATTTCCCAAACAATGAAGCCATTGCCGAGCTTGGCGCCAAAATTTACGAAAACGGCGGAGTCGTAGTGGCAGTTTGCCACGGACCAACCGGATTGATGAACCTTAAACTATCCGATGGTTCCTATTTGATCGATGGTAAAAAGGTCAACGCCTTCACGAACGAGGAAGAAAGGGCCATGGAACTGGATAACGTTGTTCCGTTTCTGCTCGAAGACGAGATGAAGAAGCGCGGTGCCGACTTCCAGAAAGCTGACATGTGGCAGGAGTTCACCGTCACCGACGGTCGTCTGATTACCGGACAAAATCCCCAATCGGGTACCAAAATTGGTAAAGAGCTGGTCAACGTATTGGAGAGCATCAGGGAAACGGCATAAGTCTGATTTTCCGAAAATCCGCCTCTAAAGCTCAAAAGTATAAACAAACTGTTGAATTCACGTCGTTTAATTCGTAAATTTGCAGGCTCTGAACTTCAAATCACCATCCTTTTGTATTATGCTTTACACGTTAACCATTATTTTAATTGCAATTATCTGCGTAGTCCTGATCATCGTAGTTCTTCTACAGAGCGGACAGGGCGGCGGTCTTTCCGGCGGTATGGCCGGTAACGTTGGCGGCGGTGCCGGTAACATGGTGGGCGCGCGCAGAACGGCAGACTTCCTATCCAGATCTACTTCTGTTTTAGGTGGTGTATTCCTTTTTCTCTGCCTCATGGCCAACTTTCTGATTGATCAGGGTCCTGAGCAGGGCAGCGTTATTCAGCGCAGCACCGGTTTTGAGCAACCAGCTCCACCGGATTTCGACCAGCCTTCAGAATCAGCTCCGGCAATTCCGCAGCTTCCTGAAGACTCAGGCTCCGACAACGACGAATAAGTAGCTTTTTCCTTACTTATTTTCACATGCCGGATCTTCCGATGGTGTAAGTTCCGGCCAAGAGCCCGCAACACTTTTAAAGTCCCTGCCTCAAAGAGGTCAGGGACTTTTTTTGTGGAATAACTCCTGAAGGGTTTTCAAATGAGAAGTTCGGAAACCCTTCTGGGGTTCGAAGCACAAAGTTCCCTATTCCTCACTATATTCCCCATCCTGAACCGATGCGCGCCAAATTGGTGTTCAAATGTGTAAGCGCATGGCGTGGCTGGTAATACGCGGTTCTATAGTTCAAGCTATGAGAAGAAGAATCAGAATCTGAACCGGCGGGTTTGAAGGCCGGTGGACATCACACAAACAACCCTACTGAGTATTTTTATGGATAAGAAGTGGAAAGGCATTAAAGTTGAAGCCGAAGGTGAAGGCATCTCGGTTTCGCTGAGCAAGCAGGTGAATCTCCTCGGTGCCCTTATTGGTCATGCCGTGCAAAATCAGGCGGGAGAGGAATTATTCAAGCTGGTCGACGGGCTGCGCGAGAAGTGCAAGCAGGCCTATCAGCCGGGCAATGAAGCCCTTCGCGAGGAGACCAGAAGCATTATCAGCGGGCTGGAGCTCGACCGCATCGACTGGCTGCTTCGCGCCTATACCGCTTTTTTCCACATGGTGAACAAGGCCGAGCAGCAGGAAATCGTGAAAATCAACCGGGAGCGCGAATTATCGGCCGATGCCGACAAGCCCCGTGCTGACTCCATTTCCGAGGCCGTTCTCACCCTCAAACAATCCGGGCTCACCTACGAGCAGGTTGTAGAGGTGCTTTCCAAAATTGATGTGCAGCCCACGCTTACGGCTCACCCGACCGAAGCCCGTCGCAGATCCGTTCTTCGCATTCAGGGGCGGATTTCCGACGCTCTGGGCAAGCTCGGATCCGGACGCCTCACGCCAACCGAGGAGCGTTTCGAAATCGATGAAATCTACCGTCAAATCAAGCTGCTCCTGAACACCGATGATGTGCGCAGTTCCCGCCTCACTGTTTATGATGAAATCAAAAACGGCCTCTACTTCTTCACCAATACAATCTGGAAAACGCTCCCGCTTATCTACCGCGATATGCGTGCCGCCCTCGAGACACACTACGGCAAATCCCCTGAGATGCCGGCCTTTATCCGCTATCGTTCATGGATTGGCGGCGACCGGGACGGAAACCCAAACGTTACGCCCGAGGTAACCAAACGCACCCTTCAGGCGCAGCGTGATGCGGTTGTTAAACTCTACCACGAGGCCCTGGCAGACCTGCGCCGCGAACTAAGCATTTCCACGCGTCAGGTTGATGTACCGCAAAAGCTGAAGGACGCCATTACCGAAGACCGCTCCGTTATTCAGATTTCGGAGGAGTATGACAAGAACCATCAGTTTGAGCCCTATCGGATTCGCGTGAGTCAGATTATCGCGAAGCTGGAGAAGGCGTTCCCGGCCGGAGATCCGGGCACGGTCAGGATTCCGAGAGCCGATGAGGACGTGTTCCTCTACACCCTGGATGATTTTCTGAACGACCTTTACCTCATACAGGAATCCCTTCGCGAACAGAACTTTGTTGAAATGGCCGAAAACGGCCCCATCGCCATGCTGATTATGCAGGCGCACACCTTCGGTCTCTCTCTGGCCGCGCTGGATATTCGTCAGCACAGCTCGGTGTATGAAGAAACCGTTTCTGAGCTGTTTCGTCATGCCGGCGTTCACAAATCGTACTCAGAGCTTTCCGAAGAAGAAAAAATCGAACTGCTCAGCACGGAGCTGAAAAACCCGCGGCCGCTGGTTCGCTTCAGCGCAGAGCTAGAGGGCATGACCCAACAGACGCTGGATGTCTTCCACGCTATCCGCAAGACCACGCGAATCGACAAGCAGGCGATCGGGAGCATCATCATCAGTATGACCCACAGCGTGTCGGATATGCTTGAGGTGATGATCATCGCCAAGGAGGCCGGACTCTGGCAGCTGATTGACGGCAAGGTTGAATCCAGCATAGACGTGGTTCCGCTTTTTGAAACCGTTGAGGATTTGGAGCAGAGTGCCAGATTAATGGCACAGCTTTATGAGAATCCGGTGTACAGCCTTCACCTGAAAGCACGCAACCATTTTCAGGAGATTATGCTCGGCTATTCCGACAGTAATAAAGACGGCGGCTACTGGATGGCGAACTGGTCGCTCCACCTGGCACAGGAAAACCTGGCCAAAGTATGCCGTAAATACGATATCGACTTCCGCCTCTTCCACGGTCGGGGTGGCTCGGTCGGGCGCGGAGGCGGACGCGCCAATCAGGGTATGCTTGCGCTGCCACCTGTATGTCACAGCGGGCGCGTACGCTTCACAGAACAGGGTGAAGTAATCTCCTTCCGCTACGCCCACACCAGCGTGGCGCACCGTCACCTGGAGCAGATTATGAACGCTATGCTTCGCGCTACGGCCTCGGGACTTGGTTATCATACCGAGTCGGCGCAGACGCAGCAGCAGGATGAGGTTTGGGATGAAGCCATGGATCAGATTGCATCATCCTCCATGAAAGCATACCACAAGCTGATTCACCACAAGTCGTTCTGGTCCTGGTACACATCGGTTACGCCCATCGAGCACATTTCAAGGCTCCCGATTGCCTCACGTCCGGTATCGCGGAAAACAGGCAGCGAGGTTGACTTCAGCAGTTTGAGGGCGATTCCCTGGGTATTTGCATGGACTCAAATCCGCCACAATATCCCGGGCTGGTACGGAGTCGGAAGCGCATTGGCCGAGCAAATCAGCTCTGAAGAGGGGCTTGAGAAGCTTCAGACTATGTACAAAAAGTGGCCGTTCTTCAAGGTAGTATTAGATAACGCTCAGAGGGAAATGGCGCGCGCCAACTTCCCGATTGCGCCCTATTACACCGGTATGAGCGACATTACCATCATTCCGGACATGATTCGCGACGAGTACAGCACCGCCCGAGAGGCCATTCTGAAGATTACGGGTCAGAGCGAGCTGCTCGACAACAACCCGGTGATACAGAAGTCCATTCAGCTTCGAAACCCGTATACAGATGTGCTCAACATCATTCAGGCCGACCTGATGAATCGCTGGAGAGCGCTCGAAAGCGACACTTCGCCCGAAGGCGAACAAATGCGCTACCTGCTCTTCACCAGCATCAACGGAGTAGCTGCCGCCATGCAAAGCACGGGATGAGTTCGCTTTGCTCCGAATGGTGAATTTTGAATTTTAAATTTTTGTCGATCCCTGAATAGTTATTTATTCGCAACACCAAATGAACCGCTCTCAGATTGATGAGAATTGCTATATAGATTTACCATGAACCTGCCACCCACTACCTGCCTGGCGGCGAGGTTGACAGGCTCAACACTCAACATCGAGGGCGCAGCGACCATCCAGTTCACAATTCTTAGCGAACCAGTCGTGGTTTTTACCACGGAGGAATCTTATCATACAGGGTTAACGAATTTCAATCCGATAATAGATAGAGAACCATGAGCATTAGCCAGCATAAACTCACGTTTGAAGGCCTGTACACCGCCATCATCACTCCGTTTACGAAATCGGGGGAGGTCGATTATGATGCGTTTCATAAGCTGCTTGAGATGCAGGCTGAAGGCGGGGTGAGCGGCGTTGTGGTTTGCGGCACAACCGGTGAAAGTCCGAACATTACGGACCTTGAGTTTGCGAAGCTGCTCGAGATGGCGCTTCAGGTTGGTGAGGGTAAATTTCAGGTGATTGCCGGAACCGGAACCAACAGCACCGACAAAACCATCGCCAAATCGCGGCTGGCTCAGCAGCACGGCGCGCAGGCTCTGCTCATTGCCTCACCCTACTACAACAAGCCCTCACAGGCCGGGCTTCTGGCACACTTTCGCGCGGTAGCCGACTCCACGGATCTGCCTATCATTGTGTACAACGTACCGGGACGAACCGCCGTAAATATTGAGACACCAACGCTTAAGGAGCTTACGAATCACCCGAATATCGTTGCGGTGAAGGAGGCCAGCGGAAGCATAAATCAGATTATGGACGTCATTGAGGCCGTTGACGACGACTTTGCGGTGCTCGCCGGCGATGACGCCATCACCCTTCCCATGATGGCAGCGGGCGGACGTGGCGTTATTTCGGTGATCTCAAACGAGGTCCCGGGACGGTTCAACGAGATGGTACAGCTGGCCCTTAAAGGCGACATAGCCGAAGCGCGCAAAATCCACTACGAGCTGCTCCCCCTCATGAAAGCCAACTTCTGGGAAAGCAATCCGACGATTGTCAAAAAAGCACTTCACCAGATGGGCATCATCGAAGAAGTCCTCCGCCTCCCGCTCGTCCCCGCCGGAAACGAACACGACGAACCGCTCCGAAAGCTACTCCAAAACCTGGACCTGCTGACGAAGTCTGATTGATGATTTCCGATCTCTGATTTTTGAATATCAACCCAATTCTCCATTCACCATTCACAATTTCCGATGAAAGCACCCATCACCCTACTCACTCTCCTCCTCACCTTCACCCTTACCTTAACCCTGGCTTCTGATGCCGACGCGCAGAGCGTTTCTTCACCGGAGGAGTTTTTGGGGTATGCCATGGGTGACCGACTCACACCGCATCACCGCGTGATGGACTATATGGAGCACGTGGCGACCTACAGCGATCGGGTGGAGCTGGAGTATTATGGTGAAAGCTACGGCGGGCGCGAGCTGCTTGTCGCCTATGTGAGCACGGCAGAGAATCTGGAGCGTCTGGAGGAAATCCGCACCAACAATCTGCGACGTGCCGGACTTGCGGAGGGTGAGCCGACCGATCTCGGCAACAAGGCGATTGTGTGGCTGAGCTACAACGTGCACGGCAACGAGATCTCTTCTACCGAAGCTGCGATGTTCACGATTTATGAGCTGGCCCGTCATGACAATGCCGAAACCGCGGCCTATCTCGAAAATACGCTGGTCATTATCGATCCGCTGCTCAATCCCGACGGACGCGACCGCTACGTAAACTGGTTTCACTCGATTGCGGGTCGCAACTACGATCCGTTTCCGAACTCCAGAGAGCACAACGAGCCCTGGCCAAACGCCCGAACCAACCATTATCAGTTCGACCTGAACCGCGACTGGGCGTGGCAGACGCAGATTGAGACCCAGCAGCGTCTGGCGCTCTACCATCAGTGGATGCCGCACATCCACGCTGATTTCCACGAGATGGGCATCGATTCTCCATACTATTTTGCGCCCGCAGCCGAGCCGTTTCATGAGGTTATTACCGACTGGCAGCGCGAGTTTCAGACTACCATTGGCGAGAACCACGTGCGCTATTTCGATCAGAATTTCCGCCTCTACTACACCCGCGAAGTGTTCGATCTTTTCTACCCGAGCTACGGCGACACCTATCCGACCTACAACGGTGCCATCGGCATGACCTACGAGCAGGCCGGCAACACAAGGGGCGGACTCACAGTAATTACCGCAGAGGGCGATACGCTCACCTTCGAGCGCCGTGTGCTCAATCAGCATATCGTGGGGCTATCAACCGTTGAGGTTACCGCGCAGCACTACGAGCGCGTGGCCGAGGAGTTCTACCGCTTCTTCAGCGAGTCGGCCTCCAATCCGTACGCGCCTTACAAAACCTACGTGATTTCGGGTAATAACAGCCGCGACAAGATGGAACTTCTCACCAGCTATCTCGACGCCTGGGATATTCAGTACGGCAGCGCGCCGGCTCGTCGCTCGGTGAGCGCACTCGACTATCAGTCCGGACAGTCGCGAAATGTTTCCATTAGCGGTGATGACCTTCTCATCAGCGCCTTCCAGCCGAAATCGGCCCTGCTGAACGTACTTTTTGAGCCACAAACCACCATTGTGGATTCGCTCACCTACGACATCACCGCATGGGCGGTTCCATACGCCATGGGGCTTGAGGCCTATGCCATCGAGTCGCGTATCAATCCGGAAGGAAGCTGGATGAACGCCACGGCACCCGTCAGTTTTGATGATGCGCCCGAGCAGCCCTACGCCTACCTGGCCAAGTGGGACAGTAAGCAGGACGCCTTTTTCCTCTCTCAATTGCTTCAGCATAACATTCGCGTCAGGATTGCGTCACAACCTTTTTCATTTGATGATGATACCATCTACGAGCGCGGCACCCTCATCATCACGCGCAGAGGAAATGAACACCTTGGCGATCGTTTCGACGAAATCATCCGTGATTTGGCCATCGAGCTCGACCGTCCGGTGGAGACTACCGAGACCGGCTTTGTGGTTACGGGTCAGGATTTCGGCTCGGGCGGCGTTTCCGCTATCCGCGCTCCGAGGGTTGCGTTGATTGCGGGTCCGGGCGTGAATCCGAACAACTTTGGCGAAATCTGGCACTTCCTCGATCGTCAGATTGAGTATCCGGTTTCCATCTTCGAACACTCCGGACTGCGCGCGTCTGATCTCGAGCATTTTGATGTCCTCATCTTCCCGGAAGGCGGCTATGCACACAACTTCAGCAATGGTGTTCAGGATGAAATCGGACGCTGGGTTCGTAACGGCGGACGCCTCATCACCTTTGGAAACTCCGCTTCGGGACTTGGTGACAGCATTCCGTCACTAAACCAGCGCAGCCGCGATGAGCTGAGCGATGATGAAAAGCGTGAACGCGCCCTTATCCGTGTTGAAGACCGCAGAAGAGATTCGGCTTCAGATCTTATAACCGGAAGCATTTACTATGTCCACCTCGACAATAGCCATCCACTCGCATTTGGTTATCCCGACTTCTACTACACGCTTCGCCGCGGTTCAACGGCTTATGAATATCTGGAAAACGGTTTCAACGTGGGCACGCTTAGAGAGGGCGCTCATCGTGCGGGTTTTGAGGGCAGCAGGGTGAAGGACCACATCAACAACTCGCTGGTATTCGGGGTGCAGCGCCACGGCTCGGGTCAGGTTATCTACCTGAACGACAACCCGCTCTTCCGCGCCTTCTGGCACAACGGAGCGCTTATGTTTGCAAACGCTCTGTTTTTTGTCGGTCAGTAGTCCCTAAAGCTCCAAGCGATGAATATCTACTTTTCGGGTTCGATACGAGGCGGCAGAGAAGACGCTGCTTTGTACAGGCAGCTAATACTTGAACTTAGCAAGTATGGCCGCGTGCTTACCGAACACATTGGAGCGGAGAAGCTCAACGAAGAGCTCACCGACGAGCAGATCTACCGCATGGACATGAACTGGCTCAAAGAGTGTGACCTCGTTGTTGCTGAGGTAACAACGCCCTCACTTGGCGTGGGTTATGAAATCGGAGAAGCGCGGGCCATGGGCAAACGAATTATCTGCCTTTACCGACCTAATACCGGAAGGCGTGTATCAGCAATGGTATCGGGAGCGCCCGACATCGAGCTGTACCGCTATACCTTAACCGAAGATGCGGCAGCCCTTTTTGCAACACTTTTAAAGCCTCCAACAAGCTGAACGCACAAAAAAAGCAGCAGGTTATGTGCTTACAACCAACGCAAAAAGTTGCTACATTATACAGATGCGTTTTCACCTACTACAACCTATCCCGTATGCACTATGGAAGAGCAAGAAAAAGAGCAGAAGCCCCATAAGCCGAACGAAAGAGAACCCGCTAACCAAGAGCAAAAATCCAAAGGTTCTTCCGGTTTTGCGCGCTATTATTTCAACACCCTTCTTATTATAACAGGGCTCACGTTTCTTTTTTTCTGGTTATCCGGTTACGGCTACAACTGGGGAATTTGGGGACTTTCTACCGCAATGACGATCCTGCGCATCACGGCCTATATGATGCTGATTCTGGGTGGTATCGCACTCTTTTCGCTCTTTTTTGCCGTTCGGAGCAGGCAGCAGGGCCGGCACGTAAGCTTTATGATGATGGCTGTGATAATGGGCCTCATCACAAGCTCGGTGGCGCTTTACTGGAACCATCAGGTGCAGAACAATCCGTTTATACATGATGCCACCACCGATACCGAAAACCCGCCTCAGTTCGAGGCCATTGTGCCGCTCCGGGCGAATGCGCCAAACCCGCACGAGTATCAGGGTGAGGAAGTGGCGCAGCGGCAGCGTGAAGGCTTCCCGGAACTCATCACCATTTACCTGCCGTATCCGAAGGAGCGCGTGTATGATGAAGCCCTCAGCCTGATTGGCGCGCGCGGCTGGGATCTGGTGGCGGGCAGCCACGAGACCGGCATCATTGAGGCCACGCACACATTGCCCTGGTTCGGTTTCAAGGATGATGTGGTGATCCGCCTGCGCGCCGACAACGGCCGGACCGTTTTTGATATGCGTTCCAAATCCAGAATTGGCGGAACTGATCTGGGCGTGAACGCGAACCGGATCATAGACTTCACAGAAGAATTGAAGCATCAGCTTAGGAATTAGGGCGTCGGACTAAAGTCCCGCGCTATTGCTTGGTTCAGACACCCGGATCTACTCATATTGGACCCTATTCGGGCCTGCCTGGCCGGCAGAAATGGTCTTTGAATAGTAAATCGAAGCTTGAATTGTTTTTCCCCGGACAACAGTCATTTTAAATAACTGGTTCTACGAGTAAGTCTGCATAGAAATCTGTGACCATCCTGAGTTGCTAATAAAAGAAGCTAATTCAGGTCTCGTTTCCACAGGCCGGATCTATTGGAGGTATTCTAACCTCTAACGCTGGTTGAGCGGAGTCGAAACCAGCATTGACGAAGCATCTGTATCCCTATTCTATCTCCTCATATTTTCAGCACTGAGAGCAAGTATGAACTAACCATCGAGCGGGCTTTTTACACCTTTGCCTCCTTTGTTTAAAACATGGGTATAGATCATTGTGGTTTTGACGCTTTTATGGCCCAGCAACTCCTGTACGGTACGGATATCATAGCCGGATGTTAGCAAATGCGTGGCAAATGAGTGCCGGAAAACGTGAGGCGTTACGTGCTTTTGAATTCCGTGCTTTTGCACGGCCTGTTTCACCCGAACACGCAGTTCAGAAGCTGACAAATGGTACCGGTGCCTTATGCCCGAGCGCGGATCATGCTGTCTTGACGAAGCCGGAAACAGATACTGCCATTTGAACAAACGGTCAGCCTTCGGGTACTTTACGGCAAGGGCTTTGGGCAAAAGTGTCTGTCCGTAGCCTTTTGCCAGGTCGTCATCATGCAGCTTCTTCACCTTTAAGATATGCCTCTTCAGGTCCGGGATAATGGATTCCGGCAAAACGGTAATCCGGTCCTGAAGTCCCTTGCCGCTTCTAACCATGAGCTGTTTATAATCGAAATCCAGATCCAGAATACGGATCCGGAGGGCTTCAGAAACCCGAAGACCGGAACCATAGATGAGGCCAAGCAAAAGCTTCCATACGCCATCCATTTCGCCCAGCACTTTCCTTGCTTCCTTTTCGGAAAGCACCACCGGCAGACGGGAAGGCTTTTTTGCTCTCTTCAGTTTATCCAATATTGGCACCGGTTTTTTAATGATGTGTTCATACAGAAAAACCAGGGCAGAAAGCGCCTGATTCTGGGTAGATGCAGCCACGTTCCGATCGACTGCAAGATGGTTGAGGAAGTCGGTGATTTCTTTCTCCCCCATTTTAGAAGGATGTTTAAGATGATGATAACGGACAAACTGAACCACCCAGCCGCAGTAGGTTTTTTCGGTATTGTAGCTATAGTTTCTGCGCCTTATTTCGGTTCTGATGCTTTCAAGAAGTTTGCTTTTACCCATGTCTTCGGAAATTAGGTTCATAATGCTTTACCCTAATGAGCCGGAAACCGCCAAAACCTTACATCAAATAATATTTTTATCCAATCTTTTTATCTGATGCATTTATACAATGCCAACAAAGCACCCTGCATTAAAATACCTGAACCATTTGCCGGTAAGCGCATTATGTGCTACATTGATAATCATTTATCCGCAACAATTTGCGGGAATAAATACATGTTAGTTTTACCTCTCAACCTTTAAACTATTTTACCTTATGGAAATTACACAAATGAAATATGATGATATGATTCCATTGCTAGAGGAGTTTGAGAGTTTCTGTGAGGAAACATATGACCTTAAAATAGATGGATTCGGCAATTTCTATGATTTGGTAGGAGAAATTTTAGAAGTTGTGGGTAAATATAAGAAACATATAAAAAGTGATCCTACAAATGATATTAGATTTCAAATTATTAAAGGCTTTGGACTCGTAGATATAATCCGAAAAATCTTACGAGTAAGAGAGCACTCTGACATCCAAGAACTGAAGGGTCATATTCAACTGTTGGCTCACGACACTAAAATAATCCAAAATTTTTATAGTGAGTCTACGGATTCAGATAGTAATAAACTTTTCGAGCTATATGTTGCAGCTTCCTGCATGGTATTTGCAGAAAGTATTGAGCTCGACGATCCTTTTGAGTCATCTGGAGGAACCAACCCGGATATAATAGTTGAGTTTGAAGGAAATAGATGGGGTATTGCTTGTAAGGTTCTGCATTCTCCAAAATTTGCCACTTATCGAGACAATGTATTAAAGGCAATTGACCAAATTGAGAAATCTGAAGTTGATTACGGTTTTCCAATTTTGAGTATGAAGAATGTAATTAACTATGACCACTTTTGGCCACTAATTGGAAAGGATAAAGAAGACGATGAACTAATAATTGGAGCATATTCAACTATCGATATGCCTATTAGAATATTCAACGATTACAACCATCAGTATTACGAAAATCTTGGTTATTTCTTTGGGGGGGAGGAAGAAGTAGAAAAAATATTTTCGGATAAAAAATCCTTCCCAATGAGTATGAATCTATTCCCAGGAATTTGTGGGATTTTAGATTATGAAGGAAACCCAGTACCTACATTTATCAGAAGATTATATTCAATAACCTACCTTGAATTCGATTCAGAAAATGATACTTTTAAGAAATTTATAAATAGCTTTGATCGTGCAATTTCTGACTTGTAAAACTAACAAAGCAAATCAAGCGGACGCGATTGAGCTTAGTCGCTTACATTCAAGTACTTAGCCACGCCGCTTATTTGCCATGCCGTTATAGCACAAACATTAAAAATCAGGATGTTAATAGATGGTAGAAAAACCCAACTACGATTATTTATCAGATAAAGCAGTTGATAATAAAGAACAGGATGCATTTCAAAGATTTAATTTTGCACAGAGGATTGTTGAGATTATCAAAAGGCGTAAAAGTTCTGATTCAATTGTAATTGGTATTTATGGAGCTTGGGGAGAGGGAAAAACTTCAGTATTAAATTTCATAAGAAATGAAGTAAAAAAAACTAAAGATGAATACATCCAAATAGATTTCAATCCATGGAGATTTACTGATGAAGCGGCTTTATTAACTTCTTTTTTTAACAGTTTGGGAGAAGCGGTATTGGCCTCAAACAATGATAAGGAGAGATTAATCACAGAAAAACGAAAGTGGATTTCGTTCGAATGGTTTAATAGACAAAGAGAACCACTAAAAACAAATATTGAGACGATAGGCGATCTTATTAAAAAGTATGGAAAAGTTACTGCCATTTTTGGTGCAGGAGAAGCAGCAAATGCTATTGGAGAAGCGATTTCAAATGTAAATATAGATGAATTGAAAAGTCGAATTGAATCGCTATTAAGTAATAGTGGAAAAAAAATACTTATCTATATCGATGATATCGACCGACTAGACAGATCAGAAATTCATAGCATATTTAGGCTTGTAAAGTTAACTGGTGATTTTACTAACACTATATACATATTGTCATTTGATCAAGAAATGGTTTCTGAAGCTATAGGTGAACGTTTCGGCAGTGGGGACAAAAAAGCAGGGCACAACTTTTTAGAGAAAATAATTCAAATACCTCTGAATATACCAGTAGCAGCTCCCTCTTCTTTACGTGAATATTGTTTTAAGTTAATTGATTCTGCTATACAATCAAGCGATATAGTTATTTCTAGTACTGAAATTGAACGCTTTGTTTACAACTTTACATCTTATGTATTTTCTAGACTCACTACACCTAGATTAGCAGTTAGATATAGTAATACAATTGCATTTTCATTGCCTCTTTTAGAAGGAGAAGTGAACTATTCGGATTTACTTTTAATAGAATCAATTCGTGTTTTTTTCCCATCCCACTATTTATTTATTAAAAATAATCCTGAATTTTTTATTGAAGATTATAAAAATACTTATGATAACAACTTAAACAAAGAAAAAGTAGAATTATATCAATTGAGAATGGAGGAATTGAATGAAAATCTCACGAGTACTGAGATTGATAATATTAGATCATTACTTATAGAACTATTTCCTCTTTTAGAGTCAGTGTACGGTTATGGCTACTACTCTCAGGGATCAAAAGAAGATTGGTCCCGCGACCAAAGAATTGCATCAACAAAGTATTTTAAAAGATACTTCACATACTCAGTTATAAAAGGTGAGGTATCAGATAATGATTTTAGAATCTTAATTAAATTGGCTGAAGACACGAAATCTTCATCAGAATATGAAAATCATTTTAAAGAAATGATTGAAAATAGCAATCCCGAAAATCTGATTCATAAAATCAATGAACATTCAAGGCAATTTAACTGGAATGCGGGAAAACAAATATCAAAGTCATTGTGTAATTATAGTCATATCCTCTCAGAGAAAGGTGGGATTTTAAATCTTGGGCATGGAAGTCCTTTTGGTTTAGCAGCACTATCAATTACAAAGATTATTGAATCACATGGATCAAATGACGAATCTTTTGAGTTTTCAAAATTATTGATGACGTATCCACCACAATTTTCTTTTGCATATGCTATTAATAATTGGTTAAGAGGTTCCAAAGTTGAGGGTGGAAAATTATTTTCTGATGACCAATATGTTGAGTTAGCTCAAATAATTACAGACAGAGCGATAAGTGAGTCTGGCGAAGATTCCATATTTGAAATTTTCCCTAAATACATTGGCTATTTAACGCAGACTTGGCATCAAAGAGATAGTGCAGGATTATTTGATTACATTGATTCTTATCTTAATAAAGACAAAAAAAATGTAATTAAATTTCTTCGTTCATTTGTTCCTTTGATACATAGCTCTGCAAAAAGTGAGCCTTATCTTGAAGATTTGACATCTAATCACTACAAATACATTGTGTCAATCTATGACAATCATAAAATTGTTGATTTTATTAATCATATCATTCCAATAGATGAGCTTAAAAAGAAGGAAGTTTACTGGGTAGAATCCGGTGATAATGAATATGATGACATGAATTTACTGCGCCAGTTTATTCACTGGAATGAGAAACAGTCTAATAATTAAGTACCAATGTGCTATAACAAGGGCTTCAAGCGGACGATTTTGCGTCTTCGCCCCTATTAAAGTTGGTTGCCTCGCCGCTTAAGCCCAGGGCCGTTATGGCACATACTCATAAATATGAACATCGAAGAAATTAAAATATCAAAGTGGCGAGATCTCGATAAAATTCGAGCTCTGAAAGGTGGCTGGATATTTCGAGGTCAGGCTAATGCAGCTTGGCCTATCAGTAGCTCTTTAGAAAGAGAACATCTCACTTGTGATAGATCCAAGCTAATTGCTATAAATCAAGAACTATTTATGCTAAGAGAGTTCATCAGGAAAGCGCACAAAATTTCTGATATAAAACTTGGTACTTCACAAATAATTGAATGGCTAACTGTAATGCAACATTACGGATGTCCAACAAGGTTAGTTGATTTCACAAGATCATTTTATGTTGCTTCTTACTTTGCTCTACATTCAAAGAATTGTAATAATTCAGACGCTGCCATTTGGGCATTTAATGAAAAATGGCTTTTTAAAAGATCAGTAAGTTTTTTTGAAGAGATAAACGAAACTTCCAGAAAGTTAAAGCTAAGGAATGATTTTCAAGATTTCATTTTATCAAATAGTAATGACTTATTGCATAAATCACATAGCTCATTAAATAGTGATGAAAAGTTTCAAATTAAACCCACGTTAATAGTAGTTGAGCCATTTCTGCAATTCGAAAGATATGCTCTTCAAAAAAGTGTATTTATCATGCCAACCAATATTAATGTTTCTTTTGAGGAAAATTTATTTGGCTTATTAGAAAATAGTTTTAATACAGATGAAAATTCAATTAAAAAGTACATTATCAAAAACGATTTTTTTAGTGATTTAGCAAAAGATTTGAAACAAATGAATATAACAGCTGAAGTTCTCTTTCCTGGATTAGAAGGAGTCGCTAAATCTATTTCTGAATCATGGACATATTACAATCCACTCTAACTTATATTTAAATGAAAACATCATACTCATTTTTATTTATCGCAATACTTCTATTTGCCGGTTGTAAATCTGAAGAAAAGAAAGCTCAGGAAAGGTTTGAAGCTAGGAAACTGCTATCTGATTTGAATATTGAATATTCAATTGATGAGTACTCAAAACGAATTATAGAAGGTGATTATACCGCAGTCGAATTGTTTTTAAAATCTGGAATGGCACCTAATGCTGGCAATGAGGCAGGCGAAGATGCTATTTTTTATGGGCATTTAAATATTTTAGAGTTGCTTTTTGAGAATGGCTTAAATACTGATGATACTGGGGTTGTGCTTACAGCTATATGGGTAAAAAATATGGATGCTCTAGAGTTTTTGCGAAAAAAAGGAGCTGACTTCAATAAAATTCACCAGAGAACAAGTGGTAACAACATCCAAGACCGTCTTCCATTATCATACGCCTTAGATTTCAATAGAATTGGTGACAGATATGGTAGCTTAGGAGGGCAACATTCAAGATATGATACAAAATACTATGAAATAGCAGAATTTTTAGTAGACAATGGTGCTACATTTCGTGGTTGGCAAAGAGGAGATACACCTTTACAGGAAATATATGTGACAGATGATTTAGAAGAAAGAGCACCATCTCTATACAGGAAATTATTGCGTTGGAATTAAAGGCATTAGTGCCATAACAAAGCAAATCAAGCGGACGCGTTTGCGGTTAGTTGCTTACATTCAACAACTTAGCCGCGCCGCTTATTTGCCGAACCGTTATGGCGCTGCCCCCTAAATCTATTGTCACTATGTTTAGGCTTGATTTTCGTTTCCATTAATTCGACTTCACTTTACTTTTTCGTACCTTAGTATATGGATTATAATGAACTCGATTTTTTAATAGACAAACTGACGCGTTCCATAGAAAATGTCGTTACCGGAGATAGTTTCCAACTGAGATTTCCCTTATCAATAAATCTGACTTGAAAACTATCAGTTCTAAAACCAACTGGCAATTCAACTGGCAATCCGAATTTGTATTAAAAGAGCGAGAAATCTATAAGTTGACTATTGTCAATAATCCCAAAGTCATACAGGGTCTAATCAGCCTGGAAGTAAAAGAAGATCATGTTTTCATGCACTTACTCGAAAATGCACCCTTTAATAAAGGTTCTTCCAAAATGTATGCTGGTGTAGCTGGGAACCTAGTTGCATTTGCATGTAAAGTCTCTTTCCAAAGAGGACATGAAGGAAATGTTGCTTTTATCTCGAAGACGCAGTTAATTGAGCATTACATAAAAACATTACAAGCTCAGCTAATTGGTTCACGCTTAATGGCCATTGATACTATAGCCGCCACAAAACTAATTGACAGGTATTTTCACAA
>JAIUMA010000061.1 GCA_022565795.1 Balneolia bacterium
TTCAACATTCACCATTTAAAATTGGGAGAGCAGCGACCCTTGCTATTTTTTCCTAAGGCCTGATTTATTCAGAGCATATTCAAAATTTTGTGGTTTTTAGTGCCTGCCAGGCTCCGCTGCGTCAGACAGGCCTGCCTAACAGTATTGGTAGGTTTCTGCTCACTGCCTGATTTATATCTCAAATTACTTTCCCCGGACAACAGTGCATATAGATTCTTAATTAGCGTCTATTTGATGTTTACGGACCCGGAAATTGCCCCCCGGCGCTAGTATTAAAATCTATTTCGGCAATACCCGGGTCTGTTTACATATGGAATCTCACCCCGGATTTCATATGAGCTATTGTTTTTCAATCCCTGTCGGGATCGATACGGGTACTGACAAGTTCAGAGTTGGCTCAGGAAGGTTTGGGTATCACTGATATCTATACGCTTTTAAATAGATTCAAATGAGAGTGTCGGAACTCTTCAGGAACGTGCATCTTCTGAGATGCACAGCGGGATCAGCCGCTCGAGCTCGGCCATGGTTTTGCGGACCTGATCTTCGGGGATGCCTCGTATCTGAAGCTTGCATCGTGCAAGGAACAGGCCGGCATCATGCGGGGTGCGGTCGAGTTCGCCCCGAAGGATTTTTTCGAACATGTTTACCAGTCCGCCAAGATGGTAGGAAAGGGAAAGTTCCCGGTCCAGGCCCTCGAAGAAGTCATCATACTTTTCATACCGCTCACCGGCCTTTTGCTCGAGGAACCGGATGATGTGCCTGCGGAAAATGCTGTGCTCTGCAGCGCTAATGATACTTTTTGTGAAGGTCTCTCTTGAAAATAAGCCATGAACCTTCAGGTAGTCGTCCATGGCTTCGATGGTCTCACGACTGAACTGCTCATCAGGAAAATGCGCCGGATTGAACTCATCACTCCAGATTTTGGCGCTGAGTTCATCAATCAGGCTGAACATCACATCTTCTTTATTCGAGAAGTAGAAATACATGTTGCCGATTGAAGTCCCGGCCTTTTTGGCAATCTGCTGCATGGTGGTGGAGTCGTATCCCTGCTCAGCAAAAAGCTCCTCAGCCGCCCGGATAATGGAATCCCTGCGGTTCTCCACCCTCTTCTGCATTTTCTCAGTTCTTCTGTAAGCCATGGCGCTTCGAAAGATTTAAGTATAGAATATTGTTCTATGAAATCTAACGCAAGAATGGGAAAGAATCAATCGCGTACGTTGAAATGGTGGGTGGTCGCCCCGCTCTGAAGTGCAGAGTGTTGGGTAATTCGAAATCCCAGATCTTTTAGGATTTGCATCCGTGAAATCTTAAAGGAATACGCACCCTCAAAAACCGCATATCGTATATCAGATATCAGATATCAGAAATCCTCACGCTCTTTCGACGGCTTTCACAATCGAGATGCTGCCAGTAGTGAGGTCGAGCTGTTTGCCTATGGTGTTGTCGGCTTTCAGGACGGCAGCAATTACGGCGGCGACGTCTTCGCGGGGTATTTCGGCGGGCTCGAGGCTGGTGTCCAGATTGATTTTGCCTCTGGCGCTGTCGTTAGTGAGGCTGCCCGGACGGATAATGGTGTAGTCCAAACCTGATTCACGCAGCGCCGCGTCGGCCTCTGATTTGGCTTTCTGATACACCTGAAATACTTCGTTGCCCATCGGCTCTTCCACGTTCATGGCGCTGATCATGATGTAGCGTTTGATACCGTTTTTCTTAGCCGCTTCAATCAGCTTGATAGCACCGTCTCGGTCAACGGTCCACTTGCGCTCTTTACCACTGCCCGGCCCTGCTCCGGCTGCGAAAATGACCGCATCCACATTACCTACGGCTTCTGAGATATCCTCTTCTTTTTCGATGTCGCACAATACGGGCTCAGCTCCCGCCTCGCGAAGTTCATTTCCATGGTCGGGGTTGCGAATGAGTCCTCTGATGGTGTGGCCGTCTTCCTTCAGTAAAGGGTGAAGGTGCATGGCAATTTGTCCGTGTGCTCCTGCAATGGCAATTTTCATAGCTAAATACGTTCCTCGTTAAATGTGATGGAATATTTAGCTAAATAAATGGCGCTCAGCGTCTCATCGTTCAGTTTTTCCTCAAACGTTTACGTCCGGCGCTCAGGGCTTTGCTCCATTTTGATGACGGCTCGGGCACCGCCGGGGGCCGTTCGGCCATGAAGCTGACCGGATGCTCAAACTGCTGCTGACTGCTCTCCAGAAGCTGAAGCATCTCCGGCCTTGCACCGTACTGATAGTGCAAAAAATCGCGAGCTTCTTCATGTAATTCCACGCGGTAAAGCCTCACAAGGGCTTCGGCCAACTGCTCGGCCGCGCTTCCAAGGCTTTGATCCACTTCGCGGGCCATGCGCTGCCCCAGTTCCTCTTTCTGCGCCGCACTCATATCCGGATTGAGCTCACCCAGATAGATAGCCCTTGTCGCGTTGATATTTCGCTGTATTTCCGGGCGCGAAAGCCCTATATGCGGCTCAAGCGCCAGTGCCAATTCGATGGCCAGCAGACGAGCCGATTCGGTTCGTTTTTCATAGTCATTCAACCGGTGATGCGTATGCCATCCGGCGCCTTTTCCAGTCATGCCCTCTCGCTCAAAGTACCACACCAGATGTCGGCAAAGGTCGAGCCGGGCTTCTTCATTCAGAGAAATCACGTTTTCGCGTATCCGCAGACCGCGGCGCCCCGGACCGATTTTGAGATCACCAGGGCTGCCCGGCGATTCATTAATGAGCTTTTCCCATTTGCCTGAAGCTTCAATAAGTTGAGCATGGCGTTTGCCTATCTCTTTAAATCCGTCGTATCCGAGCTTATACAGCTCAACGGAAGTCTCCATGATGGAAATAAGGTGGCGCAGGCGCTCAGGACTGTTATTTTCGGATGAAGACGAACGGTCTGAAAGCAGCTCTATATCAGTCGAAAGCCGATTCAGCACGTCATTAATATGTATGATAAGCTGGTGCATGGGAAGTCCTTTCGGGAGCTCATCACCCTCCACATAATCGGACTCCCTCAAAAACGCCGCCAGCGCGCGCATACGGTTGCCGCCTCTGGCCTGAATTACCCGGTAGCTGCTTCTGCGTCGCTCAAGCTGATCGAGGGTTCGTGCAAACTTCCATTTTCCTGAATAGGCAAAAACGAGCGTAGGGATTTCCCGTCCGTTTACCAGCTCAAAAGCCAGAATAATCATCTCCTCAACGTCTGAAAGCGTCATCAGAAGCGGATTGTTAAACTCAATAGCCGACATCACCCTTTGGAGAAAGTGGGCATCGCGCTCTACGCCTTTTTTCAGGCTGGTGTTTGTCTGGCCTGTAAAACGCTGACTCAGCTCGCGGGCCGCCTCCGGTGAGCTGGCCTCTAGCTCCGCAATGGCGTTCTCAATATGGGGGCGATAGGTCTCGTAAAGATCATTCACCCTTGAGTTGAGGCCGGTTTTTCTGTAGGCCGACAGCTGCGCCATGATGCGTCCGGTTTCAGGGTCACCGGTGAGGTTGGTGAAGGCAATCGAAACGCCGTACGGGGTGAGATCCACTCTGCGAAGCAGCTGAAGCGCGGCTTCCCTCTTTCGGGCATCGCCTTCATAGCCTTCAACCTGCATATCGCGCACCTCCAGAACAAGATCACCAAGCTTGTCATTCACGGTCCGGATGTCGCGTTCGCCCTGCTCTTTCAGGTGGCCGCGCGTTCCGTCGTAGACCACTTTGGCAACGAGACCAATCAGTCCCGAAAAAACCGTAAAGCTGATGAAGTAGATAAGTAGCTCGAATGGCGGCAGTTTCCCATAACCGATCCAGTAGCCGCCAATTAGACCCAAACCGGTGACGGGGCCGGCCGTCCAGAATAACTGCATCAGGCTTTTCGACCAGCGGATACGGTTCATGCTTTTGCGGAACCGGCCGGTACGTTCATTCATGTCCCTGTTAAGGGTGATGCGCTTTGGTGTTTTATCCGGCAAAACGGGCAGTGGATTAGATGGAAAACGGATTGAAATGACCCTCAACGTGAAGATAAGCCGAATATTTGAGGATATAGAGAAAAATTAAAGAACGGAATATCGGAGCTGTTGCAAAGAATAGAATATTGTTCTAATTTATGAATAGAATTAAATTCTAAACTTGAAGTAATCTCTCATTTGTCAATGACATCATTAAACCTTGCAAGCATGTTGATGCTGCTATTCCTCGGCGGGCAGCCGGAAGGTGCGCCTCAACCGGCTGAAGCCGCGAAACAACTGACGCTTGAAACGGCGGCGCGCCATGCGCTGGAGTTTCATCCGGAGCTGAGAATTCAGAATCTGGAATCGGAGATATCAGAACTGGAGCGTAAACGAACGCTACAGACGTTTTTGCCCCGGGTTACGCTTCAGTCGAGATATACGTGGCTGGATGAGCCGGTTTCGATTGGGGTGCCCGACTTCAGCCTGGAAGTAATGCCAGGGCTAACGCTGTCGCCCGACCTGCCGGATATTCAGCTTCAGGACGATCGCTTCTTTAATGCCTCGATGCAGGTCGAGCAGGTGCTGTTTACAGGTTTCCGGGTTACCAATGCCGCGAAGGCCATGCGTCATAAAACCGAGGCGCTGGAATTCCTTAAACAGGCTGGTGAAGCAGAGCTGCTGGCAGCATTAACAGAGTCATGGGATCGCGTGATGCTGCTAAACGCATCACTTGGTGTACTTAACGAAGCTGAAACCCGGCTCGACTACGAGTACACGAAAGCTCAGGGAGCGTATGAAAACGGCCTCATTCCGTATTACGACCTATCGGCTCTGAGGAGCCACAGGCAGGAGTTGCGAAGCAGGCAGGCTGAACTAAGAGGTAAACGGGACCTAATGTTTCAGGAGCTAAGCTATATAACCGGTATCAATACGGATGAATTTACCCGAGCAGAATTCGACTACACGAATTCGGATTTATCCGCGCTCATAGTGCAGGGTGATATGGAAATGCCAAACGGTCAGCCTCCGGAGATTAAGGCACTGGAAAGCAGAATACAGGCACAGCGTTCAGCTTCCAGAGCAGCGCAAGGGGGCTACGCTCCGGAAGTATTCGCCTTCTATAACAAGGAGCTTTATGAAGACGACTTAAGCATACTGGAACCGGTAAGGGCAATGGGAGTTGGAGCAAGATGGACCATATTCAACCGTGGACAGACAACCAGATTGGTTCAGATTGCAAGCCGAGAGCTTCGTGCTGCTCAGCTTGAGCTTGAACACGCAACAAGAGGATTTGAAGTAAAAACTGAGCAGGCTTTAATCAACAGCCGCGTGGCTGAAGAAAAGGCCATAACGGCCCGGCTCTACAGAGAAGAGGCCGAAACCGGCCTGAGGTTAGCCCAGCGCAGGTATGAACTCGGTTTATCAGACATTAGCGAGCATTTGCAGGCGGAAACAGACTTCAGAAGGGCCGCGCTGATGGAGGCGGAGGCGAACTACTTACTTCGCCGGGCCGAGGTAGATATGGCGCTGGCAACCGGAAGCCTCAGACTTCGATAGATATAATTATTACCCAAATTTCACTAAAAGCTGAATCGAATCAATGAGAACAAAACCACTTTTAATGACCGTAGCAGCTGTATCTATGCTGCTCATTTTTGCTGTCGTGCTTCTGGCGCGTTCACAGTCCGGCGCAACGACTCAGCCCGGCTATGAAGGACGGATTGTGGCAGAGAAAATTCACCTTTCAGCAAAAGTCCCCGGACGGGTTACGGCTCTGCACGTTTCGGAAGGGATGCGGGTAGATCAGGGGGATCTGCTGGCAGAGCTCGATTTGCCCGAGCTAACGGCAAGAAGAAATCAGGCTAATGGTGCACTGCAGTCGGCAAGAGCGCAGTATCATCTGGCAATAAATGGCGCAACAGTCTATGATCGTACACGCGCAGAGGCTTCTCTCGATGCTGCTCAGGCGCAGTACGATCTGGCCTACAGGTCGGTGGACAGGCTTCGTGCCATGTACTCCGATTCACTCATCGCGGCTCAGCAGTTTGAAGAAATGGAGGCAGCATACAAGGCCGCCTCTGCTCAGCTGAAGGCCGCACAGGTTGTGGTTGATGATCTGAAAAGCGGAACCAGAAGCGAAAAAATTGAGATGGCTCAGGGTGATGTCATTCGGGCTGAATCTGCCCTGGAGGAGGTTGAAGCTCTCTTGCGTGATGCCTTTATTAAAGCTCCGCGCAGCATGGTTGTGGAATCAATATCTATGAGAGAATCGGAGCTGGCTCCGGCCGGACTGACCATTATAAGCGGTTATTCACCGGATGATATCTACGTTCGAATTACGGCTCCGGAAAGTGAATTAGGACGTTTCCGTAAAGACCGGACAATGGAAGGAACCATATTAGCCACCGGTGAGGTCATTCCGCTTCGTGTTGCAAGCACCCGGGCTCTTCCTTCCTATGCGACCCGAAGTACAGCTTACCCCAACCACACTTTTGATGAAAAGTGGTATGAAGTGCGGCTCGAAATCAACGGGGAAGCACGCCCCGACATTCTTGCAAACGGCATGAGAGTCGTAATAAACCACCAATAGATTTATGAACACATTTTTAGAGCTGATTGCCCGGGAGTTCAGGCACTTTTTTTCAAACTCGATTGCCGTGCTGATCCTTTTCGGCGCCCCCCTGGCATACGGAATACTGTTTGGTTTGGTCTATCAGCAGGGTACGGCGGAAAATCTTCCAGTAGCCGTAGTAGATCCGAACCCAACCAGCCTCACCCACACGCTGATTGATGCGATAGATGATAATAAGACCGTAAGCGTGGTCCGCGTAGTACCCGAAGCCGGCATGCTCAGGGATGATATGATAACGGGTGCTGTACTCGGCATCGTCCATATACCGGAAGGATTTGAGCGGGATATAAATCAGCAGCGATATCCGGCAGTGCATATCGACCTGAATGCTGCAAATATCGTGAATGCCAACTTCGCTCTTAAGGGATTAAGGACAAGTATCGAAAGTGTTAATGCGGGTATTGAAATAGAAGCGCTCAAAAAGCAGGGCGTTCCGGGCAGCGTGGCATCGCAGCAGTTTCAGCCGTTTGCGGTAAGCTCTACGTTTCAATTTAACCCGTCTGTGAACTATCTCTATTTCCTCTTTCCCGGACTATTGGCTACAATACTTCAGCAGGTGATGCTACTGGCTCTGGCGCTTAGTTTCAGCAAGGAGTACGATGACAAAACGATGTCGCATCTTGTTTCAAAGAGCGGTAACGCTCTGATGCTGTTCGTCACCAAGTCTTTGCCCTACCTGTTGATGGGCAGCATTATCTGGCTGCTCTGCCTGCACGGTATGATGTATTACTTCAGAGTACCGGTTCCCGCAGAGAGCCTGATGCTCATCTACCTCTTCTCGGCCATGTTTATAATCTCGGTTACGGCCATAGGGATTTTGGTTAGCGCGGCGCTACCGTCACAGCTGAAGTCGATGGAGGTACTGATGGTAATCGCCACGCCGGCTTTCATCATCAGCGGCTTCACCTGGCCGATGAGTCAGATGCCGGATGTTGTAGTTTGGGTAGCCTCAGTGATTCCACTCACCCACTTCCTTGAAGCATTCAGAAATATCCTGATGGCCGGTGCCGAATGGCATCATGTCGTCCCGCAGTTCAAAGCGCTGCTGTGGCTAACGGTAATCCCCGTGATAGCGGCTCTGGGCGTAATTTATCTGCGCATCACCAAAACCGTAGACCTCATGGAAAGCCTTAAAAAGAAGCCCGAGACGGCTGAGGCGTGAGAAGGGACTTCTCATATAAATTATTCAGGTGAATCAGTTATCAATTAACAATGACCAATGACCAATAACCAATGTGTTGTGCCTGAATTCGATTACAAGAGTGAAAATTTAACTTAAACCCGAAACCCGAAACCCGAAACTCCAAACGCGGAGCGACAGCGAACCGGCAAAGAGCCTTCAAATGGCTTGTAGCCCCGTTACATTCGGAGACCGCTATTTCATCTCCGCTATCGTGCAGCCCGGGCCGCCTTGTTCCCAGGGGGCGAACTCAAACCCTTTGACGTCTTTGCGCTTGCCGAGCTCTTCGTGGACCAGTTTCTTGAGGATGCCATCACCCTTTCCATGAATGATTTCAACTTTCTTAAGCGAGGTCGCGCTCACCTGATCGAGGTAGTGCATCACCTCTTTAACGGCATCATCACCGCGGTAGCCGCGAATGTCTAGCGAGGGTGAAACCATCCTTGGAGTGGCAGAGACGGCGGTACCGGTGAGGGTGATCTCTTTCTTTTTAGATTTCTCCGGCGTGGCCTTTTCGAGGTTTTTGTACTTGGTTTTCAGCCGAAGTCCGTTCACCTCTACTACGGCCTGATTTCCATTTAATTCCATAAGTTCGCCGGTCGAGCGAGAATCCAGAAAGCGTACGGTGTCGCCGGGCTTGGGCGGCTCAATGCTTTTTTTTCCTTTATTCTTACGGCGTTCTGAGGTTTTCCTGAGCTCGCGGTCAACATCCTTCCTATGAGCATCAACGCCTGCGCGAATCTCCTTGATTTTCTCTTTGTCGTCGCCAGCTTCATAAATACGGCGAATAGCCTCCTCAATACGTGCGTTAGCGGACTTCATAATATCCTGAGCATCGGTCAGTGCTTTTTCACGAAGCTTGTCGCGCTCGGAGGTCAGTGTTTTGAGGCGCTGCTCGTATTCACGCATCAGCTTCTCGGTTTTCACCTTCTCCTTTTCAGCCCCCCGACGGATGTCGCCAGCCTCCTGAGCTTTGGCCTCCATATCCAGAATGAGCGATTCCAGCCTGTTCTTCGAATCACCGACCAGTTCACGCGCTCTGGAGAGCAAGCCTGAGGGAAGCCCAAGCCGTTGAGATATCTCGAAAGCATAGCTGCTGCCAGGCAGCCCTTTTTGAAAATGATAGGTCGGGGTGAGGCGGGTGCTGTCGAACTCCATAGACGCGTTCACAAATCCCGGATGGTTATGAGCGAAAACTTTCAGATTTCCGTGGTGCGTTGTGGCGATGATGGTTGCGCCCTTTTCGTACATCAGCTCGAGAAATGCCTGAAACAGAGATACGCCCTCCTCGGGATCGGTGCCGGTGCCGGCTTCGTCTACCAGAATCAGGCTGCCGGCGTCTGCTTTATTACAGGTGTCGAGCATCCATGTGAGGCGGCTTGAAAACGTACTGAGGTCATTATCGATCGACTGCTCATCACCCATATCGAGAAAGAGCCCGGAGTAGACCGGAAGCACCGAAGAAGCGTCGGCGGGAATGGCATACCCGGACTGCATCATAAGTGACATTAAAGCGGCAGTCTTGAGGCTTACTGATTTTCCACCGGCATTTGGTCCGGTAATGATAACGCCTTTCTCCTCAGGTATCAACTTCATATTGAGCGGCACTACAGGCTCCCGGCTCTCTTTTTTCAGCTTCATCTGCTTGAGGTAAAGCACCGGGTTGCGGGCATCAACAAGCTGCAACGGTCCGCTTTCTGAAATTTCCGGAATGCTGCAGTCAAGACGCATGCACAGGCTCGCTTTGGCCATCAGCAGGTCGAATTTACCGATGGCGTCGGAATTGCTCAGAATCATCTCGTGATCGGTGCCGATGAGCGCGGTTAGCTCCATAAGAATGCGCTCTATCTCCTGTCGCTCCTTCTGCTCCAGCTCCCGAATATCATTATTGATGTGCAGCGTCTCTGCCGGCTCTAAATACACGGTTTGCCCCGTAGCCGAGACGTCCTGCACAAAACCGCTGATTTTGCGCTTATGCTCGGCCCTGACCGGAATCACCATTCGGCCATTTCTTATGGTAGCTTCGAACTCAGCCAGCAGTCCGTCTTTATTCATCTGCCGGATAATACGGTCGAGCGTGCTGCGAAGGTCATTTTTGCGCGAGGCCAGGCTCTTGCGAATTTGCCGGAGCGCGGGCGTGGCGTTGTCCTTTACGTTTCCTGTATCGGAAATAACGTCCGTAATAGCCTTCTCAAGCTCCTTGAGTGGGATAAGCCGCGTGCTGAAACGAGCTAAAACGGGGTGTGTTTCGGCCTTATTCTTCAGGAAGTTCTTGAGGTTTCGGCAGGTAGCACAAAAGCGACCTGTATGAAAAATGGTCTCGGGATCAAGAATAGCACGCTTCACCCGCGAACGGCGGGCAGCCTCGCGTATATCGTACGGGTGGTCGAAAGGAATGCTGCCTTCAAACTGCTTCATATCCATCATTTCGCGCATCAGTTCCAGCTCCGTGCGAATAAACTTTTCCTGTGAAACCGGCTGAAGCGCATGCAGCTCTTCAGAGCCCATTTCGGAGCGGATGTAGTCGGCCGTGGCTTCCTTAATTACGGTATAGCCAAGCTTGTCGGGCGCTGATTGCGGATAGATTAACATGAAGCGGGTGAATGATAATTAATGAACGAAGGTGTCCGCGTCTCTGGAAAAAGCGGGCGACTCAACCTCCTAATGTGATGTGTTTAAAAAGCGTTCGGCAAAATAGGGCAAAAAACAGGCAAATGCGGTACATGTGCGCTTAATTCAAAAAACGGTGAGTCGGGGGACGGACGGACAGCCGAAAAAAGAGTGAAGAAATGTTTTTAAGGCTTTTTGCATGATGAGGTGGGCCGATTAACGGGATGGGACTAAAGGGCTAAAAAAGATTTACATAAGACAACATACCCATTTGTCTTTTACATCTTAAAACTTATATTGAAAATTGCATCAACCCAAACCGGCTGACTTGCGGGGTATCCCTTTATTGTTTTACAAAATAACATAAGCCTCAAATTATGTTATGGTGGACATCTGCAGGGTTTAACCCGAAGCACCGAATCCGATTCAAACAGAATCAATCTATCAACAAAAATATATCTACATATGAAAAACTTCCACAATACACTTAGAACCGGAGCGGGTTTGCTTCTGGTGATATTCTGTGTGATGTGGCTCACTCCTGCTGCAATAGCACAGGTAAATTCAGTGAGCAACTCTGCACAACAGGACATCGTTGGGCAAGCCCTTATCGGTTCAGGTATAAGTCTGCAAGCTTTTGAAAGTGAGTTTACCGCGGCTGAGCGCTTGCTGGTAGCAGCATCACTTGAAAGCAAAGCTCTATTTGATGAAAACGAATCTTTGATGAATCGTTTTAATGCATTCATGAATGCAAATGAGGTAAGGGGGGAAAACCCTGCAAGGTCTCTGGCGAACGTGCTTTTAGACGAAAGCTTTGCCGATGAAGCATTCCCTCCAGCAGGCTGGAGTACATTCAAGCTTGAAGGTGATGGAACGGCAGCATGGCTAAGAGATACTGTGCAATCTAATACCCCACCGGCAAGTGCGCGCCGGATATTTGGAGGTAGTGCTGATGGATTTCAAGACGATTGGCTGGTTACTCCGGTTATATCTGTACCAACAGATGGAGCTCAGTTAGTTTACTTCAACAGAGGTCAGTGGATGGGCGACTACGGTTACTCAGGAGTTTGGGCATCTGTAGGAAGTTGTAATCCTGCAGATGGCGACTTTGTGGAGCTCGTTGAAACGCCGGATATTCCTAATCTTGCCTGGGGTGAAGAATCAGTAAATCTGGCTGATTTTGCTGGCGAGGATGTTTGCCTTGCATTTCGTTATTCCGGTACTTTTGCCCATACATACTGGGTAGATGATGTAGTCGTTTCTTCGGTTGATGCCGTGGGTGACGATATCGTCTTAAATGGTGCATTCGACAATGGCCTGGATAACTGGACCCCGTTCATTGCAGACTTTGCCGGCGTTTCTGCCGATATCGCTGTTGTAGACGGCGAAGCAGCGATCACTAATATTAGTGGTGCAGGCGGCGAAGTATGGTATGTACAGCTCAATCAGGTTTTCACCCAGGATCAAATTGATCTTTTGGAAATTGGTGAGACGTACAAGATCCAGTTTGATGCCAGATCCAGCGCAGACGGGCGCCAGCTCCGGTCGTACTTTGGTGAAAATGAAGGTGGGTTTGTACCTGTAAACATAACCGACTTCGAAATCACAACCTCTATGGAAACCTACGAGGCTACGTTTGAACTAACGCAGACCTTTGGCAATATGAAGCTTGGTTTCGAAATGGGTCTGAGCAACGAGGATGTATTTATTGATAATGTCTCGATGATGGCCGCAGAAGGTGAAGCGTCTCCGCCGCCGGCTCCGGTTGGATTTGTAGCCAACGACAGTAATACCGAAGGCCCCGGAGAAGTATTCCTTGCGGTGGGTCCAAACAATGTTGGTGGTGATATCATTTATCGCCTTTTTTATTCTCCAACGGCTGAAGCTCCAGGCGATCCTCTCACAGCAACCGAATATGCATTCGGGTCAACAGATGGCGATGGCAACGGACAAGGTCCATTTGGGTTCGTACTAAGCGGTCTTGCTCCTGCTACTGATTACACCTTCTGGCTGTATCAGTTTGACAGCGCCAATGAACTGTTCTCAGAGCCGGGAATTGCATCAGCAGAATCAACTGGCGAAGGTGAAGAGCCTGTAGCTTCTGTGGATCCGGAATTTCTGGATTTTGTTGTTGCAGCAGGCGATTCCGACATGGCCGACCTCACGCTGAGCAACCTTGGCGGTGCTGACCTTGAGTACACCATTACCGTAGAAGACGCTGCTGCGCGTAATTACTCAAATAATGTGATTACCCAGTTCAGTTCACCAACAGGTTTCGACCGTGCGAATGATCTTGGATTAGCTTCAAGAATAGCTGTTGATGCCGTAGTTGAGCCGGCTGCGGGTCTTATGGCCATTGGTGAATTCACCGAAGGTTTTGCAGACATTGAAACTCTTCCCGGCGACGGATGGTCACTGCAAAACCTGAGCAATCCGGTTGGTTCTACAACCTGGTTCCAGGGCAATGCAACTACTTTCCCTTCATTTAGTGGTGAGCCATCTCATTATATAGGTGCTAACTTTAACAGCACTGGAGGCACAGGAACTATTAATACGTGGTTGCTCACTCCGGAAGTAGATATGGAAAATGGTACTGAACTGCGTTTTTACACACGCAGTACAGAGGCCAATACCTTCCCGGACAGACTTCAGATTCGTTTAAGCACATCCGGTGCAAGTACCGATGCGGGCGATTCTGCAACCAATGTTGGTGATTTCGATACCCTGTTGCTGGATATTAATGAGGATTATGCAACCGGATACCCGGGTGAATGGACCGAATTTGTAGTTACCGTAGAAGGACTTTCTGCACCTACAACAGGCCGTTTTGCCTTCCGTTATTTTGTTGAAAATGGCGGACCAACTGGAACTAACTCAGACTACATCGGTATCGATGAAGTGAGCGTAACGCAGCCGAATGGCGGTGAGCCACCTGTTGTGCTTCCAATTACTGTTTCTCCTGAAGAAGGAAGCGTAATGGCTGGCGGTCAGGATGTGCTTAACGTAATGGCTAACACAGCCGGACTTGCAGGAGGTTCGTACTTCTACAACATTCTGGTAGCTTCAAACGACCCGGCTAACGGCCTGATCGTTGTTCCTGTATCGCTGGAAGTTGATGATGATGCTTTCGCTCAGGTACAGGTAATTCACAACGCAGCTGATCCTGCCCTTGCAGAAGTTGATGTATATGTGAATGGTGATCTTTTCGCTTCGAATTTCCCGTTCCGCGGCGCAACAGAATACCTTACAGTACCTGCCAATCAAGCGCTTCTGCTGGAGATTATGGCTCCAGGCGGAACCGAGGCTCTCCTTTCTCTGGAAGCCACTCCGGAAGAAGATCAGGTGCTTGCGGTGATCGCACAGGGTGTTGCTGATCCATCGGATTTTGCAGCTAATCCAAGCGGTGAAGATATCGGAGCCGAACTGGTTGTGCTCGACGAGCGTCAGGTTGGTGCTCCGGATGAAGATACCTTCAGCTTCTACGTATTCCACGGCGCGACCGACGCTCCTGCCGTTGATATTTTCGTGCGCGAGCTGGGTGCAAACATCCTAACCGACGTTCCTTACGGCGTTGGATCCGGATACTTCGACGTACCTGAAGGCTCCTATGCAATTGAAGTCCGCGCTGCCGGTGCTTCTTCTGCCGTTGCCGTATTCTTCGCTGATGTTGAGGGGCTTGGCGGTCTGTCTGCCGGCATTCTGGCATCAGGATTCCTGAATCCTGCCAACAACCAGGACGGCGAAGCTTTCGCTCTGCTTGTTGTGCTTGAAGACGGAACTACGGTTGTACTCGAAGGTCTTTCCGGACCGTCGCTGTCCGTAAACCCGGCTGAACTTGCTTTCGGCAACGTGGTTGAAGGATTCGACAGAACCCTGCCGATCACCTTTACCAACCAGGGTACGTCTAACCTCACGCTGCTGAGTGTGAGCATCGATAACAGTGCATACAGCATTGATTTTGAAGATGCTGATATCGTTAGCCCCGGTTCAAGCCGTACCTTTAATGTTACCTTCGCACCTGATGCAGTAGGTGCGTTTGATGGCGAACTTACAATCAACAGCACCGATCCAAACAGCCCGACCATTGTTCCACTAAGTGGTAACGGCGTGCTGGCTCCGGGCTTTGCCGTTGATCCGGATGAAATCGTAGCTACTCTTGCAGCCGGCGATACCGGAACGTTCGACCTGACAATCTCAAACGAAGGTGATGGTGAGCTTGAATTCTCTTTCCCTGCGTACATCATGGAGCGTATCCTTGATGGTAACGACACCGCATTCGATGCTGTGCGTGAGCGCATGATTAAGAGAGTTGTCTCTGTTTTCGAAGACACCGAAGAAGCCCGTGCTGCAAACATGCATCGCTTCCTTATGAATGCTTCCTCTCAGGATGGCTCGTCTTTGCGCTCTGCTCCTGCAGTTCGTGAAACACGCTCTTCTGCAAACAGAGATGCAAGCCTCATGAACGACGGCTTCATGATTGAGTTTGAGTCACTAACTCTGGCAGGCGCAGAATTTATTACTGTAGCTGATGCGTTATCTGGCGAGCTTACTGCCGTAGACCCGGACTTCGTTATCGATGCTGCCACAGGTGGTACATGGGCTAACGACTTCGGTATCCTGTTTACGACGGTACCACTCGAAACTGGAGCTGCTATAGATCCTTCTACAGTAGTCCTTCAGGCTGGTGGTCTTACGGTCTATGGTCCGGCCGGAACCCGCGTTCCGTGGGTAGAAGGGGGCAGCGGCACACCTGGTACCGCCGTTACCACTCCGATCACAATCCCAACACCACTTGATATGTCCGGTTTATATGTTTCAATAGGACACGCGTGGACTCCTGGTGGTGCAAGTACATGGACAGGAAACGTGACTCTCGTAGGCGTTAGCCAGGGTGCAGAATTCATTACCGCAGTTTCTCCTGCAATGGGTACCATTGCTCCGGGCGGATCTCAGGTAGTTGAACTTACCCTCGACGCTACCGATCTGATCGGCGGAGAGTACTCCGGAATTCTGGCCGTTGAAACCAACGACCCGCTGAATTTCGAAGTGGCGATTCCTGCTACACTAACTGTAGAAGGTGCTCCTGAAATCACCGTCGACCCGACCGAGCTTGACTTCGGCACCGTGGTTGTTGGCGAGCAGGCTGCCCTGAGCGTAACCGTATCGAACACCGGTTCGGATGTGCTTATGGTTTCCGGTTTCAGCACCGACGATGAGCAGTTCTCTGTTGAGTCTGACTCCTTCGACCTTGCTGTAGGCGAAAGCGCCGATGTGGTTGTAACCTTTGCACCGGGTTCATCCGGCAGCCAAAGCGCTACGCTAACCTTCGAATCCAACGCCGGTGATGCCACCGTTGCCCTTAGCGGCGCCGGTCAGGATCCGGGCGTGCTTGTATTCGATCCGGAATCGCTGGACGTTTCGGTTAACGTAGGTGAAAACGGCATGGTCTCCTTCCTGCTGTCCAACGAAGGTGTGGCTCCACTGGAGTTCTCCCTTAGCGGCGGTCTGGTGGGCAACGCCCGCTTCATCTACCCGACCGGTAAGGTAACCGAAGTAGAAACTGAAGGACAGGCTCCTCAGCGCGGCGGACAGGGCGTGGGCTCACACGAGTTCAACACCTCGGCTCCGGCAAATATCCGCGGCGGCCGCTCGGCTTCTGCAGACGTTGAGTTCCCGTTCGTAAACCGCAGCATCCTCAACGACGAGATCGTGCTCACGCACTCGCTGTCTCAGGTTGTTGAGCCGCTCAACGGTGTGCGCTGCGGCAGCGCGGCAGGTACAGCAGCAAACAGCTACATCCGTACCTATAGCCTGCCTGACTTCGACATCGACGGCGACTTCAACGTAACAGCGGTTCAGTTTGGCCTGGAATCCGTTACGGGTTCACTGCCGGTTGAGGCGCGTATCTACACGCTTGAAGGCGCGCTTAACTTCGCCAACATGACCCTGCTGGCTACCTCTTCGCAGGTAACGGTAAGCACAGCCGACAACGAAACCGTGATCACCATCCCGGTTGAAGCCGAAGTGCCGGCCGGTTCGGTCATTGTGGTTGAAGCCTTCGTGCCGGAATCAACTGGAAACGATCTGTTCCCGGGCACCAACAGCGCCGGTGAGACCTCCCCGTCGTACATCGCGGCTGATGCCTGCAGCATCTTCCAGCCTGCTACCTATGCATCCATCGGATTCCCGGAAGCCCACCTGATACTTAATGTAGTAGGTGAAGCCGGCGACGGCCTGTTCGTATTCGAACCGGCAACCGGAACCATCGAAGCGGGTCAGAGCGTGGAAGTGATGGCTGAAGTGAACACCTTCGAATTCGAAGCGGGTTCATACGCTGCTGAAATCCAGATCGTAACGAACTCTCCGGCTACTCCGGTAGGCGTTATTCCGGTGAGCATCGAAGTGGTTGACGA
>JAIUMA010000062.1 GCA_022565795.1 Balneolia bacterium
GTGTTGGTTTAGTCATTAACCAAACCTACGCAAGGAGACTTTTTTTTGCTACCCCGGACACACTTTTTGGGAAACTATCCCCGAAATAATCAATCAATCAAATCCATATGTGGGTTGGGCTAAAGCCCAAATGGGTTGGTTCTGCCGCCGTTGACTGAAGTCAACGGTAATGGATAGCGGCTGTGAAAAAAACACAGTTATCCAAGGTTGGTTTGGCATTTGTGCAAATGAATAGCAACTTACTCGTGTCTTTGAATCAGGATTCTGTGGATTTAAGGATCGAAAGCATTTCTTGTTAAATACACTCCCAAAGAGCGGTTTTACCCATACTTCCTATTCCACCCCGGCCATCCACAAAATCCTTAAATCCTATACATCCTAATTCAGATGGGCTGGATATTGATTTTCCACCCTGTTGAATGATCAGGCATTTTATCAGATTTTATGAAGGCCTGCCAGGTCTGTTCGGAAGGCACTAAAAACACCAGGTTTTGTTTTCAGCACAGACGGCAATCATAGTACATCACATAAATCATCCCTAATCAGAGTTCAGAAAACCGGGAGTTTCTTGCCGGCTGATTAAGCTGAGTGTGTGCCTGAGTTTTTTTATCACAGAAGGTTTTAAAGGGAATAAAGCAGCGGAAGTCTGAACGCCTGCTATTACCGTTTTCCTATTACAGCACCGGCACAGACGGATCAATCTTCCGGGCCCATTCGTTTAGCCCGCCGGTCAGGTTTCTGACGTTTTCAAATCCGTTTTTTCTGAGCATTTCTGCGGCCTCTGCACTTCTGGAGCCGGTTCGGCAGTGGACAACAACCTCATCTTCCTTGTGCTGTTCGATTTCGTACAGCCTCATTTCAAGCTCACCGAGTGGAATCAGAATTCCGTCGAGGTTGGCCAGGTCGAATTCAAAGTATTCCCTCACATCAAGCAGTACAGGACTGTTGCCTGATTTCATCTTTTCGCTTAATTCTTCAACGGATATTTCGGCTGTGTTCTGAGTACTCATTATCTTTTGATTTTCAGATTGAGATTTGTCCGTAATGTTTACCTATGCCCCGTATCGCTCGAGCCTGAACTGAGAGCCAAGGTAGAGGCGACGGGCCTCTTCATCTTCGGCAAGTCGGTCGGCCGTGCCCTCCATCAAAATGCTGCCTTCGAACATCAGGTAGGCGCGGTCGGTTATGGCCAGGGTTTCGTGCACGTTATGATCGGTTATAAAAATGCCGATATTCTTGTTTTTGAGCGTGTATACGATTTTCTGAATATCCTCAACGGCTATCGGATCCACGCCGGCAAACGGCTCATCCAGCAGGATAAACTTCGGGTCGGTAATAAGCGCTCGGGCGATTTCCGTCCTTCTTCTCTCGCCCCCGGATAGCGAATAGCCTTTGTTGTTCACCACGTTCTGCAGGTTGAACTCTTCAATCAGCTTATCCGCTTTTTCCCTTCTTTCCTTTTTGGAAACGGATTTATATTCGAGAATGGACTCCAGATTTTCACGTACGCTCAGGTTTCTGAACACGCTCGCCTCCTGAGGCAGGTAACCCACACCCAATCGAGCCCGTTTATACATGGGTGTCCGGGTGATTTTTGTTTTATTCAGAAAAATATTGCCGCTGTCAGGGCGTACGAGGCCCATAAACATATAGAAACTCGTCGTTTTTCCGGCTCCGTTCGGACCCAGCAATCCTACGATTTCACCCTGATTCACGTTAATAGAAACCTGATCCACCACCCGACGCTTTTTATACGTCTTCACCAGGCGGTCGGAGTGCAGTAAAAGTGGAGAATCAGACATGGATCAGTTTCAGAATTCGGGCGATTGGGTTGAATGATGTTTGGATAATGCCATCACCCTTTATACGTGTGGATTTGCTCAATAATTGCCTTCATGAGGGCAATTCCGCCCAGAACATCTTCTGTATTGCAGGTTTCAACGGTGGTGTGCAGATAGCGCGTTGGCGTTGAAATACAGGTAACCTGAGCGCCTGCACCTGTGAGGTACTGCAGCGCTGCGGTATCGGTGCCGCCGGCGGTGAGGATCTCACGCTGAAATTTAATTTCGTTCTTTTCGGCCAGTTCCGCGGCGAATTTCACCAGAGCGGGCGTGCAAATAACGCTTCCGTCCATCACCTTTACGGCCGTTCCGCCACCGAGTACCGAAATTTTCTGGTGCGTATCGGCTCCGGGCAAATCGTTGGCCAACGTTACATCCAGCGCAATGCCGATCTCGGGCTGAATAGCGTGAGCAGCTACCCGTGCCCCGCGAAGACCAACCTCTTCCTGAACAGTAAAAACGGCATAAAAATCGACATTGGTTGATTTAGCCTGCTTGAGGGCTTCAATGAGGATGTACACCGATATGCGGTTGTCGAGAGATTTACAGCTGATGTTCCCGCCGATTAGCTTGAGCTGCTGGTCTCTGGTGATGGGCGAGCCAATATCGACTCTTTTGTTCATCTCCTCTTCTGAAAGTCCGCAGTCGATAAACAAATCCGTGGTTTTAGGGCTCTTTTTTTTCTCCTCGTCGCTCTGCGTATGCGGAGCTTTACCCCCAATAATACCCGGTACATCTTCACTTCCGTGTAGTACCACGCGCTGGTTCAGCAACGATTTAGCGTCGAAACCACCGAGGGTATGAAAGCGAACAAAGCCGTTTTTGTCTATTCCCGTTACAATCAGCGCAATTTCATCGAGATGGGCAGCAGCCATCACCTTGCGCTCTCCTCCTTTTTTCCGGGCTATGAGGTTTCCCATGCCATCCACGCGGATTTCATCCACATAGGGCTCAATTTCTTTGATAACAAGCTCGCGGACGGGCTTTTCAAATCCCGGCGCTCCGGGCGTTTCGCATATGGCTTTTAGCAGATCAAAGTCGGGCTGTTTTTCGGTCATCTATATCAGGCGTGTTCAAGTGAGTTTAATACCGAGCGGAAAATGAGGCGACCGTCTTCGGAACCAAGCGACATTTCGCAGGCGCGTTCAGGGTGAGGCATCATGCCAAGCACGTTTCGGTTGTTATTACAAATTCCGGCAATGTTTCTGATTGAGCCGTTTGGATTGGCTTCCGGATTTACGTTGCCGAGCGCATCGCAGTAGCGAAAAACAACCTGACCGTTTCCTTCGATCTCTTTGATTGTTTCTTCGGGTGCCGTGTAGTTTCCTTCGCCGTGCGCAATCGGAATCTGTATAGCTTGCCCCGGCTGAAGCGCGTTAGTAAAAGGCGTATCGGTCTGCTCGGTTCTAAGATAAATCTGCTTACAGCTGAACTTCAGCTTTTCGTTGGCGAGCATAGCCCCCGGAAGCAGGCCTGCCTCAAGCAGGATCTGGAAACCGTTACAGATGCCCATCACCAGTCCGCCCTTGTTGGCAAAAGCCACAACCTCCTGCATAATCGGTGAGAAACGAGCGATTGCGCCAGAGCGAAGATAATCTCCGTACGAAAACCCTCCTGGTACAATAACGGCATCTACATTTCCAAGTGCCGTTTCTTTGTGCCATACAAAAGTTGCTTCGGCGCCCATCACGTGCCTGATGGCATGATACGCATCATGATCGCAGTTAGACCCCGGGAATACAATTACAGCAAATTTGGCCATCAGCTTACCCCTTCCATGATCTGGATTTCAAAATCTTCCATAACTTCATTGGCCAATAGCTTTTGAGCCGCAAGCTCTGCTGCTTTAACGGCTTCTTCTTCCGTGGCGGCATCAATATCAAGCTCAATCATTTTGCCGATACGCACATTTTTGATTGCATCGTAGCCAAGGTTGCGAAGTGCTCCAAGTGAAGCCTTACCTTTGGGATCCAGAATAGATGGCTTCAGCGTAACGTGTACACGGGCTTTAAACATAAGTTTTTCGGGTTAAATCAGAAGGAGGTTAACGGGTCATAATTTAGCGCTTTCTGCGCAGAGCTACCAAAGTAATTCCCTGAAGTTTAAAGCAAAACCTGACGTCTCAAAGTCTATCGCAGGTAATCTTTCAACTCTTCAAGAACGGTGTTTTTCATCTGATTGACATCCAGCGTTTCAGCGTCCAGCTTTTTCACAAACGGCCAGCGTCTGAACCAGGTCAGCTGTCTTTTGGCATATCGCCTCGTATTCGTTTTTATGTCGGCTATCATCTGCTCTTTGTTGGTTTCTCCCTTTAAAAACGAGATGACCTCTCGATAACCCACGGTTTGAAGCGACTGAAGACTCTCCGGATAGCGCTCAAGCAGTCCTTTAACTTCTTCGACCAAACCCTGCTCTATCATACGGTCTACCCGCACGTTGATGCGGCGGTGGAGCTCTGCCCGCGGCCACTCAATCTGCCAGACTACGGAGCCGGGACGTGGCTCACTGAAATCTATACGCTTATGGAAGCTGCTGAACGGCTTTCCAGTCTGCAGCCAGACGTCAATCGCTCTGTAAATGCGGTGACGATTCATCCCGTCGATTTGAGCCACATAGTCCGGGTCGACCTTACGGAGGCGTTCATACAGGGTTTCTATGCCCGATTTTCCGTCCTCTTCCTGCAGCTGTTTCATATTTTCCGGATTTGAAGAAGGCATATCATCCAGGTCGAAAAGGAGTGACTGCAGGTAGAGCGTGGAGCCTCCGGCATAGACGACCGGAGTTTCAGGGTGATGGCTTTTGTGCTCCGCTTCCCACGCATCGGCGCGCTTCCGAAATGCCGATGCCGACTCTTTTTCCTCCGGACTGAGTATTGAAATGTACTTGTGCTCAGCAAGCTTCAGCAGCTCGGGTTCCGGCTTCGCCGTGCCGATATCCAGCTCCTTGTAGCACTGGCGCGCATCTGCCGAAATGACGACTGAGCCAAGCTCATGAGCCATTGAGGCGGCAAGGGACGATTTCCCGGAGGCCGTCGGGCCGATAATTAATATTCGTTCTATCGTGCTGATTTCTGTTTTACTAAAGTGAATATCTGGAACTGTATACGATTATACGCTTTCTTTTAATTCCGGGACGGAAATGAATTAAAAATAAAAAAGCCGCCCCGGATTTCCGAAGCGGCTTTTTATACATGTTAGAAAAACAGCTGGTTAATAAGCAACGGTTTGTGATACGCTGTTTCCATTGCTGTCGGTTACGGTTACACGCACTGAGTCCGGATTCGAGCGGGAACGCAGGCTTGCAGAACCTGAAGCACTGCTGCCACCTACATTAAAGTTCGCGCTGTCGAGTACGTTACTTCCGCCAAGAAGCTGCACACTTACGGTAGCAAGGTCACCGTCTTCATCGGCTACAGCCCAGCTGACGTCGGCGCGTCTCCAGGGTCCGGTGGAGTATGAGTTTACGCTGAGACTTGTAACAGAAGGCGCATTGTCTCCGCTTCCGCCGTCGTCGTCGCCATCTCCATTATCGCCATCGCCGTTGTCTCCATCGCCGTCGTCTCCATCGCCGTTGTCGCCGCTGTCGCCATCATCGCCGCCATCGCCGTCGCCGCCGCCGCCGGTTTCACCTGGAGCTGTGTAGAGCATGTGGTTATTGGTAGAGTTGCTGTTGGTCACTTTGTTCTTAGTTGAATTACCATAGACATAGTTCTCAACCTGTGAAGGCGACGCATTTGGATTAGTTTCCAGATACAGCGCCGCAGCACCGGCTACGTGCGGAGCAGCCATTGAAGTACCACTGATCGTTCTGGTAGCCGTGTTGCTTCCAACCCAGGCAGAGGTGATGCTTGAACCAGGAGCGAAAATATCCACACAGCTACCAAAGTTAGAGTAGCTGGCTCTGGAATCGTTAGATACGGTAGCACCAACGGTCATAGCTTCGCCCACTCTCGCAGGGCTGTAGTTGCAGGCATTGGCATTAGAGTTTCCTGCAGCCACAACGTAGGTAATTCCGGCAGCAACTGAGTTTCTTACCGCATCATCCAGGGCAGCGCTTGCGCCACCGCCAAGACTCATGTTTGCAACAGAAGGCCCGTCTGCATTAGCTGTAACCCAGTCTATACCTGCAATTACGCCTGAAAGCGATCCGCTGCCGCGGCAGTTAAGTACGCGGATAGAGACGAGTTCAACATCTTTTGCAACGCCCCACTGGTTACCACCAACGGTTCCAGCAACGTGCGTACCGTGTCCGTCGCAATCGTCACCATTACGGCCATCGCCAATTGCATCAAAACCGGGAACAGCACGACCACCAAAATCGACATGGCTGTAGTTAATTCCGGTATCCATGATATAGGCCGTTACGCCCTGACCGGTCAGCGTATAGTTATACAGGCCATCCAGTGGCAGATCCCGCTGATCTACGCGATCCAGTCCCCAGGTCGCATTAGACTGCGTGTTGAACTTATAAACCATTCGGTCCTGTTCTACATAAGCAACGTTGGGGTTGTTCTCCAGCGCGGCAAGGGCTCTTTCGCTGGCATGCTCGGGCATACGAACTGTAAAAGCCTGAAGTGCATTTTCGAAAACGCGCTCTACTTCAACATCCATCGATTTGGAAAACTCTTCTGCAAATGCAGGAGCGCTTTTCGCATCCGCACGCATTACTACAATATACTGGCCCGGAATGATGTCATCGAGACTCTCAGGGTCGCCCATGGTGTTAATAGGAGCCTCATCGGCCGGCGGTAATTCTTCGGATACACTGTTATTCATTGGGGCATCGCAGGCCGATAGCCCAAAGAGCGCTGCAGCTGCCAGTCCCAATATTGATAGTTTTAGCTTGTTTAGATTCATATATCTCTTTGTTAGTTAGTTATCTGTTAGTCTTGATAGTTGTCCCACTTATCAAAGGGTCTTTTCATTATAATTTTTCTTAATGGATGATGCAAAAAGTAAAATATTTAATGAATATTAATACCCTTGTCCAAACAACTAATTCATAAATTACTCCAGCACATGCAACTAACTATTTTTTTAAGCGCATTCACCAGCTCAAAAGGCGAATTCTTTTTTACAAATAATGCGCACTTACTGCCAGAATGATGAGCATGTATCAGAGATTACACCCCCAGCCCGAATGCGTACCTTCGGATGGTCTGCCAAATCTCGACGGGCGGTACCAGGTGCGCACCCCGTTCGTGTATAAGTCATGCTCAAATAATGGCATGCGTCCACAGTCTGTTTTATCAAATGATGGCGGTGATGAACCTGCCGCTGCGCTGTTATGTACAGTTTCTGTAAAGCTGCTTATGTATGATGCCGTGGCATCCAGCTCATAGAGCGAAACGGTAACCGTGGTCTGAATACTTCGGCTAAGCTCGTTAAAGGAAACTTCCGCTATTCTTTGGGCGAGCGTTTCAGCGGCAATATCTGGTTTTGGCTCCAGCAGAATGAAGGGCAGCGGTCTTAGATAAGAAAGGTGAAGGTTCTGGGGTGATGCGATCAGGTTTCTGGCTAACGGCTGAAGGGCTTCTGCCATCGCCGGTTCACCGTTACTGCAGGATGAAAGCAAAATGAGCTCAAAACGGTTCTCATCCGACATAAACCGGCTCAAGCCGCTGGCAAACGTGCTGATTCCCACCTCAATGCCTTCATGTGTAGCATGATAAGAACCAGCTGGCACTGCGGGAATTTCGTGTCCGAAAAACAAGAAAAAACTTCGATGCTCATCACCCTTCACTGCCGATTTATGCAATCTGAACAAATCGGATTCAGCGCCAAGGAAGCCATCATCCGAAGCAAGCGGGCTATAGCGCTGTTCACCTGCACGTTCCCCAAACCTGAAGTGATACATTTTGCCCGATACGCTGCCAAATACTGGTTTTCTTCCCTGATGGAATATAAAAACCTCTCCGGTTTGTGCCATTTCGGCAAGCATTTTGGCTTCCGCAAGAATCTGTTCGTCGGCCTGCAGGTTGTTTCCGGCGGAGTCGTGGAAGAGGTAATCTGAGTCGCCGTGAATGTAATAAATCAGCGTGTAGGCAGGCGATTCAGACGGCTGATCCTCCTCATCCTGCATTAGCTCTTCCGCTATACCACAGCTTTGGATTATGCAGCAAAGCGCTATAAGAATTAAATAACGAATACGCATAGTAGAAAAATAAAAAGCCTTCCCCGTCCGAGAAAGGCTTTAGTAAAAACCTGTTCTGCTTTATAGAAGCAGCAAGATGATGACGATGAGCAGCGCTGTGGTCAGACTAATAGTTAAGGTTCGGTTAGCCTGTTCCATGGCCTGCTGTGAGTAGTCGGAGAACTCGTCCAGATCTTCGTCGGAAATTCGCTCATAGCCATCGAGACCGTTTAGCTGATTAGCCCGGTCGTTGATTTCGGACTTCAGCAAGGCTATCTGCGCTGCCTCATCTTCATTTAATGTTACTCGCTTTTCAATAAGACTGGCAGTCTCCAGCATATTCTCGTAAGATGCGTTGAGAATACTTCGCTTCTCATCTGCATCATCGGTAGCTTTTACCTGCTGTACGGTTTCATTCATGTGCTGCTTAAGCACTTCATTCAGACTTTGTGCAGACGCTGTCTGAAACGATATACCCATCATTATTAATGTTAGCAGCGCGGTCAAGATTGTCGATTTAGTCATATCAAATTGAATTCATTAATAAGTATGTTGGCTGTAAACGACTAGCTGTCAATGTATAACAGCTTTTATACTCATTAATAAGGCAAAATGACTACCGAGCGTTCAGTCTGCCGAGCCGCCGTGCAGGTCTGCTACTTTTTGTATGGCTTCAGCCCGGCCTCGATTTGTTCACGGCGTGGCTCCTGCCATTCGGGTAGCTTAAGAGATGTTCCCAAATTTTCTTCCTCTTCATCCACCTGAAAACCCGGTCCTTCGGTAGCAATCTCAAAAATGACTCCGCCGGGCATTCTAAAGTAAATCGATTTGAAATACTTGCGGTCCTTCACCTCTGTAACCTGAATACCGAACTCTTTTACCAGCTTCTCTTTAATCTCTTTCGACTGTGTTACGGACTCCACTCTGTGCGCTACGTGATGTACTGTACCAAGGCCGTTAATCCCCTTTGGAAGTGATTCGGCTTTGGCGTCGAGCAGATAGACGGTATTTCCGGCACCTTTTACTGCAGTTTCCATGAATGTGAAACTTCCTTCTTTCTCTACCGTTTGGTAGCCAAATGCCTTCATGAAATACTCGGAGTCATTTACGTTTTCGACGGCCAGCACTACGCTGTGAATCCCTTTGATGGCATTTGTCTCCGAAATTTCGTCGGTTGTCCAGACTGGTACTCTGTTATCGGTATTATCTTCGCGAATAGAAAGCTTCAGACCGGACGGATCTTCAAAAGTGATATATTCCTTGCCAAATCGTACAGCTGTGGCTATTTCGACATGGTTCGTCTTGAGTCTTTGCTTCCAAAAGTTCAGCGAACCTGAGGGCGCGGAAAAGACGGTTTCATATACCTGACCGCTTCCAATCACCCCTTTTTTCACATTCTGATCGCCGTAGGGGAAAGTTGTGAAAATAGTGGACGGCGACCCGATTCGATTTCCATAATAGAAATGATAGACGTTTTCATTGTCGAAGTTAACCGTCTCCTTAATGAGCCTTTGCCCGAGCAGCTTCACGTAGAAATCGTAGTCTTCCTGAGCATCAACCACCGTGGCAGTTACGTGATGTAATCCTTTAATGATGTTTGTTAAATCCATTCATAACCTCATGGAGAAATGCAAGTTGAGCCTAACTTATATTCAAGATAGACTGAAATTTAATTTATTTGTTTAAACAAACAAAATAGATCATTCATCCGTTCGCTTCAGCTTAGCAAACAATGACTTTGAGAAAATCCTTGTTTTTTTTGACGCACTTTTCCTTTTTAGTACGTATTAGGGGTTGAAAGCTCCGAGCAATGTCTCTACTCAATCTCAGATCCAAACATAAACCGTCTCTGGCGGAATCAATTGCAATCCTTCTATGAATAACAGCAGGTGGCAGGAAATCTCGCAGGTACTCGATCAGGTTTTGTCTGTCGATGAATCTGAACAATTAACCTGGCTCGAAGAAAATTTCGGGCATGATAAGGAGCTGGTTACTCAGGTTCGTGAAATGCTTTTTTCTATATCGGAATCAAGGGAACATGATTTCCTGAATGCAGATACTAATGATCATGCTGAACTGCTCAGCGACGTAAAAGAGTTTTTCCTCGACGAAACTGCCGATGCCGAAGACCTTATCGGACAAATGGTTGGTCCGTACAAAATTGAGGGCATTCTTGGAAAAGGCGGCATGGGCAATGTCTATCGTGCCGCACGTGCTGATGGCCAGTTTGAGCAAACGGTTGCCATAAAGTTCATTCAGAACCAGCAGCAGTCATCTCAGCGGATTGAACGCTTTCGTCAGGAGCAAAAAATACTGGCAAATCTCAATCACCCCAACATTGCCATGCTGCTCGATGGCGGAGTAACCGACAATGGCTTTCCCTACCTCATTATGGAGTGCGTGCAGGGTGTACGAATCGATGAGTACTGCCGCGAACGAAAGCTTTCGGTTAATCAAAGGCTTGAACTTTTTAAAAAAATCCTAAGCGCGATCAATTATGCGCACTCCAACCTGATTGTGCACCGGGATCTAAAGCCAAATAATATTCTGGTAACTCCGCAGGGTGATGTAAAAATTCTGGATTTTGGAATCGCCAAACTCATGACCGAAGAGCTGGATGACGACAAACTGCTCACCAGAACCGGTCAACGCTTCTGGACGCCCTATTATGCTGCTCCAGAGCAGGTACTCGAACAGCCCGCGCGCGTCCAAACCGATATTTACTCCCTGGGTGTACTGCTGTTTTCACTGCTCACAGATTCGCTGCCTTTTGACTTCAAAGACAAAAGCATCCACGAGATCGAGAGGATGATTGTGGAGGATCAGCCCTGCCAGATGAGCCAGAGTGCATCCATGAGTTCAGAAGATTTCATTAAGGAATCTTTTGGCTTACGCAAGAAAACTCTGATAAAAACCCTTCGAAGAGATCTGGATGCCATTGCAGACATGGCTATTCGGAAAGAGCCTGAGCTAAGGTATCCGTCGGTTTCAGCCCTTTACGATGACATTTGCCGCTATCAAAAAGACATCCCTGTTCGCGCGAAAAAAGGAAGCTTCAGCTATCGTGCACGCAAATATATGAAGCGTAATCGTCAGCCAATCATTAGCGCTGCGCTACTATTCCTCACCATTACGGCACTGGTGAGTTTTTATACCTATCAGTTAAATCAGCAGAGGGAGTTGGCCGAGAAAGAGGCTGTTAAGTCGCAACAGGTGGCCGATTTCATGGTTGGCATATTCCAAAGCGCAAATTCCTTTACCCAGGACTCCGACGTAACCGGGCTGGATACGCCTATCAGGGATATTCTGGACTTCAGCATCGGCAAAATGGATGATGAATTAGCCGATCAGCCTGAGCTTAACGCACGGGTAAAAACCACGCTAAGCCGGATGTATGTGATGCTGGGTGAGATCGAGCGTGCGGAAAAGCTTGCCAGCGATGCCCTGGCCATGCTGTCCGATTTAGACTCTGTTTCGCAGGAACAGCTGGCCTTGTCCTTTTACAAACTGGCACGCGTTCATCAGGAGCAAAGCAACAACGAAACCGCTGATTCACTGCTGGTTATGTCGTTGGAGCTGTATGAAGGCACAGAGTCCGGGATGGTGAATGCTGAAGCCCTCATGGCCCGAAGTCTGTATGCAAACATGCAGTGGTTTACGTTTGGCCGATTTGAGGCTGCCGACTCTGTTTTATCTGATAATCTCAGGATTCGCTATACGCACTTTCCTGAGAATCTGAGCAGCCTCGCTGTAGGGCACGTTGATTTAGCCTCCATGAACCATAGCCGGGGACATTTCAAAGAGGCACAGGAAAACTATGTGCGGGCCATTGAGCTGTACGAAGAATCCATTGGCGACCACCCTTCGCTGGGCATCACGCTGAGCAACTACTCCATTCTACTTCGCGAATACCATAATCTTAAGCGTGCCGAAGAAGTACAGCTCAGAGCCCTGGAGATATTTTACGACCAGCTTGGACCTAACAATATCGATGTTGGTTTATCGTACGCGAACCTGGGCGAAACCGCCATGATGGGTGGCAATTACTCTAAGGCCGATTCGCTCCTGGACCAAGGCCTTACCGTTCTCAAAGATATTTATGGTGATGTTCACCCCTATGTAGCCCGTGCGAACATCGTTAAGGCAAAGCTGCTTGAAAAGCACGGCCATACAGCAGAAGCTGAGGAATTGCTACTCTCCACCCTGGATGACTTCCGCAACTTTTTCCCTCCGAATAACCCCCGACATTCAGATCCGCTACTTGCCACCGGCACTTTTTACCTGGATAACGACCAACCGCAAACCGCCCTCTACTACCTTGAGCAGGCTTATGAGATCCGCCGGACCGCCTACTCATCAGAGAACTGGCGAACGGCTATTGCCATGAGTAAATATGGCGAGGCACTCATGCGCAACGGTGATGAGTCCCGTGGTGAAGCCCTGATGAGAGAAAGTATTCGCGTGCTCTCAGGTCTTTTTGGTGATGAGCACCCCTACACAGATGCCGCCCGCCAGCGTCTCCGGTTTCTGGCTTCACTGGATTAAAATCCGTTCCTATTTAACAAGCTGCATCTTGCGCACTTCGGTGACGTTATTATGCTGCAGCCTGTACAAATAGACTCCGGTTGAAAGCCCTGCGTTTCCAGCATTAAAGGTAATCGTATGGGGACCGGAAGTCAGCGTTTCATTAACCAGTCCGGCTACCCTCTGCCCTCTTATATTGAATACTTCCAGGGTTACGTTCGACGGCCTTTCAGAAGGGGGCACCATAAACCGAATCTGTGTGCTTGAGTTAAACGGATTGGGGTAATTTTGCTCCAGCGCAAGCCTCACGGGCTGCTCCGGGTCGGGTATTTCAATAATCCTCTGAGCTTCAGCAGTATACTGTGTGAAAGAGTCGAGAAGGTTTCTTTGGGGATCCAGCGCCCGAACAATTCTCATACCTGGCGCTATCACAATATGCCAGAAATGATGATCAGAGGAAGCTTTTTCAAGATACCAGCGCCGGTCAGACTCATCAATATCCCGGGTTCCTACTCCCCAGGCGCCGTCACCGATATATACAACTCCGTTTTCGTTTTCTTCTCCGTTCAGAATTGGCTTGGTGCGTTTAAACGTATGGTCATGGTGCTCAAACGCCAGCCTAATGCCGGCCTGCTCAAACAACGGAACCCAGTGATTTCTGATATCTCTGCTGTTGGGGTTTGTAAAAGACCGGAACGAAGGCCAGGCCGCTACATGATAAGAAGGGAAAAGATGCTCTACATGAGCTCGTTCCTGAAGCCGTTCTGAAAGCCACTCGGTTTGTTTTCCTGCAACGCTGTTGGTATGATTCGAATCGAGCAGAATAAGACTGAGATAATCGCCCACATCGAGCGTATAATAGGCCCGTTTATCCGGCTTATCGAAAAAAGTGAAGTATAGGGGAGCTTTTTCAGGATCGGTCCTGTAACCACCCTGTACCTCATGATTTCCGATAACGGGAACAAATGGTATGATGTGGCCGTCGGTTGTAATAGCGTTTCTGTGCCAGATGTCGAGCAGATTGAACCAGCGGTCCACACGAGCCGGGTCACCATCCGCATACGCCCAGTCGCCACCTATAACGGCAAAGTAGGGATTTGAAGCGGCCGCAGCAGACGTAGTGGCCGTCATAAGCGAAACACTTCCATACAAATCGCCGCCGCTTACGAAGCCAACGGGTATATCATGGGTTTCGGGCAGGGTTCGGAAGCTTTGCAAAACACCGGATGAACCAAACCGAAACTCATACACAGAACCTGCTCTAAGATTGGTAAGCTGAACCTCATGGAGCGTCTTTTCAGAACCAGGAATTCTGCTTTGGCGATTTACTTGCGGCCGGTTCCAGCTTGTAGTCCCTTGCCTTCTGATTTCCAGGTTTTGAGAATCGCTGTGCCCTTCTATCCACGCCAGATGAACGGTTGTAAGCGGATCATCCAGGTAGTAGGCATAAACAATATTATAGTCCCTGCTGAATGACGACTGCGCAACCAGCATAGCCACAGAAAGGGAGTTAACAACAAGGAAGCACAGCACCAGCTTTAGAAAACGTGATTCCCTTATATCCAATGAAGTAATCATAGAACAGTCAGATTTGTAGACCCTGCTCTGAAGCTACAACTTCATGATTAGCAGGTGTGGTAAAAAAGCATGTGTGGTATTATAGCTATTTTTCTGATAAACGCTCAATTATCTGAAGAGTATCATGTTTTACATAAAATTTATTAATATTTTGACGCTACTCACTCTTTCACGAAAGAGCTTTTATACCAAACATAGCAGAGCCAGGAGCACGTATTACTAATCATCAATATGAAATTTCATTTACTTATTGTCGATGATGATAAAATCATCCTCATGCTTCATAAGCGCATTGTAATGCGTGAGCAGATGGGCGAGAATCCTCAGTCGTTTCTTAACGGAAAAGAAGCACTTGAATACATTAAAAGACATAACTCAGCAGACGATCTGCACCTGGTACTGCTGGACATCAACATGCCCGTTATGAACGGATGGCAATTTTTGGACGCCCTGGAAGCCGAAGAGCTGAAGGCCGCAGTCCATGTTGCAATGGTTACATCTTCTACCGACCACTCAGATTTGCAAACGTCGCGTAAATACGCTCGTGTTTTCGATTTTCTGGTGAAGCCACTCGCGCCCGAATCGCTTGCCAGGCTAAAGCAGAATCCCATACTCAGCAAGGTCTTTACCAGCTGAACACCGCATTCATTAGCTGAATATTCTTCCGGATTTCAGAACGAATAATGCACCGCCAGACCCGGAATTATCGCCGTATTGCGGAATTCACCCACCGGAACAGCTTCAGGGGTACCGCTTGCTGCCGCATCTTCAGAGCCTTGCTCCCGCCAGGAGGAGGTAACTACAATCAGCGACGCGTCTACTCCCAGCGCATCTGTAATCATATATCCGGCACCGGCCGTAAATCCATAGCGATCGGTATCGGGCGTCTCAGGGGTAATAAATCCCTCTTCCACCGGGGTAAAGTCTGCATAGGTACCCAACCTCAGCTGTAGACGCTCCGTAGCATCCCACTCCCCGCCTGCACGGAAAGTCCAGCTGTCGTTAAAATTCCTGGGCTCCTCAGTATCACTTATTGCCAGCGTATTTTCCGATAATTCAAAGCTGAGCGATTCATAGGTACTCCAGAAGGTAAGGTTAGCATCGAAGGCAAAACGCAAATCGGAGGATGCCTGATATCCGAGACCGAAACTCAGAACGGCGGGCAAGGGAAGCGAGCTGTTAAACGTGGTACCCGGTGGAAACTGACTCTCCACAAAAGCTTCAGGTATTTCCGGGGGAAGCGTAAACGTGGCATCCCCGTCTTCCAGATTCATGGATATTTCCGAACGATAGGATACACCTGCCGAAAATATACCATTGTAGTCGTAATAAAGACCTGCGTTATAACCGAAGCCCGTTGTAGAACCATCCAGCTCGATGCCTACCGGAACATCATCCCCGAGACCAACCGGACTGAAATCTGCGCGTTCCTCACGCTGTAAATTTACCGATCCTATGGCATAAATCAGGCCCGCACCAATGCTAAAGCCTTCCGTAAGCTCGTAGCTCAGGGTGGGTTGTATAAACACAGCCTGAAGCGATATCTCGGTAAGAAGCGGGCTGTAGAGCCAGTCGTCTGCCCATCTTATCGAATTGCCGTAAGGCGTATATACACCAATTCCGACCCTTAAATTATCTACGGGTAAATCTGTGCCTGCGTAGAAGCTAAATGGTATACGCACCGGGCTGTTGGTATTCTCCCGGTAGCTGCCCTCCAGCCCCGGCATGAATTCAGGACTCGTTCGGAAAGATGATGTGAGGAACGTTGCATTCCCCCCAATCAAAAAGCCATTTCTGTCCACAACCGCTAAACCAGCAGGGTTCATTGAAATTGTCGCCAGATCCACAGGCATACCAACTCCGGTATGCCCCATGCCTATTTGCCGCTGGCCAAACAGGTTTAGCTGATAGCCGCTTGCCTGCGCCTCTGCCAGCCCAAGCGCCAGCAGCATTTTGCATACAATAGTTATCTTAAAAAATTTTCCCATAACATTAGATATCAGGTAACTATTTATTTATTGAATTGAAAAATATATCACCGTTAATATTCTAACTAATTCACATTAACATTTCCTCTTTTTTAACCTACTTTTCAATTCGTAATATTCCGAAAAAACCTTCTTATAAAACATGCCAAAATCCTGCCCTGGCTTCACCACATACCCTAACATCCTGTTCATCATAAATCTATGAACTGTTTTATAAAGCGTTGAGCTCCAACAACAAAATTAATATAGATTCATTTGAAACAGAAGCATTTTTGAATACGCATACCTGTACGAACATCCACTTACTTGAATCAAAAATGTTGTTATGCATAGACTAAAAATACCATTTAAAACAAGGATATTTTATCTTTTCTTATGCACCTTTTTTCTCACGTTTAGCTATAGCTATTCCCAGTCTACCGAAGGTGACAGAAGCGCAGATTTACGTTCATCACATCCTGTTCAGTTGTTTAGCGATGAGGCGCAGATATCAATATCGCCCGAAGAATTATT
>JAIUMA010000063.1 GCA_022565795.1 Balneolia bacterium
ACCCCAGACCTTCGCGCTGCCAGCGCGACGCTCTAGCCAGCTGAGCTATAGCCCCGATTTCTCGTAGATTCCAAATATACGATATTTAGTAACCCAAGAGCAAGTAAAAGAATCCGCTAGGTATTAAATAGTTTGAGAGTGTAAACTGAAATGTTCAACAGTTCGAATTAAAAAGCTATATATTAGAAATCAACATTTTTACATTCTCAACACAGTAGACTACCTATGAAAAATACACTTACTGTAAGAGCCCTGCTCTTCATTTTTGTGCCCGTGCTAATCCTTTCTGCGTGCAGCTCATCCCGCGAGCTCGAACATCCTGAAGTTCTCACTCTTGAATACCTGATGTCGCTTCCTGACGAAGTGCTCCGTGGAATGGATAGTGATGGGGACGGCATCAACGATTACGATGAAATATACACCTACGGAACCAACCCGCTCGATCCTGATACAGACGGCGACGGCCTCAACGACTACGATGAAATTTATGTGTACGGAACCGATCCGCTTGATCCTGATACCGATGGCGATGGCCTCACCGACTACGAAGAGATCTATGTGTACGGCACCGATCCGCTGAATCCTGATACCGATGGCGATGGATTGTCGGACTATGATGAAATAAACACCTATCGTACAGACCCGCTAAATGCTGATACCGATGGTGATGGTCTGAATGATTACGAAGAAGTGTATGTATACGGCACTGATCCGCTTCACCCGGATACTGATGGTGATGGTTTCACTGACGGGCAGGAAATCGAGATGGGCACCGACCCGCTTGATCCGAATGATCCGGGCGTAATCCGCGACCTGGCCCAAATCAATTTTGATTTTGACCGCAGCAATATCGACAGCCAAGCACGTGAGCTGCTGACCGCTAACATTGAAGCACTGCAGGGTAACCCGAACTACACCGTGCGTATTGAAGCATTTACCGATGATGTAGGTGGTGATCAGTACAACCTACGCCTTTCTGTTCGCCGCGCCAACGCCGTTGCCGAGTTCTATCGAGAAAACGGTATCAACTCCGATCGTATGACCGTTGTTGGCCTGGGCGTTGATCCGAATCCGTGTATGAATCCCGTGCCGGGCGACCGTGGCTGCCGTGAAATGCGTCGCGCCAGCACCGAGCCGATTCACCCGTTCCGCTTCCAGCCGAACTTCAACCACGAAGCCGTTGAAGTAGAGCACGAGCGTGCCCGCCGCGACTAATCGACATTTAAATTTAATTACCCGGACGTTAAGCTGATTAATTTTGGCTAACGAGCCGTTCAGAAAAAAGCCCTCCCGTCGCAAGACGGGAGGGCTTTTTTTGATGTCTGATTTTTGAATAAAGGGCAGTGATAAGCCCGAATTCGAACTTAAAAGCCAAAATTAAGCTATTCGCCTAATTCGCAATTCACCATTCACAATTCCTACCCTACCTGCTCAGGTACAAATTCTTGAACTCGTACGGCTTGCGGAAGTGTTCGTCGTTGAAGTCTTCCAGGAAATAGATGGTCTCGCCGGTTGATTTCATTTCCGGGCCAAGCTCTTTCTTTACCTCAGGGAATTTGTCGAACGGGAATACCGGCTCCTTAATCGCATAGTGCTTTAAGGTGGAGGTGAGGTCGAACTCCTTCAGCTTTGATCCGAGCATCACTTTAACACCAATCTGAGACTCCGGACGACCTGTAGCTTTGGCAATAAAAGGAATGGTGCGGGTTGCGCGGGGATTGGCCTCGAGCACGAATACATCATCACCCTTTACCGCATACTGCACGTTAATAAAGCCTTTGACCTGCATCTTTTTGGCGATACGCAGCTGATAGTCTCTAAGGGTTTCGATCGCTTTGTCGCTCAGGGAGTAGGGCGGCAACACGGCGGTTGAGTCACCTGAGTGTACGCCGGCCGGCTCGATATGCTGCATAATGCCCGCCTCATGAAGCTGTTCGCCGTCATAAATCGAGTCGAAATCAACCTCGACGGCGCCTTCGAGATAGTGGTCGATCAGGAAGGCATTTTCCGGATGCGTTTTGAGGATGGCGCTCACGTACTCTTCGAGCTCATCTTCTTTAATGGCGATACGCATGCCCTGACCCCCAAGCACGTAGCTCGGGCGAATAAGAACCGGATAGCCTACCTCTTTGGCTACTTTTTTGGCCTCCTCGAAGTTGGTTGCCATTCCGTAGTCAGGAAAGGGGATCTCAAGCTCTTCCAGCAGTTTAGAAAACTTGCCCCGGTCTTCGGCAAGATCCATCATTTCGAACGGAGTACCGAAAATTTTGAATCCGCCCTCATGGAAGCGACGGGCCAGCTTAAGCGCCGTCTGTCCGCCAACCTGAAGAATTACCCCCTCCGGCTTTTCGTGCTCCCAGATATCCATCACCCTTTCCCAGAAAACAGGCTCGAAATAGAGCTTGTCGGCTACGTCGAAATCGGTTGAAACCGTCTCCGGATTGCAGTTAATCATGATGGTCTCATAGCCCATTTGCTTGGCTGCGAGCACGGCGTGCACACAGGAGTAGTCGAACTCGATTCCCTGACCAATTCGGTTTGGTCCGCTTCCAAGAATGAGGACTTTCGGCTTGTCGGTTACGATGCTTTCGTTTTGCTGCTCGTAGGTGGAGTAGTAGTAGGGCGTTTCGGCCGGGAACTCGCCACCACAGGTATCAACTACGCGGAACACGGGCTTGAGGCCGAGCTTCAGGCGCTGTTTGCGAACGGCTTCTTCAGTTATGGTTTTACCGCCGCTCTGGCTGAGCAGCCATGCAATCTGCTTGTCGGCATAACCGGCCTGCTTCAGCTCGTTAAAGTCCTCTTTGGTGATGCTCTTCAGCTGCTGCCCTTCGGTGCGGTTTTCGAGACTCACCATGTAGCGGATTTGCTGCAGAAACCACGGGTCGACCGAGGTGATGTCGTTGATCTCCTCTACCGAAGCGCCCAGCTTGAAGGCGTTTCTTATCTGAAGGCTGCGGTCCCAGTAGGGTTTGAGCAGGCGGTCCCGAACCGTTTTGCGGTCGAATTCCTCGAACCCATCAGCACCAAGGCCGGAATGCCCGGTTTCCATTCCCTGCCAGGCTTTGTTCAGCGCTTCCGGGAAGGTACGGCCGATGGCCATCACTTCGCCCACGGCCTTCATCTGGGTTGAGAGCTCCTCGTCGGAGCCGGGAAATTTATCGAAGTTGAAGCGCGGCACTTTCACGACCACGTAGTCCAGCGTAGGCTCGAAGCAGGCGGATGTGGTGCCGGTAATCTGATTCTTGAGCTCGTCCAGATTGTAACCCACAGCCAGCTTGGTTGCAATTTTGGCAATCGGATAGCCGGTGGCTTTGGAGGCCAGTGCAGATGAGCGGCTCACGCGCGGGTTAATTTCAATGGCTACCAGACGGTGCGTCTCGGGCTCGACGGCGAACTGCACGTTACAGCCGCCTGCAAAGGTGCCGATGGAGCGCATCATTCTTATGGCCGCATCACGCAGCTTTTGCAAATGCTCGTCGGGCAGGGTTTGTGAAGGCGCCACGGTTACGGAGTCGCCGGTATGTACGCCGCAGGGATCCATATTTTCGATGGAGCAGATAATCACTACGTTGTCATTGTTGTCGCGAAGCAGCTCCAGCTCGAATTCTTTCCATCCGAAAATAGACTCTTCAATCAGCACTTCGTGTACAGGCGACAGCTCCAGGCCGCGCAGAATTTTGCGCTCAAACTCATCCTCATTCCAGATGATGCCGCCGCCCATGCCGCCCATGGTAAACGACGGGCGAATTACAACCGGAAGTCCGCCCAGCTCTTCGGTTATCTCCTTGGCGTCCAGCAGAGACTTTGCGGTACGGCTGCGGCACTGGTCAATCCCGATTTTTTCCATCAGGTCGCGGAACTGCTGGCGGTCTTCGGTGATGTCGATGGCGGCGATATCCACCCCAATGATATCGATGTTGTTCTTTTCCCAGTAGCCCCGGTGGAACAAATCGCGCGCCAGATTAAGGCCCGTCTGTCCGCCCATAGTCGGGAGCACGGCATCAATTTTTTCCTTCTCGCAAATCTCCATGATGGATTCCACCGTGAGCGGTTTCAGGTAGATTGCGTCGGCCATAATCGGGTCGGTCATAATCGTGGCCGGATTCGAGTTGATGAGCACCACCCGGTAGCCCTCTTCCTTCAGCGAGCGGCAGGCCTGGGTTCCGGAATAGTCAAATTCGCAGGCCTGTCCGATAACAATAGGGCCTGATCCAATAATAAGTATCGTTTCAATATCTGTGCGGCGTGGCATAAGTATTCGAAATGAAAAGTGTGGTAAGAGGTAGTTTGCGTAGTTGGTTTTGCTTGTGCAGGGTGATGGCGTCACCCTGGCCGTTTCCGGCCGCTGAATCCCTATTGGGCTGCTTTCATCCGCTCGGTGAACTCATCGAACAGGTAGCGGGAATCGTGCGGACCGGGGCATGCTTCAGGGTGGTACTGTACGCTGAATGCGTTGGCCTTCCGGAACCGGAGCCCCTCAACGGTACCGTCGTTGAGATTTACGTGGCTGATTTCCGCCTTGTCTTCATTCACGGCGCTTTCATGTATTCCGAAACCGTGATTCTGAGTGGTAATTTCAACCAGCCCGGTAATCATGTTCTTTACAGGCTGATTGGCACCGCGGTGTCCCACAAACATTTTTTCAACCGGAATGCCCTGAGACAAAGCCATGAGCTGATGACCCAGGCAGATGCCGAACACCGGCCGCCCGTCGGCCATAATTCGCCCGACCGTCGCGGTGGTATAGGTGATGGCTCTCGGGTCGCCGGGACCATTCGACAGAAAAAAGCCGTCCGGGTTCCACTCGTTGATTTCCTCGAAGGTCGCCTTGGCCGGAAAAACACGTAGGGTGCATCCGCGGCTGATCAGGTTTTTAAGAATGCTTTGCTTTACTCCGTAATCAATCACCGCAACTTTAAAGAGATTTTCCTCTGAAGCCATGGTTTGAGCTTCGGAGCGCGTGGCCTTAGTGGCCAGCTCAAGCCCTTCCATCGATGCCCACTGCTTTGCTTTGGCTACAAGCTCTTTTGCATCGCTGATTTCGGATGAAATTACGGCGTTCATCACCCCTTTATCACGAATATGGCGCACCAGACTGCGGGTATCCACGCCGGTAATTCCGGTTATGCCATGATGATAGAGATACTGCTGAAGGCTTCCGTCGGCCTGATGATTGCTGTACTCCTCGGAAAAAGCGCGCACAATGACGCCGGAAACCATGGGGCGCCGCGCTTCGTCGTAGTCGGGATGTACGCCGTAGTTGCCAATGTGCGGATAGGTCATCATCATAAGCTGACCCACATAGCTGGGATCGGTAAAAATTTCCTGATAGCCGGTCATGCTGGTGTTAAAGCAAAGTTCACCGCCGGTGGTGCCGGGCCGCCCGATCAGCTTTCCCTGCTGAATGGTTCCGTCGGATAGTGCAAGCCAGGCGGTTTGAAGGCTGGAGTTCGTCATCAGAGTAGGTACGGTTACAGTTAGTGGATATGGTTAGCAGAAGTATAGTGAGATACAGTTGAACAATCCGGATTACACAAAAGGCTGTTGTGTCGGCGGCGCTGCAGTATAGCGTTGGATTGAGGCTGAGCCTCAGCGGGAGGGCAGACGCCGGCTGCTACCGGATAAAAAAAAATCCGACTGCCTGAAAAGGGTCGGATTTCATAAAAAGGAGAAAAAAGCTTTATAAAGACGGCAGCGGAGATCATCATTGATTTAGAACAAGGCATAGATGAACGGTGCCAGGGCGGTGTTGCTGGTAACGACAATGAGCAGGCCAAGAAGAAGCAGGACAAAAACGATTGGCATCAGCCAGAACTTTTTTCTGACTCTGAGAAACTCCCAGAATTCCTTAACAATACCAATCTTACTCATGCAACACAGCGCGTTTAAAAATTACGGATTAAGGTAAGATAAAGAGTTTGAGATAATTTCGCACTCCAAAAAAGAAAAAATTGTGAATGGTGAATTGTGAATGGTGAATTGGGCCCCGTGCAAATTGATCAGCTCAGGGGTTAGGAAATGTAGAGCCTGCCTGTCTTTGCGGTGGCAGACAGGTTTTGAATTTTAAAGTTCTGCGACGCAGAGGTTTGTGGATTATGTCGCTGATTAATGGGGTCTTGCCCCTTCGACTCCACTCTGGGTGTGCATCGAAGTAATCAGGTCAAATTAAGCAATCAATGCTGGTTGAGCGCGGATGTACTCCGAGAACCGACAGAAGTCGAAAACAAGCTTGAGAAGAGGCAAATATGTAATGTTGCATTACTTGTTGATTCTTGCTCTAAAATCCCGAAGGGATACAACGTGCGTAGCCCCGGTGCGTAAGCCCGGGGTAAGATGGAAAAACCATTATGAACCCTGAAGGGGTTCAACACCAACGGTTAATTTAATTCTGATACGTTCAGCTGGATAAAATAAAAAACCTCCGCCGGTTCTGTTACCAGCGGAGGTTTGTATGAGAATGCTATTGTGGGAAACGACTTATCCCATGTAGGGGTATTCCCATTTCGTTGGAGGATTGAGATTCTCCTTAATCGAGCGGGCCGACAGCCAGCGAAGCAGATTTTGCATGCTTCCGGCTTTGTCGTTGGTACCCGATGCGCGTCCGCCGCCAAACGGCTGCTGATTCACGATAGCGCCGGTAGGTTTATCGTTGATGTAGAAATTACCCGCCGCATTCTTCAGGCGATCCGCCATCATGTTTAGGGCATAGCGGTCTTTGGCGAAGATGGCACCGGTGAGCGCGTACGGCGAGGTCGTATCGCAGAGCTCAAGTGCGGCATCCAGCTCAGCATCTTTATAGACATAAACCGTAAGCACCGGACCGAAGATCTCCTCTTCCATGGTCTTGAACTTCGGATTGCTGGTCAGGATGATGGTCGGCTCCACGAAGAAACCTTTGGAATCATCGTAACCGCCGCCGGCTATAATCTCGGCATCGGATGCTTTCTTGGCGAAGTCGATATAGGAGGTGATGCTGTCGAAGGCTTTCTTATCGATAACCGCACCCATGAAGGTGGAGAAATCTTCCACATCACCCATTTTGATCTTCTTGACTTCTGAGAGCAGATCGTCTTTCAGCTCTGGCCACATCGATTCAGGGACGTACATACGGGATGCAGCCGAGCACTTCTGGCCCTGGAATTCAAACGCGCCGCGGAGAGCCGCAATGGACACTTCACGCATGTCAGCTGTTGGGTGAGCAAAGATGAAATCCTTGCCGCCGGTCTCACCCACGATACGCGGATAGGTCTTATAATTCTGGATATTGTTACCGATGGTCTTCCACATGCGCTGGAAGGTGCCTGTGGAGCCGGTAAACTGAAGGCCGGAGAGGTTCTCATCGGCGAAGACAGGGTCACCAACGTCGGGACCGTCGCCGGGCAGGAAGTTGATTACGCCCGGAGGCATACCTGCGCGCTCGAGGATTTTCATCACCATATAGCTGGAATAAACCGAGCTGGTGGCCGGTTTCCAGATTACCGCGTTGCCGCAAAGCGCCATGGATGTCGGCAGGTTACCGGCAATAGCGGTGAAGTTGAACGGAGTTACGGCAAACATAAAGCCTTCAAGTCCGCGGTACTCAACCCGGTTCCATGTTGCTTCCGGAGAAAATGGTTGATCGGCCATGATTTGTGAAAGGAAATAGGCGTTGAAGCGAAAGAAGTCAGCCAGCTCGCCAACGGCTTCGATTTCGGACTGATGCGGGGTTTTGGACTGGCCTAGCATGGTCGCGGCGTTCATGCGGTAGCGCTCCGGACCGGTGATAATATCTGCGGCTTTAAGCAGAATAGAAGCGCGGTGCTCCCACGGAAGGGCCGCCCATTCGGCACGTGCTTCAAGCGAAGCTTTGATGGCCATTTCAACTTCTTTTTTACCCGCCTTATGAACCACACCAAGCTTATGCTTGTGGTTGTGCGGCATCACTACATCCTGAGTGCGTCCCGTACGGATCTCTTTGCCGCCAATAATAACAGGGATTTCAACTTCTTTAGACTTCAGTTCATCAATGGCTTTTTTGAGCTCTTCGCGCTCGGGAGTGCCCGGCGCATACGACAAATAGGGCTCATTATACGGCTCTGGTACTTCAAAATAGGCTGTTGACATAGTTACAACTCCTGGTTGTGTTTAGTAAGCGTGTTGCTTTATGATTTATCTGATTCAATAAAATAAATACGTGTCATTCGACACTCCGTCGCGCCGGGGAGGCCCAAAAAAGATAACAGTCGGGTGGCCTGCGGCTTACACAAATATTTTGTCCTGTGAAAATAAGGCTTCATACGGAGAAAAGATAACGCTTTGAAGACGTTTGAATTAGCTTCAGAGCTTGATTACGACTTCAATGCTCCGGCCAGAATCGGTATTAGTAGACTGTTCAGAGGTTGGGGCCTCTCTGCCGGTGAGGCAGTTTTGGGTTTTGGGTTTGCGCTGGGAGCTGCAAATCCCGCTACCTCATTGGTAATTGCTTATTGTTCATTGACTGTCCTTTCACCTGTCACCTGAATAAAATCAGTATTCCTGCTCGGAAGATATCACCCATTCGTCTTCCCACTGGTCGTGGTGAACGCGCAGGATGTTGGGATTGCAGCAGGTTTGGCAGTCTTCGATATACTGCTGATTTTCACCCTGCGAAGGGTCGACGAAAGTGTGGTTTTCGACACCGCAATATGCGCAGCTGTAGCTGCTTCCTTCAACCGAGCCGCTTCCGGCACCGCTGCTGTTCTCACTGTCTTCGGATAAAAAATCGTTATCAAACATGGCCTTAATTCATTTTATCTAACTTCATCATATAAAACAGGAGTGAACCCGCCGGCATTCCGTTAGAGAAACACAACTGATGCCGAATATTAACTACCCGAGCGCCGTTTGTAACAACGCTTAACATGAATTTCTAATAATAATATCGTATTTTACGCTCGAGCTATTAATTGTTCAAACAAACGCCTGAACGATTTTTCGGATATCCTACTATCTGGTAAGGTGAGAAGGACGTAATTGCCATCATTTTTTAGCCGTGGTTTGGCTGCTGTAAGAGGCCGGAAGGCTTCAAATTTCTATTTCAAAATCAGACTGGAACGCTGCGTTCACACTTTTCTGAATGCAGCCGGCAAAGCAGTGAGTGCAGGCCGGGCAGACATTGGTTTAAGCCGCCTTCATCCTTGCGAACGACTATTATTATTTCAAGACATCTTTTAGAAAGAGACATTTTTATGCAAGTTAACACAGAAGATAAAGACACCATCAGGGAGCATTCATTTATAGACTCCGCTCTGAAAGCGTGTCATCCCGATGAGGTTGCCCTCAAGAGTTTTTTCCTTGGTCCGCAGGCCGAAAACGGTCCGTGGATTCAGGGAATCATGAACGAGCTATTCGACGCATGGTTCGAATGGAGACGCTCGCTGTACGCGGAGGATGGTCCGGCGATTTCGCAGGGTGATCTGAACACGCCTGAGTTTATCGAGCGCAGGGCCCACATCAAGGAGCAGGTGATGAGCATTATGGAGCGGCTTCAGAGCGAGCTTCCAAGCTTTTCCCCGCGCTATATCGGCCACATGATTACCGAAGTATCCATGCCTGCTTTGCTTGGGCATATTATCACCCTTCTGTATAATCCGAACAACATTTCCGGCGAGTCTTCGAGAGTGGGGATTCTCATAGAGGATGAAGCCATTCGCGACCTTCTCGGCATGATGGGCTACGACACCCGCTTCGGGTCGGGGCATTTTACTTCCGGTGGAACCGTTGCCAACATCGAGGGCGCCCTTCGTGCACGCGATCGCTTTGCCCGCTGGCTTGCCGCCGGTGCCATCAACAGAAAATATGGTGACAAGTCTCTGAGTATGTTCGACTCCTGCCTGATGGGCTGGGATGAATTCGACCGTATCCGCTTCGAGTACGAGCTTACGGACGACGAGCTGCGTGATTACCACATTCTGCGCGGAAACCCGGTAAACGTATATAGAAACCTGAACAAGGTTTTTGATATGGATTATGCCGGTCCCGTGGTTTTGGTTCCTCAGAATAAGCACTATTCGTGGAATAAAGCGGTCGACATTATGGGATTGGGCGAAGAAGCCTTTGTTGGTATCGAAACCGACGAGCATGGCCGTATGTGCGTGGACTGCCTGCGGGAAACGATTGAAAACTGCTTTAAGCGTCAGCGTCCGCCGCTGATGGTGGTCTCGGTAGCCGGTACAACCGAACTGGGCGAGATGGACCCGATACACCGTATTCAGCAGGTGCTTGATGAGTATCGCGATACCCGCGGCTGGCACATCTGGCACCACGTCGATGCGGCCTACGGCGGATTCCTCTGCTCGATCGACACGAAGAATTCGGAAGTGGTATCGGAAAACATGGCCATGGCGCTTGATGCCATCAGCCGCTCGAACTCAGTAACCATCGACCCGCACAAGCTTGGCTATGTACCCTACGCTTCGGGCGCGTTTTTGTGCAACAGCAAGCGCGAGTACTACTACCGCAAGTCTATTGCCCCGTATATCAATTTTTCGGGCACGCAGGAGCGCGGTCCGCAAACGATTGAGGGCTCCCGTTCGGCCGCCGGCGCGATATCCACGCTGCTGACTTCCCGTACTATCGGACTTGGCGCTAACGGCTACGGCCGGATTCTGGAGCGTACGATTCAGTCGCGCATCAAGCTGGAAAAGATGATGCGCAAGGCCCATCCTGATGTGCGCATTTTCCCGCATGCCGAAACGAATATCATCACCTTCATTGTCGCGAAGGAGAACGAGGCATTGGGCAAGAGCAACGAGCGTACGCTTAAGGTGTATGAAGCTTTTTCACCTGATGAAAACCACGATTTCTTCGTATCCAAAACCACGCTTAAGCGTCCGGCCTACAACCGCCTGATTGACGCCTTCACCGACGAGTGGAACGCGGTGCACGATACAGAAGAGCTGGTTCTGGTTCGGATCACCCTGATGAATCCGTTTTTCGACACCAAAGATAATCTCGACTACCCTGCGGAGTTTGTGAAGAAGCTAAGTGAGAATTTGGCTGGGGAGTAAAACGGGGAATGGTGAATGGTGAATCTGTGTCATCCTCTGGATTAGATTGACCGTTTGCAGCCGATTTAGAGAAAAGCAAAAAGCCCTGCAGCTTATGAGCGCAGGGCTTTTTTTATTGATTATCCGAAAGAACTGCTTAAGCTCTTTAAGGTAGCATCACCGCATCAATTACGTGAATGACGCCGTTTCTTGCGAAAATATCTGTTGCGACTATTTGAGCAAATCCGTTGTCGTTGCCGACAAAGAAATCACCATTCTCCTCATCCACAAATACGAAAGATCTGTTCATGGTGCGAATGCGGGTGGAGGATACTACGTCCGCAGCCGGACGGTTGCCCGGAGCGACGTGGTAAAGCAGGATGTTGCGTACCAGCTCTTCATTACCTTCGGCGAATAGCTCTTCAGCTGTAAGCTCCAGCGTTTCCAGAAGAGCAACGAAAGCGTCGTTTGTGGGCGCAAAAACAGTGAACTGTCTGTTGCCGTCAAGTACATCAACAAGTCCGGCGAATACAACAGCGTCGACCAGTATTGAGAAATCCTCATTGCCGGCAGCGATCTCAACAATTGACTGATCGGCGGGCTCATCACCATTTCCATTGTCGCCATTATCATCGTTTTCAGATGGTGGCAGCATCACAGAATCGATAACGTGTATAACACCGTTGCTGGCGTTGATATCAACTGCAATAATTTCTGCAAAGCCATTCTCGTCGTTACCCACGAGGAAAGAGCCGTTTTCTTCTTTCACTTTGATGAAAAAGCCCTGAAGCGTATTAATTTGATCGGAAGTGGTAACGGCTCCGGAATCTCTGTTACCCGGGGCTACGTGGTACAGCAGAATACTTCTGATGAGGTCTTTGTTTTCCTCTACAAAAAGCTCTTCGGGAGTTAATTCAAGCGCCTCGAGAAGGGCTATAAATGCATCATCAGTTGGTGCAAACACGGTGAGCTGTCTTCTGGAGCTTAGTGCACCGTCCAGACCTGCAAAAACAACGGCATCAACAAGGATGGAGAAGTCTTCATTGCCTGCAGCGATGTCGACAATAGTGTTTCCTGCGGAAGGCGGACCTCCTCTTTCAAGCGTTTGGCTGATCAGGTTTTCAGAAATGTTGCTGACCTCTGAACGGTCTGAAGTCGAATCGACTACGTCACATGCAGTGAAAAACAAAAGCATGGATGCAATCATTAAATAAAGTGCGGTTCTCATAATGGTTTCCTTGATAAGTGAGTTTTGGGGTAGTTATGCGCTTAGGCGTATATGCGTAAGCGCATGAATTTCAAAACTCTGGGGCAGGAAAGAGCGTTCAGTTAAGATGATAAGATTAATCAATTCTAACGGTTTTTATCGAAGGCTGTAGGCTCCGGTGCACGATAGCTGATTTCACGTTTCCTGGACTGCATAAAAAAAGGCGAAGCCGCAGAGCAGCTTCGCCTTTTTCATTTTGAGTTTCGGGTGATGCCATTTGAGTTGGCATCAGAGTCCGGGGCTGGTTTATTTTACCAGAAGCATTTTGCGTGTTTGTACAAAGCTGCCGGCTGTCAGGCGGTACAGATATACACCGCTTGCCAGGCTGGCTGCATCGAAGGAAACGCTGTGGGTTCCTGCGCTGAAGCTGCCGTTTGCCAGCACACCTACGCGCTGACCCGCCATGTTGTACACCTCAAGCATCACTTCAGAAGCTTCCGGTAGCTGAAACTGAATCTGAGTTGTCGGGTTGAACGGGTTCGGATAGTTTTGTGCCAGTTCGAAGCTGCGCGGGTTGTCGCCAAGGTCCGGGTTGCCGATTGATACTGGCTGTCCCTCAGCATTAACCTCGATATCGTCGAAGAACCAGGTGAAGTCTTCGCCGCCGTCACCGACTGCGCCGTCCTGGAAGTCGAAGATCATAACGATTACATCCCATTCTCCGGTTGTACCTGCTCCGCTAAGGTCCCAGCTCATTTCTTCCCATTCGCCGGCAACAGTTGTATTGCTAATCATTTCATACTCGGCTCCCGTTGTCTGGTTTTCGACCTTGAACAGTATCGGCACGTTCTCGCGCGGTGACCAAACTTTCATAGTAGCAACGGGCATGTCTGCATCGATGGTGAACGGCTCGTCTATATGCATGAAGCCGCCAGCCCAGAATGGACCGGAACCTTTAATCATACGGCCAACCCAGTCGCTGGTGTTGATGCCGGATGGATCAGGGTTTCCAACACGCGCCATCATTCCGGATTCAAAGCCAAAGAAAGCGAAATTCCAGTCGAAATCATCTTCTTCAAAGTCCTGCGGAAGGCTGATTGGTACCAGGTCTTCCGGTGTGCCAGGGCCTTCTTCACGATCGTCGTCTGGCCCGGCTGCATTCACCTGAATGTTGTCGAAGTACCAGGTCCAGTCCGGACCGCCATCGCCGTTCTGGCCAACGTGGAAGTCGAAAATTATGGTGAGCTGATCCCAGTCGATCTGCTGAGGCACGCCGCTGTAGCTCCACGTTAGGGTTTCCCATTCACCGCTTGTAGAGGTTACGGCAAACGAGTCGAATTCACCTGAGCCGTCAGACTGCTCGAGCTTCAGGTTGATCCCAACGTTGGCGCGCGGAGACCATACATCCATAGTAATGGTGTTGTTCTCTTCGTTGAACCAAAAGGTATCTTCAGTCCAGAAAAAAGCGCCGGCCCAGTAGATTTCAGCATCTTTGACATAACGGCCAACGAAATCACTTGGATTGTCTTCATTCTGATCCGGGTTTTCAATTACATCAACAAAAGCACCTTCGAAACCGAAAAACACATTGTCCCAGTCGATGGTCTGATCTTCAAAATCTACCGGTAGCGGAATACGCACCAGGTCGATTTCAGCAGGCTGTTCGGTAGTCTGGGAATTTGTTGCACTGATTTGTGCCTGAGCATCAGAGACAGCAGTCGGTGAGGCTGTAAAAATAGCCGACAGGAGCAATGCGCATGCTGTCGTGGCTAAGCTGTAGTTTATTTTATTCATAACGCTATCAATATAGTGGGATACATTTCATTTCTTGTGTAGTAAAGACATGCAGGGCAGACGTTTAACAAACCCTTAAGCACGCATCAGTAAAGTTGCGTAGCTCGAAAATGAATTGAAATTAATTTTCAATATGAGAAATTAATTATCATAAATAACTTCATTTATTGCAGATGAATAGTGTGAGATCTGAGGAAATCGAAAATCCAGTTTAAAAATAGATTTTTGATTTGCCATTTTGGACGGCATGAAGGAAGGTAAAAAAGGAGAAAAGCGGTTTTTCTTATTTTTGAGTTTATGCAAAATGTCGCTTCAGAGCTTCTTAAGTATGGTCACAAAAAAAGGGGATACCAGTACCGGTATCCCCTTGTATGACTCCTGAAGGGTTCTTCAGGAGTTAATTTCATCCGAAATGTGATTTATCCTCAACGGACAAAAAAACGTCTCGATAAACCCTTCAGGAGTTCCCAAGCGGAAACCCTTAAGGCGTTTACACAGCCGCCTCTTTTTTCTCTTCCTGATTTTCCAGCCAGCGTTCGGCATCCATGGCGGCCATACAGCCGGTACCGGCCGCGGTAATGGCCTGACGGTAAACGGAGTCCTGCGCATCACCGCAGGCAAAGATGCCTTCGACGTTGGTTTTGGATGATTTGGCTTCTGTAAGGATGTAGCCCGTTTCGTCCATGTCGAGCACCCCTTTGAACAGGTCGGTGTTCGGCTTGTGGCCAATGGCAAGAAATACGCCCGTTACATCATCAAGTACTTTGCTTTCGCCGGTTTCGCGGTTTTTGATTTTCACGCCGCTAACTACCTGCTCGCCCAGCACTTCTTCGAGCTCGGAGTTCCACATCACCTCAATCTTCGGATTGTTCAGGGCGCGTTTCTGCATGTGCTTAGACGCACGGAACTCATCGCGGCGGTGCACGATGGTTACCTTGCTGGCATAGCGGGTGAGGAACGTAGCCTCTTCCATAGCGGTGTCGCCGCCACCGATTACGATTACGTGCTGATTCCGAAAGAACGCACCGTCGCAGGTCGCGCAGGCGGTAACGCCGCGTCCGCGCATTTTCTGCTCGCTCTCAAGACCCAGCCATTTGGCCGATGCTCCGGTTGATACGATAAGGGAATCAGCAAAAATGGTGTGCTCATCATCTACGGTAAGCTTAAACGGGCGCTGATCAAAATCGATGTGATCCACGGTTCCGTAGCGTACATCGGCACCGAAGCGACTGGCCTGAGCCTTGAAGTCCTCCATCATTTGCGGACCCATTACGCCGTTCGGGTATCCCGGGAAGTTTTCGACGTCGGTTGTAGTAGTGAGCTGTCCGCCGGGCTCGGGGCCTTCCAGTACCAATGGCGCCAAATCAGCGCGTGCAGCATAAAGGGCTGCCGTTAATCCGGCCGGTCCGCTTCCAACGACTACAACTTTAAATGTTTTTCCTGCAATATCTTTCATAATACTAATGTGTTGAACAATGAATCAGACGAGCGTCTGTCATTTAATTTATTTCGTCTTAAGGTAAACAAAACGCCTCTGAAAATGAATTGTTTCAATACATCGGGTTAGATAATGTAACAATGATTACAGTAGAGTAATGTCACCTGAGTTACAGAGAGGGAGAGAGGGAGAAGGGGAGATGGGGGGACTCCAAACCCAAAACTGGCGCAGTGAGCGGAGCGAACCGGCCCAAAAAGTGCGAAGCACCTAAACAGTCTTCAAATGCATCGGAGCCTTTTCTGGCATCGTATGACCTCACCCCCGGCCCCTCTCCTGAAGGAGAAGGGAGCTCCTTTGCAGGCATTTGGGTTGTTTTCGGTCTTGGTGAACTTCGGGAAACCAAAGCCCTCAATTTGAGGAAAGGGTTGGGTGAGGTGAACAAGAGACAGCCACTAGCTCAGGATATCGATTCCCTCATAGAACCATTGTTTATTGTTAATTACTTATTGTTAATCATTGGTGTCCGGGGAAGTTGAATTGACCTCATGAAAGTGGCCTTCATTGAATTTTGGAGCCCTTTTTATGGTAAAAACAAAAGCAAACCCCATTACATCTCGAAGACCCCAAATGGGGTCAACTAAAATTAGCCCCGGGTGGATTGTATGTGCCGACTTCTGTCCACCCGCCGGCGGAAGCGAATTACAATCCACCCGGGGTAAAAAGTCATGTAAAAAACGGCCCGAAACACTAAGCTGATTAGGTAGCAGTAGTTCCAGAGGGCCAACAATCAGATATAATCCAAAAACAC
>JAIUMA010000064.1 GCA_022565795.1 Balneolia bacterium
CCTCGCCCTGCCCCTGACCCGAGGCTGTAAGCCTCAACGGTCATAGCCTGAGGCAGCGCCTCAGGTTGATAATTCACCCAAATTGCGCAGGCTGTAGGCCTGCACGAGACTCAGCTAAGCTCAGTTGCATCACCCAGAATCTGAATCACCGCATGATTCTGATTTCGGCTGATTCAGACTTACAGCATGGGGATTTGCGCCACAAAAAATCATATCCCATCAGTTTAAACACATAACTCTTAGTTCCGAACGAAGGATGCAGATTGCACAAAAGTTAAGATGAAGATGAGGAAAGGCCCGAACTCCCAATTTTAACCTATGCATCTACTTCAGGTGGGTGAATGAATTAACTCCCGGCATATGGCAGTACAGCGGAAACCTTTACTTTTAACAAGCGGTTTTGATGCGTACCTTTAGCGCATAAAAAAACTTCAAATTTTCATTAATAACATCGATTCATGAGCATTCTGGTTGTAGGTTCTGTCGCATACGACGGTATCGAAACGCCTTTCGGAAAAGTTGACCGCATTCTTGGCGGGTCGGCTACATATATTTCGCTTACATCAAGCTACTTCCACGATACGTTGAAGCTGGTTGGCGTGGTTGGCAACGACTTTGCCGATTCTGATCTTCAGCTATTCAAAAATAAAAACATCGATCTTGAGGGTCTTCAGATAGATGACAGCGGTAAAACCTTTTTCTGGTCAGGCCGCTATCACTTTGATCTGAATAACCGCGACACCCTCGATACGCAGCTCAATGTATTCGAAAAGTTTGATCCCGTTATTCCGGATTCCTACAAGGATGCCTCCATTGTTTGTCTTGGCAATATTGCTCCTGCACTGCAGGGTAAAGTGCTGGATCAGATCAGCAAGCCTGATCTGGTAATTCTGGACACCATGAATTTCTGGATTGAAGGCGCCCGCGAGGACCTCAACGAAACGCTAGAGCGGGTTAACGTGCTCATCATCAATGATTCTGAAGCCCGTGAGCTTTCCGGAGAGCCGAATCTGGTGAAGGCCGCCGAAAAGATTCAGGCTATGGGGCCGTCAACGCTCATCATCAAAAAAGGGGAACACGGGGCGCTATTGTTTACCGAGACCGGCATTTTCTCTGCTCCTGCATTCCCGATTATCGACATTTTTGATCCAACCGGAGCCGGTGATACCTTCCTCGGCGGATTTGCCGGATGGCTGGCGCGCTCAGGCGATTTCAGCGATGACAACTTCCGAAGAGCCGTCATTTACGGTTCAGCCATGGCCAGCTTCTGCGTGGAGAAATTTGGTCCAGAGCGACTGCTCAACCTCTCTGCCGCTGATATATCCGAGCGTTATCAGGAGTTTAGAACGCTTTCAGCTATTCCTGTACAGCAGGATGATGTATTTTAGGTTCACCATTTGAGGCTTCAAATAACGAATGTCTGAAAAAGTAAAAGACCCGGATACTCCCGATTTCGAGATGCCGGAACTAATCGTTCTGGCATCTTCAAACCCCCATAAAGTTGAAGAGCTCCGTGCCACGCTCGCCCCGCTGAATATCGGGCTTAAATCCAGCGCCGACTTTCCCGGGCTTGATGAGGTTGTTGAGGACGCGCCCACGCTGCAGGGTAATGCGCTCAAAAAGGCTGAGTATCTGTACAAAATGACCGGACTTCCCTCGCTGGCCGATGATACCGGTCTTGAGGTAGATGCGCTTGACGGCAGACCAGGCGTGTATTCTGCACGCTACGCAGGGGAGAAGGCCAGCTACGAAGACAACGTTCAGAAGCTGCTTCGAGAAATGAAGGGACAAAAAGACCGTAAAGCCCGATTCCGCACGGCACTGGTTTTTATGAATCCATCGGGCACGTTTATCTTTAACGGTGTGTGCGACGGCGCCATACGAAGTGAAAAGTCAGGCAGCGGCGGATTCGGATACGACCCCGTATTTGAGCCGGCCGGCTACTCCGTAACATTTGCAGAGCTTGATCAGGACGAGAAAAACGCCATCAGCCACCGCGGCCGGGCCGTACAGAAGTTCGTGGATTTTCTGCAATCCATTCCCAATGCGGTGAAATAAGGACGAGTTGGCAGATCGCAAACGCGCGTGAATTGTGGTGAAGATTAGCGCAGAGCTTTAAAGGTCACGGATTCTCAGGAGCCATCGTTCATTATAGTGAATTGGAAGAAGATCAACAGCTCAGTTCAAAATTCGAATTCTTTGGCTGAAATGTTTTAAATCCGAGGCTGTAAGCCTCAATGGTCATAGCCCGGGGCAAAGCCCCGGGTTATGAGATACAATAAATTGGCCCGAGTATGAATGGTGAAGAAATATCTATAAAACCAAGGGCCAATACTCAGAAAGTGTCAACATTGATGGAGCCATAATCCGGGTTTATTAAGACCATAGGACTGCTACAGAGAAAACAATTCCCTAAGCACACAACATTGGGAATTAATCACCGGACATTTAAACGTGATCACCACTTCGTCCGCCTTCGTGGATCGAGGGCAATGCGTGCATTGCCCCTGCCCCACGGGCGGAGACAAATTATTGGCGGTATCACCTGATTGGCATCAGTATTTCAACACCGTAGTAACCACGTGAGGACAGGCCTTGAGTAACAACTCGCAAAACATTTTATCTATTCGCGATACTTCGAATAATGCCTGCCGCTCAAGAGGGAATGTTTTTAACATTATTGGTAATTGGTAGTTCAATTACCTTTAAATAAAACCAACTGCGGCAATTAAAATTCTGCCCTCATAAACAACCCTGGAATTGCCTCTCAAATCGTCACGATCCCCTCAAGCCACGCTTTTCCAACCACGCAGGCAAAAAGTCCGGCAGTTTCAAGCTGCTTCAGGTTATCCTGATTTGAGACGCCTCCGCTAGCGATGAAGCGGATATCCGGAAAGCGGGCCTGCAGGTCGGCATACATGGGCAGGTTAGGGCCGGTCATCATACCGTCGCGGGCGATATCTGTGCAAAGTACTTCCACCAGTCCTTCCTGCATCATCGGGTGAAGCAATTCCTCCAAAGGCTGGTTGTCGGTCTCCAGCCATCCGCCAACGGCTATGAGTCCGTCCTTCAAATCCATACCGAAAATGCAGCGGCCCGGACCAAATTCAGAAATCGCGCGAAGCCACTCATCAGGACGTCGAACGGCCATTGAGCTCGAAACCACCCGGGTGATGCCCGCATCAAGCAGCATCTCGATATCCTCATAACGGCGAATACCACCGCCCATCTGAACCTCGAGGCCGGTTTCAGCCACAATCTTTTCAACAATATCAAGATTCACAAACTCACCCTCACGCGCTCCGTTGAGATCAACAATATGAAGCCTGGGAATGTCTTTTCTGTCTTTCAGCTTAGCGGCAAAAGCAACCGGATCATCGTGGTAAACCGTCACCTCATCATATTTGCCCTGCTTCAGGCGTACAATTTTTCCGTCAAGAAGATCAATAGCTGGAATGGGTATCATTTTAATTGTGAATTGTGAATTGTGAATTGTGAATTGTGATGTTGGATGTTGTGTCGATCCCTGAATTAGCTTAGTACTGCTAACTGTCAACTGTCTACTGTCAACTGTACAAAGTTTTCGAGCAGTTTTGCTCCTGCCTTGCCGGATTTTTCCGGATGAAACTGAACGCCGGTTTTGTTGCCGCGCGCTACGACTGAGGCGAAGGTTTCTCCCGCGTAGGTGCAGCTTCCAATGGTGTTTTCCGTCACCGGAGCATAGTAACTGTGCACATAATAGAAGTAATCTTCTTTTGTGATGCCATTCAGCAGGGGATGCGTTCCATCACACTCGGTGAAGGTGTTCCAGCCCATGTGGGGTACTTTGTCGCGGGTTTCATCAAACTTGAGCAGCTTGCCTTCCACAAGCCCGAGGCCGGGCGTGTCGCCCTCCACGCTGTGCTCGAACATGAGCTGCATGCCCAGGCAAATACCCAGCAGCGGCAGCTCGGTTTCTTTGAGCAAGTTTTCGAGTCCGGCTGCGCGAACCGCCTTCATAGCCGATGCGGCATGACCCACGCCCGGAAAGATGATGCCGTCCGAGGCGTTCAGCTTTTCAACGGAGTCGGTTATCTGAAACTCCGCTCCAAGACGCTCCAGGGCGTTGGAAACCGATGCGGTATTACCGGCTTTGTAGTCTATAATGCTAATCATTAAAGCACTCCTTTACTGCTTGGAATTTCGTTGCTTCCGGTTCGCTTCACCGCGTTTTTCAGCACAATGGCAAAGCCTTTGAAGCTGGCCTCAATTTTGTGATGATCGTTCTCGCCAATCACCTCTATATGAAGCGTGCTTTTGGTGTTCATGGCCAGAGAATAGAAAAAATGCTTGATCATCTCGGTGGGCACATCACCCACTTTTTCGCGGGTGAATGCGGCATCGAAGACCAGATACGGCCGCCCGGAAAGATCGAGGGCAACCATGGCGCGTGTTTCATCCATCGGCAGGACGGATGCATATCTGGTTATTCCGCGCTTATCGCCCAAAGCCTGCGAAATTGCATCACCCAGCGCAAGGGCGGTGTCTTCGATAGTGTGGTGCTCGTCGATATGAAGGTCGCCATCACATTTTACGGTAAGATCAACACCGCCGTGACGCGCAATCTGCTCGAGCATATGATCAAAAAAACCAAGCCCGGTGCTGATGTCAAATTTCCCCGATCCGTCAAGGTTGATGTCCACCTCGATGTTGGTCTCTTTGGTCGTGCGCTTTACGTGTCCGGTGCGCGGCGGGAAAAGCAACAAGCGCGTTAAATCCTGCCAGTCGGTGCATTTCACCTCGCCTTTTTCAGGGTGATGCACTGTTAAGCCGGATTCGTCTCCGGTGACAGAAATCACGCGCTCATTGGCCGAAGCAGGTTCGACGGTTTCAAACGGAATATCCTCATGCTCAAGCACCTTTTTGTTGGAGCTGGTGATGGCGTCATCGATCCGGAGCGTGAAGCCGAAGCCGGAAAGCTGACCCAGCCCGCGAATGGCGTAAGGGCGGAGGGCATCACCTTTTTGAAGGGCACTGGCTGAAAGTTCAATTACGGTAGTCAAGGAATTGTGGATTGTGAATTGTGAATGGTTGTCGATCCCTGAATTGGCTTTACTGTTAGTATTGCTAATTGCTAATGGTTAATTGTTCCATCGCGTCGAGCAGGGCGTCGTTTTCTTCCGGGAGGCCTATTGTGATACGCAGGCCGTTTTCGCAGTGCAGCTGGTCGCCCCGATAGCGGACAATCACCCCGAGCTTGGCGAGCTTCCGGTAAACATCGGGTGCATTTTTGACGCGAACAAGCAAAAAGTTGGCGTCGCTTTCCTCAACGCGAATAACGCCATCCATCTGTTCAAGGGATTTGGCGACCCGATCCCGCTCGCTCAGGATGGACTCAATCGCACGCTGTGTTTGATTCGGGTTTCCAAGCGCTTTTAGAGCTGCATCCTGCGTCAGGGAATTGACATTATAGGGCGGCTTAACGCGCATCATATAGTTTATGATCTCTGTAGAAGCGAACGCCATGCCAAGCCTGATTCCGGCAAGACCCCACGCTTTCGACAACGTTTGCATCACTACCAGGTTCGGATGCTCAGCCAGTAGAGGAAGCAGGCTTTTATCACGACTGAAGTCGATATAGGCTTCATCTACCACAACAATACCGCTGAAACCCTCAATCACCCTGCGAATTTCTGACTCCTGCAGGCGGTTGGCCGTTGGGTTGTTTGGCGAGCAGAGGAAGATGATTTTAACGCCATCAGTTTTGCTTAGCACGCTGTCGGCATCGAGCGAGAAGTCGGGAAGCAGGGGTGCTTCAACCGTTTCGATTCCGTGGATATCGGCGCTCACTTTATACATGCCGTAGGTCGGTGGCGTTATCAGGATTTTATCATGACCCGGCGTGCAGAACATTCTGATGAGTAAATCAATGGCTTCATCGCTTCCGTTGCCAAGAAATATTTGCTCCGGCTTAATGGCCTCTTTTATCTCACTAATGCGATTTCGCAGCAGTTCATAATGCGGATCAGGATAGCGGTTGAGATTCAGCGCGTGCTCGATGCCCGGCGATGCGGGGTTCTCGTTGGCATCCAGCAGAATGCCTGATTTGAAATCGTCCCGTGCCGAGCGATAGGGCTTCAGTCCGCGGATATTCGGCCGGAGAAGCTGGTTAAGATCAAATTTCATTTGGATATATAACGAATAGTGTCAGGAGTTTGACAAGCGGTTGAGTCTGCGGGTTACGGCCTGCTTGTGCGCTTCGAGCCCTTCTGAATCTGCCATGATTTCCACGGTTGGACCAAGGTTACGAAGTCCGTCTTCCGTTAGCTCCTGAAAGGTGATGAGCTTGTAGAAGGAGTCGAGAGATACGCCGCTGTACATGGCCGCATAGCCGCTGGTCGGTAGCGTGTGGTTTGTGCCCGAGGCATAATCCCCTGCGCTTTCAGGGGTCCATTTACCAAGGAATACAGAGCCCGCATTGACGATATCAGACGAATACCCGGCAGCGTTTTCAGCCGAGATAATCAGATGCTCCGGCGCCCATTCATTGCTGAAACGAATGGCATCTGCCATAGAACTGACCAGAATCGAGCTGCTGTTTCCAAGGGCCTTTTTAGCGGCTTCCTTTCGGGGGAGCGTTTCGAGCTGTTTGTCGATTTCGGTTAGTGTGTCGTCGAGCAGCGTTTGGCTGGTGGTCACAAAAACAACCTGCGAATCAGCGCCGTGCTCAGCTTGTGACAACAAATCGGCAGCCAAAAATTCGGCATCAGCGCTTTCATCGGCAATAACGAGCACTTCAGACGGACCGGCCGGCATGTCTATGGAAACAACCGCATCAGACTGCTGTAGCAGCATTTTTGCGCAGGTCACATACTGATTTCCCGGACCGAAGATTTTGTTCACCTTTGGAACAGTTTCGGTTCCGTAAGCCATGGCGGCCACAGCCTGTGCGCCCCCGGCTTTCACAATGTGCGTGATACCGGTGAGCGCGGCACAGTACAGAATTTCCGGAGCAATACTGCCGTCTTTACGGGGCGGAGTAGCCATTACGCGAACAGGACACTCCGCAATCATAGCCGGTACGCCGAGCATCAGCACAGTAGAAGGCAGCACAGCGGTGCCACCCGGCACATAAAGGCCGACTGACTGAATCGGCCGCGCCTCACGGCTGCAGATTACACCCGGCATGGTTTCAACAACAAGCTTTCGGGGACGCTGTGCCCGGTGAAATGCGTAAATGTTGTCGAATGCAGTGTTGAATGCTTTTTTCTTTTCGTCGGCCAGATCAATGTCATCAGCTGAAGGTACGCTAACGACCATTTCATCCGGAGCTGAACCGTCGAACTTCAGGGTGTATTCGCGCAGAGCGGCATCACCCTTTACCTTCACGGCATTGATTATTTCCTGCACAACCGGCGCGATTTTGTCGAACTGCACGGCGGGACGCTCGCACAGTTTTTTGATGTCAGCCTTGCTAAGTTCAGAAAGTGTGTAGGTTTTCATGGCTAAGAATCGCTTAGTTGATCATGTTCTGTATGGGCAGCATCACAATTCCGGTTGCGCCGGCTTCCTTAAGCTGCTCCATCACTTCCCAGAATTTGGTAATCGGGATTACGGTGTGGATAGCGATCATATCCGGATTTGCAAGGGGAAGCACGGTCGGGCTGTTTAGAGATGGAATGATCTCGGTGATTTTGTCCAGCGCATCTTTCGGCGCATTCATAAGAATGTAGCGGCTGTTTTCGGCCAGTTGCTGACCTTCAATGCGAACCAGAAACTTCTCAATGAGATCGGTCTTGTGCTGGGGAAGAGGTTTATTGGTACGGATGAGCTGCGACTGCGACTCAAGTATGGTTTCCATTTCACGAAGTCCGTTGGTCTTGAGCGTGCCGCCGGTTGAGACCAGATCACAAATTGCATCAGCAACGTCCAGGCGAGGGGTGATTTCAACGGCTCCTGATATTTTGATGATATTTACATCGAGACCGAGCGATTCAAAATATTTTTTTGTGAGCACGGGATAGCTTGTCGCAATTCGCTTGCCTGCCAGATCTTTTGATGAGCGAATGTTTTGGCTCACGGGACTGGCAATCGACAGGCGGCAATGACCGAATCCAAGATCCTGAAGAACGGTAACATTGGCCTGAGTCTCAAGCGTTACGTTCGCGCCAACCACGCCCAGGTCGCAGATGCCGTCCTGCACATATTCAGGAATATCATCGTCGCGAATGAGCAGGAGCTCGACGTCGAAATTAAGAGCTTTTACCAGAAGCCGGTTTTTATAGCCATCAAACTTTATACCAATATTTTCGAGAAGGCTTATGGTTTTATCGGTTAGCCGTCCGCTTTTTTGGATGGCGATTCGGAGTGTATTTACAGGTTCCAAAAGTAATAATGTGATTTAATGTTGAATAAATAGTGATTCTGAAATGAACACAGCACTAGTGCTTCGATATCGGATACCGCGCGCGAAATAGAATAGGAAGTGAAAACGAAGCTGTGCAAAAATGCGTTCAGCTTCAGTGTTGGCTAATTTTCGCGCGCAACAGATGAAGGGCATGATGATGCCAGTGATGCAGATGCAGTTTTCCATGGCCGCCGTTGGGCTGGGCAGCGGAAGTGTGAAAAACATTATATGTCTGTTCCTGATTTGTCATCGGTTGTGAATATAAATCATAGAGATTTGAGATGCACAACAAAAGTTATCCCTCAACAATTCTTTACAAAACACATCCGGCTAAAAACTGCCCTAAGTCGTTGTTAAGAAAACAGCCACAGCAGGTTAGGGGTTGTTTGTATTTTGTGCGATTCAGCGCATATCAAACTTCACTATCAGGCGGAATTTCGTTATTTTACCCAACTTTGGAAAAAACTACTTAATTGCTTTCATGAAACATATTCGCAACTTTTGCATCATTGCCCATATTGACCACGGTAAGTCTACGCTTGCCGACCGACTGCTTGAACGAACAGGAGCTATTACCGAACGGGAAATGCAAAATCAGGTCCTCGACGACATGGATCTGGAGCGCGAGCGCGGCATTACGATTAAAAGCCACGCCATCAAAATGGACTATGTGGCTAAAGATGGCCAAAAGTACATCTATAACCTAATCGACACTCCTGGGCACGTGGATTTTGCCTATGAGGTATCCCGTGCGCTCAAGGCGTGTGAAGGCGCCATACTTGTGGTGGATGCCGCTCAGGGAGTGGAAGCCCAGACGATTTCAAATCTGTACCAGGCGATTGAGCAAAATCTCGAAATTATTCCTGTATTAAATAAAGTTGACCTGCCCGGTGCCGACGTGGAGTCTGCGGCGCAGCAGGTAATCGACCTGATTGGCTGCAAACGTGAGGATATTCTTCATGTATCGGGTAAAACCGGCGTAGGCGTAGATGAACTTCTGGAGCACATTATCCATGCCGTTCCCGCACCAAAAGGCGATCCGGAAAAGCCCCTTAAGGCACTGATATTCGACTCTGTTTTCAACACCTATCGCGGGTCCATTGTGTACGTTCGAATCATGGACGGCGTACTTCGTAAAGGTGAAAAGATGAATTTCATGGCCGTCGAGCAGGATTATGATGCCGACGAAATCGGCTACCTGCGCATCAAGCCTCAGCCGTGCGAGCAGCTTTCTGCCGGTGAAGTAGGCTACATCATCGGAAGCGTGAAGTCGCTTCAGGATACCAAAGTTGGTGATACCATCACCACCGTTAAAAACGGCGCTACCGAGCCCATCCCGGGCTACAAAGAGGTGAAGCCGATGGTATTCAGCGGTATTTATCCAACGGATAGTGAAGATTTTGAAAGCCTTCGCTCGGCTCTGGATAAGCTTCAGCTGAATGATGCTTCGCTTCAGTTTGTGCCTGAAACGTCGGCCGCGCTTGGTTTTGGTTTCCGTACCGGCTTTCTGGGTATGCTTCACATGGAAATTGTGCAGGAGCGTCTGGATCGCGAATTCGACATGAACATCATCACCACTGTACCTAACGTTGAGTATGAGGTATTGAAGACCGATGGCAAGCGTATCAGCGTAGATAACCCGAGTGAAATGCCGGATCCGGGGATGATTGAGAAAATTTACGAGCCGTACATTAAGGCGCAGATTATTGCGCCTTCTGAATATATCGGTGCGATTATGAAGCTGTGCCAGGAGCGCCGTGGTCAGTACATCAACACCATGTATCTGGATGCGACTCGTGTTGACCTGACCTACGAACTGCCGATGGCCGAAGTGGTTTTCGACTTCTATGACAAGCTCAAAAGCTCTACCCGCGGATATGCCTCGCTGGATTACGAATTTATTGGTCAGCGTCCGGGATATATGGTTAAACTCGATATCCTTCTCAACGGCGAACCGGTTGACGCGCTTTCCAGCATCGTACACCGCGATAAAGCCTACGAGTGGGGCAAGAAGCTTTGTGCAAAACTCAAGGAACTCATTCCGCGGCAAATGTATGAAGTGGCCATTCAGGCGGCTATCGGTAAAAAAGTAATTGCGCGCGACACAATACGGGCCCTGCGTAAAGACGTTATTGCCAAGTGCTACGGTGGTGACATCACCCGTAAGCGCAAGCTTCTTGAGAAACAAAAAGAAGGTAAGAAGCGTATGAAGCAGGTCGGATCGGTTGAAATACCTCAGGAAGCATTCCTGGCCGTACTTTCAATGAATGATGATTAAACCTGTTTACGTCTGAATTCCTGAAAACCAACTTCCAATGTCCTTCAATCTTTAAACCGTCGAACTGAATGTCTTTGATTAGAATACCGGTCATTATCGCATTTTTAGCCGGAATCTGGCTTCTTTGTGCTGAGCCTGCAAATGCTCAGACAACCAATGCTTTTTCTGAAGCAGATATTGTGAAAGTAGAAAGCGTTAGCGCTGCTGAGTTTCAGCGTCGCTTTCGCGGCACCCGCTGGACGGGGCAGGGTATGCAGGGTATCACCGATATCGACCGTATTCCGTCCATGGAGCTTCGCGCACGATTTCAAACCGTGTTTGGTGATCCGACCCGTACTCTGGATGATTTAATATTTCAGTCGAACTTCCGTATGGCAGAGGCGATTCAATATGAGTATTGGTTTGTAATCGACGATCAATATCCTCTTATGATTTTGGATATCGACGGACCGTTTGCGCGCGGTCTCGTTTATGCTGTATCGGTCAGCTACATCGACCTTATGCCGCAAATAAAGCGTGCGCTTTCGGCTAAACTTATGGAGCCGAACCGCCTTGAAGAGTATAATGATATATTTTACTCACCGGAGCGTCAGGCCTGGTTTGAAATTAAGTACGAAGACGGCGAGTTTGGCTATCAAGAAGTGCCAAGACCGGAACGTTTCCGCAGAGTAAACCTCAACTGATAGTTGTTTAGCACCATTTTCTTCCTCGTTTAAAACCACACTACATTGGCAGACAAAAAAAAGGTATCCGGCCGCGAGGAGCGCGCCAAAAGAAAACAGCAGGACACCAACCAAAAGGCGAAAAACTGGGCCCGCGAGTGGGGTGATGCGCTCCTGTGGGCGCTTGTAGCTGCTGTCATAATACGGGCATTCTTCTTTGGCGCATACCGCATTCCTACGCCTTCGATGGAAAAAAGTCTTATGACCGGCGACTTTCTTTTAGTATCGAAAGTACACTACGGAGCAAGAACTCCACAGTCTGTAGGGATTCCATTTACCGGAATTCACTTTCCCAACCTGCGGCTTCCATCAACAAACCTTCCGGGCTTCAGCAGCCTTGAGCGCAATGATATTGTTGTATTCAACTACCCGATAGATGATGGCATCCCGTCCCAAAAAACCAACTACATAAAGCGTGCGGTGGGAATACCGGGCGACACCTTATCCATCACCGACAAGGTTCTTTTTGTTAATGGTGAGGAAGCCGAGACGTTTGATACCTTCCAGTATTTATATGAAATCACTCCGCTTGAAGGCATACGCGTAAGCACAGAACGCCTCAGAGCTGCGGGAGCAACCGTGCTCGGTACCCGCGGCCAGCAGGGAAGTCGTCTCTACGCGCACATGTCTGAAGATGTGGCCGCTGAAGTTGAATCCTGGGGTGGCGTTTCCGAAGTGAATCTGTATATCAACAACAATTTAAGCACAAACTCCAGCTTTCGTTTTGCTCAGGGATTAGGCGGATCAAATACCGATCAGATGCCGGAAGTTGTTATTCCATTCAAGGGGCAGGAGGTTGAGCTGTCTACTTCAAACATCAATCTTTACTACGATGTTATTTCCCGATACGAAGGAAATCATTTGGAAGTTCGCAACACCCGGATATTGATTAACGGGATTGAGCGCGACCGCTACACCATACAGCGTGACTACTATTTTATGATGGGGGACAACCGCGACAACAGCGAAGACAGCCGCGCCTGGGGTTTTGTGCCTGATGATCACATTGTAGGCAAAGCCTGGGTGATCTATTTTTCTGTTGATGGCGCTGCTCCAAGGTTTGAACGCATCCTAAGATCAATTCACTGAGCGGCATATGTTTATAAAAAAATAGTTGGCTAAACATCCGTTTTACTACTCATAAAAAAATACGGGTTTACCACTATTGTCAAGACCGTTAATTATTCTTAATTTAAACTTATACAAATGGGGTAATAGCCGTCTGTAGATGATAAATTGAACCCTCTGCCCGTGACCGGTCAGAGGGTTTTTTTATGCCCGCCCGTTTCCGATTGCTGTTCACGCGAAATTCCCCAGTACCCCTCCGCGGCAGCAGACCCTCAGTGTCACCACTTCATTATGTGAACAAACAGCCTGACACGCGTGTAAATATTACGTTACAGGACGTCATCCACATAAGTACGTACGTATGTGGTTTACTTAAAGAAATATAATACTTTGGTTTAGCCTGCGATCAGGACTCGTTTAAGCCGATTCTCAGCATTTGGAGCTATCTGTAATGAAAGAGTAACGCCCTTGGCATTAATATTGCGGGGTTTTTGATATATCTTTTTAGAAAAATTGCACCCTTTTTTATTATGCACTCTTCAACAACCATTCGTCCTCTGCGGAGGATTACAGTTGCATCTACGTTCACCTGCGATCCGATAGCTGAAAGCCTGCATTTCTGGGCTTCGGCGCTTGGCCATGAGGCAGACGTTCGCTTTTCTCCCTACGATCAGGTATTTCAGGAGCTGGTTAACTCCGGTTCTGTACTCAACGATCCTAAAAGTGACGGTAGGTTCGTTTTTCTGAAGCTTGATGACTGGATTCGGAATCAGGATGCAGCTTTGGAAGAGACGGCGCTGGTCTCATTAATGGAGTCGAACCTACAGATGCTGTGCGATTATGCGGTATCTGCGGCTTCAGCGGCGAAATCACCGCTTTTAATTTTTATTACGCCAAACAAGCCGGACTCGCGAATATCAGCCGCGCATCAGCAGCAGTTTGAAAAGGCAATAGGCGAAAAGCTGGAGGGCGTGTCAAATATACACCTGGTTTTCCCCGGAGAGGTTCAGCGGCAGTATCATGTTAATGCGTATTACGATGCACAGCGGGATCAGCTGGGTCATATTCCGTACACAAGGGAGTTCTTCACGGCTCTTGGAAGCAGCACGTACCGTAAATTGACCGCCGCCGGCAGAAAACCTTATAAAGTAATCGTCCTGGACTGCGACAACACGCTCTGGGGTGGCGTCTGCGGCGAGGTCGGGCCGGAAGGAATCGGGCTGAGCAGTCCGTTCACCGCTCTGCAGCGCTTTATGCTGGATCAGGTGAAGACAGGAAAAATTCTTTGCCTCTGCAGTAAAAACGTAGAAGAAGACGTGGACCGGGTGTTTGCCGAACGACCTGATATGCTTATCACCAAAGAGGATATCGTAGGTTCCAAAGTGAACTGGGAGCCGAAATCACAGAACATCCGGGAGCTGGCCGAAGAGCTGAACCTGGGGCTCGACAGCTTTATTTTCGTAGATGATAATCCGGTGGAGTGCGCCGAGGTTCGTGCCGCCTGTCCGGAAGTGCTGGTGCTTAACCTGCCCGAAAACACCGCTGAATTCGAAACCTTCCTGAACCACGTCTGGCCGTTTGATGCGCTTACCACCACGGCTGAGGATCAGCAGCGCACCAGGCTCTATAAAGACAACATGAAGCGGGCCGGCTTCAAGAATAACGCTTCCTCCCTGAAGGAGTTTATAGAAGGCCTCAACCTGCAGATTACGGTCAGTGATCCGCAGCCGGAAGAGATAAGCCGCGTTTCTCAGCTTACCTACCGCACAAATCAGTTCAACTTCACCACCATTCGCCGAAGCGAAGAGGAGATTAAGGCACTGCTCGCCTCGGGCAGCTATTCCTGCAAAACCTGCCGCGTGAAAGACCGCTTCGGGGATTACGGACTCGTTGGGGTGATGCTGTATGAAACCCGGGCTGACCGTGTGGTGCTGGACTCATTCATGCTCAGCTGCCGCGTTCTGGGCAGGGGCGTGGAGCATCAGATGCTGAAATCGGTTGGTGAAGCGGCCGTAGCAGCAGGAAAGGAAGAGGTGCAGATTAATTTCAGCCGGACGGAAAAAAATAAGCCGGCGCTTAAGTTTCTGAACTCCGTTTTTGATAATTTCGAACAGAAGCTCACAGATACCGAATCGGCCGGCGGCTACCTGACCGATGCGGCCTGGCTGAGCCGGCTCAGCTATGCTGCGGACGAAAAAGCGCAGGATGAGTCTAAGCGTAATGATGCAAAGGCATCAGCAGAACAAAAGGTTGGAAAAGCAGATAAATCCGCCTCTGCCGCTCCTGACCGTGCACTTAATCCGGAAAAGATTGCCCGCAGTCTGAACAGCGTATCCGGTATTCTTGGGCAAATAAGAGCAAACGGGCGTCAGGCCGGACCCAAAGCAACCGGGGCTGAAAGCACGGAGAAAGTTATAACGGGCATTTGGGAAGAGGTTCTGCAGGCTTCAGGCATAGGCCCCAATCAGCACTTTTTTGACGTGGGGGGCACTTCGCTTAAAGCCGTTGAGGTGCTGTCACAGCTGAACGAGCGCTTCGGTAAAAACCTCACCATTGTGAGCCTGTTTGAACATTCGACCATACGAGAGCTTACCGGACTAATAGAAGGCAGCCAGGCGCTAAAGCCGAAGGCGGACACTTCATCCCGTAACGGCACTCATAAAAATCAGAACACCGATATCGCCATTGTGGGCATGGCGGGCCGCTTTCCCAAGGCTAAAAACGTAGACGAATACTGGGACAATCTGGTGAACGGTAGGGAATGCTTTACCGAGCTGACCGACGAGCAGATGCTCAAATCGGGCGTGGATCCGGAGCTGCTGAAAGATCCCGACTACGTGAGGGTTTCGCCCGTCCTGGAGGACTACGACAAGTTCGACGCCCACTTCTTCGGCTACACCCCGCGGGAGGTCTCCATGATGGACCCGCAGCAGCGTTTGTTTCTGGAGTGCTGCTGGGAGGCGTTTGAAGACGCCGGCTACGATCCGCACGCGTACGAGGCTCCGGTAGGCGTCTTTGGCGGATGCGCCATCAACTCCTATATGGTCTTTAGCGGGGTTCACAGGCGGTTTTATTCTGAATTTCTGCCCTCGGTTGTGGGCAACGACAACAGCTTCCTGGCCAACCGCGTCTCCTATCAGCTGAATCTTAACGGGCCGGCGGTATCGGTACAGACCGCCTGCTCCACGGGTCTTGTTTCGGTGCATCTGGGGATGCAGAGCCTGCTCAACGGGGAGTGCCGGATGGCGCTGGCCGGCGGGGTGGCGGTTTGGGTGCCGCACGAGGCGGGGCACCTGTACAAAGAGGGGAGCGTCTTCACCAAAGACGG
>JAIUMA010000065.1 GCA_022565795.1 Balneolia bacterium
ACCGGCACCTCGAGTTCAGAAGAAATTCCAATTACAATTCCACCCTTAGCGGTACCGTCCAGCTTGGTGAGGGCAAGACCGGTGATATCAACAGCCGAGGTAAACGCCTTGGCCTGCTGCATGGCATTCTGCCCGGTTGAGGCATCAAGCACCAGAATTACCTCGTGTGGTGCATCCGGCACTACTTTGCCCATTACGCGCTTAATTTTGGTAAGCTCATCCATCAGGCCTTTTTTGTTATGAAGCCTGCCTGCCGTGTCTATAAGCACAACATCAGCTCCACGGGATTTGGCCGAGGCCACAGTGTCGAATGCCACAGAAGCCGGATCCGCGCCCTGACCCTGCTGAATTATCGGAACACCCGCCCGCTCACTCCAAATTGTAAGCTGATTAACAGCAGCGGCTCTGAATGTATCTGCTGCGCCTAACAGAACGTTCTTACCTGCTTCTTTGTAATGCCAGGCTAGTTTGCCGATGGTGGTGGTTTTGCCAACCCCGTTTACGCCAACCACCATAATCACGTGTGGTTTGCTTGGCGTTTGCGCATCAAATTCGGAGGGCTTGTCCGCATCACTCTCTTTCAAAAGCGCGATGATTTCTTCTTTCAGTATGCGGTTTAACTCGCTCGAATTTAGGTATTTATCTTTTCTTACACGGGCTTCAATTCGTTCAATAATTTTGAGCGTAGTTGCCACGCCTACATCTGAGGTGATGAGCACTTCTTCCAGCTCATCGAGCACCTCATCATCCACAGTATCTTTACCTGCTACGGCCTTCCCAAGTTTGGAAAGCAGACCGGAGCGGCTTTTTTCGAGACCGTCTTTTAAACGCTCTTCTTTTTTCTTAAACCCTAATTTTTCAAAAAAACTCATACCAACTGTGTTAACTAAACAAACAAATACGAATACGTTTTATCGGAAACTGGCTTACTACTTGTAGCTGGCTCCGTTTAAAATATCAATCATCCTGCGTAGATAAATATAACTCGACAAGACGAGCATAAACACGCTGGAGTACTTCAAAATGAGAATCAATTGCGTCATTTCGGGTAAGAACACCAAAACCAGCCAGTATAGTGCCAGCACGTTCACGGCTATTTTACCCGCCATGACAGACATAGCCACTTTACCTCTCTTCTTTTTGATGATGAGCGATCCCACCAAAATAAATACATCCCGGAGCAGAATAATTGCAAATAGCCATGATGGCATTAAATCGATGTACCAAACATAAGTAAACAGCACAGCAGCACAGACTTTATCGGCCACCGGATCGAGCCATTTACCCATTTCACTAACCTGGTTAAGAGCGCGGGAAGCAAAGCCATCGAGGAAATCCGACAGCACCATATACACGATAATCAGCTTCATCTCCAGGTTGGGCTGAAAATTGTTCGCCTGATGCAGCCAGATTAGAATTGGAAGCGCAAGAATACGGGAAACAGACAAAAAGTTTCCAACCGTCCAAACCTGGTTCAGTGGCTTTACCCCCGGGGTGTCTATTTTATCAGCAGTTTCCAATAAGGTAGATAAAGGTTATTTTAAGCGTGGCTGAAGCGGGTTAACCCTCTTGCCCTCTGCGATTTCGTGATTTTCAGATATATGCGTCCGGACCAGAAACAGCACGCCCAAAGATAGGTGTTATCCGGTGATTTTTCACCATATGAATCCGGAACCTTCAGCCCGCAGATTCATGTGCGCTCTTTTTGAGCGCTAAACACATTAACTCCAAAATAGTGAATTCCATAGATAACTGGAGAGAATTGTCCGACGGACTTAAAGAAACACAGCTCTCAACCGAACAGATTTTCAAGGGCGATTTGCTGGACGTCCGCCGGGATGCGGTACAGCTGCCGGATAGTTCCCAAACGGGACGTGAATACATCGTTCACCCCGGTGCATCGGCTGTACTTCCCGTGTACGATAATGGCGATATTATGCTTGTAGGGCAGTATCGCTATCCGGTGGCACTCGCTATGCTGGAAGTACCGGCAGGAAAACTCGATGCTGGTGAATCGCCTGAAACCACCGCTAAACGGGAGCTTACGGAGGAAACCGGCCTGAGGTGCAGACATATTCACCGAGTCGGTCATTTTCATCCATGCATTGGCTACTCAGATGAGGTCATCTACCTTTTTGTTGGCTGGGATATTGAGCAAGAAGCAGTTAACACCGACGACGACGAGTTCCTTACGCACCACCGATTGCCTTTCAGCCGGGCCATAGAATTGATTCACGATGGTACGATTACCGATGGGAAAACGATTGTCACGCTACTGCGCGTCTGGAAATGGTGGCAGGCCAAAGGCCCCTTTCGAATCTAACCTAATTTCAAAATATGAAGAATCCTGTTTCGACACTTTTCGACGGGCTCCTCGACCGTATCTTTTCGGTTTTAGGTGCCGTAACGCTATCACAAATACCGCAGTTTATTCAGCAGTACCTGCAGAGGCTTGCCGGTCACGCCGACGAAGCCATGCGGATTGTGGAGCGCTACCGGCTCGCTGCCGAACGTGCGGGAATGGAGTTCGATGCCTACATCACCCGGTTCAAAGAAGATCCGGATGCCATCATCGCTGAGCACGGAATAATCATGTATGAGGCGGTGGAACGTGCTGAGTTTCTTACGCGTGCCGTTGAAGCACTTCAGTCCTCAAATTTATTCACCCGACCGTTCGTTTTTCTAGCGAACCTGGACACCGACATTGCCTGGGCAGCGCTTCAGATTTATCAGCCCGGAGTACCCACCACCATTGAAGGAGCCGTCTACGCCCTCACCGGAATTCTTTTAGGTCTGCTGGTATACAATGCAATCAAATGGCCCGTTTACAAACTGACCAATAAAAACAATTCATCAGATTAATAAGGAAATTTTATGCGCGCTTGTTTTCTCGACAGAGACGGCACACTAAATATAGACCATGATTTTGTTTATAAGCCCGAGGAGTGGGACTGGATTCCCGGCGTCCCTAAAGCGCTGCAGCTGTTGCAGCGCGAAGGATACAAACTGATCGTCGTAACAAATCAGTCCGGGGTAGCAAGAGGCCGTTTTTCGCTTCAGCAGGTAAATGAGCTTCACCGGTATGCAGGGGAGCTGCTTAAAGAATGGGGCGTTGAAATTGATGCGTGGTACATCGCGCCCTGGCATCCCGATTTTCATGAAAATAAAGACCCGAAGCTGCTTAGCGAGCGTAAGCCGGGCACAGCGCTGTTTGAGCGAGCCGTTAAGGAATTCGGCATCGACCTCAGCCGGTCTCTTATGGTAGGGGATAAGGCTTCAGACGTAATTCCAGCTATTGAGCTGGGCATCAAACCTTTTTTGGTCGAATCTCGTTTTACCGATGACAATCTCAAAAGCTGGGCTTCTGAAAATGAGGTCCCGCTATACCGTGACCTCCCGCAAATAGTTGCCGATACGAATCTCATCACTAATCCTGAAGACCTTAAACAGCACTCTTTTTAAATTCTAATGAAATCAACCTCCTTTGTTTCCATCGACTTTTGGAACACTATTGTTATAGCCGAGACCAATGGCGAAAAGCGCGCAGCCAAACGTATAGATGCGCTCAAATCCCTGGCTGATACCCATAGCCAAACCATTACCGACTCCCAGATTCGCGAAGCACACGCCTTTGCGAGCAAAAAGTTTGATGAAATCTGGTTTGGGAAATCCCGTACTCCGGATTCGCTTGAACTGGTCGGGTTCACCCTGGAGTCTCTGGCGCTTAGCGTTTCCGAAACGGAGCAAAAAGAGCTTGCCCGCGTTTATGAAGATTCTCTTCTCGACGGTCCACCCGAGCTGGCCCCGGGCGTAAAAGAAACCGTAGAGGCGCTTTCGAAAAAGTACAAACTGGGCATCATTTCCGATACTATGTTTTCACCGGGACGTGTGCTTAAAGACTATCTGGACACAAAAGGGCTCGGTCAGTTTTTCACGGCTTTCGCTTTCTCAAACGAAGTTGGTGTGAGCAAACCCCACCCGGATATGTACCAGAAAATTCTGGACGATACATCAACCGGGCGAGATGGGTCGTTCCATATTGGTGACATTCAGCCTACCGATATTAAAGGCGCGCAGTCGTTTGGCATAAAAGGTATCTTGTACACTGGCATTAGCAGGACGTACGAAAATGACAACACCGCAGACTTCGTGAGCTCCGACTGGGATTCCATCGGAAACATTCTGCTCGATTGAGCCCGGTTGCCATCACCCTTCACACATCTGTTTTCCTTAATACCGAATGAACCGAACCTTTACGCTTAGCGACTTCGATTACCATCTCCCCGAAGAGTTGATAGCCCACAAGCCTGCCGAGCCGCGCGACCACTCCAGACTTCTGGTGTACAATCGAGAGACTGGCGCCATCACCGATGCTCATTTTTACGATATCACCTCGTTTCTTCACCCGGAAACCACGCTGGTGATGAATAACAGCCGGGTCGAAAAAGCGCGTTTGCTGTTTGGCAATCGTGAAGTTTTCATCACCCACGGCCATAATGCGCATACGGTAGATGCCATGGTGCGGCCCGGACGCAAGTTTAAGCCTGGTAAAGAGGTTGTTTTGAGTGATGACATCACCGCGAAAGTGCTTTCCGTGGCAGAAGACGGCTTAAGAACACTGGAGTTCAACCTCCCGCTTGATCATCCTGCCTATGAGCCCTTCCGGCACACCCCGTTTCCGCCCTACATCAATGCGGATGAAAGCATGGCCGAGCGCTATCAAACGGTTTTTGCAAAGCCCGAGGGGAGCAAAGCAGCGCCAACTGCCGGACTTCATTTCACGCCTTCCCTTCTCGATCAGATCCGTGAAAGCGGGCGACGGACATCGGAAGTTACGCTCCACGTAGGTTTAGGCACGTTTGCCCCCGTAAAAACCGAGCACATTGAGGAGCACAAGCTCCACTCCGAATCATGGTTTTTAAGTGAAGAAACAGCACTGCAGCTCAATCAGGCTCGACATATAACGGCGGTTGGAACCACTTCGACGCGCGTTCTGGAATCGTTGCCATCACCCGAAAGAAGCTTTACAGCGGGTTCGGGTGACACCGAGATTTTTATCCGGCCCGGATACCGATTCCGCAATACCGACCACATGATCACCAATTTCCATCTCCCAAAAAGCACCCTGCTGATGATGATTTCAGCATTTATCGGGTATGATGAGATGCGCCGCATATATGATCACGCTATTCGCGAGAAGTATCGCTTCTACTCGTTTGGCGACGCAATGCTTCTTTGCTGATTAAGCCTGGATAAAATCAGGTTCATTTGTTTGATGGCTTTCAATACCTTAGCATCTGAGCTATCTTTTTATGAGAAGGCTTAAAAACACAGAGAATTTTCGAAAATAATGCTATGAGTAAAAAAAGACCGCTTAGCGACATTCGCAAGGAGCTGGACCGTATCGACCACAACCTGCTCGAGGCACTGGCTTCCCGACATCAGCTTATTCATGAAACGGCCGCGCTCAAGAAAGAAAAAAAGGCCGTACTGCGCGATCCGTCCCGGGAGCACGAAATTCTGAACCGAATCGGGCAAATGGCTCAGGAATCCGGCGTTGACCGCTACTTCGCCATGACGCTCTTCAGGCAGATTATAGACTATTCCGTAAAATTCCAAACCGACTACCTCATCGATCACCACAACAAGCGTGATCGCGATACCATGCTGAAAGTGGGTTATCAGGGTACGGATGGAGCCTACAGTCAGCAGGCCGTGCGGTCTCACTACAGCTCGAGGCAAAACGATTTGGTTTCCATTGGCTATAATACTTTCCGCGAAGTGGTGGAAGCCGTAAATAGTAAAGAGCTGGATTACGGTATGCTCCCTATCGAGAACACAACCGCCGGATCCATTAATGATGTTTACGACCTCCTTCACAAACATGATTTACGAATCGTCGGGGAGGAAGTTGTTCGGGTAAAGCACTGTCTTGTTGCCCTTGAAAATGTACCTATTAGCAATATTAAGCGGATATACTCCCACCCTCAGGCGATAGCTCAGTGCTCTGAGTTCCTCACCAGGCTTCATCATACTAAAGTTGAGACCTTTCTGGACACCGCCATGGCGGCCAAAAAAGTACTCGAAGATCAGGACCTTTCCCAGGCTGCAATCGCAAGCCGCGCCGCAGCCGAGCTTTATAACCTGCATGTAATCGACGATGAAATAGCCAATCAGGCTGAAAACTTTACTCGCTTTGTTGTTGTTGCAAAAGAGCATATCGCTGTCGACAGCCAGATTCCTTGCAAAACCTCAGTTATTATGAGCGCGGCACACCGCAAGGGAGCGTTGGCACAGGCGCTTAATTTACTGCACGAATACGACCTGAACCTAACCAAGCTGGAATCCAGGCCAAACCCTGGCAACCCCTGGGAGTATTTGTTTTACATCGATTTTGAGGGTAATTTAGCCTCGCCTCAAACGGCAGAAGCCGTTGAAAAACTTCGCAAACAATCCGGTTTTCTGAAAGTGCTGGGTTCCTATCCCGCGCGTATATCATAAAGCCACTCTCATGCGTTTATTTTACCGAAAGACAACCCACATTCACACACGAAATTTTAAAAGTATTAGCTAACATATGTTCAGAATAGGATTATTTATTCTCACTAACCTCGCCATTATTTTTGTGGCGGGCATTGTCCTCAGCATTCTCGGCGTGGGCTCAACGCTCGACGAGACCGGCGCGCTGAACCTCACTAACCTTCTCATCATCTGCTTCGTGTTTGGTATGATCGGCTCAGTGATTTCACTGCTGATCTCCAAGCCCATCGCTAAATGGAGCACTAAAGCACAGGTTATTGAAAGTCCACGAACGCAAAGCGAGCGCTGGCTGATGGATGAAGTACGTAACATGGCTACAAAAGCCGGCATTGACATGCCGGAGGTTGCCATCTTCCCTATGCAGCAGGCCAACGCTTTTGCGACCGGCTGGAACCGTAACAAAGCGCTGGTGGCCATTTCAAGCGGTATGCTCGAACGCTACAGCAAGGATGAGATTCGTGCCGTAATGGGCCATGAAATTGGTCACGTAGCAAATGGTGATATGATCACCCTCACGCTGCTTCAGGGTGTTTTGAACACCTTTGTACTCTTCTTCGCCCGAATCATTGGCCATATTGTTGACCGTCAGGTGCTTAAGAACGACAGCGGATACGGTATTGGCTACTTTGTAGTGACAATTGTGATGCAGATTGTACTCGGCATTCTGGCCGCTATGATCGTGATGTGGTTCTCACGCAGACGCGAGTATGTAGCTGACCGTGCAGGTGCAGAGCTTGGCGGTAAAGCAGGCATGATTAGCGCGCTGCAGCACCTTAAGGCCGAATCTCAGGTTCCTGACCAAATGCCGGAGTCTATGAACGCGTTTGGAATCAGCGCCGGAAAGCGCAAGGGCATTCAGGCTCTGTTTATGAGCCACCCTCCGCTTGAAGAGCGAATTGCTGCGCTCGAACAATCTCAGATATAAGCAGCTAAATTTTTCGAAAGTCGATTTCAAAAAGAAAGGCATCACCCTGAAGAGGATGATGCCTTTTTTCATTTCCGGCAGCTATACCTGATTGTTTACGGGAAAATTCCCATTTTGTCGTAAATCTGGCCTACTTTCTTCACCGCACTGATAAAGGCAGCGGTTCGAAGGTCTACGCCGAAGCTCTTGCGGATATCGTTTACTTCGTTGTACGCTGTAATCATGGTGTCTTCCAGACCAGAGTCTACGATGTCTCGCTCACCTGCGCCAGCAGCGATTTTTGAAACTTCATCATCCGATAGGTTGCGGCTTGTCATTACCTGCATGGCGTCGAGCATTCGGCGTGCTGCATTTTCCTCGAAACGACGATCCATGCGACCAAAGCGTACGTGAGAGAGGTTTTTAAGCCACTCGAAGTAAGATACCGTTACACCGCCTGCGTTCAGGTAATTGTCCGGAATAATAAGAGCACCACGCTCTTTCATAATGTCGTGCGCTTCCTGTGTTGTAGGACCGTTGGCCGCTTCACCAATAATTTTCGCCTTAATACGGGGAGCATTATCTGCATTGAGCTGGCCTTCGAGTGCTGCAGGAATCAAAATATCGCATTCCATTTCCATTACACTTGCGGACTGCTTGATCAGCTTGGCGTCTTTGTAAGTTGTGATGGTACCGTGCTCTTTACGATGCTGGTCCAGAGCTTCTATATCGATACCCTTCTCATTGTACATAGCGCCATCATACTCGCAAATTCCAATAACTTTGGCACCGGCTTCCATCATATACTTGGCCGAATAGTAACCCACATTACCAAATCCTTGCACGATAACCGTTTTGCCCTCGAGGCCGGTTGTTAAGCCAAGCTCTTTCATGTCTTCTTTGTTCTCGCAGGCTTCACGGATTCCAAAGAAAACGCCGCGTCCGGTTGCTTCCGTACGGCCTCGAATGCCTCCAAGACCAATTGGCTTACCGGTTACGCAACCTTCGGCGTTTAGTGAAGGCGAAATGGATTTATAAGTATCCATAATCCAGGCCATTTCCTGCTCGCCAGTGCCGTAGTCAGGCGCGGGCACATCGATATCCGGGCCAATGAAATTCTTCGATACCAGCTCAAACGTAAAGCGACGCGTAATGCGCTCCAGCTCGCCTGTGGTGTACTTTCTTCGGTCGATTTTCACACCGCCTTTAGCGCCGCCAAACGGCACATCCACTACAGCACACTTGTAGGTCATAAGAGCTGCAAGAGCTTTTACCTCGTCTTCATTTACCATCAGGCTGTAACGGATACCGCCTTTAGTCGGAAGCTTATGGTGGCTGTGCTCAGCCCGCCATGCGTGGATGGTTTCTATGGAGCCGTCATCTTTCTTTAACGGAAAGGTGAAGTGGCATACCGTATTACACTCCTTAATCTGATCGAGCAGACCATCGGTGAACTTCAGGTGTTTGGCCGCCCGGTCGAAATTCAAATTTACCTGTTCAAAAAATCGAAGATTACTCATAATGGATACATTTGTGGTGAAAAGTTTTGAAAAAGCGCTTCCATATGAAGCTTACACACATTTTAATACTGCATTACTTCCGGAAAACCGATTTAGTCGAATAGGTTTTTAAGCTTACCCCAAATACCTTTTTTTGCTTTCCCGGACTCTTTCTTTCCTTTTGGCGAACTGGTGTCAGTGTCAGGAATCCTGCTCTGCTGAACCTGTTCAATCAGTTTTTCCTGGTTGCGAATATGCTTTTGCTTATCGCCTGCCGGCTTTGAACTTTTGTCCTGATTATTGCGGTCGTTGCTACCGCCTTTGTTCCCACCTGAAGAGCCACGACCTCTCGGAGACCGGCGTCTTGATGACTTGTTCCCTTTGTTGTCGCCCTGATTATCATTTTGGGCGCCATCTCCGCCGCCATTATTCTGGCTTTTGTTGCCTCCGCTTCTTCGCTGCGGCCTTCTGCGGTTATGTGAACGTCGTTGCTTCGACTTGTTTTCGTCGCTGGTATCATCCCCTTTTTTATCGGATGAAGTAGAATCAGTGTTTTGATCAGCTTTATTTCCCTTATTTCGGCCACCTCGATTGCTTCCCCCACGAGGTCGTCTTTTCGGCCGGCGACGACGGTTTTGGTCATCATTTTTCTGCTCATCGGAACCGGAATCCTTTTGATTGTCTGATTTTTGTGCATCAGACTTAGATTCCTGCTCTTTACCCTTTTGATCCACTGAACCATCAGAATCTTTAGAGTCTGAATCTGATTTTGTATTCCGACTGGCAGGTTTATTGTCGTTGTTTCTACCACTGCCTCCGCGATTATTACGGCCGTTTCCGCCACGGCCACGGCTTTGATTGTTGCGTCCACGGGAAGAGCGGTTGCCTGCATCACTGCTATCATCACCTGTTGATTTAGAAGCAATCTCTTCCGGCACCGGTTCTTCCTTAATATCCAGGCCTTTGGAATCGATAATTTCGAGCATTTGCTTCCAGTCTCTGCGGGAAACAAAGGTAATAGCATTACCGGTCGACTTTGCGCGCGCAGTCCGGCCTATACGATGGATATAGTCGTCTACATCGTTGGGAACATCGTAATTGATGATGTGGGAGATATCGTCGACATCAATACCGCGGGCCATTACGTCAGTCGCTACCAGCACTTTAATCTTGCCCGAACGGAATTTATCGAGGGTAAACTCACGCTCTTTCTGATCGCGGTCTCCGTGAATGCTGTCCACAGCAACACCCATTTTGCCTAGTGAGCGGGCGAGGATATCGACACCCCGCTTGGTTGAAGCGAATACGATAGCGGAATGCCACTGCTGCTCTTTGTAGAGCTGAAGCAGAAGATCTTTTTTATCAGAATCACCAACTTTATAATAAACCTGATGAATTCCTTTAGCAGGAGCAATACGCCCTACTTTGACCCGCTCAAAAGTTCCGTTCGTAAACTCTTTGGCCAGACTTTCAATACGCGGAGTAACCGTAGCCGAGAAAAGAAGCGACTGGCGCTCATTGGGAATCCGGTTGATAATGCTTCTTACATCTGGCAAAAAGCCCATATCCAGCATGCGGTCGGCCTCATCCAGCACCAGGTAATCTATATTGTTGAAGTCGTACGTAGTAATTTTCATCTGGTCGAGCAGACGGCCGGGTGTTGCAACTACCACGTTTACACCAGCCTTCATCGCCTTTTCCTGATCTGACCAATTGGAGCCACCATAAACACATACGCTGCTTATTCCTGCATGGTAACCCAAACTCCAGAACTGCTCATCAATTTGCTGAGCAAGCTCTCGCGTTGGTGCCAGAACAAGTGCCTGTATGCCTTCTTTTTTACTTTTAAAAATATGATGGATAATTGGCAGCACAAAGGCGGCCGTTTTACCGGAACCGGTAAAGGAAGTTCCGAGCAGGTTTTTTCCTGCTAAAGCAATAGGTATAGCTTTCTGCTGTATTTCAGTTGCTTCTTCGAAACCCATGTCGCGAATGCCGTCAAGCACTTCCTCGCAGAGGTCAAACTCTTTAAATAACAAATCAGGTTCTCTTTAAAATTTATCTGTGTAGCTTTTTCATACAATTTGTTAAGATAACGAGTTTACAGCTAATTTGATAACGGCTCATAAATCATGTTCAAAACGGAAGGACAGGAAGCGTTACGCTCATTTTCAGGTTCCGGTTTCAGCCGGATTTTCTTCTTTCGTATCGCTTATTGGATAGACGTTCTCAGGACAGTCGTTTTCATTTTCATTACTGACCACCGCTTCGTAGCGCTCGCCATAAATTTCACGCATCACGCTTTGCCTGAAATTCTTAGCCAGCTCAAAAGCCCGATCTTCGCCGTACTTGCGAACGCTCCACTGCCTGTTTTTAATTTTGCCCGGCTTGGGCGACCATGTAACCTGGTAGTACTCCACTTCTTTGCCGGTACTTGTTTTTTTGGTCGTTTTGCTTACCCCGACAACGCCCGATTTATTCCTTTTATCTTTGGTTACCATTCGTCGAACCGGCTTATCGGGTATACCTGATATGGTTTCGAGAGCCATTTCTCTGGCTTTTTTGGCAAATTTCAAGGCTCGTTCCTTACCATTGTACTTGCTGTCCGAATACAGTTTTGAGTATGTTTTGCCGTTTTTATAAACACGCACATACCAGCCGCGTGTACCTTTGGAATCTATTCTGCTGATTCCTTTCATAGGGTTTTTCTTTTTGCCGCCTTTTGCAGAACCGGCAGCAGACTTGCTTTTCCGGGAGGATGACTTCATAATAGCCTTTCGAAATGATGATAATAATAACACAGCTAATTCTTTTTGGGAATGCTGCACGTATAAACTATGCTATCATTTTGATATTTTCAAATTAAACTTATGTGCCTCTTTAACTGGCAATCAGTACACTTACACATTTTTATAGTGGCACACCCATGTCAAAACCTTGTGTTTAGCCGTTTATTATGCTATTGTACTTTTTTTACTTTCTTAAGGCTTATCAACACTATTTTTATGAAGCGTCTTCTACTTATTACTTTTATTGGTCTCGGGCTACTGGCCTGCGGTAACTCCGGAGAAACTAACATGGACGACCTTAGTAATATTCAAGATTCAATGGAAACCCTCTCCCGCGGTACTATGGGAAGCCCTGTTTCACTGGAAACCGGCAATGATGGCCAGATAGTCATTTCCAGCCAGGAGCAATTCGAAGAGCTTTGGAAGCAGATGCATCAGGGGATCGGCAACGATGTAGACGACGTGCCTGAAATCGATTTCGACCGCTTTACCGTTCTCGGTGTATTCATGGGTGAAATGCCCAGCTCGGGCTACAGCATACGTATTAACGAAATTATTTTACAGGATGATGGCTCACTCATCGCCGAAGTTTACCGATCCGAACCCGGCCCGACCTGTATGAATCTTACAGTAATTACCTATCCGCATCATATCGTAAAGATTCCGGCCTACGACAGAGAGATTACGTTCGAGTCCACTACGTTCGTTGAAGAATGTGAATAGAAGAAGGCTCAATATGGTCTCTTGTATGGAATCCTGCTAAATACCTTAATCACATTTTAAAATTATATTATTATCTATATATTTGGCTTAATTCCATCTAATCAGGTATTTAAAATTTAGCTCGGGTTCATATGCAGTTACTTTCACAAGGTGCACAGTACACTATTTCGGCCATCATTGCTCTTGCGCGCGAGCCCATGGGTAAAGCCGTGTCTGCCGGTGATCTGGCCCGACCGCTTAACTGCCCGGCGGCCTACTTGTCCCAAACGCTGGCACGTCTTGTTCCCCATAAAATTATCGATACCCGCCGTGGTCTTAACGGAGGTGTATACCTTCTTAAAAATCCGGAAGACATCAAACTCATTGATATCGTTAACGCGATCGACGGAAATGATTTTTTTGAAAAATGCTTCCTCGGCATTCCCGGTTGTGGCCATATTGAGCCGTGCCCGTTCCACGAGACATGGTCTAACATGCGTACTGAAATTCAGGTCTGGCTTCAGGAGACTACCATTAAGGATGCAAGCGAAGGAATGACCGAAGAATGGTTCGACCTACGCCTCAAGTTCGATCGCAAGCGCTGATTATTTAGCAAGACGACACAAGATGATTTTCTATAAAAAGCCATGCTCACCACATGGCTTTTTTGTTTTCTACTGTTTCAGGCCGGTTTTCTTTCAAATTTACTAATATAACCCGTATATTAGATTTTAATGAGACAACCGGATTTACCGGCTGAAAATAATTTTTAGTGCTATGTCTATGGCTATGACTTTCTATCGGAATACCCTGATATTTTTATGCTTTGTAATCGCTGCCTCTATTCCTATTGTCGTTCAGGCACAGGTCAGCGCTGAGGTCGGCGGCTACCTCCAAACCTGGTACCTGGCAGATCAGCAGACAGAAATCAGCCCGGGTGAAGAAATCAACACGAATGGTTTTCGTGTGCGACGGGCGAGGCTCACGGCACGCGCTTCGCTCAACGAGCACTTCAGCGCAACAACATGGCTGGATTTTGCATCCGGCACAAATCCGCTGCTCGACTTCCACATGGATGCTCACGTGCGGCCATGGCTTAATTTCAGAGCGGGCCAGTTTATCATGCCCGGGCAATCATTTGATACAGGCAGGCTGGTATCCTCCCGACTTTTTTTCTACGAGCGTCCCGGAGTAACGACAGCCCTTGCCTCCGGCATGGGATACGACGCCTTCCGTGATATCGGTGTGATGGCCTACGGAACATACGGCAGACTATGGTACGGTATCCACGCCGGAAATGGCGCAGGGCGATTCACTCAAGCCGGGACAAACATCACCCAGAGAAGCGCAGGCAGCGGACTGTACGGAGCACGGATCGATTATGAAATGATTGGTGGCCTCACCCTTGGCGCGCACGTCTCAACCAATCAGCAGCGCGATGTGGTACAGGCCGGAAGCGACCCTTTTGATATCGACCGCACTTCATGGTCAGTTCGACTTCACACCAATAATCTGGGAGTCGAGCGGCTGTACTCCCAGTTTGAATACATGCGAATGGACGTTAATGACAGCAGCCGCGGCGTAATTACAGATGTGGATGATGCGTATGATCTTCACGGCTTTTACGGTGAAGTCGGCTATGGTATCACCCGCGAGTGGCATATATTAGGGCGTTTTGACCAAGTTGTGCAAAAACCGGGTCAATCGGGCTTCTCTGCCGGAGAGTCACGTTTTAACCGGGACAGCGTAACCCTGGGTGTAACGCGCTATGTTTTCCACGAAAACCGCGAAATTGCGCGGGCCTACCTGAATTACAACGTGGGCACAAGCTCACCGGGTGATCTCAATAACCATGCCCTTGTATTGGTTCTTCAGCTCAGGTTTATTCCGATTTGATTTTTATAGGTGCTCTTGGATAAACTTGCTTCTTTTATATAAACCAGGCACTAGTAAACCACAACTAATGCCCGGTTTATATTTTATACACTATTCATTTGAGCTGATAAACTGCTCAAATTTTACAAAAGCATCTCTATTGGCCGAAGAACCTTCAAATTGTCTGGCAAATTCAGCTTCCGACACCACACCTCTGAGCCGCTCCGGCATGCAGTTGAAACACTCAGCTTTATCCATTTTAGCCTTATTATTTAAGTAAACAAGTTGTGCAACGGACAAAGCCTCCTCTTCCAATCCATAATTTACCAGGTTTTCGAAACCATCGTAAATCAGTCCAAGTTCAGTACTGCCCGAGCGTGCTAATTTTTGAGTAAATAATGCTACATATTCAATATCTAATGCAGCTTTGTTTTCGAAGTTAAGTAAATATAAAGCGCCAATTTGTTCACGAAGGTACAGAGGTAGTTCCGAACTATTTTCAGCCTTTGACCATTCATGAATCATCTGACCAGCCTCGTTAGCAGAGCCGGCCTCATCAATTAAATCCAAAACTTCCATAGTATGGCTTTGAATGAGTCGCAGCTGATCTATGTGGCTAAGATCATCAAAGTCAGACTTTTCCGCGTTTACCGGTGCACTAAAGTTAAACGTAAAGATTGGATCATTGAGCGTTTCATGCTTTTCGAACTGTTTCGATTCGCAACTTAGGAATACAAAGGAGCTTATTAAAACAAGCAGTATTTTAGTATTTTTCATAATTATCATCCTTTACTGTAAGTGGGGTATTTAATTTCTAGTTAGTAGACTTTTTCCAGTTCTTCATATATAGCACACTGTTCAACTGTTGCATTTCCATGATGAACCTGCGTTTGCCATTCTGAGTCTGGACCACCGCATCGAACACTTGTAAAAGTAAGATCTCTTACATCGTCGTAATCAACGAAATAACTACAACCGAACCAGATCGTACCCGAGCACGCGACACTAGCCCAGGCAAGTTAGACTGAAATTATAGCCACAAATGCTATAGATAATGTTTTTTTTAACATAGACATATTTATTTGATTGTTAGTAAGTTTGCGCTATAACGCACTTTTTACATTTTAAAAAAAAAAAACAAACCTAACAAACTTTAATTTCTTTTCTGCCTGTTTCTGTATTTCCTAACCACCCTCTCAAGCTCCATAGCACGCTGCGACCCTAAAAATAACTTCAGGCCATTCGGAAAGCTAATTTCGACGCCTTCGGAGTCCCCAATTGAGTAGGCTCTCGTAGGACCAAAGCGCAAACCCCAGCCGGCAAGTCTTCT
>JAIUMA010000066.1 GCA_022565795.1 Balneolia bacterium
ACCCTCGACCTCCTGCGTGACAGGCAGGCGTTCTAACCAACTGAACTACCGGACCATTGTTGAGAGCTTCAAATATACGGTAAGTTAGAGCCACTTGTCAACTCTAAAAACGATAGTTTTTGAGAAAAAAGTACATTCGTCATTCTTAACAAAATAATAGCATGGCTATGTTTTAAGCCAAGCTGCTGTTAAACATGCTGATGTGGTCTGCTGAAAGGTTTAAAGAGTTCGCTTGCTCAAGAGATTTTTTTCGTATAATTGTAGCCCGGATATAGCCGGGATTTTTTCGGGGCCAAATGCCATCACCCGGAAGTTTCTATTTTTCAACTTCTTATTATTTCAGCTCTATGACTGTTCGATTACTAACGATTGTATTATTTATAAGTATTGCCGTTTTCGGCCTCACCGCCTGCAACAACTCCGACCCTCAGGAAAACCGCGTGATTGTTGTGAGTATGGATGGCCTGAATGAGGTTATCCTGCGGAATACGCTGCCCGAAGACCGGGCGCCGGCTTTTTATGAGGTGTTCGATCAGGGTATGTGCGCCGAGTATGCGCAGCCGGCTTTTCCTTCGCTTACGGCCGCCAGCCACGCTTCTATCTGGATGGGCGCCTTTGGCAACGTGACAGGCATCACGGCTAACGGACAGCATCGTCTGCCGCGGTCGGAGAACAACGTGCTGGATTTCCTGTCCGGCTTCTCCTATGAAGGCCTGATGGCTGAGCCGTTCTGGGTTACCGCTGCAAATCAGGGCTTCACGGCCGTTGGGCATCAGGTTACTCAGGCGCCTTTTGCGGGCGGGTTTCCGGCAGAAGATGACGCCATGAGCGACCGCCGCAGCGAGCAGCAGGAAATACTGAGCCGCGATCATGTGCCGGTTTTTAACGGGTATAATCGTCAGGTGATGGGCGATGGGGTGGTTACATCAGCAGATGTGATATGGACCGACGCAGCTGACTGGAGCGGAGCCGAAAGCCTGGAGGGCATGATGGACCCGCGCGCCTTCACCCTGGAAACGCCGGCAGGTAATCTGTACGGACTTTTCACCGGAGATGGAGCCTACGACCGGATTTTTGTGAACACTTCAGCATCACTGGACGGAGCCGTTGAAGCCCGTCTGCACGAGCCTGAAACCGAGTCACCACGCAATCGCGAGCTGGCGCGCTGGTTTTCTGAGCCGCTTGAGCTGGTAATGGACGAAGAGGATGAGCTGGAGCGCGGCTGGCTGCGGTTCCGCCTGTTTGAGGCGAGCAGCGAAGGCAGCGATTTCATGCTGTATCATCCTGCTATGCATGTTTCGGAATCGAATAGCTCTGAAGCTCAGCGCGCCTACCACGATGCGGTGCAGGGCTGGTTTGGCAACTCCTCGATGCGGATGTGGAGCAACGGCGGCTTTGGTCCGACCTTCGAAGAGGGCGGCGACGGCACCGCAGAACTTCGCTTCCTGGAGACGGCCGAGCTTCTGACTAAAGTATTTAACAGAGGTTCAGAGTGGCTGTGGAGAAATTATGATCCCGCGCTGATGGCCGATTACTTCCCGCTGCCCGATACCATCGATCATAACGTGCTCGGCTTCCTGAGCACCGATTATCCCGGTTATGATGAAGAGATTGCGGCCAAAGCGGCTGACCTTCGCACGGCAGGCTGGGAATTGGCCGACATTCGCCTTCAGCTGCTGATGGATCTGGCTGATGAAGCCGGAGCCGCTATTTTTGTGACCGGCGACCACGGCATGCGCTCCTCCTGGATGCAGTTTCACCCCAACGTGGCGCTTCGCGAGGCCGGATTGCTCACCGTTGATGATGACGGCAATATCGATCTTTCGCGCACGCAGGCGGTATCACCAAACGGCTACTGGATTACGATTAATACGACCGACTGGCAGGACGGCATCGTGGCACCTGAAGACAGGGAGGCGGTGATGGATGCGGTTGAGGAAGCGCTGCTGGCCGCACGCGGCGTGAACGGTGAGCAGGTCATCAACCGGGTTTATCGCGCTGATGAGCATGCCGACGATCTCGGCCTTAGCGGACCGGCAGGTGGCGATATCTACTGGAATATCACCGAAGGCTATCGTACATCACGCTCGCACCGTAACCGCAATGCCGTAAACGAAACCCGCCTGTGGACTACCCACGGTTATGACTCGACCGATCCGGATATGTACACCGCTTTCTGCGGCTACGGAGGCGGGTTCAGCGCGGGACGCTTTGGCGGGGTACGTACGATTGATATTGCGCCAACGGCAGGAGCTTATGTGGGATTTGGCTCTCCGGCGGACGCAACCGGCCGTAACGTGCTGGATGAAATGAGGTAGGAAAAAGACGTTTCATGTAAAAAGGGTGATGGCATTCCGGATGCCATCACCCTTTTTAGTTTAAAAAATCCTGAATGAAACCTGGAAATTGATAACCGGCAGGATGCCGGCTCCCGAGGTTCCGTCAGACAGAAGCTGCTGCTGCTGGCTGAGAAGTTCCGGGTCCAGCGAGTCTGAGCTCAGCGTCGAGTTCAGGCCGCCGTGATACATCACGCCAATCTCGGCCGAGAGGTAAATCAGGCTGGTGCGCGACATGGCGCGGCCGAAGCCGACACCGAAATACGGGTAGAAATCCGACGACATTTCGTGATTTACGCGCAGGTCATCGAACTGACTCTCATCAATCGTAAGCCAGCGGAAGTTGCTTTGGGAGCTGGTGTCATAGTCGAACCGGCTGCTTGCTCTGGCGTAGGCGCCGCCGGCGGTGAGATAAAAGCGCTCTGTGATGTGAAAGTTGGCCAGAAGCGAAAGGGTGCCGGTGCTGTAGCGGTTGGAGCCATGGAGGTTCAGCATGCCGCCGCTCAGCTGATTGTTAAGAACAATACCGGAATAGCCCAGCCGGATGTGAATTCCCCGGCTAACGTCGGTTATCAGCTCACCGCCAAGGCCCGTGGTTCCGGCACGAAATGCCGTTGCTATGCGCATGCGGTTCCGGCGATCCCGCTCTACCTGCCGGGCATAATCCTGAACTTCCGGTACGTCCATGATGTCCTTCGATTCTGAATGCTGCGCTTGTTCGGCCAGCTGAGGGTTTTCTTCGATGAAATCATACACGTCCAGATAGCGTCCGCCGCTGTGGATACGAGGCTCCCAGTAGGATGATGAAAGCACATCAACTACCGAAATGCCGATGCTCGTGCTGGCGTGGATCATCTCAAGTTCATCACCTGTATTGCTAATTACGATGCCAGCGTGGTTCACGTTCAGGCCGTTGCTGAAAAAGATGAGGTCGCCGGGCCGCAGATTCTCGATTTTGATTGGGGTGGCTTCACGCTGCTGATACCGCGAGACGCGCGGAAGCTCAAGCCCAAACTCCTTGAACACGTACCAGATATAGCCGCTGCAGTCGAAACCTCTGGGCGATGTGCCTCCCCATCGGTAGGGGACGCCCATAAAGGTGTGGGCGTAGTCGATGATGTCGTTGCGGATGCTCCGTAGCCGGTGTTCATCTTCTTTATCATGATTGATGCCGTTTTCGGTGAGAATGCCTGGATCTGATTCCCCGTTCGATCGGATAACCGAAGACATAAAGCTGCCATCACCGGATGCAGGAAACACGCAGATCAGCTTATCTGCATCTGTGGTTTTTTCTGGCGATGAGGGCTCATCAGATAAAGTATATTGAGAAAATGACGGCGTGACTGTGAATACAGCAAGTGTAATGGTTATGCCAATAGCACAGATACAGCGGGAAAATCCGGAATACATCGAAGGGTAACGTTTGATTGAAAGCTATGCTGGTCTCTGTTTAAGTATGCGAAAAAATAAGGGTGGATGTGTAATAAAAATCGTAACCGGTTCAAAAATGAGGAATTTATCCCTGACTGAAATCTCAAAAGAGCGTATTGATTTTCTAAAAGCGCTGGTTTCGCTTGGGCTTTTACCTCACTTGCGTATATTCAGGGTCGTGCTTATGGGCTAAGCCCGAGTCAGATCAGTTCAGATGATGATCACTTACAAACATAACATAACATAAACTACATCCTTCAAAGCAGAAGTTTTTATGAAGCATATCGGACTGTTACCGCGTCTCATTATTGGTATTATTGCAGGAATTTTAGTCGGGCTTTTCCTGCCCGAATGGACCGGACGAATTCTCTATACCTTCACTCATCTGTTTGGTCAGTTTCTGGCGTTCATCATCCCGCTTATCATCATTGGATTTATCGCGGCCGGAATTGCGGAACTGGGTTCCAAAGCCGGGAAGCTGCTGGGCGGAACGGCTGGTCTGGCCTATGGTTCAACTATTCTGGCAGGAATGGCCGCGTTTTTTATTGCCATGCCGCTACTACCCGCCTTTATAACTCCGGGATCGGCCGGTGATCCTTCAGCCGTTGGCCTTACTCCTTTTATTGAAATTGCGACACCGCCCATTATGGGGGTAATGACCGCGTTGGTTACGGCTTTTGTGTTTGGTCTGGGCATCAATCATATACGGCATAAGAATCAGCAGCAGGTGATGTTTGGCTTTGTAGAGGAGTTCCGTACCATCATAGTGCTGGTGATTGAGAAGGTGATTATACCTTTTCTGCCGCTTCATATTGCGGGTATTTTCGCTGATATGGCCGCGACCGGCGAGGCGTTTCAGACGCTGAGCGTATTCGGCCGGGTGTTTATACTCATCATTCTGCTGCACATTGGCTATCTGATCACGCAGTTTGTGATTGCGGGCATCCGCACGAAGAAAAATCCGTTTACGGCGCTGCGTAAGATGCTTCCGGCCTACACAACTGCTCTCGGGACCATGTCCAGCGCGGCCACGATTCCGGTGACGCTCAAAAGCGCGAAGGCCAACGGCGTATCGGAGCGCATTGCTGAATTTGTGATACCGCTCTCGGCCACCATTCACCTTGCTGGAAGCACCATTACGCTGGTTGTTTGCTCCGTAGCTGTAGTGATTCTTGGCGGAGGTACGCCTGAGCTTTCAAACTTCTTCCCGTTTGTGCTGCTGCTTGGCGTTACCATGATTGCCGCACCCGGCGTGCCGGGCGGAGCCGTAGTGGCCGCCTTAGGACTGATGTCCTCCATACTCGGGTTCTCCGAAGCCGAACAAGGCCTGATGCTCGCCCTCTACATGGCTCAGGACGGATTCGGAACCGCCTGCAACGTAACCGGAGACGGCGCGATTGCCATGATGATGGACTCGGTTGTAGATGAGGAACCGGAAGCGATTGGGTAGGACGCAGATTTTCACAGATTATAACGCAGATGTTTAATGATTTATCTGTGAATCGAATCCCAATAATTCGCACACATCAGGTCCTTAGAATGGCAGGCCATGATTAAAAATATTATGTGAATGGTACATGATGGAGAATTGAGCCATTGAGGTCCAGTTTATCTAAATAAAAAACTCCGAAGGAGTTTCATGTGCGTAGCCCCGGCGCGCAAGCCCGGGCGATAGGAGTCACTACATTTAGAGCCCTGAAGGGGCTCAATGAAAAAGTAGATTCTATTTGGCTAACCTAATCCCTTGAAGACGCGTGACAGGTTAAGCTATCATCGTTGCGTTACCCGACTCCTTACCTCATCAAAAAAATGACTTTTTGAAAGAATTTCTTGAACGGTATTATTCTAATTCCTAACTTTGCTATTAGATTATTGAATTGGAATACACAATGTTGTATGTGCTTAGTAACAGAGGAAACCGAAGCTGAGAAATTGGCTTCGGTTTTCATCTGGCCACAATAGAAGTTAAATGAGTCTTTTATATTAAATAGGGTGCTATGGCTCGTCTCAAGAAGATTGTTCGGTTTTTTATTCCTCCTCCCAACTGGCGAATACCCGTAATTGTGCTTAGCGGCGCATTCTTTGGAATCGGTTTCTATGCCTTCATCGTATCCAATGCGGTGAGCTATATGTCTGATGATCCCGCAACCTGCGTGAACTGCCACGTAATGGGCCCTCAATACGCTACATGGTTTCACAGCTCGCACAGAGAGCATGCTACCTGTAACGATTGCCATGTGCCGCAGGATAATCTGATTAAACAGTACTATTTCAAAGCGCAGGACGGGCTTCGCCATGCTACCATCTTCACCCTGAACACCATTCCGGAGCCCATCCGGATGCATGAGGCGGGGCAAAGAGTGGTACAGGCCAACTGCCAGCGGTGTCACGACCATACCAATCAGTTCGTGACATCGGGACACGTAACCTACGATCATGTTCAGGAAGGTAAGGGGGCATTGTGCTGGGATTGCCATCGCGACGTGCCACACGGAACGGTGCGGGGTGCAGCTTCGGCGCCTAACGCACCAGTGCCCGTGCCGCAGTCTCCTATGCCTGACTGGCTGAGAAACCTAACCGACCGATAGAAATTATTTCAACCCAATAAAACGCCATTACTATGAGTACAATTAGCGACAGAATTAAAAAAAGACCCTGGCTCGGCTGGGTCCTGTTTTTCGGCACGATGATCGTAGTATTCCTGCTCGGGGTGCTAACCTACACAATTGTTGAAAACCGCACCGCCGGTCAGTTTGCTTTTGTGAGTACCACCGATCTGGATCCGCTTGAGCCGCGTGCCGAAGCATGGGGACGTTTCTTCCCGCGGCAGTTCAACACCTACAACCAAATGGCCGATACCACATTCAGAAGCAAACATCTTGGTTCGCAGCGGCGCGATCTGCTGGATCAGAATCCAAGGATGGTCATTTTATTTGCAGGATATGGATTCTCTCGTGACTATAATTCTGCCAGAGGTCATTATTATTCGGTTCAGGATGTGCGTGAAACATTACGCACCGGTGCACCGATGAAGGCCGGAGACGGACCGATGCCGGCTACATGCTGGACTTGCAAAAGCCCCGACGTTACGAGGCTGATGGATGAAATGGGTACGGCAGAATTTTATGCCCTGCAGCTATCTGAAACTGGGCATGAAATCGCTAACCCTATCAACTGTGCTACCTGCCATGAGGCCGAAGATATGAGTCTGAGTCTGGCGCTACCGGCACTAACAGAAACCTTCGAGCGGTTGGGCAGAGACATCACAACAGCCAGCCATCAGGAGATGCGCTCGCTAACCTGTGCACAGTGCCATGTAGAGTACTATTTTGGTGAAGATAACTACCTGATTTTCCCATGGGATGAAGGCATGACGGCTGAGGATATGGCCCGCTACTTCGATAACATCGGATTTGCAGACTGGATTCATCCGCTGAGCCGCGCTCCGATGATTAAAGCGCAGCACCCCGATTATGAGGTGTTCACCACGGGTATTCATTATCAGCGCGGGGTATCGTGCTCGGACTGCCATATGCCGTATAAAACGGAAGGCGGCATGAAATTTACGGATCATCAGATCCAGAGTCCGCTCAATAATATTGCGGCGGCCTGCCAGACGTGTCACAGGCAAAGTGAAGCCGAGCTGATTCGAAACGTGTACGACCGGCAGGATATGGTCTATGAGGTGCGCATCAAGCTGGAAGACGCTTTGGTCGCGGCGCATCTTGAGGCCGAGCTGGCGTGGAACCTCGGAGCAACCGAAGATCAGATGCGGGATGCGCTCCATCTGATTCGCCACGCACAGTGGAGATGGGATTATGCAGCGGCAACCCATGGCGGTTCATTTCATGCACCGCTTGAGCTAACCCGAACCATTGGCGACGGGCTCGATATGGCCCACAAAGCACGCCGTGAAATAGCCATCGTACTGGCCAATCTTGGACATATTGGCGAGCCGGAACTTCCTGATGTATCGACCAAAGAGTTGGCGCAGACCTACATCGGAATTGATATTGAGGAGCTTCGTGAGGACAAGAACCGATTTCTCGAGGAAATTGTGCCTCAGTGGCTGCAGGAAACCGCAGAGCGTCACGAGCGCTGGGATATTCGCCGCAGATCGGATGAATATGAACCGGCTAACTACATTAACCCCGGTGATTGAGACAGATTCTTAAAGGGAAAGGGTGATGGGGCTTAGGTACCATCACCCTAAACCTGACCAAATATGCAGGAACCAAATGTGAATCGGAGGGCAAAAAGCCCGAATGAACAAAGAAATTGGCACTGAAGACCTCCTAAGAACTAAAGATATGAGCCTGAATAAACCCCAACTACCAAGAAAAAAGAAGCCGGTCTGGGCCTCCCCATGGGGATATGCCGAAGGCTGGCTGTTTGTAGCCGGACTGCTGATTACCGGTCTGGCTCTGCAGCTCGTCTCGGGCGGACTGAGCGCACAGACGCTTTCCTGGCCTGTGAATCTGTATGTTGGTCTGGTATTTACCGGACTGATTGTATTAAGCTGGACATTTTTCCGTAAAAACAGCCTCGTAAACTGGCTGGCGCGTGTGCCGGCTGCGGTGACCTCCATAGCGATGATCACCTTTCTCGTGCTCATTATGGGGTTCACGCTTCAGGAGGATGCGGGAAACCCGGTTTGGGTGCAAAAGCTCGGGCTATCGAACATGACCAGCTCCTGGCCGTTTCTGTTCGGGATGATGTTTTTTATGGCATCACTCGGCATGGCTACCATGAAGCGCCTCACCCCGATGAAGGGCCGGAACATTGGCTTTTTCCTGAATCATGCCGGATTGTACATCGCCATAATGGCGGGCCTGCTGGGCGCGGCTGATCTGCAGCGCGTAACCATGGATCTGCACGAGGGTGAAGTCGTCTGGGGCTCAGTCGACCGACAGGGCCATTATATGGATATGCCGTTTGCTGTTGAGCTCGAGCGATTCAATATGGAGGAGTTCAACCCAAAGATCGCGGTAATTACCACAAACGACGGACGGATTGTGCCGGAATCCATCAGCGATATGTTTGAAATTGAGAAAGGTCATCACGGTAATCTTATTGGCTGGAAAGTGGAGATACTGGAGTACCACAAGATGTCGGGCCGCATAGACGGACGCTTCGAGCCGGTTGTGGACTACGGCGCGCCGCCTTCGGCACTGGTGCGCGTTACGGATTCTCATGGTCAGCAGCTTGAAGGCTGGATAACGAGCGGGAGCTTCATGTATCCGCATCAGCTGCTGCAAATCGACCGTGAGCACTCTGTAGCTATGACGATACCGCAGGCGAGCCACTACAGCTCGGATGTGGTCATCTACACCCCGGCCGGCGATCTGATCGAAACACGCATTGAGGTAAACCACCCCGCGAGCGTAAACGGCTGGAGGCTCTACCAATATAGTTATGATGATCGTTTTGGAAAATGGTCGTCTACCTCGGTAATTGAGGCCATTCGCGACCCATGGCTGCCCGTAGTGTACCTTGGAATCTTCATGCTCATTTTCGGATCTGTCTATTTGATGACCCTCGGCAAAGCCCCCGAAAAAGAAGAAGAGCCTGCTTCCGGGCAGAACAGCAGTGAACGGATTGGGGATGAAAAAGAAGCCACCCTGAATGATTCTCCGGCTGATAATCCAAAACGTGTTAATGAACCTGAACCTGAACTTGCAGGAGTATAGCTATGATGCCCATCGACCCAACCCTGTTTACTATTGCTGCCATCGTGCTCTGGGCCCTTGGGATGCTATTTTTCCTAATCGCCGGTGAGCGAAAGGTGATAAAATTTCTTGCTCATGGAAGCTATCTGGCAGGAATTCTTGTGCTGGTGGTGTTTACGTGGATGCTCTGGGATATGCTGGGGCGCCCGCCCATGCGCACGCTTGGTGAAACCCGCCTTTGGTATGCGATGTTTCTGCCTGTAGTCGGTTATGCCACGTACATCCGCTGGGATTATAAATGGATTCTGCACTACAGCGGCGCCATGGCCATTCTGTTTCTGGTTATCAACCTGATTTATCCGGATAACTACGATCGCGACCTGATGCCTGCCCTGCAGAGCATCTGGTTCGTGCCCCATGTAATTGTGTACATTTTCGCCTACGCGCTTTTGGCTGCCGCCACCATCGTAGCGATCAAAGGGCTGATTATCCACTATACCGGCCGCATGTGGTCGTGGAATATGCAATTGGCCGATAATCTGGTCTATCTGGGACTCGGATTTCTTACGCTTGGCCTGCTGTTTGGTGCGCTTTGGGGCAAGGAAGCCTGGGGCCACTACTGGATGTGGGACCCCAAAGAGACCTGGGCTTTTCTTACCTGGATTGGCTATCTGGCCTACATCCACTACCGCTACCACAAGCCAAAGCAGATCACGACGGCTATGTGGGTACTGGCCGGTGCGTTCATCATACTTCTGATCGCCTGGTTCGGGGTGAACTACCTGCCGTCGGCCGCCAACAGCGTGCATACCTACTCTTAGAGTCATGACCTGCCTGCTGCGGCAAGCCGTCAGGATTGGCAGTCAAGTCGCAAGGGAACTCAGATTCAAGGTAGATTAGATTCCCGCGGTTTATAATAAAAAAGGCGGAATCCGATTCTTGAAATCGGATTCCGCCTTTGTGGATCTTCATCCTGCCTATACTTTCATCAAGTGAGAGTTGTCGCCATAGTAATTTTTGCGCGCCTTAGCGATTTATACTAAACCCTTTGTCTATTTGCAGCGTTTTCAACCGCTCTTCGATTATCTCTTTATGATGTTCAGGAACTTCAACTTCTGACGGGTCAGATGCTATCGAATCCCACAAAGCTTCTACCAAAATCAGTTTGTCGCTTTTTTTAGCTGGGAAAGCTCTTCTATTAATGCCTTATCCATCAGTATGACCTTAATTAAGGGTGATTGAGTAATAGTATTAAAAAACTATTGAAAGCAATTTATTGAGTATAAAAAACCAGAATCATTTAAAAATAGCATTGGTATCCGGGGAAGTTAAATTGGTTACATTGAATTGGAATTATTGAATTTGGAAACCTTTAATGGTGGAATCAAAAACAATCCCCCGTTACATCTCAGTAGGGTCTTACCAGGCTGGCAGACAGAGTCCCTGAAGAATAAATCAAAGCTCAAATCCCATTCTCCGGGCTACAGTGGCCGTAATGAAGAATATGCAGGTCACACAGATCGCAGATCAATAGAAGTTTTCCGCAACAAATTTCCGGGAAGGTTGTTTTAAAGCGTTGTTAATTGTTAATTACTTATTGTTCATTCAATTCAACCAATCCCAGATCAATTTTTCAATGCGTATACACTCGTCTTTTTCAATTTCACTTTTTGTTGGGCTTTTGATGATTCTCACCGCCTGCAGCAGCCAAAGACAACTGGCCGATGAACCCGTTGAGCTCCGTGATATCAGCGCTTATGGGCTTTTTAATGGTGATGGCGAGCCTGTTATGTACGCCGATATGGTTTCTATGGCGCTTGAAAACGACATCATACTGTTTGGCGAGCTTCACAATAACGCCATAGCGCACTGGCTGCAGCATGAGATCACACGCGACCTGGCCACAAGCCGGAGACCGCTGGTGCTTGGAATGGAAATGTTTGAGCAGGATCAGCAGGAGCTGCTCGATGCCTATCTGGCCGGTGATCTAAGCACATCTGAGTTTGAAGAAGAAGCCAGGCTCTGGAACAATTATGCCACCGACTATAAAGCCGTAATAGAGTTTGCCAAAGCAGACGGCATTCCGGTTGTGGCTTCCAATATTCCAAGAAGATATGCCAATATGGTATACCATGAAGGCATTGAGATTCTGGATGAGCTTGGTGACGAAGCGAAGGAATGGATGATGCCGCTGCCGGTTGAAATCGACCTTGAGCTCCCCGGCTACAAGAATATCATGGCAATGGCTCATGGACACGGGGGTGAAAATCTGCCAAAGTCGCAAGCTGTGAAGGACGCAACCATGGCCTATTTTATTCTTCAGCATTTTGAAGAGGGTCGCAGGCACCTTCATCTGAACGGCAGCTATCACTCCGACAACTACGAGGGCATCTACTGGTACCTGAGGCACTACGGTTTTGAAGGCCGCATCATGACTATAACTACCGTGGAGCGCGACAAGCCCGAAACTTTTGATGCGGAGATAGAAGGCGTGGCAGATATCATTCTGCAGGTCAATTCCCGTATGACAAAAACCTATTGAAACGTAAAATATTGGCGTATAACGATTTATAAACAAGTGGGGGAACTAAACCTGGTTGTTTAGGCTTATTAAAGTGTAATATAGATGTGTTAACGGGTATATAGAAGTCCCGGGCCAGGCAGATGAATGACGAATGACTTAAGCCTGAGCCATTATCTACTAATGAACAACTAATCCTTAGAAAAGGAGAAACGTATGTTACGCTATAGTATCACTTTCCTGATAATTGCCATTATTGCCGCTGTATTGGGCTTTGGAGGTATTGCGGGTGCCGCATCATCAATCGCCCAGATTCTGTTTGTGTTGTTTATCATCCTGTTTCTGGTTTCCCTAATTTTTGGCCGCAGGGCTCCGGTTTAACAGCTGGTTACCTTGCAGTAAATCATAAGACATCACACTAATTTCACTAATGAGGGGGAAACACGATGAAACGTATACTTGGAATTGCCCTGCTGATAGGCGGTTTAATCCTGCTGTATTTTGGATGGGGTGAGTATGATTCATTTGCTTCAGAGGTATCAGAAACCTTCACCGGTTCACCAACCGATAATGCGGTATGGTATCTCACCGGCGGGGGAATCGCGGCAGTTGCCGGTTTGCTGCTGCTCTTTGCGGGCAAAAAAGCATAGCAAGCGATAAATAAAAATAATACAAAGAAAAAGCCCTGACCAGGTGGTCAGGGCTTTTTCTTTTGATATGAAAGGCACTACAGGCAGGGTTGCCGATTATATCACAAATATGCGCAGATTATTTAAAGACGGAAAGCTAAAGAATTACTCCACCGATTACTGATGAAATCCACACTGAAGCACTGATAAACCGTAATACTGATCACAGAATTAAAACCGCTCCGACTCTGCTTTTATCTGATCAGACTGCTCATCAAACGAGCTGATTACGTTTATGATCGTGGTCACCGCGTTGTAATAAAACTCAGGCGTTATATTCTCGAAGATGTCATCGGCGGTGTGATAGTAGGGGTGGTCTTCAACGCCGAAGTAGATGAAGGGGATGCTGGCTTCATGAAAAGGGCCGTGGTCGGAAGACATGGTCCAGTCTTCGCCAGCGGGTAAGTCGGGAGAGTCATGGCCGAAAAGGACACTAACTGGTGCGCCCGTAGTTGCCTCTTCAATGAGCGGACGCAGGTAGGGATAGTGGTAGGTACCAACAGCGTAAAGTTCGTTGTCATGATTGAGGCTGATCATATCCAGATTTACGTTCATGATGATGGATTCCAGAGGCACGACGGGATTTTGGATGAAATAGCGCGCGCCCTGCAGACCCTGTTCTTCCGCATCAAAACCGATGAATATGATCGAATTTTGTGGCGGGTTGTGCATGAACCACTCTGCCGCGGCAAGCAGTCCGCCAACACCCGAAGCGTTGTCATCCGCTCCGTTAAAAATCTCGCCGTTTCTCGTGCCAAGGTGATCGAAATGGGCCGTTACCACGATGTATTCCTCCGGATTTACGGTGCCTTCAATATAGCCGATTACGTTGGCTGCATGATTGAACTCCTCACCGCTCCTCTGGTTAATAAATTCGAATGGCTGGGTGAAGGTTGTGGTGAAGCTGTTCAGACCGATACCCGAAAAGCGTCCAATCACGTAACCCTGACCTAAAAAGCCGCCTCTGGTGTCAGGCTTGCGACCCTCGAAGTAATCCTCTGAAAGAATGCGAATATCACGCAGAAGCTGCTCCTGGTCAACTTCATGGTTGTGTTCAGCAGGCGTTTGTTGCGTTCCGGTTTCATTGCAGCCGGAAATAAAGAGCAGCAGAATGATGAAGGCACTAAACAATTTCATAACGTATTCTCTAAGCGTGAGTTAAGGTAGTATTGTTGATACCCTGTACCGGGCAGCTGGGAAAAGGTCACAAAAAGTAGCCAAATATGCAATGTATTGAAAGAAGGCTTTAGACATTCACCGGCAAATCACCGCTTTCTTATCAGAATGAAAAGTCCGTTTCAACGATCTGTTGGTCCAGCCAGTCTTTTCAGTCAGACGGGCAGGCACTAAAAAGAAAAGGCGCAAAAAACACTGCCTGTTTGCTATCAATACGGACCGTGATCATGCTATATCACGGATAAGTTATCCGTAATCAGAGTTCATGGGATAAGGCCGAAGACGCGTAGGTAATCGGTTTGTCAAAACCTTACTACCAATGCTTCCCCACCCATTCATCCTCGGGCGGGATGATGATAAAGTCGTAATTCATTATAGACCGCATTTCGAAGGTGCTGCCGCGAAGCGTGCCGTTAATTAGCTGCTCCCGGAGCGGACGCAAATCCGTCAGTGCCCATTTTTTCCGATCGCCCGCGCTGATGAACCGCTCCGAATCCTCCCAGCCGCTGCGACCTTTCATGTCTTTACCATCAAAGAAACGGTTCAGGTAGTAAATATGCACAGAAGACTGTCCGTTTCTTCCGGCGAGCTCAGCAATATGATTGCCCATATCGAGCTCATTCAGCGGACTGCGCTGGCGGCCCATGTGAAATGAGCCCATCTTCAGGAAGACCTTTGGCTCCTGCTCTTCCAGCAAGGCCGCATCATAATTGCGGTCGAATTTTTGCTTGAAATAGCTGATGCGCATCCGGTTGCTCTCGCTTCCCTGACCCTGCTCGTTCAGACAGTAGATTTCCAGCGTGGCGTTAAACGCATCCACAATCTCGCGTATATCCGGGTGATCCGCATCCTCAAAGCTTCCCAGATAAACCCGTAGCGGCTCGTCGTTCTGCAAACGACAGCTCAGCTGGAACCCGCTGAAAATCTGGTTTCTGCGGTTCATCCAGTAGAGTCTTCGGGTGAGCTTCCTTTGGAGCCTTTCCTGCTCATCGGTGAGGCTCTCTCCGGCAAGCAGGGCTAGCTCGTGAATCAGATAGGCGTATGAAAAATAGAACTCCTGATCCAGTCCCCAGAGCTCGTAACCCAGAGAATCGGCGGCTGAAAGCATAGCAAGGTCGCTTTCACCCTTAAAGAAAGGAATTGGGACGAAATCAAATAGTCCTGATGAATACTGCGCATAAAATTTGGATACGGCCGGCTTCCCTTCACGGATAAGTTCCTGCAGCTTTCGGGCGGAATAGGGACCGGTTTCAACGGCAAAGTGATTATAGCCGTGCGGCTCCAGATAGCGCAAAAGCGTCTCGGAGAGCTCGCCCAGACACGTTCTGTTGTGCAGCTCACCCAGGGTAACAAAATGCGCGCGTTCCATTGCCGCAAGCAGTGAATCCGCGCCTTCGAAGCTGTTATTCCGGATATCAAAATAGACGGTATGTTCGGCGATGAGGGATTCGGTGATGCGGGTGGTGTCATTCACATCACCAGAAGGAGAGGGCTGGGAGAACAAAAGCGCAATCAGTAAAAGAGGTGTCATTTCAGGTTTTTTAATGGCAGGTATTCAAGACCCGGCAATAATACCCGAATAGAATGACATTTTAAGCTGAATGCTGTCCGTTTGAATTTAAACGCACTACAATTGGTCGCGATAG
>JAIUMA010000067.1 GCA_022565795.1 Balneolia bacterium
GCCATTTTTTTCCTAGGCCCGATTTATTGGGTGCATATTTAACCTTTAGTGGTTTCTAGCGTTTTACTTTTTTGTGTTTCTGTATACAGTCAGATTTTTATCTCAAATTACTTTCACCGGACAACAATGATTGTGAATTAAGACACACGCCAACTGAAACCTTATCTTCTCCGACCCCGAATGGGGTCAAAAAACAATAGCACCGGGTGACCGAATGGGAACCCGGGGTCAGGCGTATTCCGCAAATATGGCCCGAGCTAGGATGCTGCAGAAATATACATCGCACTGAGGGCCAATGCTGTGATGTGGTCGTCAGCCACCCATCACCCTTCACCATCTCTCCTCATAGCCCCAAACCTGACTGAACGATGCACAATGGGAAGCGGTTTTACGAACAGCTAAAACACTGTGATTCTTTTACACTAAACCGTTACCTTGACAGCTGATTCAAACGTCATTTTCAGTTTTTATGAGCACATCCGCCGATACCATCACATTTGAAGAAGCCTTAGGCAAACTTGAACAAATTGTTCAGAAGCTTGAGAGCTCCGAGCTTTCTCTTCAGGACTCTGTAAAGCAGTTTGAAGAAGGCATAAAGCTGTCGCGACACTGTAGCCAGATTTTAGAACAGGCCGAACTGCGTGTTGAACAGGTCAAACAAAATGAAAACCAGGCTTAATGAACACTCCTGAAATTACCCCCGGTCCGCTGCTGGCGAACATCAATTCGCCAGCCGACCTCAAGAAGTTGTCTCCCGACCAGCTCAACGACGTTTGCTTCGAACTGCGTGACTACATCATTGATGTGGTTTCCGTACACGGCGGACACTTCGGCGCCAGCCTCGGCGTGGTCGAGCTCACCGTTGCCCTTCACTATGTGCTCAACACCCCGGAAGACCGTCTCGTGTGGGATGTGGGTCATCAGGCATACGGCCACAAAATCCTTACCGGACGGCGTGACAATTTCTATACCAACCGTAAATACAAAGGTTTGTCGGGATTCCCGAAGCGCACTGAAAGCAAATACGATACGTTTGGCGTGGGGCACTCCTCTACCTCTATCTCCGCAGCACTTGGCATGGCGATCGGCAGCGATATGAAGGGTGAAAACCGCAACGTGGTTGCTGTTATTGGTGATGGCGCCATGACGGGCGGCATGGCTTTTGAGGCCATGAATAACGCCGGTGGTATTCCCAACAACATCACCGTTATTCTGAACGACAACAACATGTCGATCGACCCCAACGTGGGCGCACTCAAAGAATATTTAGCCGACATCACCACATCGCAGACCTTCAATAAAATCCGCGATGATGTGTACGATATGCTGGGCCACTTCCGCTCAGCCGGCGACAAGATGCGGAAAGTGGCTTCCAAAATGGAGGCCGCGATGACATCCGCCCTTACGCCGGGCGGCTTGTTCAGAGCCCTTGGATTTAAATACTACGGACCAGTTGATGGACATAACGTTAAAGGTCTGGTGAGGCACCTCGAGGATCTGAAGCGCATTCCGGGACCGAAACTGCTTCATATTGTAACGGTAAAAGGAAAAGGCTTTGCACCTGCCGAAAAAGATCAGGTGAAGTGGCACGCTTCCGGTAGTCCGTTCGACAAAATTACCGGCAAATCGCTTCAGGTTGTATCCAAAGCGCCTTCCATTCCAAAATATCAGGATGTGTTTGCCGATGCGGTGATTGAGCTCGCCAAGCAGGATGAACGCGTCGTTGCCGTAACGCCGGCCATGCCAAGCGGCACCGGCCTCCTCAAAATGATGAAAGAAATGCCCGACCGCTGTTTTGATGTCGGAATTGCCGAGCAGCACGCGGTAACCTTCGCCGCCGGTCTGGCTACGGAAGGCAAAATTCCGTTTGCGGGTATCTACTCTACTTTCCTGCAGCGCGGCTACGATCAGGTTGTGCATGATGTTGCCATCCAGAAATTACCCGTTGTGCTCTGCATGGACCGCGCGGGACTCGTTGGCGCCGACGGACCAACGCACCACGGCCTCTACGACATCGCGTACCTGCGCTGTCTGCCCCACATGGTACTGGCCGCTCCGATGAACGAACAGGAGCTGCGCGACATGCTGTACACGGCCACCTGCTACACCGACCGCTCGTTTGGCATTCGTTACCCGAGAGGTAAAACAACCGGCATGCAGATGCGTGAAGGCTTCACACAAATAAAGCTCGGCAAAGGCGAATGCATCCGCAAGGGTGATAAAATCGCGGTGCTCTCCTACGGCGTAATCGGTAATCATATCGTTGAAGCGTCCCAGAAGCTGAGCGATATCGGCATTGAAATCGGCCATTACAACATGCGATTTGTGAAGCCGCTCGACACCGCCATGATTGATGAAATTGCTCAGGAATACGAGCACATCATCACCATCGAAGACGGTGTAAAACTCGGAGGCTTTGGCAGTGCTATCGCCGAATACCTGGCCGAAACGCCCCACCGAATCCGCATGACCATCCTCGGAACCCCCGACGGCCTCGTGGAACACGGCACCCAGCAGGAGCTCTACAAAGAAGTAGGCCTCGACGCCGACAGCGTAGTGGAACGGGTAAAAGGGATTGTTGCAGAGTCGATCGGTGTGGCAGTGAAGTAGGCATCACTTTACTTCCCAATTATTCAAAAGCCCTGATTTGATCATCTCAATTCAGGGCTTTTTTATTGAATCTCATAAACCATTGTTTTTTTTGCAAATGGAACTATATTTAATAATATTATTTATCAATTCAAAAGTACCACCTTTGTAAAGCCCTGTATTCTTTTTCAAAAAATATGGTTCATCATTATGAAAACACTTTTACTACTTTTCCCCGTCCTGATCCTCATTGCCCTCCCCGTACAGGCCCAAACCCAGCAAGAAATTGAAGAAGCCCTGCGCTTTTATCCGCTTGAGGTGGGAAATCATTGGGTTTACCGGGATATTTATATCGATGGATTTCTGCCGCCAGACACCACATACTACAGCATTGAGGTGGTAGCCGATACGGTACTGGCCAACGGGCAGGCATACAAAAAGCTGGAAAGCGTGAATAATATTTTTTCGGCCCACTATGAGTTCGATTTCCGCACTAATGAGGTGAATCAGCGTGTAGTCAATTACCTTGAGCGGGTAGATGAAGCCACGGCCAATATTTATCAATGGAAACCTTTGGAAGACTTGCCATTTAATGAGGTATTAATCGACAGCTTATTAACACCAATGAATGAGATAACAGAAGCAAAAAGATGGCCAGATACCGAAGGATTGCAAACATTTCGAAACTGGGATGAAAATATGACACTTGTCTTGTTTGGAGGTGAGGTGAGTATAAGGAATTTTATAATTGACGGACTATGGTTTTATGACTACTACTTAGCAAAAGATTTTGGATTGTCTTATATCTGGACAGGAGAGATAAGCTATCGTAACACAAATTTAATCTACTTCCGCGACCATCTCGGCAATGAGTTTGGGGAGCCTGTTGCGGTGAATACACCAACCGAACCCGAGCTTCCTCAGTCAGCCATGCTTGGCCGTAATTATCCGAATCCGTTCAATCCGTCCACTACCATCCCGTTTGAGCTTAACAACGCCGCGCACGTGCGGCTTGAGGTGTACGACATGCTCGGCCGGCGCGTGGCCCTGTTAATCGATCAGCCCCTGCAGGCCGGAAGCCATACCGCCCGCTTCGAAGCCGATAGCCTGCCCTCGGGTATGTACATCACCCGCATGCAAACAGAAGGAGAGGTCCTCACGCAGAAGATGCTCTTGGTGAAGTAGATTGAAATTCGTCGACGTTGCAACGAAGCAATACATCAATTTTACAAAAAACGGCTTTAATTAAATTCGGAGGACTTTTTTGTCGATGACCGGGTTTTGACAGTTGAGATGCCAGCTTACGCATCCCCAGTTGAAGATTATGCACCGTGCCTGCCTGGCCGGCAGACAGGCCTGGCGGCACTCGTAATTTTTTGGCCTTTATATCCCCGGATTGAAATCCGAGGTTGCAAAACCTGGTCGTGCCTGACGGCACTACTCTAATTTGGCATCCTGGTAAGCTTCAAGGATCCGAAAGCTTCCTGATTGGACATAGCTCAGTTAACGTACTTAATGCAATCACCCATCTCCACCTGCAGGCTAATTACAGTTCTGACCTTCGGTGACTTACTGTACGACTGGAAACCAAAGTCGCCCCATTCACCATTCACCATTCACCATTCACCATTCACCACTCACAATTCACAATTGGGAGCGCAGCGACCACCTAATCCAGCGACCATCTTGCGTAGTGGCCGCGGCCGTCGACGTGGATGAACGGGCCCCGCCATGGTCTTGGTCCGTACAGGCCTAATCCACCCTGACGATACGACTCATCGGCTTCACGCTGTATCTGATCCACGAGGTCGAACAGTATTTTAGCGTCTTTTCTGTCCACAACGCCATCACCATTAAGATCGTCCATCATTCCGTTTCCGGTGTCGATGAATATATCGGCGGCATCACCATAAATATGGCGGCTGTAGCGACCGTTTCCGATCCGCTGATTGTACCATGGCGTACGGTAACCGCTCATTACATGAAAGGTGCTGGCATTATATCCAAGGTTATTAGCCTCTTCCAGAATATGCTCCAGCTGAAGCAGCAGTCTTTCCTGCAGCACCACGTATTTCGGAAACCCGCCCTCCTGCTTGCACAAAAACTGACCCAGCGTAAAATGTGGGCTCACCCTTCTATGCCTGTTTTCCGGGGTAACTTCGATAAAACCCCGGGGCGGCAGATAGTTCGGATTTTCGTTCAGAGGCGTTGTGGGATAAGAACCAATCCTGTAACCATTCAGATAACCATTGCGAATCTCATCGTGGGGGACCATCACAAAAAGCTGTACCCGAATCCGGTCGTTGTTTCGAACGCGTATGAAATCCACATTATAGATTCCCGTTTCAGCAGGGGCGTACAGCACCCATGATTTACCATTTTGCATTCGATACGCTACATCCCGGGAGGCCAGCAGAATTTCATCAGGCTCGCCTTCACCCAGCGTAAATTCGAGATGATCGCCCGGAAGCACAAACACGCTGAACAGCTCATAAGGCAGCGCTTTATCACGATAGTTTAGGGTGAAGCCTGCCCGGTAGGGATCAAACTCAACGTCTTTGTTTCCGGGGGATATATTTGCATCAGTTTCCCAGCCAAATGGGGGTAAGTCTTCAATCGAAAGAATATTTTCGGAAGCCTTTAGATCCGCCGTCTCTCCCGGGAAAGATTGTGGCAGAAAGGAAAGCAACAGAGCAAAGAAAAGTGCCCTGATTACCATGCTACGGGTCATTCAGTGTGTTCAATAAGTGTTAAAGGCGTTTCCATCTCTGCCTGTATGGCTTCAATCAGACGGCGGTCGCGCTGGTAAATGTCGTTTCGGAAATGGATGGTTCCGTCTGGTTCTGCCCATGCTGTCCAGTACAAAATGTGTACCCATACAGCCTGTGGAAGCGTAACAGTGCGTTCCCTGCGCTGGCGTATAACGTCGTTAATTGCACTTCTATTCCAGCGGCTGTCGTTTCTAAGTAAATATTCGGCAAATTCCAGCGGTTTGTCAATACGTATACATCCTGAACTGAAGTCCCGCTGTGTGCGTCCAAACAGGTCTCTGGCCGGAGTATCATGCAGGTAAACGTGGAACTGGTTTGGAAACATAAATTTCACATCACCCAGAGCGTTGGCTGGTCCGGGCTCCTGACGAAACCGATACCTTCCGGCAACTCCGGACTCGCTCCAGTTAACGCTCTCAGGGTCAACTTCTTGCGCGTTCGCACCCCAGCCATCAAATATTTTTATATTCTGCTCACGGGTATGGTTCGGGTTCTGCCGCAGTCTCGGAATAATATCATTCCTAACAATACCAGGAGGCAGATGCCAGTACGGGCTTAGCACGAGATAGGTCATTCGCGAGCTGAAAACCGGTGTCTGGCGGTACTGTCGGCCTACTATAGCCCGCATATCCATCACCGTTTCCCCCTGCTCTACTACTTCCACGCTGAAATTTGCAATATTTACAAGCACGTGGTTCTCGCCAAGGTCCTGCTTTAACCATCGCCAGCGCTCCAGGTTTACCATGGCCTGAATAATACGGTCTTCAACCGGTGTGTTGAGAGCTGCATAGGTGTTGCGGCCGATTACGGCATCGGCATCCAGACCGTGACGGCGCTGGAACCTAAGTACGGCCTCTCGCAGCTGATCATCATAAACACGAGAGTCCATAGCTTCTTCATCCGGCTCATCTCCGTGTAAATCACCGGCTAACAGAAGCCTCTTCCGCAAAGCAGGGATGCGGTCATCCTCCATTCCGGGGCGAAGGGTAGCGCCTTCAGGAACCTGTGGCCAGCCGCCGTTTCGCGAGATTTCACGGTATTTTTCGAGTGCATCCATCAAGAAGCCATACCGTCTGTGCTGCGGCTGCACGCGTTCTACCACCGCACTCACTTCTTCACCCTCACGCACTGAATTAAGCAGGTTGATGTAGTCAACTTCGTCTCTTACCACGTGCCAGTTCGGGTCGAATGTTAACGGATCGAGCTGACCCGCAATCAGATGTGAAGTCATCAGGATGAAGCCATCGGTGAGAAGCAGCTCGAGATCGGCTTGTGCTCTTGTACTGAGGTTCGCCGGGTTTTCGTAAATGCTCATCAGCGTTTCGATTCGGTCGTAATGATAGCTGTCCGGGTTGAAACCGTGTCTGTATGAGGTACGAATGACCTCAACGACCTGATTGAGCCTTTCTTCATTACCCTCACCAAGCCAAAGGGGCTGAAATCCATTGTCGATGTAAAACTGGGGTAATGATCGTTGGGAAAAGAGCACCTGACCACCAACCTCGAGCGCACCACGCTCCACAGGCTGAGCTTCGATTCTGTGCCGGAGTCGTTCGCTTAGCTCAATCTGCACCGGGGTGTCGGTTGCCTGCGAATTGATTGATGATGAAGATTCTAAAATAGCCGCATGGGCCGCTTCGTTGTTTTGTGCATGAAGGGGCAGCGCAAATAGCAAGCCAATGAAAAAGGGACTGATTGATTTAGATAGCATACGTGCAGAATTAAACCGATAATTTATTTTCACATTTCGAACAGCTAAATAACGCTTTCCGAGAGCTATAATGTACAAAAATCGATCCTATAATTAGACAAATCAGTCTGAACAGGTCAATAAGGGACCATAGCTAACGTAACTGATCAGTCACTTCAAAGCTTAGCGGCCCCTTTTGAAACAGAAGATCCAGCAGACAGCATCCCGGCTCAAAACCATCAAAATGCTGGCGGTATTCCGGTAGAGTGAACTCAGGACTCTGTATTTCAGCCTGGCCCGTATCGCCAAGCTTTCTGTAATAGCTACCGCGCGGCTCAATCCAGATGACATCACTTTTGCCAAAGTCGATCGGATCAAACTGTTCTTTTTTAAAAAATTTGAGTTTGTCACTAATCTGCGAATCGAGCTCCAGATAGCGAAACACTCGTTTATTCAAATGCGAAACAATTTCAAGAAGCCATTCGGATTCTGCGGCCTTTTCAAGATCCGCTTTGATTTCAGGCTCATAAAAATCATAAAAAATACTGTTACCGTAATTTGTGCGCAGCACCTTCATTAGCTCGGATTGCCAGTTAACGGAGTTGTCTATACGCACCTCATTCAGAGGCTTCTTCCGATCATCCTGATATATTGGCATTGTAAACCACTGCGTGCCCTCTGCGTTCCGAAGCTTCATCCGGTGAGCCTGTGACTTTCGTGAAAAGGGCTCATTAATCATATAGCATGCCATATCTGCACGTATGATGGCAGCAAGATGCCACAAATCGGGAACAAGTGCTGGAATAAGGCAGGCGCGGGTCATATCATTTCGTATCATCATCGGTATTAGCTGCTGCAAGATATACATTTTCCGACAGCCGCTGTACCTTCATTTATGGGGCACAGTCTTACCCTTCATTATTTCTGAACATGTGGTATCTTTTAGCGTATGCAGACGCAACTACCATTTCAACGCATTAACTACTACTGATGAACTTTATCAAATCTGTATTATCAGTCCTGGTGGGACTGGTAATTTTCTTTACAATCTCATTTCTGCTTCTAATCGGCATTATTGCCATCTTTTCTTCTTCAGATCCCGTAACCGTTGAAGACAACTCTCTTCTGGTTATCAACCTCGACGGCACGCAGCTGCTTGAGCGCAGCGCTCCGGATGATTTCAACATTCCGATTCCAATTCCACTTATCGGCTCTGTGAGCGAGCGTTCTGCCGGACTGGATGATCTCCGCAAAGCCATCCGCTCCGCAGCTGAGAGCGACAAAATATCGGGTATCTATCTGCAGGCCGGAACCGTTTTTGGCGGCATGGCGCTGCTTCAGGAGCTTCGTAACGAGCTGGAAGAATTCAAAGAAAACAGCGGAAAGTTTATCGTAAGCTACAGCCCGATTTATTCGGAGGGTGGCTACTATCTCTCTTCCGTAGCCGACGAGGTGTATATCCACCCGGTTGGCGGAATGGACTTCAGCGGAATGGCCAGCCAGGGTATTTACCTCAAAGGGCTGTTCGACAAGCTCGAAATTGAGCCGGAAGTATTCGTTGTGGGCGAATACAAAAGCGCTGTTGAGACATTTACACGTACCAGCCGCAGCGCCGAAGACAGGGAGCAGACGCTCGACTTCCTTGGCGATTTACACCGTTTCAGTATTCAGGCCGTTGCCGAAAGCCGCGGGATGGAGTTCGAAAGGGTGATGGAAATTAATAATCAGCTTTTGGCCATGCGGGTTGAAGACACCGTTGATCTGGGGCTGATGGACGGCATTTATTACGGTGATGAAGTCCGTTCCATCATTAAAGAACGCATTGGCGTTGATGAGGAAGATGATCTGGAGCTGATTTCTGTTTCCAACCTCAATAAAAGCGGCGAAGCCATTTCCGAAGGCAGAAGCCGTGACCGCGTGGCCGTTATTTACGCATCTGGTGAAATCGGCAGCAGCGCCTCTTCAGGCATATACGACCGCCGTCTCGTTCGTGAAATCCGCCGTGCACGCGATAACGATAACGTTAAAGCTGTTGTACTCCGAGTTGATTCGCCTGGTGGTGGCGTTCTGGCATCCGATCAGATTCGTCGTGAGCTGGAGCTGCTTCAGGAGGAAAAGCCGCTTATCGCTTCTATGGGCAACGTAGCCGCTTCCGGCGGATACTGGATTTCCCTCCCGGCCGATACCATCATGGCGCAGAGCAATACCATTACCGGCTCAATCGGCATTTTCGGGCTCTTTTTTAATGTGGAAGGTCTGCTGACCAATCAGCTGGGAATCGAAACCGACGTGGTTTCAACCGGTGAGTTTTCAGACTTTCCGAACCCAACCAGGCGCATGACCGATATCGAGCGCAGAATGTTTCAGGACGTGATTGAAGAAGGTTACGACCTCTTTATCAGCCGGGTTGCCGAAGGGCGCAATATGAGCGAAGAAGAAGTTCGCCTCGTTGCCGAGGGCCGCGTTTACAGCGGAGACCGCGCGCTTGAGCTCGGACTTGTAGATGTGATTGGCGGGCTGGATGAAGCCGTTCTCATGGCTGCACAGCTTGCTGAGATTGAGGATGACTTCAGAATCATTGCCTATCCGGAGCAGCGTAGCTTCTTCGAAAACCTGCTTGAAAGCATGGGAAGCGGAGCACGGGCACAGCGGCAAATAAAAGCTGAATTGGGTCCGTTTTATCCTGTTTATGAGCAGCTGCAGCAGGTGCTCCGTATGGAAGGCGCCATGGCTCGTATGCCGTACGATATCATTATTGAATAATATCCTGATTTGATTTAATGAGAGCAGTACTCTCCTCGTATAAAGCTTTACAAACAGCCGTCTCACTGACGGCTGTTTTGTGTTTATCAGCAATTTATCATCCCACGCTGCAGGCGCAGACGAGCAGCTTCGGCTTTTCCGTGTTCAACGAGCGTAATCATCCTGAAATATCATGGCTGACCGCAGAAACGGAGCGCTTTATCATAACCTATCCGGAGCATCTGTCCGGAATTGAGGAGCTTGCTGCCGCCATAGCCGAAGAGACCTATGATGTTCTTTCGGAAAATCTGCAGGTGGAGTTTGATTACAAAATCCGGATCTATCTCTCCGACGAAGACGAAATACTAAACGGATTTGCCGTGCCCTTTCCCCGTGCTTATACCAACATCTGGGTCAACGTAAACCAGGTCGCAGAGGCATGGTCAGGTGAAGAGAAATGGCTTCGCACCGTACTGGCCCACGAGCTGGCACACATCTTCCACTTTGAAGCCGTTAAAGGCAACATCCCGCTCATCGGCATCGCCAACAGCGCTATGGGGCTTCCGGTGCCCTGGACTGAAGGCATCGCTCAGTACCAAACCGAGCCATGGCACGCCTTCCGCGGTGATGTTATACTCCGGACCGCGCTGTATGATGGCCGCCCGTCTTATACCGACGAAGAGTCACTTCGGAATCCCTCACTTATGTATGCGTCCGGCAATTCACAGCTGCGCTATTTCGCCTCGGTGTACGGCGACTCCGCGCTGGCTGAAATTCTGGCTCATCGAAGCAGCACCATGCTGGGCCTTTTCGAATACCACAGTTTTCGCAAAGCATTCAAAGAAGTGACCGGCAAAGAATTCAATGAATTTGAAGATGAGTGGAGAAGACACGTTTCCATCTATTACCATACCCTTGCGGGTCAGCTTGAGCGCAGTGATTCACTCGGCACAAAACCCATGGAGTTACCCGGCTATATGGTCTCCGACGCGAAATTCAGTCCGGACCGCAGCCGTGTCGCAACCCTTGGCCTTGTTTCACGAACCCGACCGTACAATCAAATCGGGGTAATGGATACCGGTGATGAAGACAGCTGGCGAATTCTCGCTGAAGGAAACATCAACAATCCGATAAGCTGGAGCCCTGACGGCAGCAAGCTTTCCTATTCTGCCCGCGTACGAGGCGAACATGGCTCCATCATTAACGACCTTTTTATCGTTGAAACCGTAGATGGCACCTGGGAGCGCATCACCTTTAACCGACGGGCCGTTCACCCTGTATTCGGAAACGACGGAAGCCACCTCTATTTCGTTGGATCACGGCATGAAACTGCCAACGTTTTCAGATTGAATTTAGAAACCGGAGAGGAAACGCAGCTCACAGAATATCAGGGCGATGTGCAGATTGGCCGGATTGCCATCGACAACGAAAACAGGCGTATTGCCTACAGCCGGTTTAACGAATCCGGGCAGCGGCATATCGTTGTGCTGAATCTGGAAAACGGTCAAAGCATTACCCTCACCAGCGGCGGCACGGATGATCGCAATCCCGTTTGGAGTCCGGACGGGAGTAAACTGGCATGGACCAGCCTTAGAGATCAGGTCCCTAATGTATTCGTTACAAGCGCCGATTTCTCCGATTATAATGGTGAAGAGGAACGGGTGACATCACTCTTTACCGGAGCAACAGCGCTGCAATGGATTGAGGCAGATTCGGCTTCAGCAAATCACCTTCAGGGACAGCTCGTTGTATCCTCAACAGATTCCAAAAGCGACATGAGCATCTATCGTATTGATGCATCGCGGCGGGCCTACACTCGCGAGATCGCCGTTCCCGAAGCCTACAGCCGCTGGAGAACCCACGAGCCTCCTAATACCATCAGCACTCACTTCGAGCCCAACCCCGATTTAATAACCGACCGCTACCGGCATTCATCGTTCAGGGACATTTCATACGTCACAACTATTCCTTTTCCTTTCTACCTGAACAGTGAGACCTGGGGGCTTGGAGCAGCTACACTTCTGACAGATCCGCTATCCAAGCATATGTTTACGGTTGCAGCAGGAGCAGCATTTTCCGCAGTTCCGGAAAACAGCCTGGGGCTCATTAGCTATACCAATCGCCAGCTGCGACCAACGCTGAATCTCACGGCCTACCGAAACAGCTTTCACGGGCGTTTTTATAACGATACATTTCTCACTACCACGAGCTCGGGCGGTCTTTTTCTGGCTTCACTCCCGCTGGACTGGTTCGACTCGCCATTCATCAATACCACTCTTTATACCAGAATCAGGCACGACTATACCGATGCCAATCGCTTTTGGGATGGAAATACGGAAGGTGAGGACTTTGGCCTTGGTGAACCCGAAAGCGGCTGGGAGACAAACATCCGTGCAGGAATTCGGATTACGAACAGGAAACCGGATACAGGGAATCTTATTCATCCGCTTTCCGGCTGGGGTATCGACGCCCGGGTGAGCGTAGGCACCGACGCTTTTGGCGGAGAGACCAGCTATGTACGACCGGATCTTGTCTTTTATTCCGTACTGCCATCTATATGGGAGCACCGTTTGTTTTTCTACGGCCGGGCCATATTTCAATACGGTGATAGTTTTAGTCAGGATTACATTGGTTTTAGCAGAGTTGATGAGATATCGGTCGGCAGCATCTTTCCGGGCATCGATCTGCTCTACACCGATATTGAACGCGTTCGTGGTTTCAGCGACTACGTACCCGGCGATCAGATGCTTTTCGGTACGGCAGAATACCGTATTCCTGTTCTTCCAAGCCTGGATACGCAAATACTCGGGATTCTAAGATTCGGACGCACCACCGCGGCGCTTTTCACCGATGCCGGGTTAGTTCGAATACGGGGGGAATTTGTAGATACAGAAACCGTAAGTCGGGCAGGTTCTGGTTTTGAGCTAAAGAACCAGCTGGGCCTGTTTGGCCTTCAGATAGTTCACAGCGTTGGTATTGCCCAGCCTGTTCAGGATTTATTCAGCTCCGGGAATCAGGAAATTTATTATAGAATCCGCGCCTCGATTCCATTTTAGATGGTTTTTTCAGGGTTCAGTATATTCCCTGAATGTTTTACAAAAAAGTTTGTAAGGTTTTCTCGCCGGGCCACTCTTACCAGTAAAAAAGAGAACATAACCCTACGAATTATGAAAACTTATGAACCTGAAACCTACTGGAATATCAGTATTCGTCCGGCGCAGACCAATGTTTTTGAAGTACGGGCAGAGCGATTTGCCTTTCTGAACGTTTGGCGAACCTATTTAATCAGCTCGATAAGAACGTGCGCATATGTGCTGGTTCCAAACCAATTCAGCGCGGTAGTTTGCATAACGGGTGAAGACATCCAGTCGGAAAAACTCGTCACGTTTATCTCTGACAAACTGCGCAAAAAGCTAAGCGGGATTTTTTCCTCTGAACAAATTGAAGCAATCGCACTAAGCGTAACCGCTGAGCGTCTTTACACCGAAAAAGACTGCATATACAAAACGTTTGACCTCCATACCACGCCACAGAAATACGGGTTTTCTACGGATTACCGTAACTACCCGTTTTCATCATACAAGGCACTGGCGAATGGAAGCCCCAGCCAGATTGATCAGAAAACGGTTTGGAGCTGGTTTGGAGGCAAGCTGAGATTCAGCGTATTCCATCAGGCTTATTACGGATGGGTGAAGCCGGAAAACATGGCCACCGCATCCTGAAAAAACGAGTTTAATCTAAAGACAGCTGTTATCTCGTTTGAGATATATAAATATTTATCATCATGGGAGCAAAATAATTGCAGGCGTTTCAAGCGACGAGGCATCGCTTGTTCGCCTGCTTTTATTTTTTAAAAAAGATTGTAACGTTTTCGGATCTCAGTAGTCTTACCTACAAGAACTCGAACATAACTCAATTCATCATGCACCTTTACGAGTCAGCAACCTACTGGCATATTAAAATCCGGCCATCACGGACCGACGTGTTTACGAATAAAGCCGACTGTTTTTCATTTCTAAGCGTATGGCGCACTTATTTCATTAATTCTCTAAGCACGTGTACCTACGTGCTGGTTCCAGGCGAGTTTTCTGCCATCGTAGTACCGCTTGCTGGCCGCGATGTCAATGCCGAAAAGATTGAACACTTTATTGCCACCAAGCTTCAGAAAAAACTTTCAGGCATTTTTCCACAGGACCAAATTGACCTGATGGTTTCGGGAATCTCTGCTGTTCCGCTGAAAACCGAAAAGGAATGTATGCAGACCACGCTTGAGATCCATCGGATGCCGCAAAAACAAGGGCTTTCTTCAGACTACAGAAGCTATCCGTTTTCTTCATACAAAACGCTGAACAGTTCAGGTCCTACCCTGATTAATCGGCAGGTTGTCTTAACATGGTTTGGTGGTAAACATCAGTTTCACATGAATCACCAGGGTTCAAGCGGCCAGGCTGCTACGGAGGTTTTTTCAAATCATATAAGTTAGCGTAACACTCAGGCTGTTAAGCCAGGTTGCTAATCAGAATTTCGGTCAAGAGAGAGCGAATAATTGCAGGCAGAGCAAGCGAAGAGGCATCGCTTGTTCACCTGCTTTTATTATTTTAGTTAGACTGCAACGATTATCCGTTTTTTATAAGTCATGAACTATTTCGCCGTTTCTCGCTTTTATGCCATGCCTCCATTGCTGCTGCTAATCATAACATTATTTGAGTCGGCTTCCGCGCAGCATGTCTACTCAGTCGATTACCGCACCCAAGCCGATGTAACCGTGCATGTTGTTTCCTATGAGACTCAGGCCGATCTGCTGGTGTACAGGGTCCGTTATCCGTCTCAGGCCAGAGGCAACGACGGGAAATGGTACTTCACCCGTTATGTAACCCAATCCCAGAGAAAAATCTTCTTTACCGACTATCCCAATCAGGCAGAGTTGAAAATATACTTCGTAGACTACCCCAATCAGGCCCGCTGGCGGAATAATGCCAAGAAGGATTTGATGTATGAATAAGTGGATTCTGGTGCTTCGACGGCCAGTCTCTTTCAAGCGGTGTGTATATCTACCGCCTGAGCACCTCAGAATACACCGAATCCCGTTTGATGCATTTGATAAAGTAGCGGGGATAATGTTTCCTTATTGCTACTCTAATTCTTTTATGGGTAGTATAGTGGGGAGCTACTCCAAACAAAAATGGCCAACCTATTGAAATACAATAGATTAGCCATTCGCAAAGTCGGGATGACAGGATTTGAACCTGCGACCCCACGCCCCCCAGGCGTGTGCGCTA